>JAJEAR010000064.1 GCA_022822665.1 Alphaproteobacteria bacterium | reverse complement strand
AACTGAAAGCGTAGCGCAGGGGGGGCCTTCTCTGACTCCTTCCACGAACAGGAACACAGACAGGGGCCAGTACTTCACGGAGATCCTCGCGGAGTTCTCCAGGACCTTCGGATCCCGTTCCTCGAAGTACTCCAACGTTCGGTGTATCTCCAGGGCTGCCCTCATCAGGGAACTCCTGGAACTCAGAAACCGGGTCTCTCACTCCACCGTATCGGCCACCTCCGGCCAAGCACTATTGGGGTTCCTCCTCGAGAGCGGGCTCGTGCATCCCGTAGCCCTCACTGCGCCTGACAACAGCAAGTCAGCGCACAGGTTTTTCTCGATCGGACTGAACGACCCAGACTCCGAACTCGAGCCCATCGAACTCCTTCAGGCGATGGTGCCGCACGGGACCATCTGCTACTTCACCGCGGTCCATATTCATGAGCTCTCGACGCAGGTGCCGGCACATCACCACGTCGCCCGTATCGTCAACACATCCCCGCGCCAGGGAAGAGTCCCCACCGAAACGCCCCCGGCACGTCCCCAGAGCATCGCCGGTTCACGGAAGCGAGATCTGCTTGGACGACGCCAGTTCGTCTATCGCGGCGCTCCTTACTACATCACTACCCGTCGGAGAAGACGCGTACCCGGCATCCAGACGCGTTTCTATACGAACAAGACCGTGTACTCGGTCACGACTTACGAGCAGACACTGCTTGACGCATTGGACCGTCCACTAAGCTGTGGTGGTTCATCCGTGGTTTTCGAAGCATGGGGCCGGGGTTGCAGACAACTGGATCAGGATCGTCTGCTGCATTACCTGAAGGCAATTCGAGACCATCGGCTCACGCGACGCGCAGGATACATGTTGCTCGAACACCTTCAGCACGAACTTGAGATACCGTTGAGGAATTACCTGCATCGTGCAAGGCGTCGGTCGGCCAATGATGACGCGGTTCCCGTCATTTCGCTCCTGCCAGGATACGAGTACGTGCACACCAGTCAGGACTGGCGTCTCGAGGTGCCATAGGGAATGCATCCTCAAGAGGCGGAAGACTGGAAGGAAGAGGTATTGGGAGAAATATTCCGGTCCCTAGCGGGACATCCTCCGCTCCACTCGATGCTTGTGTTCAAGGGTGCGCGCGTGCTCAATGAGAGGCTTCACGAATTGGGAAGGCGTTCGCTCGACATCGACAGCAACCTGTTTCAGAGCTTTGTCGACGCGGTACCAGAACCCGCCCTGCGTCAGGAAAACTTGGAGAGGGAGCTATGGACGGCGATTTCACGCCACTTCGACGCTCAATCGCCCGTCAGGTACTCGGTTGAGAGAATCCGCATAGAACCTCAGCCGCCAGCAGAACATCCACGGGGATGGGACGGATACGACGTGAGGATCTCTGTATCTGACCTTGCGCGACGTGACGTGCGAGGACTGCCATCGTTGACACTCGACATCGCGGCACCTGAGCAACTGAGAGAAGACTCCATCGCCCCGTTGACGATTGGTGCAGCCACTGTCTTGGCCTATACGCTGGAACGCATCGCCGGCAAGAAACTGCGTGCGTTTCTCAGCAGCTTGCCGGAATACCGAGCCAAGATGAACAGACGGGGGGAGATTGTCCGGGCCAAGGACGTATACGATCTTGCCAGGATTGCCCGTGTGCGACCGGTGATCGATCAGCAGTTCTGGATGCGGGCAGGTGACGAATTCAGATTGGCTTGCGAATCACGCTTCATTGATTGTCGTGGAATTGAATCGTTCGAGCAGGATTTGCCCACGACCGAGTCGTCATACCAAAACGATGCGACCATTCCGAATGAACCCGGATTTCGTGAGGCGTGGTCCGCAATCTGCGAAATCGTGGCATTCCTTGAGGCGAGTGGGATTGTCCCCTTCGAGTGTCCGGTCGATTGACGAACCGTTGTCGGCGCCAGCAGGAACATGTACCGCAAGCGCAGGTCCGGCGCGCCGGAGCTTGTCCGCATCGGCTCCCGGGCGCAGCTCCGGCTGTGATCCCTTCATGGCTTCTCATGGTTTCTTTCCGGGCGATACCCCTTCGGGGCCGGGCTCTCGTGCTGTCGCACCGAGCCCCGGCGGAGCCGGGTCTCGGCCCTTGCGGGCCTCGATCCCTATCGCGGGCTCCCGCCGGCCTCACGCCGCTTCTCAGGCCGCGTGGGCGGCCTGACGGAACGTTTACTACCACCGAACGATGCGACGACTGCGCGCCGAACTCGATGGGCTCGCCGATAGAGTGAGGCCGATTCTGGAAGTGGTATTTTTTGGTGATAACCGAAATCGCTTTATCTAGAATTTTCCTTATGAATCATCCGTTTATGGATATTGGGTGGTGGAGGCGGCGGAAGCGGGCGGCACGATCCGCGCCGTGGGTGAGCAGTTCGGGGTGAGCCCGAGTTCAGTCAGCAAGATTCATCAGCGGTGGCGGCGGACCGGTAGCGTGACGCCACCGCCGATGGGCGGGGACCGTCGTTCGGGTTCGACGGAGGCGCACGGGCGGCGCATCCTGGCGTTGCCGGAGGAAAAGCCGGACCTGACGCTGGACGAGATCTGCGCGGCACTGGGCCCGGCCGGGGCGGCGTCGAGCCTTGTGTCGATCTGGCGGTTGTTCCGCCGTCTTGGAATCAGCAAAAGAAACCGCGCACGCGGCCGAACAGGCGCGGCCGGACGTGGCGGCGCAGCGTCAACGCTGGCGGCAGGAGCAGCACCGGTTCACGCCTGAGCGGCTGGTCTTCCTTGACGAGACCCGGGGCTCGACCTCGATGGCGAGGCCCCGGAGGGCCGGGCGCCGCTGGGCGAACGGCTGGTCAGCGCGATGCCGCACGGCCATTGGAAGACGACCACCTTCGTGGCCGGGTTGCGCCAGTCGTGGGTGGTCGCGCCCCTGGTGCTGGACAGCCCGATGAACGGGGAAGTGTTCCGGGCCCATGTCGAGCAGATGTTGGCGCCGACGCTTGAGCCGGGCGACGTCGCGATCATGGACAACCTCCCGGCGCACAATGTCTGTGGCATCCGCCACGCCATCGAGGCGCAGGGCGCCGAGCTTGTCTATCTGCCGCCGTACTCCCCTGACCTGAACCCGATCGAGCAGCTCTTCGCCAGGCTCAAGGAGTTGCTGCGAAAGGCGGCCGCCCGCACTGTCAGCACCCTGTGGGCCGCCATCGGTGTCCTGTTGCAGAGCTTCGAACCCGACGAGTGCGCCAACTACTGCCGCCACGCCGGATATGGTTCAAACCGAATGGAATCTGCTCTAGTCTCGATCAGTACCGGGTGCCGCCGTAAACCTCGGGTACCGTCCGGCGTGCGGTTCCACAACCAGGACAGGGAGTGAGTGAGACCATGAACGAACTTGCCAATGCACCGGACCTCGAACAGGCACAAACCGATGCCCGGGAGCATTTCTGGCCGCATGGCCTTGCCCACGGAAATGTCGGCGGCGACACCGGGGTCCAGGTGGTCACCCGCGGTGACGGGGTCTGGGTCATCGACGGCAACGGGGAACGATGGTTCGATACCCTCTCCGGCCTGTGGCTGGTCAACATCGGGCACGGGCGCCGGGAAATCGCCGACGCCGTCTACCGCCAGATGCTGGAACTCAGCTTCTCGCCCCACGATACCGTCAGCCCGGTGACCGCCGCCCTGTCGCGGCGGATCGCGGCACTCAGCCAGGATCCGGCGGCGCGGGTCTACTTCACGAGCGGCGGATCGGAAGCAAACGAGACCGCGCTCAAGCTCGCCCGCAACTACCATCACCTGAACGGGGAGCCTTCCCGCTGGAAGATCCTGTCACGACGCGGGTCCTATCACGGGGCAACACTCGCCTGTACCAGTCTCGGACGCGGCGGACCTGGCGGCGGCAGCGTTCCGAAACACTTCGGGCCGCTCGTTCCCGGCAACATCCACGTCGACCAGCCGGCCCCGTTTCACTGTCACCTGTGCAGGTCGTCGGCTTCCGGCTGCACGCTCGAATGTGCCCGGGACGTCGAGCGGGCGATCCTGCACGAGGGTCCGTCGACAGTGGCGGCGTTCATCGGCGAACCGATTTCCGCGGCGTCCGGCATCCACGTGCCGGATCCCGGGTACTGGCCGGCGGTGCGCGAGATCTGCGACCGGCACGGCGTGCTGCTGATTGCCGACGAGGTCATTACCGGGTTCTGCCGCACCGGCCGCATGTTCGCGATGGAACACTGGGGCGTGAAGCCGGATATCTTCACCGTCGCCAAGGCGCTGACCAGCGGCTACCTGCCGATCGGGGCGGCCGTTGCCACCGGCAGGGTGGCCGGCCGGTTCGGGTCCGGCGAGGAGGCGTTCCAGCACCTGCTGACCTTCGGCGGCAACCCCGCCTCCTGCGCTGCCGCACTTGCCAACCTCGACATCATGGAGAGCGAGGGCCTGGCGGAACGTTCGCGCGAGATGGGGGACTACCTGCTGGAGCGCATGCGGGAACTTGACCGGTTCCGCATCGTCGGCGAGGTGCGGGGTGGCCTGGGACTGCTCTGCGCCGTGGAACTGGTGCAGGACAGGCAGACCCGGGCGCGGTTCCCGAAGGAGGCCGATCTTGCCGGGCGCGCCAACCGGCTCATGCGCGAGCACCGCCTGCTCGGCCGGGCCAGCAACGTCATCCCGGTCGCGCCGCCGCTGTGCATCACGCGCGAAGAGATCGACGAGGCGGTGGACCGCCTCGGGGGCGTGATCGGCTCGCTGGAGAAGGAACTCGCAGAGGGATGATCCGGACTGCGGCCGCCGACCGGGATGCGGATGCGCCCGCAACCCTGCTCGAGATCGACGGTCTGGAAACCCACTTCTTCACCGACTCGGGCGTTGTCCGCGCGGTGGACCGGGTTTCCTACCGGATCAGGGAGGGCGAGACCCTTGCTGTGGTCGGCGAATCCGGCTGCGGCAAGTCGGTCACCGCCCTTTCGATCCTGCGGCTGGTGCGCTCGCCGCCCGGTCGCATCGTGGGCGGTGCGGTGCGGTTTCGGGGTCGCAACCTGCTGGAACTGTCCGCACGCGAGATCCAGTCCGTGCGCGGCAACGATATCTCCATGATCTTCCAGGAACCGATGAGTTCGCTGAACCCGGTGCTGACCGTCGGTGCACAGGTCAGCGAGACCCTGATGCTGCACCAGGGTCTGACGCGGTCCCAGGCGATGGCCCGGGCGGTCGAGTTCCTGGAACTCGTGCACATTCCCGAATCGGCAACGCGCGTCAACGACTTTCCGCACCAGCTGTCCGGCGGAATGCGCCAGCGTGTCATGATCGCGATGGCGCTGTCGTGCAACCCGCAGCTGCTGATTGCCGACGAGCCGACAACCGCGCTCGATGTTACCATCCAGGCCCAGATCCTGGCCCTGATGCAGGAATTGCAGCAACGGCTCGGTACCGCCATCCTGCTCATCACCCATGACATGGGGGTGGTGGCGGAGAACGCCGACCGGGTGGTGGTGATGTATGCGGGCCGAAAGGTCGAGGAAGCGGATGTCGAGACCCTGTTCGCCGAACCCCGGCACCCCTACACCGCGGGCCTGCTCGACTCGATTCCGAGACGGGCCCGGGCGGCCGGGACGCGCCGGACCGCCGGACGGCCCCGCCGCCACCTGAACGAGATTACCGGGATCGTTCCGTCGCTGCTGGACCTGCCGGCCGGATGCGCCTTCCAGCCACGGTGTCCGCTTGCAACCCGACGGTGCGAGCGGGAACGACCTGAACTCGAGGCGGTCGGCCCGGGTCACTGGACGGCCTGCTGGAACCACTCGTCGGTGCCGGTACAGGAGACCTGAGAGATGTCGGAGCCGGCGCCACCCGTCCTCGAGGTCGAGAACCTGACCAAGAGATTCCCGATCCATGCCGGGCTGTTCAGCCGTGTTGTCGGCCATGTTCATGCAGTCGACGGAATCTCCTTCGCCATCCGCCGCGGCGAGACCCTGGGGCTGGTGGGAGAGAGCGGCTGCGGCAAGTCGACTGCCGGCAAGACCATCCTGAAGCTGATCGAGCCGACATCAGGCAGCATCCGTCTGAACGGACGGGACATCACCCGGTTCGGCAGCGGGGAGATGCGCCCGGTGCGCCGCCAGATGCAGATCATCTTCCAGGACCCGTATTCATCCCTCAATCCAAGGATGTCGGCCGGGGAGATCGTGCGCGAACCGCTCACCATCCACGGTATCAGCGAAGCGGCGGAAAGCCACGAGCGGGTGGCGATGCTCTTCGAGCGGGTGGGCCTGCAGCCGCACCAGATGAAGGCGTTTCCGCACGAGTTCTCCGGCGGTCAGCGCCAGCGCATCGGGATCGCGCGCGCCCTTGCCGCCGATCCCCAGCTGATCATTGGAGACGAGCCAGTCTCGGCCCTTGACGTTTCCATCCAGGCACAGGTGATCAACCTGCTGACCGAACTGCAGGACGATCTCGACCTGTCCTACCTGTTCATCGCCCATGACCTCACGGTGGTGGAACACATCAGCCACCGCATTGCCGTGATGTACCTGGGGCGGATCGTGGAGCTGGCGGGGACCGACGACTTGTTCGACACCCCGCTGCACCCCTACACCGTCGCGTTGCTGAGCGCGGTGCCGATCGCCAATCCGAAGAACCGGTCACGCCAGCGCCTGCTGCTGAGCGGTGACGTGCCGAGCCCCGTCACTCCGCCGTCCGGGTGTCACTTCCACACCCGGTGCCCCTACGCGATGCGTCGCTGCCGCGAGGAACAGCCGGTTCTTCACCAGGTCGGCGGTGATCACTGGGTCAGCTGTCACCTCCACGACGCAGGGCCGGTGCACCCGTTGCCTTCCGTTGACCCGGTACCGGGGAGTTCGGGTGCCGGGGTCAGCGCGAGCCGCGCAGCCGGGGATCCAGCAGGTCCCTGATCGCGTCACCGAACAGGTTGAACCCGTAGACGGTCACGCTGATCGCAATCCCGGGCATGATCGGCATCCACGGGGCGAGTTCGGCGAATTTCTGCGCCGAGCCGAACAGGTCACGGCCCCACGAAGGCGCCGGGGGCGGGACCCCGAGACCGAGAAAGCTGAGCGAGGCCTCGGTGATGATGGCACCGCCGAGACTGGCGGTTGCGATCACGATGTAGGGGGCGACGCAGTTCGGGGCCACGTGCCGGAATATGATCCGCAGGTGGCTGGCGCCGGCGGCGCGCGCAGCCTGGACGTACTCGGTTTCCTTGACTGCAAGCACCGTGGAACGAACCACGCGAGCCGTGCTCGGGATGACCACTATGCCGATGGCAACGACCAGGTTCGAGGTGCTGCGCCCGAGGACCGCGATGATGACCACCGCGATGATCAGCGACGGGAATGACCACAGGATGTCCATCAATCGCTGGACGATCAGGTCCCAGCGGCCGCCGGCGTAGGTCGAGAACAGTGCGACGAGCGCCCCGAGCCCGGTTCCGAACAGGGTGGAGAGCAGTCCGACGAGCATGGAGAGCTGGGCGCCGTAGATCACCCGGCTCAGGATGTCGCGCCCGAGGTTGTCGGTTCCCATCGGATAGTCCCAGGACGGGGGATGGAGCCGCGCCGAACCGCCGTCGATGAACTCTTCCGGCGAGTAGGGTGCGAGCCAGGGCGCGAACACCGCGACCAGGAACATCACGATGACGATGAGACCGCCCACCGCGCCGAGCGGCTTGGACCGCACGAACCGGACCAGGGCCGGGCCGAAGAGCCGGAGCCGCTCGCCCCAGCTTCTATGTGTAGCGTATGCGGGGGTTGAACCAGGCATAGGCAAGATCGACGAGCAGGTTCGCGGCGGTCACGAAGATCGCGGTCGCGAACAGCGTGGCCTGAATGGAGTTGTAGTCACGGAAAACCACCGAATCCACGAGGAAGTTCCCGAGCCCCGGCAGGTTGAACGCCCGTTCCACTACGACGAGCCCGCCGATCGCGAAACCGAACTGCAGGCCGAACACGGTCAGGACCGGAAGGAAGGCGTTCTTCAGTGCGTGGCGGGTGACGACGGTGGACTCGGCCAGTCCCTTGGACCAGGCGGTGGTGACGTAGTCCTCGCGCAGCACTTCGAGCATGGATGACCGGGTCATGCGCGCGATCACTCCGATCTGGGCAAAGGCGACGGCGAAGGCGGGGAAGAACATTTGTTGCAGGCTCTGCAGCGGCGCTTCCCATACCGGCACGTACTCAAGCGGCGGCAGCCACCCGAACCAGATCACCATGCCCAGGATGATGAGAAGGGCAACCCAGAACGACGGCAGCGAGAGCCCGGCGATCGACACGATCCTGCCGAGGTAATCGGCGAACCTGTCCTGGCGGATGGCCGAGATGATGCCGATCGGCAGTCCGGCAATCAGCGTCATCCCGGCCGCCAGGATGACGATGCTCGCGGTGACGGGAAAGAAGCGCATCCACTCGTCGACCACCGGCCGGTTGACCTTCAGCGAGTTGCCGAACTCGAACCTGGTAGAGTTCCACATCCATTCCAGGTACTGCGTCAGCAGCGGGATCCGGTGGACCGTGGCGCGAACCTGTTTCGGCTTCAGGATCGTACCGCCGACGTTCAGGGGCGCCCCGGAATTGACGCTGTTCAGCACCGCCTCGCCGTCAAGCGCCTGCAGTGCCGCCTCGAGTTCGTCGAGCCCGGACCGGTTTTCGAACGCGTCGCGGTTCAGCCCGACCTCGACCCTTGCGAAGCCGAGCCTCACCCGCATCGCATCGACCATCTGCTCCGAGACCCGGGCGTCGCGTCCCGGTTCCGACAGCGCGATCAGTGCCGGGTCGCCGGGGACCACGCGCATCAGGAAAAAGACCAGGGTCGCCACCCCGTAGATGGTGACGACCCCGAGCAATAGCCGCTTGATGATGTAGACCCACATTGGACGGCGGCAACCGGTCCGGTTACTTGTCGAGCCAGACTTCTTCGAGGGTCACGTTGTTGTAGTATCCGGGATCGACGTCCTCCCAGTTCATGACCCAGGGCTGCCAGGCCATGCCCTCGGCGATCCACCGGACCTGAACCTGCGGCAGTTCGTCAAAGAGCATCCGTTCCATCTCGTGGACCACCGGGACCCGTTCCTCGTCCGAGCGGGCCGACAGCTGCCTTGCATAGAGGGCGTCGAACTCGGGATTGCACCAGCCGGACTCATTCGAACTCGCTCCGCAGATCAGGTAGTCGGCGTAGAAGATACTGGGATCAAGGACACCGGCAGCGTTGCTGGTGGTGATCAACTGGAAGTCACCCGAGTCGCGGCGCTGGGTAAACGTGCCCCGGTCGGAAACCTCGAGGTTGATCTCGACGCCGATCAGGCGCAGCTGCTCCTGGACGAACTGCGGTGTGAGCAGCGATTCCGGGGTGTCGAGCGTGAGCCAGCCGAGCTGGAGGCTGCCTGGCGCGTAGCCGGCGTCGGCGAGCAGTGCCCGCGCCTTCTCCCGGCGTGCCTCGACCATCGCGGGGTCCGCGGTTCCGATCTGCTCGGCGAGCTCGTCGGCAGGAAGGCTCCACTTCGACCACGGCGGCATGTATCCGCCGATGGCCCCGGCACCCTCGCCCAGCACCTCGATCGCCTTGTGGCGGTCGATGGCAAGACTGAAGGCCTGGCGCACCCGCTTGTCACTCCACGGGGCCTCGTCGACCTTGCCGGCGATCGAGTGCCACCACAGGCGGGCGGGCAGTGACACCTTGATGTCGGGGTGCTTTTCGGCCAGCAGCTTGGCATCGGCCGGGTAGATGTACTGCATGAAGGAGTTGATATCGAGCTTCTCGGCCCGCAGGTTGGCCAGTGCCACGGTCGGGTCCTTGAAGACGAAGTTGCGGACCCCGTCGAGGCACGGATACCCCTCGCGGTAGTAGTCCGGGTTGCGGACCGTGGTCGACCCGGCGCCGGTGACATATTCCTTCCAGATGAACGGGCCGGTACCGATGACCGTATCCTTCAGGCGGTCCCAGGGGAGCTCGCTCGGGAAGATCCCGGCCCAGCCGACGGCAAGCTTGGAGATGAGCCCGGCATCCGCCTGGCTGAGCGTGATGCGCACCGTCAGCCGATCCACCGCCTCGAGTTCGGAGATGGCGGTGAAGTAGCCGGCGCGGCGGCTGAAGTTCTTGTTGCGGATCTTGTCGATGCTCCAGACCACATCGGCGGCATCGAGATCGGTGCACGCGCCCGGACGTCCCTCGGCCAGGTCGCCGCAATGGAACTTCACACCGTCCCTGAGCTTGATGGTGTACACGAGCCCGTCATCGCTGACCGAGTAGGACTCGGCGAGATCGTTGACGATCTTGCCCTTTTCGTAGAACGAAAACCGGAACAGGCGATTGTACGATCCACCGACACGCTGCTGGGTTCTCACCGTGGGCTGCTGGTGAAAGTCGAAGTTGACGAGGTCCTCGCCCGCATGGGTGGTGAGCACTCCGCCGTACTTGCCGCAGGCGCGCTGGTCCTCGGCAAGGGCCGGTGCCGCCGCAACAGCCAAGGCAAGCACGGACGCTGCGAGGAGGTGTTTCGGTCGGTCACGCTGATTTTGTTTCATTGGCTTCTTTCCGTTTCCTGGCGGAAGGTCGCCCAAGCATGACACGAGGACGGGTCCGCGGGTACGTGATTGCCGACCCTACGCCTGTCACCATGCGCCCACAACAGGCAGCGGCGTCTCCCTGTCCCGGCGCCATCGGGCAGGGGTCCGCGGCAGTTGCCCGGTTCGCACGGTGAGACTAGACACGAGATCCTGCTTCCCGCCGGGTGCGGGCGGCGTGGCGAGGGGTTGGTGATGGTCGAAGGACGTCGACCGGGCGAGAGATGGCCACCGGGCCCGCGCGAGGCGGCGCTGCTCGCGAACTACCTGAGCTCGTTTGCCATCGGTCTCGCGATCGGCGGCGTGATCCCGTTCCTGACCCTGGTGCTGGAGCGCCGGGGTGTCGAAGAGATCGTCGTCGGGGCCAACAGTGCCGCCGGTTCGCTCGGCATCGTCGCCCTGGCGCCGTTCGTCCCGCGCATCGTTCAGCGTTTCGGCATGGCGGCGTCGGTGACCGGCGGCCTGCTGGTGTCGACGGTCGCGCTCCTGCTGCTCGGCGTCTTCGAGTCGCTCTGGGCCTGGTTCCTGCTGCGGCCGCTGGTGGCCGGCGGGACGGTGATCCAGTGGGTGGTGAGCGAGACCTGGATGAACGCCATCTCCACCAGCCGTGACCGCGGGCGGGTCATGGCGGTCTACGTCACCGCCGTCGCCGCGGGGTTCGCGGTCGGCCCCGTCCTGCTGGCCGTGGTCGGGGTGGATGGCTGGCTGCCATACCTCCTGTTTGGCGCCGGTATCCTGTTCTCGGCCGCTCCCATGGTGGCGGTTGCGCGCTACGCACCTCCCATGCGCAGCCGCGAGATCGCGACACCGCTCTTCCTCATGCGCCGGGCGCCGACCATTTTCGCGGCCATGATCGCGGTCGGTATCTATGCCGGCGGTTCGTTCACATTCCTGCCGATCTACGGACTGCGCGGTGGCCTGGGCCAGACCGACGCGGTGCTGGTCCTGACCGCGTTCCTTGCCGGCAACCTGCTGTTCCAGATCCCGGTCGGCTGGCTGGCCGACCGGTTCAACCAGCGCCTGCTGCTGATCGGTTGCGCGGTGATCGGCGTTGTCTCGCCGCTGATGATGATCCTGGTCTTTGCCGGCCCGCTGGTCGGGATCGGTCCGACCCTGCTGGTCCTGCTGGCGGTCTGGGGTGGTGCCATCTTCGGGTTCTACACCATCGCGATCACCATGCTGGGCGGCCGGTTCCGGGGCGAGGACCTGGCGCTCGCCAACGCGGCCTTCATCATGACCTTCGAGTGCGCCAACATCGCGGGGCCGGCGCTCACCGGGGCGGCGATGTGGATCTGGTCACCTCACGGCATGATGGGCTTCCTGGTTTTCGTCGCCGTTTTCTTCATCGCCGTTGCCGCTGTCCGGGGCCTGAAACCGGAGTAGGCGCAAGACCGTTCGACGCCGGGGCTTCGCGTTGACACCCCGCGCCGCGCGGGCGCAGACTGCCGCCTTGCGAACAGCCTGCCGGAGACCCGCCATGTCGAATGTGATGCCGCTCGCAACCCCGTCGGTGCGCGACCAGGTGAGTGAAGAGGAGTGGCAGGCCCGCGTGGACCTCGCGGCCTGCTACCGGCTGGCCGCCATGCATGGCTGGACCGACCTGATCTACACCCACATCTCGGCGCGGGTGCCGGGAACGGATGACCATTTCCTGCTCAACCCGTTCGGGTTCATGTTCGAGGAGGTGACGGCATCCAGCCTGGTCAAGCTGGATACCGAGGGCGAGATCGTCATGCCCTCGCCCCACGCGGTCAACGCCGCCGGTTTCACCATTCACAGCGCCGTTCACGAGGCTCGCCACGACATGGCCTGCGTCATGCACACCCACACGGTGTCGGGCATGGCGGTCTCGGCGCAGGAAGACGGGCTGCTGCCGCTGGCACAGACCTCGCTGGTGTTCCACGGCGCGCTCTCCTACCACGACTACGAGGGCATCGCCCTCGACCTCGACGAGCGCGAGCGGCTGGTTGCGGACCTCGGCGAAAACACGGCGATGATCCTGCGCAATCACGGGCTGCTGACCTGCGGGCGCAGCGTGGCCGAAGCCTTCGTGACCATGTACATGCTGGAGAAGGCCTGCGAACTGCAGCTGGCGGCCCAGGCGGGCGGCACACTCCGACTGATCCCCGAGGAGGTCTGCACACACACCGCCAGGCAGTTCCAGCGGGATCCCGATGCCGGCGGGGACGGTCATTTTGCGCTGACCTGGGCAGCGCTGCTGCGCCAGCTCGACCGCGTCAATCCCGGCTACGCGACCTGACCGGCGGAGGACCTGGCATGGACGACTTCGACCTCGTCATCCGAGGCGGCCTGGTGGTGAATGCCAACGGCACCGCCCGTTGCGACGTCGGTGTGCGCGGCGGCAGGATTACCGCCCTCGCCGAGCAGCTCTCCGGCGGGGGCCGCGAGATCGATGCGACGGGCCGGCTCGTGCTGCCCGGCGGTATCGACAGCCACTGTCACATCGACCAGCGATCGAGCACCGGAGGGCGGAACGCCGAGAGTTTCGAGGGGGGAACCCGCTCGGCCGCCTGCGGCGGTACCACCACCATCATCTGCTTCGCGGCCCAGGAGAAGGGCGAACGGCTTGCTCCAGTGGTCGAGGACTACCACCGGCGGGCCCGGCAGTCCTCGATCGACTACAGCTTCCACCTGATCATCAGCGATCCGTCAGACGTGGTGATCAACGAGGAGGTGCCACGGCTCATCGACGAGGGGCACCGGTCGCTCAAGCTGTTCATGACCTATCCGCGCAACCGCGTGAACGATGCCGAGATCCTGCGTATCCTCGACGTCGCCAAACGCAAGCAGGCGCTGGTCTGTGTCCATGCCGAAAACCACGACGCGATCATGTACATGACCGCGAAACTGCTCGAGGCCGGACGCAACGGTACCCGGCACCACGCGTGGTGCAAGCCGCCGCTGGTCGAGCGCGAGGCCTGCCACCGCATCATCATGCTGGCGGAACTGCTTGACGTGCCGATCCAGGTGTTCCATGTCAGCTGCGAGCAGGCGGCCGAGGAGGTCAGGCGCGCCCAGCGCCGTGGCCTGAAGGTGTTCTCCGAGACCTGTCCGCAGTACTTCGTGCTGACCGAGCGCGACCTTGACCGGGACCAGCGCGAGGGCGCGAAGTTCATCTGTTCTCCCGCGCCCAGGACCGAGGGTGACCAGGAGGCGCTGTGGGACCATCTGCGGCTCGGCACCATCGGCAATGTCACCTCGGACCATGCGCCCTACAATATCGACGAACTCGAGGGAAAGTTCTGGGCTGGCGACAACGCGCCGTTCAGCCAGATCGCCAACGGGGTGCCAGGACTCGAGACCCGGATGCCGATCACGTTCTCGGAGGGAGTGGCGAAGGGCCGGATCGATCTCGAGACCTTCGTCGCCGTGACCTCCACCAATGCCGCCCGGCTGTTCGGCCTGTATCCGAACAAGGGGGTGATTGCGGTTGGCGCCGATGCGGACATCTGTATCTGGGACCCCGACCGGCAGGTGACGATCTCCCAGGATATCCTGCACCACGACACCGACTACACCCCCTACGAGGGGCTGGAGGTGACCGGCTGGCCGGCCGTCACCATCAGCCGGGGCAAGGTGGTATGGAACGAAGGCGACGTCAGCGACGAGCCGGGGTGGGGCCGGTTCCTGGCCCGCGGCCCCTACGACTACATCAGGCCGCGCGGCGTGTTGCCGACCCCGTTCGACCCCGTCGCGCTGACGACCCGGGAACCGGAGTGATGGCGGACGCGCAGCACAAGGAGAGGAACCGATGAGCCGGAAGGTGACGTTGGGCGGGGCGCAGATGGGACCGATTGCTCCTGACGAGAGTCGGGACAGCTGCGTTGCCCGGATGATCGAGATGCTGCGGGAGGCGGCATCGCGCGGCTGCGATCTGGTGGTGTTTCCCGAGCTGGCGCTGACCACCTTCTTTCCACGCTACTACGAGGACGACATCTCGCGGATGGACCACTGGTTCGAGACCGCGATGCCGAACGCGGCGACGCGCCCGCTGTTCGAGGCGGCGGAGAAGGCCGGCGTTGGATTTTATCTCGGCTACGCCGAACTGACCCCGGAAGGCCGGCGGTTCAACACCTCGATCCTGGTGGACGGCACCGGTCGGATCACCGGCAAGTACCGCAAGATCCACCTCCCCGGGCACTCCGAATTCGAACCGTGGCGGGCGTTCCAGCATCTGGAGAAGCGGTATTTCGAGCCCGGCGACCTCGGGTTCGGGGTCTGGTCGCAGCACGGAGGGCTGGTCGGCATGGCGATTTGCAACGATCGCCGCTGGCCGGAGACCTACCGGGTGATGGGACTACAGGGGGCCGAGCTGATCGTGCTCGGCTACAACACGCCGGATACCAACACCAGCGAGCCCGAGCCCAATCACCTGAGGATGTTCCACAATCACCTGGTGATGCAGGCCAACGCCTACATGAACGCGTGCTGGGTGGTCGGGGTGGCCAAGGCCGGGGTCGAGGACGGCTGCATGCTGATCGGCGGCTCCTGCATCATCCAGCCCTCGGGCGAGATCCTTGCCAGGGCGGCGACGCTCGAGGACGAGCTGATCGTTGCGGTTGCCGATCTCGACGCCTGCGCGGCGCCGAGGCGCGGAACCTTCAACCTCGGACGGCACCGGCGGGTCGAGCATTACGGCCGGATCGTGCGCCAGGCCGGGATCGAGGTCCCGGCGGACCTGTCGGCCGCCGAGTAGGAAGCGTGGGGAGGTCCTGATGCGCAAGCACGCGGAACGCCTGCTGCTGGCGGCGGTCCTGGCGCTGGGGCTTGCCTGGGCCGGGCCGCAGTCCGCACAGGCGACGAACCGGGTCACGGTGACCGGCGAGGTGATCGATACCTGGTGCAGGGTGACCGCCATCATGTTCGCGGAAGGATCGGCGCATTACCAGTGCGCGGTCTGGTGCGCGATCGGCGGTATCCCGGTCTCGATCATGGACGAGGACGAAAACGTCTACGTGATCCTGCGGGTCGGCGAGGACGATGTGAGTGCCGCCAATCCGACCATCGCCAGGATCCAGGCGCACCAGGTGACGGTCGAGGGGGACCTCATCGAGCGGGACGGCGTCAACTACCTGCTGGTCAGCCGCATTGCCGACGACCAGGGCATCGTCAACGTCACCCACGAGGACGTCGGCATCCAGCCGTTCGGGAAATAGGCCATGCGACATCTCTTGCCGATCATCCTGGCGCTGGTTCTCGCCCACGCACAACCGGCGCAGGCTGCAAAGGAACTCGGTATCGACGGCGAGCAGCCCAGCCAGTTCGAGGCCAGGGCGGTCGACGTGCTGTGTGAACTGACCGGGGACTGTCCGCAGGACTGCGGCGGCGGCACCAGGCAGATGGGGTTGCTGACCGATGACGGCGTCCTGATCCTGGTCGCGAAGAGCAGCACGCTGTTCGCCGGCGGCGTGCTTGACCTGGTGGCGTGGTGCAACAGGCGGGTCGAGGTCGACGGACTGATGATCGATGCCGAGATCACGCGCTTCTACATGGTGCAGAGGCTGCGGGAGCCCGGAACCGAGAAGTGGACCCGGGCGCGGGCGTTCTCGCGCGACTGGGCGCGGGCCAACAAGCAGAAGAATGCCAACCGCTGGTTCCGCAAGGACCCGGCCATCAGGGCCCTGATCGAGGAGTTCGGACCGGTCGGGATACCGGGCGCCAAGATCCCGGTCGAATGAGCGGGTGGTACCGGCGCCTCGCCGTCATCCTGGTCCTGGCGCTGGCCGCACCTGCGAGCCGGGCGGCCGACACCGCTGGACCGCTGGCAACCCTGTTCGGCGGCCCGTTCGAACTCGTCGACCACCACGGCCGCGTGGTGACCGACCGCGACTTTCGCGGCCGCCACATGCTGGTCTACTTCGGCTACACCGGTTGTCCCGACCTCTGCCCGGTCGACCTCGCGAACATTTCGCTCGCACTCGACGAGCTGGGCGAACTCGCCGGGCGCATCCAGCCGCTGTTCATCACCGTCGATCCGGCCCGCGACGATCCGCAGACACTGCGCGACTACCTGGGCGCGCTGCACCCGGCACTCCTCGGCCTGACCGGAAGCGAGCGCCAGGTCGCCGAGGCGGCCCGGCACTACCGGGTTCACCGGTCCCGTTTCAGGGTCGAGGGACATGACGCGGACGAGTATTTCGTCGACCACTCGACGCTCGCCTGCCTGATGGGGCCCGATGGCGCCTTCGTCACCCTGCTGCCGCACGCAACGCCGCCGGAGCGGATTGCCGGCATCCTGCGCCGCTACCTCGCTGCGGACTGACCGTCAGTCGGGTCGGCCCATCGCGTAGACCTCGCTGATGGAGGCGAAGTCCATGTAGCCCAGCCGGGAGACCGGACGGTACCGGGTCACATCGACCAGCCCGTCGGTGATGATGCTGTCGTCGACGTGGATCCCCAGGACCTCGCCGAAGATCACCCAGTTCTCGCGGTCCTCGCGCCGGCTCGGCATCTGCACGCTCTGCAGGTGGCGGCACTCGAGATGCGCGGGGGCACCCCGGACCCGCAGCGGCCTGACCAGCCGCGACGGTTCGCCGACCAGGCCGCTGACCGGCATCTCGTCCTCGCCGTAGGGCAGGTGCAGGGAGGAGGTATTCATCGCCTCGCGCTGGTCGTGGCCGACGATGGAGCAGACGAATTCACCGGTGCGCTCGATATTGACCTGGCTGTCCTTGCGCGTGCCGGTGTCGGGCCGGGAGCTCGAGGCAAACATGACGCAGGGCGGGTCGTTGGAGACCGCGTTGAAGAAACTGTACGGCGCGAGATTGGTAACGCCTTCCTCGTTCATGGTCGAAATCCAGCCGATCGGGCGCGGCGACACGAAGGCCTTGAACGGGTCGTGGCGCAGACCGTGTTCGCGATGGGTGCCTGGAGTGAAGAACATTGCGGGACCTTTCGTCACCTGTGGGCGGGTTACGCGAAGTCGAGTGCGAGGTAGGAGTTCATCACCTTCTCCATGGTGTCGCGCTCGAGGTCGCGCACGATGAAGACCAGCCGGGAACGCCGGTCGTCATCCGGCCATTCATCGATTTTCGCAGGCGGGTGGAACATGTGCTGGACGGCGTGGACCACCACCGGCTGGTCGTCGAGTTCGGCGATGTTCAGCAGTCCCTTGATGCGCAGGATGTTGGCCCCGTGGGTCTGGGCCAGCATGTCGAGTGCGCCGGCGATCCTCGACCAGTTCAGCGGTTCGTCGAAGGTGAGAACGAAGCTGCGGATGTGGTCGTCGTGCCGGTTGACGTCATGGTGATGATGGTCGTGATGGTGGTCATGCCCGTGGTGGTGATCGTGTCCGTGGTGATGGACATGGCCTTCCGTGTCCCGGTAGGCCTCCTCCTTCAGCCAGCGGGCCACGTCGGCGGTCTTGGTCTTCGGGTTGTAGAGACCGGCATCGAACAGGTCGGCGGGGCTGGCCTCGCCGTGAATCGCCTCGACCACGCGGGCCGACGGGTTCAGATCCGAAATCCTCGTGCGAACCGTGGCCACGGTCCCGGGATCGGTGACATCTGTCTTGCTGAGCACGATCCGGTCCGCCACCGCCGCCTGCTTGACGGATTCGAACTGGCGGTCGAACTGCGACATGGCGTGGTAGGCGTCGACCACGGTGATGACGCCGTCAAGCGAATACCGGCGGACCAGGAACGGGTCGGCCATCATGGTGTGCAGGATCGGCGCCGGGTCGGCGAGGCCGGTGGTCTCGACCACGAGGCGTTCGAACTGCGGGATCTCGCCGGAACTGCGCCGCGCCATCAGGGTCCGCATGGTATCGACGAGGTCGCCGCGAACGGTACAGCACAGGCAGCCGCTGTTCAGCAGCACAGTGTCCTCATCGGCGCCGACCACCAGGGCGTCATCGATGCCGACCTCCCCGAATTCGTTTACGATCACCGCGACCCGCTCCATGTCCTCGTGCTGCATCAGCCGCGACAACAGGGTCGTCTTGCCGCTGCCGAGAAAGCCGGTGAGGATCGAGACGGGGATCCGTTCCGGGGGAGTGCGAGTGCTCTGGGACATGGTCCTGGCTCCGATCGCCTTCGGGATGCGTGGTCTGCGGACCGTCTCGGCCATGTGCCCCGGTCACGAGGGACAGCAGCTGCGCGGCGGCGGTCAGTTCCGCCTTGCGCTTTGACGGTCCGGTAGCGGTCTGCGGCGGATGGCCACCGACCGTGGCCTGGACGGTGAAGACCGGGGCGTGTGGCGGTCCCCTGCATTCGATCACCTCGTAGTCCGGCGTTGCGAGCCGGCGTCCCAGCGCCCATTCCTGCAGCGCCGACTTGGGATCGACAGGTGGTGAGCGTTCCAGGTCGATCGCCGTGTCCCAGTGCCGGCGCACGATGGCGCGCGCCGCCTCCAGTCCGGCGTCGAGATAGACACCGGCGATGACGGCCTCCAGCGCATCGGCGAGCACGCTGTCGCGGGATCGCAGGGCATCGTCGTTCCGGTGTGCCGGGATGACCAGGAAGCGGCCGAGCTCGAGGCGGCGGGCCACGGCGGCAAGCGTGTCCCTGCTGACCAGCGCGGCAAGCCGTCGCGTCATGGCGCCTTCCGGCTCGTCGGCAAAGCGTTGCAGCAGCGTCTCGGCAATGACAAGCCCGAGCACCCGGTCGCCCAGGAACTCGAGGCGTTCGTAGGCGAGCGAGGCCACAGCCCCGGTACTCGAGTGGGTGACGGCCCGGCGCAACAGGTCCCGGTCGGCGAACCGGTGGCCCAGACGGGTCTCGAGTTCCTCGAGCTGGCCCCGCCGCATGCTCATCGGATGAGGGTGAACAGCCGGCCGAACCGGATCGCCCGCGGCCAGTTCCAGACTTCCCACCAGGACCAGCGCGTGTCCCAGGCCCAGAACAGGATGTCGGCGCGTCCGACCAGGTTGCGCTGTGGCACCATGCCGACACTCGCATCGCGGCTGTCGACCGAGTTGTCGCGGTTGTCGCCCATCATGAAATAGTGGCCGTCAGGGACGTGGAAGACCGCCGTGTTGTCCGACAGGCCGCGGTCGCCCCGGGTCTCCAGTATCTCGTGCTCGCGGCCGTTGGGAAGGGTCTCGATATAGCGCGGGACCTCGACGTTGCGGCCGAAGAGATCCTTGGCGACCATGGGGTCGATCGCCCTGCGGCCGGTCGGGATGCCGTTGATGTGCAGGATGCCGCCGGTCACCTGGATCTGGTCCCCGGGCAGGCCGACCAGGCGCTTGATGAAGTCGGTTCCCGGGTCGGTCGGTTTCTTGAACACGACCACGTCGCCGCGTTCCGGCTCGGTAAACAGGATCCGGCCGGGGATGAGCGGCAGGGAGAACGGAAGCGAGTAGCGGCTGTAGCCGTAGGAGAGCTTGGAGACGAACAGGAAGTCGCCGACCAGCAGGGTCGGGATCATCGATCCAGACGGGATGTTGAAGGGCTCGTAGGCAAAGGTCCGGATCCCGAGTGCGATCAGGACCGCGAACACGATGGTACGGACGAACTCCATGATGCCGCCGGGTTTGGACTCAGTGGCCTGGCGCATGGTTCCGTCCCGTCCAAGGTCGTCGGTACTCCCGGGCTGTCCACGCCCAGTCCTGCCGGTACGCGGCGGCTGATGGGCCTGACTTATGACCGAATTCCCGCCGGGCGGCAAGCGCCCGACCGGGCCCGGTGCTGCGCCAGGGTCTCGGCGGAGATCACCACGAACGCCTGGGCGAACGGAGGCTCGTCGGTCAGCGCGAGGTCGATCCTGGAGCACATGTCGGGCGGGGTCAGCGCTGCGAGGCGCCGCGCGGCGGCGCCGGTCACCGTCATGACCGGCTTGCCGGCCGAGGTGTTGCTGACCCGCAGTTCGCGCCAGGCTATGCCGCGCCGGCTGTCCTCGCCCAGTGCCTTCCACAGCGCTTCCTTGGCAGCGAAACGCTTGGCGTAGACTGCCCCGCGCAGGGCCTTGTCGTCGGCATAGGCCTGTTCCTCGCAGGTAAACACCCGGCGGGTGAACCGGGACCCGAACCGTTCCAGGGTCCGGTCGATGCGCCGGATATCGACGAGGTCGCTGCCGATCCCGATGATCATCGGGCGGTTTCCGGTACGCCTGCCCGGGCGGCTTCCATCAGCAGGAGCATGCGTCCGACGACTTCCGCAAGACCGGTAAACACCGCCTCGCCAACCAGGAAATGACCGATGTTCAGTTCGGAGAGCGTCGCGATGGCCGCGATGCGACCGACGGTCTCGAAGTCGAGACCGTGCCCGGCGTGGCACTCGAGGCCGAGCCGGTCCGCGCGCGCCGCCGCATCGGCCAGGCGGGCAAATTCCCGGTCCTGTTCGGGTCCGCGCGCGCTGCAGTAGCTGCCGGTGTGCAGTTCGACCACAGGGGCTCCGACGGCGACGGCCGCCTCGAGCTGAACCGGGTCGGCCTCGATGAACAGCGAAACCCGGCTGCCGGACTCGGCAAGCTCCTGACAGGCGTCACGGATCCGGTCCTGCTGGCCGGCGACATCAAGACCGCCCTCCGTGGTCACCTCCTCGCGGCGCTCGGGCACCAGGCAGACCGCGTGCGGCCGGTGGCGCCGGGCGATGCCGATCATCTCCGGGGTCGCTGCCATTTCCAGGTTGAGCGGGACCCCGAGCTCGGCGACCAGGCGGGCAACGTCCTCATCGCGGATGTGGCGGCGGTCCTCGCGAAGGTGTGCGGTGATCCCGTGCGCTCCGGCGCCGACGGCGGTGTGCGCGGCCCGGACCGGGTCGGGGTGGGTGCCGCCGCGGGCGTTGCGGATCGTGGCCACGTGGTCGACGTTGATACCGAGTCGCAGGGGGGACATGGTGGCGTTCTCCCGTTCAGGCCAGTGCCGCCTGGTGTGTCTCCGTACGCTCCTCGTCCCGGTCGCGCTCGATCGAGGTGATGACCGGACTGGCGCGCAGGGCCGCGATGATGTGGGTGAGGTGGCGGATGTCCCTGACCTCGACATCAACAAGCAGGTCGAAGAAATCCTCCGAGCGCCGCGGGATCTTCAGGTTGATGATGTTGCCGTCATTCTGTCCGATGACCGTCGACATGACGCCCAGACTGCCCGGCGCGTTGGCCAGCACCACCCTGAGCCGCCCGACGTGGAGACCGGCGTCATTGGCGAGTTCCCAGGCCACATCGATCCACTTCTCGGGCATGGACTGGAACCCCTCCAGGGTCTCGCAGTCGATGGTGTGGATGGTGACACCCTTGCCCGTGGTCATGATCCCGACGATCCGCTCGCCCGGCAGCGGGTGACAGCAGTGCGCGTAATGCACCGCGACCCCCGGGGTCAGTCCCGTGATCGGCACGGTGCCGGTTCCGGTGCGGCGCACCGGCACGGAGTCCTGCCGGCCGGGAAAGGCCGCCTGCAACACCTTTTCCGGCACGATGGTGTTGGACCCGACGGCGACCAGAACGTCCTCGACCGTGTCGAAGCCGAGGGTGACCCGGGCGGTCTCCAGCGCCGCCGCGGTCCGCGGCAGGTCGGCGAGGAGGAACACCCGGTCGACCAGCTGGCTGCCGAGCGCGCTGAACTGGCCGCGCTCCTGCTGGCGGATATGGCGGCGAATCGCCGACCGGGCCCGTCCGGTCTGGACCAGGCCCTCCCAGAACGGTTTCGGAGCCGAGGTGGTCGAGGTGATGATCTCGACCTGGTCACCGTTCCTCAGCGTGGTGCTCAGCCGCCTGTCGACGCCGTTGATCCTGGCCGACACACAGGTATCACCCACCTCCGTGTGCACGGCGTAGGCGAAGTCGATCGGGGTGGCGTTGCCGGGCAGGAACACCATGCGGCCCTTGGGCGTGAAGCAGCAGATCTGCTGCGGGTACATCTGAAGCTTGGCATTGTCGAGGAGGTCCTGCGAGTTCTCCGACGTCTGCTCGAGCGCTCTCAGTTCCTCCTGGATCTTGGCGAAGTCCTGACCGCCGTTGATCCCCAGCTTGTAGCTCCAGTGCGCGGCGACGCCGAACTCGGCGGTCTGGTGCATCTTCTCGGTGCGGATCTGCAGTTCGACCGTCCGGCTCATCGGTACCGTCCGGCTCTTGGGGATGATCACCACGGTGTGCAGTGAACGGTAGCCGTTCGGCTTCGGTGTGCTGATGAAATCCTTGAAGCGTCCCGGCAGCATCCGGTAGGCGCGGTGCATGATGCCCAGGGCCCGGTAGCAGTCCTCGTGATCCGGCAGGATCATGCGGAATGCGACGATGTCGGAGAGCTGTTCGACCGAAACGTTCTTGCGCTGCATCTTGGTCCAGATCGCGTAGGGGGACTTGATGCGTCCGGAAATCCGCACCTCGATCCCGGCGGCGGCGCAGGTCTTGGTCAGTTCCTGGCTGATGTCCTCGATGGTGTGGGGGTTGTTTTCCGACAGGTACTCGAGCCGGGTCCTGACCGAGTCGTAGACCTGCGGGTGGGCATGGCGAAACGCCAGGTCCTCGAGTTCGGTCTGGATTGTCTGCATCCCGATCCGTTCGGCGAGCGGCGCGTAGATCTCGAGGGTCTCGACGGCGATGCGCGAGCGCTTGGCGATCTCGGGGACATGGTGCAGGGTGCGCATGTTGTGCAGCCGGTCCGCGAGCTTGACCAGCAGCACCCGGATATCCTCGGCCATCGCCACCACGAACTTGCGAAAGCTCTCCGCCTGGCGCGACTGCTGGGAGTCGAACTCGACCAGGCTGAGCTTGGTCACGCCGTCGACGAGCCTGGCGATATCCGGCCCGAACGCCGCCTCGATCCGCTCGACGGTTGCCGGTGTGTCCTCGATGGTGTCATGCAGCAGGCCGGCGATGACGGTCATGTAGTCGAGCTTGAGATCGGCGAGGATGCCCGCGACCTCGACCGGGTGCGAGAAATAGGGGTCGCCGGACGCCCGTGTTGCTCCGCCGTGCATTTGCATCGCGAAGACATAGGCCTTGTTCAGCAGGTTCTCGTCGGTGTTCCTGTCGTAGGCCGAGACCTTCTCGGCGAGTTGGTACTGCCGCATGATCCGGCGGGGTGCCGGACGCGTCGCCTCCGGGACGGAGGGAGCACGGGCTTCAGCACTCGTCGTTGAGGACCGAAGGATCGACATCGTCGAATCCGCCACCGCCGATTCCCATCCGTGCCGGGTCTGCCTCGTCGAGGCTGTGGATCTCGGTGCCGTCGGCGAGTATCGCTCCGGTCGGAGCGAGCTGGACACCGTCTGACATGAGCAGTTCGATCTGGTCGTCTTCGGGCTCGTCGATCTCGACGTGCCGCTGCAGCCCGCGTACCAGCGCCTCGCGGACTTCCCCGACATCGACGGTGACATCGGCGATCTCGCGCAGGGCAATCACCGGGTTCTTGTCATTGTCCTCCTCGACCGTGATCGGGGCTCCCTTGGAGATGTCACGCGAACGCTGGGCTGCGACCATGACCAGGTCGAAGCGATTGGGAATCCGTTCCACACAGTCTTCAACGGTGACACGTGCCATGGCACAGGCTCCTGCGAGAGTGAGGTATTGTCAGAGAAGACGGACACCGAACTATATACGCGGCAGGCGCCACACGCAAGAATTTCGGGCATGGCGACAGGGTGATCCGCACCCGGGCCCGGGTCGTTCGGGACATGCCGGAGCCGCACGCCGGTCATGGAGTCCCCCGGGTTCCCAGGGCCCCGGGTGCGATTGCCCGCACCCTCTGGCCCGGAGGCAGGTCGGCCAGGAGGTCCCGCGCCGAACGTCCGAGCCGCGGGTGAATCCAGCCGGGTGCGAGGTCGATGAGCGGCAGCAGGACGAAGGCGCGCAGATGCATGCGGGGATGCGGCAGCACCGGCCAGCCGGTCTCGATCCGGCCGGAATGGTCGAGCAGGTCGAGATCCAGGATGCGGGCCTCGTTCCTGCGGGCCCGGGTCCGCCCGAGGGCCGCTTCGACGGCGTGCAGGCCGCGAAGCAGCTCCGCAGGATCATCGGGACCGGAGACGCTCACGACTGCGTTGGCGAACCACGGCTGGGTGTCATCGACGGGAACCGGCTCGCTCTCGTACCACGGGGATGCGGCGAGGACCCTGATGCCGTGGGCGGGCAGGGCGCGCAACGCGGCCCGGCCGGTCTCGAGCGGCGAACCGTGACCGTCGGCGGGAAGATTGCTGCCGATGCCGACCAAAATCATTCACACGGCCTTTCGATTTGATACCATCACCGGATGGGCGATTACCCATGCCGTGCCGGTAGTACCACCGTGGAGGTGTGTACGGGACCGGAAGGTGCGCCCGCGGCCATGACGCGGGGAGAATAGGTCATGACGGATGCCCGGGCGGGAAGGCAGTTTCGTCCCGCGTTTCGCTGCGGGACCGTTTATCCTTGTCGAGAAGGGAACACCGGATGCAATTTTACAGCGAAGAACGGATCGCGCTCTTCATTGACGGCGCCAATCTCTACGGTGCGGCGCGGGCGCTGGGCTTCGACATCGACTACCGCAGGCTCCGCGAGCTGTTCGCGGATCAGGGCCGCCTGATCAGGATCTACTATTATACCGCGCTGATCGATGATCAGGAGTATTCGCCGATCCGGCCACTGATCGACTGGCTGGACTACAACGGGTACACGATGGTCACCAAGTTGACGCGCGAGTACACAGATCACCAGGGACGGCGCAAGATCAGGAACAACATGGATGTCGAGCTTGCTGTCGACATGCTGGACATGGCGCCGCAGATCGATCACGCGGTGCTGTTCTCGGGCGACGGGGACTTCAGGCGCCTGGTCGAAGCCGTGCAGCGCAAGGGTGTGCGTGTGACAGTGGTCTCGTCGTTCAAGACCCAGCCGCCGCTGGTGTCGGACGACCTGCGTCGACAGGCCGACGTGTTCGTGGAACTGCAGACGCTCGAAAACGAGATCAAGCGGGAATTGTCGGACCGGGTCCACCGCGGCGTCGGGCGTGACGACGACAGGGGTCACGTCGGCGAGGACCGCGACCGGCGGTGACGCAAGTGCCTGGACGCGGTCCGGCCGATCCGCCGGCCGACTGCCCGAACTGCCCCCGGCTGTGTGCGTTCCGCAACGGGTGCCGCGAGGCCGAGCCGGACTGGTTCAACGCGCCGGTTCCCTCCTTCGGTGACCGTTCGGGTCGCCTGCTGATCGTCGGGCTTGCGCCGGGGCTGCGTGGCGCCAACCGGACCGGTCGGCCGTTTACCGGCGACTGGGCCGGAGACCTGCTCTACGCGACCACCGACAAGTTCGGGTTCAGCCGCGGTCGGTACCGGTCGCGTCCCGATGACGGACTGGTGCTCGTGGACTGCCGGATCACCAACGCGGTCAGGTGCGTGCCGCCGCAGAACCGTCCGAGTGGGGGCGAGGTGCGCAACTGCCTGGAGTACCTTGAGCGCGAGATGGCCGGCATGCCGGAACTCTCCGTCATCCTGGCGTTGGGAACGGTCGCCCACGGGGCGGTACTGGCGGCACTCGGGCTGCGGCGCGCCGCGTTCGGCTTCGGGCACGGGGCGTTCCATACCCTGCCCGACGGCCGCGTGCTCGCGGCCTCCTACCATTGCTCCCGCTACAACACCAACACCGGGAGACTGACCACGCAGATGTTCGAGGACGTGTTCGGGAAAATCCGCGACCATCTTGCGGCACAAAACTGAGGGGCCGGCGTGACGCCGGCCCCTAACGCGGTATGCGGCGGCGAAATCAGACCGTATCGCCGAACGGCAGGTCCCGCATCCGCTTGCCGGTGGCATGGAACAGCGCATTGCCGAGCGCCGGGGCGATCGGCGGCACGCCGGGCTCGCCTGCGCCCGCCGCATGCACCGAGAACGGATTGTCGACCATGTGGGTCCTGACCACCCGCGGGAAGTTGTCGGCCCGAACCATCAGGTAGTCGTGATAGTTGGATTCGAGCACGGCACCGTTCTCGTAGGTCAGTCCGCTGTGCAGGGCGATGGTCATGCCCTGGACGGCCGCACCCTCCATCTGGCTGCGGACCCGTTCCGGGTTGGCGACGAAGCCGCAGTCGACGGCCATGTTGACCTCCGGCACGGTGATCAGCCCGTCAACCACCTTCACGTGCACACAGGCCGCCACATAGGTGACGAACGACCGGTGGACCGCCAGGCCAAGGCCTTCACCTTCGGGCATCGACTTGCCCCAGCCGCCCTTCTCGGCGGCAAGGCGCAGGACGTTCTTCAGCCTGCCGGTGTCGATCGGGTAGACCTCGTTCTTCTCCCCGTAGTTCCAGTAGTTGTCGGGGAAGTTCTGGGCCTTGATGTCGATCTTCCGGTCCGAGCCGATGAGCTCGAGCATCACCTCGAGTTCATCACGGCCGAGTTCATGGGCGAGTTCGGATGCGAAGCTCTGGACCGCCCAGGCACGGGGAATGTTCGACACCGAGCGGAACCAGCCGACGCGGGCATGCGCCAGCGCCTTGCCGTTCTCGACCGAGATGTTGGGGATCTCGAACGGCATGTCGACGTGACCCATTCCGGCCTCGATGAAGAACTGGTAGCCGCTGTCGGGAGCGAAGGTAGACAGGATCGAGGGCGCGACCGAATTGTGCCGCCATCCCGTCACCTTGTTGTCGGCATCGAGTGCGACCGCAATCCGTTCCACCGAGGTGGTGTGGTTGAAACCGTTGCGGATGTCGTCTTCGCGCGTCCACTGTACCTTGACCGGCGCACCGATCTTCTGGCTGAGCATGGCCGCCTCGATCACGAAGTCGCACTTCGACTTACGGCCGAAACCGCCGCCGAGCAGGGTGACGTTGACGGTCACGTCCGCGGGATCCATGTGCAGCGCGTTGGCGACATCGACCCGGGTGCCGTACGGGGACTGCACCGGGGCCCAGATCTCCGCCTTGCCGTTGGCGACATTCGCCACAGCCGCGGGCGGTTCCATGGTGGCATGCACCATGAATGCCTGGCTGTACTCCCGCTCGACGGTCTTCGCCGCACCGGCGAAGGCGCCGTCGGGATCGCCGACCTTGCGCAGGACTTTGCCCGGCTCGGCGGCGGTCGCCCGCATCTCGGCCATGTGCGCGGCGGAGTTGAACTCGCCGTGCGGGCTCGATCCCCACTCGATCTCGAGCGCGTCGCGGCCCCTGATCGCCGCATCGGTATTGCTGGCGACGACCGCGATCCCGCCCAGGGGCGCGAACTTCGCCGGCGGCATCGAGACCTCGAGCCCGAGCACATGCTCGACACCGGCGACCTCCCAGGTCGCGGAGGCGTCGTAGCGCACAGGTGGCGCACCGACCACCGGGGGCCGGGCGATGGCCGCAACCTTCATTCCCGGAAGCATCACGTCCGCACCGTAGATCGCCTTGCCCGTGGTGATGTCGTGCAGGTCGTAGATCTGGACGTTGCCCTTGCCGATGTAGCGGAACTCGTCCTCGCTCTTGAAGGTCAGCTCCTCGAAAGCCGGAACCGGTTCCTCCATCGCCGCGGCCGCGAGTTCACCGAAACCGGCCCGGAAGGTGCCGCTCGTGACCTCGTGTACCCCGACCTGGACCGCGGACGGGTCGACGCCCCACTTCCTGGCGGCGGCACTGGCCAGCATGTGCCGGACCGATGCGCCCATCTGGCGCATGGACTGCACGTGGTGGCGCAGCGAGCGTGAGCCGTCGGTGTCCTGGTTGCCGTACTTCGGCTCGTCGCCTTCCGCCTGGACCAGTTTCACGCGGTTCCAGTCGGCACCCATCTCGTCGGCGAGGACCATCGGCACCGAGGTGCGCGAGCCCTGGCCCATTTCCGAGCGGTGTGCCACCAGCGTCACCGTGCCGTCGGCATCGATGGAGACGAAGGTGTGCGGATCGTAGCGCAGACCGTGCGGCATGGTGTTGCCACCGGTCTCGTAGCGCTCGAACGCGCGGGCCTCGGACGCAACCGCTGCGATCGCGAATACGGCAGCGGAACCCTGCAGGAAACTGCGACGCGAAACCTTGGATACCGCGAGGCCGGCCGTCTTGCCGACCGGTCCACGCAGAACGGCCTGTTCAATCGTGTGCAACATGGTTCATGCTCCCGTCGCCGCGAGCCGCACCGCCGCCACGATCCGCTCGTAGCAGCCGCATCGGCAGATGTTGCCCGCCATGCTTTCGAGGATCTGCTCGTCGGTCGGGTTCGGTGTCTCGTTCAGCAGGCTCGCGGCCTGCATGATCTGCCCGGCCTGGCAGAATCCGCACTGCGGCACGTTGGCCTGGCGCCAGGCGACCTGCACCGGGTGGTTCCCGTCCGCGTCAAGGCCCTCGATGGTGGTCACCTCCTTGCCCGCAACCTCCTCGAGCGTGGTCTGGCACGAGCGGACGGACACGCCGTCGACCAGCACCGTGCAGGCGCCGCACAGCCCGGTTCCGCAGCCGTACTTGGTTCCCGTCAGGCCCGCGAGATCGCGGAGGCCCCACAGCAGACTGGTGTCATCCGGGCCATCCAGGGCCCGATCTTCACCGTTGATACGTACATTCGCCATCGATCTCTCCCTGATCTCCCGCGCAGGTGTCGCGGCCGCCGTCCGCGTCAGTCGTCGTCGTCATCGAAGCCGGTTCGAACCACCAGCCCGATGCGATAGACGCCCTTGCGCTTGCCGACGAGGAACACCGACGTCGGCAGCTGGCCGCTTGCATTGATCGGCTCCTCGTCGAAGATCACCCGAACCGCGTGGGTCATCTCCATGTTCGGAACCAGCTTTCCGGTTGCGATCAGCGCATCCATCCCGTCTTCGGGAAACGTCTCCCAGGACATGCTCTTGATCTTCCGACCGAGGTTTCGGTTCAGGTGAAACCGGACCACCCTTTTCTTGATCTTGCCCGCGTCCTTCCACAGCACGATGCGCTTGAGGATGTCGTAGTCGCGCGTCTCGATGGCCAGACGGATCTGGCCCATGAGCTCGTCGCTGGTCCGCGGCAGCTCGGCCGCCGCGGACGCCGACCACATGAAGCAGAGCGCGCCGAGGGCGATCAGCCCCCGGCGTACTCCGGAACGCGGTCCCGGGCCACGCATGGCAGGATGTGCGGGCACCGGCATGCTCACTGCTTCAGCGCAAACACCCAGATCACGCCGCCCTGCGGCACATCCGGGACCCGACCCGCCGGGAGCATGTCCTTGAGCAGGCCCTGCATGCGCTCGGCATCGACACCCCAGCCCGACTGGACCGCGATGTACTGGGTGCCGTCAACCTCGTAGGAGGCGGGCGCCGCGGTCACGCCCGAGTTTGTCGGGTACTCCCACAGCATTTCACCGGTTTCGGCGTTGAACGCGCGGAACATGCGGTCGTTGGTACCCCCGGTGAACAGCAGGTTGCCGGCCGTGGACAGGATCGGCCCCCAGTAGGGCGTGTCGTTGAAGTCGTGGCTCCAGACCATCTTGCCGGCGTTCATGTCCCAGGCCTGCAGCTGGCCGATCGGGACCGGCTTGGACGGATCGACGCTCTCGTGGAAGCGCAGCGACGACAGGATCACGTCGATCGGGATGCCGATGTAGAGTTCGCCCGGAACCCGTTCGCCGATCGGCACGCCGCCGAGTTCGGAGCACAGGTTCTCGTGCGCCGGGATGTACAGCAGTCCGGTATCCGGGTTGTAGGCCTCCGGCACCCAGTCCTTGCCACCCCACAGGCTCGGGCAGAAGGTCACCGTCTTGTTGGTCCCCGGCGTCGCCGCCTCGTGGTAACTCGGCCGGCCGGTCTCGGGATCGATCGACTCGAAGACGTTCTGCTTCACGTACTTGTCGGCGGCCACGAACTTCACCGGGCCATCGGTGCGTTCGAGCGTCCACAGGAAGCCGTTGCGCCCGGCATGCACCAGGCCCTTGAACTTCCGGCCGTCACGTTCGATCGGCATCAGGATCGGGGCGGACACCTCGTCCCAGTCCCAGGCATCGTTCCAGTGGTACTGGAAATGTCCCTCGATGGAGCCGGTCTGGATGTCGAGCGCCATCAGAGAGGTGGTATAGAGGTTGTCGCCCGGGCGGGTGTCGGGCATCCACGGGCCGCCGTTGCCGGTGCCGAGGTACAGGATGCCGGTCTCCGCGTCGTAGTTGGGCTGCATCCATACCGACCCGCCGCCGGTCTTCCAGCTGTCACCCTTCCAGGTGTCACTGCCGAATTCGCCCGGCGCCGGGATGGTGTAGGTCTTCCAGACCTCGGCCCCTGTCTCGGCATCGAGCGCCATGGCGTAGCCGCGGATGCCGTACTCGCCGCCGGACACGCCGGTGATGATCCGGCCTTCCGCCGCCAGCAGCGACAGCGTGGAGTAGTAGCCGTCGGTATAGTCGCCGACGAGCACGTCCCACACCACTTCGCCGGTCTTGGCGTCGAGCGCCACCACGCCGGAGTCAACCGTCGCCATGTAGACCTTGTCGCCGTACAGCGCGACGCCGCGGTTGGTCGGATGAAGCTGGAACAGGTCTTCCGGCAGCTGGCGGACATAACGCCAGATCTCGGTGCCGGTTGCGGCATCGAGCGCGATCACCTGATTCTGCGGCGTGGAGACATACATCACGCCGTCATTGACCATCGGCGGTGCCTGGTGGCCCTCGGTCACCCCGGTGGAGTATGCCCACACCGGCACCAGGTCCCCGACGTTGTCGGCGTTGATCTGGTCAAGCGTCGAGTGGCCCCAGCCCTCATAGTTGCCGCGCCACATCAACCAGTTTTCCGGTTCGGGGTTCTGCAGTCTCGCGTCGGTGACGACGTTGTACTGCTGGGCCATGGCATTCGCCGCAAGCCCGAGACCCGCGACGATCGCGGCCCCTGCTAGAAGTGTTCGCATCAGTGTTCTTCCTCCCTCAATACAAGGAAATGCTACTTCCTGGCCGGGCCCGGTCTGCCGGTAAACCCGTCGGTCGCGACAACGAAGCCGTCCGCATCGAGGCCAACCGGTACCATGGGCAACCCCCTGCGCGCCGGTCCCCGCTTGATGCGGCCCGTCTCGAGCGCTGCGAACTGCGACAGGTGGCAGTGACAGCGCAGGAATTGCTTGTCCGGGATCCACGACTTGATCGTGCAGGCGCGGTGGGTGCACAGGGCCGAGTAGACCACCACACCCTCGACGCTTCGTTCGCGGGTCTTCTTGCTCATCGCCGCGGTGTCGAGCCTGAGCAGCAACAGCCGGTTCAGCCGGTTGCGCCGGCGCAGGATGCCGCTCTCCGGTTCAAGCGGGAACGCCTCGACCGGGCGGGCGCCGACTTCCAGCAGTTCCGGACGCACAAGCTGCTTGTTGATCGCACCTGTCACGGCCTGGAACCGGTCTCCCGGCTGAACGAACTGTCTCTCGGGTGGCCGTTGCGCCGCGTCGGCGTCGTCGGCCAGCACCCCTGTCATGGTCGCCGCCGCGAACGCGGCACCTCCGATCACGACATCGCGGCGTTCGAACCGCCAACAGTCACAGTCCCTGCACCGGTCCATCCTGAACCCGATCTCCCTGAATGTTCCCTCGCCGGGCGTTTCGCCCGGGTCGCGAGACCGACACTCCGGTTCACGCCGCATGCTACATCCTGTCACCGACCGGTCAAGCGCCAACGGGCAGCCTGAGCGGGGAACCGGCATCCTGTCGGTGATGAACCGACAAACTCCGCAAGTAGCGTGACTTTACGGGTCCGTCACCCGGGATCAGCCCCGGTTGCCGCAGAGCGCGCCGTGCCCACGCCTCTGGAGCAGTTCGACGAGGGGACAGTGCCATGCGGAGACATCGTCGGCGGGGACGCTCGCCGGTCCAGCGGACAGTGTGGACCAGGACCCGTTGCAGGGCAGTGACGCGAACCGCCGGGACGGCGATGCACTCATGCCCCCCCGATTTTGCCAGGCCGGCCGGGTTCGGTCCCCACCTGCCAGGCACCCTGGCGCCCGGGCTACCGGCGCCCCGACGGCGGCCGGTCTGACCACTGGGTATTCGTGCGATACGGTGCGACCGTGCGCAAGGTGGCACACCGTTCCCGCCGGGAAACTGTCCCGGGGACGCGTGCGTCCCGAAACCCGTCAGGTGGTACGGTCATCTGCGTGCGCTGACGCCCCGGGAGGAGTGATGGGAGCGCCCGGCAGAGTGTGGACATGTTCGCCGCGGGCGGGGCCTTGCGATCTCTCGTGGAGTGTGGTCGACGAAATCGGGCAGGCGGGATCGCCGGACCGGGCGTCAACGGGGGATCTTGATGCTGACCAGGCTTACCATTCGGAATTTCAAGCGTTTCGGCGAAGTGGAGGTGGAGCTCGGAAACCCCGTGGTCTTCATCGGTCCGAACAACTCGGGCAAGACCACGGCCATGCAGGCGCTGGCGCTGTGGGAGGTCGGTGTCAAGCGGTGGAACGAGAAGCGCGGCGGAAAGAGCACCCCGGAATCGAGGCCGGGCGTTACCGTCAATCGCCGGGACCTGTACGCGATGCCGCATCCCAGCGCCAACCTGCTGTGGCGTGATCGTCGCGTCCGTGACGCGATCCGCGTCGACGGTCGTCAAAGGACCAGCAATGTGCGGGTCGACATCGTTGTTGAAGGGGTGAGCAGGGACAAGGCCTGGGAATGCGGGCTCGAGTTCGACTACGCGAACGAGGAATCCTTCTATTGCCGACCGCTTCGACTGAGCGAGGAGAAATCGCCACAGCGAATGCCGGTGCCGCCGGAGGCGGTCGCCACTCGCATAGTCCTTCTTCCTCCCATGTCGGGACTGGCGGCGACCGAGACCCGTCTTGACCAGGGCGCGGTGAATGTCCGGGTGGGCGAAGGTCGGACGGCAGAGGTACTGCGCAACCTGTGCTACCAGGTCTACCGACAGGGCGAGGAAGGGTGGTCAGGGCTTGCGGGCCGTATCGAGGCCCTGTTCGGCGTTGAACTTGATGAGCCCAGATACGTGGAGGAACGCGGTGAGATCGCGATGTGGTATCGGGAGCGCGGTGTCACACTCGATCTTTCGTCCGCCGGCCGGGGACTGCAGCAGACGCTGCTGCTCCTCGCGTACATGCATGCCAATCCGGGTGCCGTCATCCTGCTCGACGAGCCCGACGCCCATCTCGAGATCCTGCGCCAGCGCGAAATCTATCGCGTGCTCTCGGAGGTTGCGTCGGAGCATGGCAATCAGATCGTTGCGGCCAGCCATTCCGAGGTGTTGCTGAACGAAGCCGCAGGCAGGGACCTGGTCATCGCCTTTGTCGGAAGTCCGCACCCCCTGGGTCGCGGCAACAGCGAGGTGCGCAAGGCGCTCGCCGAAATCGGGTTCGACCAGTACCTGCAGGCGGAACAGAAAGGGTGGGTCTTGTACCTGGAGGGTTCGACCGACCTTGCAGTCCTGCAGGCATTTGCACGCCGCCTGGGCAGGACCGACATCTGCAAGGCGCTGGAAAGACCCTTCGTGCGGTACGTCGGCAACCAGCCGCTCTCGGCTGCACGCCACTTTCACGGATTGAAGGAAGCGGTCGCGGATCTGAAGGGCGTGGCGCTGTTCGATCGACTGGATCGCGCGCTTCCGGATGACCCGGTGCTTGTCTACCTGGCCTGGAACAAGCGGGAGATCGGGAACTATCTCTGTACCAGGTCAACGCTCGATGCATATGCGCGCAACTCTGCCCTGGCAGCAGAACCGGCGCCACTGTTCGCCCCGGCCGAGGTCGATCGACGGCTCGATGCAATGTCCAGGGCGATCGACACGGTCGGAGACGCCATGCAGGTCCTGGGACAGGGCTCACCGTGGGACGGCGATGTGAAGGTCAGCGACCTGTTTCTGGGACCGCTGTTCAGCGCGTACTTCGCTGCGCTCGGTGTGCCCAACCTGATGGACAAGAGGAACTTTCACGTCCTTGCAGGATACGTTCCCGAAGAAGAGATGGATCCGGAGATCGGGGAGAAGTTCGACGCCATCGCACGTGTGGCCGCGAGCGCCCGGCCCGCGTCGGACGGGTAGCAGGCAGGACCGGGCTGTACTTTGCGGGCGGGTTTCGCTACCGATGCCGTGGTCACAACCCGGAACGCGAAGGAGTGCGCGGATGTCCGCTGCCGCCCCATTCGAACACGTGGCAAGCATCGAGGAGCTCGAATCACTCTACGGTACGCCGTCGCAGGCGGCCCTGGTCAAGGAGATCGACTACGTTTCCGATCACTACCGCCAGTTCATCGAGGCGGCTCCGTTCGTGGTCATGGCCACCTCGGGCCCGCAGGGGATGGACTGTTCGCCGCGCGGCGATCCGCCGGGTTTCGTGCGGGTGCACGACCGCAGGACGGTCATGATGCCGGACCGGCGCGGCAACAACCGGCTCGACAGCCTGCGCAACCTGGTCCTTGATCCGAGGATCTCGCTGCTGTTCCTGATCCCCGGGGTCGGCGAAACCCTGCGGATCAACGGTACCGCGGTGCTGGCGACCGACCGGGCGCTGCGCGAGAGCTTCGCGCACCGCGACGCCGTGCCCGCCACCGTGATCGTGACCACGGTCGAGCGCGTCTATTACCAGTGCCCCAAGGCGCTGGTCCGCTCGCGGCTGTGGTCGGACGACGCCCGGGTCCCGCGCGACCGCCTGCCGACGTCCGGACAGATCCAGAGGGCGCTGGTGGGCGGGGACTTCGATGCCGAGGCCTACGACCGCGCCTATCCGGCCCGGCTGGCGCAGACCCTGTACTGACGGACCGGGCTACTGCACGGTCGAGCGGGATGTCGGAACGATCCGCTGTACCTGGATCACCTCGCGGTCGATGAGCTCGCCGACCTGCGGCGCAATCTCGTTCTTCCAGGTATCGCTCTCGTAGACGGCGGCGTACAGCGCCTCGCGCTGCGCCTCGCTCTCGAACCGGCGCAGCCAGACATAGACACTGTCGTCGGTCTCGCCGCGGAAACTGCCGCAGATCACCATGCCCTGGGCGACCTGGAACGGGATGATGCTGCCCTCCATCAGTTCGAGCCACTGCTCCATCCTGCCCGGCCGGACGGTGTACTGTCGCAGTTCGTAGAATGCCATGACTTCCGGTCTCCGCTTCTGGTGATGGCCGGCACCGCGCCGGCACGCGACAAGCCTATCCTGATCCCCGTCGAGTTCAACCTGTCCGCGGCTCCTCGATGTCGGCCGCGTCCGCCGCGGCGCCGTAGGCGATGTAGCCGCCATCGACGGGGATCACCGCGCCGGTCACGTAGCCTGCGAGCGGGGAGGCGAGGTAGACCATGAGATCTGCAACCTCGCCGGGCTCGCCCATCCGCCCCATCGGGGTGCGGCGGCGGATCCGCGCCTCGTCGACCTTGCCGGCCTCGATCAGGGTCTGGGCCATGGGGGTACGGATATAACCGGGCGCTACGGCGTTGACCCTGACACCCTGCTGGGCCCACTCGCCCGCAAGCGCCCGGGTCAGCCCGGCGACCCCGTGCTTGGACGCGGTATAGGCGTTTCGACGCGGAAGCCCCGCAAGCCCGGCGATCGAGCTGATATTCACAATCGCCCCGCCGCCCGCGGCAATCATGTCCGGAGCGACGGCCCGGCAGGTGAGGTAGGTCCCGGTCAGGTTGATGTCGATGATGCGCTGCCAGTGCTCGATCGTCTGCTCGCCGGTCGGCGAGAAACTGTCGGACACCCCGGCACAGTTGACCAGGACGTCGATCCGTCCGAGCCCGGCACGGGCGGTCGCGACCAGGGCTGCGACCTCGTCGGGCTGCGAGACGTCGCCGGGTGCCGCGACGTGACGGTTGCCGAGCGCGCGAACCACCTCGCCGGCACGATCCGGGTCGAGGTCGCAGACCGCGACGGCCGCACCCCGCGCCGCGAAGGCGTCGACCGTGGCGCGCCCGATGCCGCTCGCGCCGCCGGTCACCAGCACGCCAGCGCCCGAGAAGTCCAGACCATCCGCCATGTCATGTCTCCGGGTTCGGGGACCGGGTCCCGCGCGTCACGATGACGGGCGGTTCATGGGCTGTCACCGGCGGCGCCGGACCCTCAAGGCGCTCGACCTCGACCAGGGCCGCGTGCGCCACCGGCCCCTGGGCCAGACGCGACGTGCCGGCATCGCGGGTCAGCACGTTGGGATTGCCGTGCTTGCACAGCGATCCGATCCGGCCCGGCACCTCCGGGTCGTACCAGGCCCCGGTGGAGAGCTGGATCACGCCGGCCATCACGCTTTCGGACACGATGGCGCCGGCGAGACAGGCGCCGCGGTTATTGAATATGCGCACCACGTCTCCGTCGCGGATGCCGCGGGCTGAGGCGTCATCAGGGTGCATGGTGACCGGTTCACGCCCGGCCACCTTCGATCCTCGGCTCACCGCGCCGTTGTCGAGCTGGCCGTGCAGCCGGGTACGGGGCTGGTTCGAGATCATGTGCAGCGGCCAGCGTCCCTGCGCACCGAGCCATTCGGCGGGCTCGCGCCACACCGGGTGGCCGGGGCAATCGTCGTAACCGAAACCCTCGACGGTTTCCGAGTGGATCTCGATGCGGCCGGACGGGGTTGCCAGCGGCGCGGCGTCGGGATCGCGGCGGAACGCATCGAACAGGATGACCGGGCCGTCGCGCTCCAGCACCTGGCGCGGCCCTTCCCGGCGCAGGGTCTCGAGGTCGGGAAGTTCGATGCCGGCGCCGCCGGCACGCTGGCGTGCCTGGTTCCACAGGTGGCGCAGCCACTCCTCGGCATCCCGGTCCTCGGTGAAGGTCTCGAGACAACCGAGCCTGGCAGCCAGGCCGGAGAAGATGTCGTAGTCGTGCCGGCTCTCTCCCACCGGCTCGATTGCCTTGACCATCGGGGCGACGGCCGGTTCCCAGTGCGCCATCATCAGGTCATCGCGTTCGAGAGGCGAGGTTGCCGGGAACACGATGTCGGCGTGGCGCGCCGTGGCGGTCCACCAGATCTCGTTGACGATGATGCACTCGGGCCGCTGAAAGGCGGCGACCAGCCGGTTCAGGTCCTGGTGGTGATGAAACGGGTTGCCGCCGGCCCAGTAGACCAGCCTGATGTCGGGATAGCGCCGCTGCTCCCCGTCGTAGTGATAGCTTCCACCCGGCTCGAGCAGCATGTCGGCGATGCGCGCGACCGGGATGAAGTCGTCCACCGGGTTGCGGCCCTGGGGCAACGCCGGCCATGCGAAGGGCCGGACCGGGTTGCCGATGCCGTTCTCGCTGCCGTAGCCGATCCCGAACCCGCCACCCGGAAGCCCGATCTGCCCCAGCATGGCGCCAAGGACCACGGTGAGCCAGATCGGCTGTTCCCCGTACTCGCCGCGCTGCAGCCCCCAGGCGGTGGAGATCATGGTCCGGCCCGCGGCCATGCGCCGGGCAAGCTCGCGGATCACCGCGGCCGGAACGCCGGTGATCGGGGCTGCCCAGTCGGCATCCTTCACCGTGCCGTCGGTCTCGCCGAACAGGTAGGCGCTGAACCGGTCGAACCCGACCGTGTAGCGATCGAGGAAGCCGCGGTCGTGCAGTCCCTCGCTGGCGAGCACATGGGCGAGCGCCAGCATCAGGGCTGCGTCGGTGTTCGGGCGCACCGGGATCCACTCGGGATCGTACAGGTCTGCGACATCGGTCCGCAGCGGACTGATGTTGACGAACTCGGTGCCGGCGTCCCGGCATGCGCACAGCCACTCGTGCAGGGTGTGGCGTCCGACGCCGCCCGACGTGACCTGGGCGTTCTTGAGCGGCATGCCGCCGAACATCACCAGCAGATCACAGTGCGAGGCGATGTCCGGCCACTGGGTGGCCTGGTCCAGCACCAGGCCCCGGAAATCCCCCACCGTCCGCCTGAGCGTGACCTCGGCGGCAGCGTGGCTGTAGCTGTTGCGGTGCGCAACATAGCCGCCGGCGGCATTCATGAACCGGTGCACCTGGCTCTGGGCGTGATGGAATCGTCCGGACGATCCCCAGCCGTATGAGCCGGCAAAGATCGAGTCGTTGCCGAACCGCGTACGGACCCGGTCGATCTGGGCGGCTGCGAGATCGAGTGCCGTGTCCCAGGACACCTCGACGAAGGGTTCGGCTCCCCTGCCGGCCGGGTCGGCCGCGGGGCCATCGCGCAGGAATCCCGCGCGGACCACCGGCCGGCGGATGCGCACGGCGTCGTCGACCGCGTCGACCATACCCGGGCCGATCACCGCCGGTGCCGGATCTTCCTCCCAGGGGTGCAGGTCAAGCAGGCGGCCGTCGCGGACCTCCGCGAAGTAGGTGCCCCAGTGGCTTGCGGTCGGAATGAGTTCGGATGCGGCAGTGCCTGTCATGAACGCCAGTCTCCGTGTGTGCGGGACCGGGTCTTCGCGCTGCGTGACCGGTCCGCGGGTGCCGGTCGCCGGGTGGTGGGCGCGGCTGGGATTGAACCAGCGACCCCTACGATGTCAACGTAGTGCTCTCCCGCTGAGCTACGCGCCCGGCCTCGTTCGTTGCACGGGTGGTTACACCGAAGCGCCGGCGCATGGCAAGGCCGATCGGGCACCGGCCTCGACCGCGTCGGTCTCGTCCCGGCGCACGAAGCTTCCCCGGCGGGCCCGGGATCGCCTGGGCATGCGTGCTCCGGACCAGTCGGACGCCTGCGGCGGTCCTGCATCGACGAGTCCGGGAGTGCACATGCGGGCGCGTTCTGCCTGCCGCCCGGTGACAGGGCGGCCGGGCTGCTGTAGACAGCGGAAATGACCCGGACCAGCCAGGACCCGCCATCCGGACCGGACGTCGTTGTCGGTCGCAGCAGGCCGATCGCGGTGGAGCGACCGGACCGCCAGGTGCTGCCGGTGGTGGTCGCCTCGCCGCACAGCGGCCGGGTCTACCCGCCGGAGTTCCTCGCGCAATCGCAGCTGCCGCTGGAGCGGCTTCGCATGACCGAGGACTGCTTCGTCGACGAGATCTGCTCCGATGCGCCCGCGCTGGGCGCAATCCTCCTGCGCGCGCTGTTCCCGCGCGCGTTCATCGATGTCAACCGCGAGGCCTGGGAACTCGACCCGGAGATGTGGAGCGACCCGGTGCCGGACCACGCGACCACCTGCAGCGCGCGCATCGTCGCCGGCCTCGGCACCATCGCGCGCGTGGTCGCGAACTCCGAAGAGATCTACGCAACGAGGTTGCCGCTCGCCGAGGCGGAACGCAGGATCCACACCTGCTACGCGCCGTATCACCGCGCGTTGCGCCGCCTGGTCGACGAGACCCGGGAACGGTTCGGATTCTGCGTCCTGCTCGACTGCCACTCCATGCCGTCCGGCGCGGCCCGGGGACACGGCAGGTCGGGCCGGCCGGCCGGCATCGTGCTTGGCGATTGCCACGGAACCTCCTGCGACCCGAGGCTGGTCGCCCGCGCCGAGCAGTTCCTCGAGTGGCGGGGATACGCGGTACGCCGGAACGTGCCCTACGCCGGGGGATATGTCAGCCGGCACTACGGCGCGCCCGACGACGGTGTCCACGCGCTCCAGGTCGAGATCAGCCGGGCGCTCTACCTCGACGAGGCGCGGCTGCGGCGCCTGCCGGCGATCCGCAGGCTGCGCCATGACATCAGCGGCCTTGTCGCGACGCTCGGCGGCATGGACCTCGGCGTCGCGCCGCCGCTGGCCGCGGAGTAGCAGCCCTCAGAAATTCACCATGTCGCCGCCCTTCAGCCCGAGCATGGCCCGGGCCTCGGACGGGGTGGCGACCTCGAGCGAGAGGTCCTCGACGATCCGCCTGATCTTGGCCACCTGGTCGCGGTTCGACTCCGCAAGCCTGCCCTTCGCGATGTAGAGGCTGTCCTCGAGACCGACCCTGACATTGCCGCCGAGCATCGCCGCCATGGTCACGAAACTCATCTGGTGCCGTCCGGCGGCGAGAACCGACCAGCGGTAGTCGGAGCCGAACAGCTTGTTGGCGATGCGCCGGGAGTGCATCAGGTTCTCCTCGTCGGCGCCTACCCCGCCGAGGATCCCGAAGATCGACTGGACGAACAGCGGCGGCTTGACCAGCCCGCGGTCGAGGAAATGCGCCAGGTTGTAGAGGTGACCAATGTCGTAGCACTCGAACTCGAAGCGTACGCCGTGGCCTTCGCCCAGTTCCTTGAGGATGTACTCGATGTCCTTGAAGGTGTTGCGGAAGATAAAGTCGCGCGAATTCTCGAGATGGGCGCGTTCCCATTCATGCTGGAACTCGCTGATCCGGTCGAGGATCGGGTAGAGGCCGAAGTTCATCGAGCCCATGTTGAGGGAGGTCATCTCCGGACTGGCCCGCAGCGGTGCTGCCAGCCGTTCCTGCAGGCTCATGCCGTGGCCTCCGCCAGTGGTGATGTTGACCACCGCATCGGTCGCCTGCTTGATGCGGGGCAGGAAGGCCATGAAGGTGTCCGGGTCCGGGGTCGGGCTGCCGTCCCTGGGGTCGCGGGCGTGAAGGTGGATGATCGAGGCCCCCGCTTCCCAGGCACCGATCGACGCCTCGGCGATCTCGTCCGGCGTGATCGGCAGGTGCGGACTCATGGTCGGCGTGTGGATCGAGCCGGTCACGGCACAGGTGATGATGACCTTGTCGGCCATGGTGATGCCCCCCTTGTCTGATCGCAGGCTGCGGCAACCCTATCGCGCCCGCCGGGGGCGCGCCAGTCATCGTCCGGCGGCGCGCGCCGCCTCGCGGATGGCGGACAGCGAGGTCGCCGGCGTGATGGCCTCCGCATCGAGCCTGATCTCGATCAGGCTCGGCCGGCCGGCGGCGAGTGCCCGCTCGAACGCCGGAGCGAACTCGCCGGTCTCGCACACGGTCTCGCCGTGCGCACCGTAGGCGCGTGCGAGCGCGGCGAAGTCCGGGTTCTCCAGCCCGGTGGCCGAGACCCGGCCCGGGTACTCGCGTTCCTGGTGCATGCGGATTGTGCCGAACATCGCGTTGTTGACCACGACGGCGATGATGTTGGCTCCGTGCTGCATCGCGGTCGCCAGTTCCTGGCCGTGCATCATGAAGCAGCCGTCGCCGTTCATGCTGAGCACTACCCGGTCCGGGTGGACCAGCTTGGCCGCGACCGCCGCCGGCATGCCGTACCCCATGGAACCGCTGGTCGGAGCCAGCTGGGTCCGGTAGCCGCGGTACTGGTAGTAGCGGTGCATCCAGGTGGCGTAGTTGCCGGCGCCGTTGCAGATGATGGCGTCCTCGGGCAGGCGGGCGTTCAGCCAGGCGGCGATCTCGCCCATCTGGACCGGACCGGGGACCGGCGCCGGCTCCAGCGTGGAGCGGTAGGCGAGGTTGGCCCGGCGCGTGCGATCCGCCCAGGTGCTGCCGTCGACCGGGTCCATGCCGGCGAGCGCGGCGGCAAGGGCGCGCGGTGAGGCGTTGATGGCGAGGTCGGCCTGGTAGACCCTCCCGAGCATCTCGGCGCCGGGGTGGACATGGACGAGCCGCTGGCGCGGACGCGGCACCTCGAGCAGGCTGTAGCCGTCGGTGGTGATCTCGCCGAGTGCCGCGCCGATCACGACCAGCGGATCTGCCGAGGCAACAAGCTCACGCAGCACGGGCGGAGCGCCGATCCCGACGTGACCGACGTAGTTTGCATGGCGGTTGTCGAAGTAGTCCTGGCAGCGGAACGACACGCAGACCGGCAGGTCGGAGGCTTCGGCAAATTCCCGTATCCGGGTACAGGACTCGCGGTCCCAGCCGCCTCCGCCGAGCATCAGCAGCGGTGCGGTGGCGCCGGCCAGCATTGCATGCAGCTCCCGCAGGGCGTCCGGCCCCGGGTGAGGTTCCACTGCCCGGTAGCCGTCGAACGGCCGCGCGACCACCCGGCTGGTCAGCATGTCCTCGGGCAGCGCGAGAACCACCGGTCCGGGCCGTCCGGAGGTCGCGGTGTGAAACGCCCGGCTGATGTACTCGGGCAGGCGCTCCGCGTCCTCGACCTGTGCGACCCACTTCGCGAGCGGTCCGTACATCAGCCGGTAGTCGATCTCCTGGAACGCCTCGCGGTCGGCCATGGATCGGCCGACCTGCCCGATCAGCAGCACCATGGGCGTCGAATCCTGGAAGCCGACATGCATGCCGGAACTGGCGTTTGTCGCTCCGGGGCCGCGGGTCACCATGCAGACCCCGGGGCGGCCCGTCAGCTTGCCGTAGGCCTCCGCCATCATCGCGGCGCCGCCTTCGTGCCGGCACATCACCGCACGCACGCTGTTGGTGTCGTGCAGCCCGTCGAGCACCGCGAGGTAGCTCTCGCCCGGGACGCCGAACACCATGTCGACCCCGTGGGCGATGAGCGCGTCCACCACCAGGTGGCCGCCCAGTCGCAGTTCCGGTCCGCTCGGTGCAGTGGTCATGGATCCCGTCTCCCCCGTGGCTGGCGCCCGACCGCAATACCGACCGGGCGCAGATGGCGCAACCACGGGCGATGCGCTAGTGTGGCCGCGGTCAATCGGGGAGGAGATGCGATGCTCGCGACCGTTGTGCCGGTCGAGGACCTGGCGGCACGGATTCCGGACGGCGCCACCGTGGCGCTTCCGCCGGACTACGGCTACTGCGCGCTCGGTGCGGTCCATGCCCTGATCAGGCGGGGCGCGTGCCGTCTCAGGCTGCTCGGGGTCCCGGCCATCGGGTTCCAGGGCGACATGCTGATCGGGGCCGGCTGCGTCGAGACGGTCGAAACCGCGGCGATGACCCTGTCTGAGTACGGCCTGTGCCCGCGGTTCACGGCCGCGGTCAAGGCCGGGACCATCACGGTCGTCGACTCGACCTGTCCGGCCATTCACGCCGCGCTGCAGGCGGCCGAGAAGGCGATCCCGTTCATCCCGCTGCGCGGCCTGATCGGCTCCGACATCCTGGCGCGGCGCGACGACTGGAAGCTGATCGACAACCCGTTTGCGCCGGGCGACCCGGTCGTGCTGCTTCCGGCCCTGCACCCGGACGTCGCACTGTTCCACGCGCCGATGGCCGACCGTTTCGGCAATGTCTGGGTCGGGGTGCGCCGTGAGCAGATGCTGATGGCCCATGCGGCCGCCAGCACCTTCGTGACCGTCGAGCGCATCGTCGACGGCAACCTGATGGACGACGAACGGACCAAGGCGGGCACGATACCGGGCCTCTACGTGACCGCGCTCGCCGAGGCCGAGGGCGGGGCCTGGCCTATGGGAATCCCGGGCGGCTACGAGCCCGACCGGGCCCACCTCGCGCGCTACGCCGAGCTCGCCCGCACCGAGGAGGGTTTCGCCGCCTGGCTCGAGGCCACGGTGATGTCGCGGCCCGCGGCGGCGGAGTGAGCGGATGGGGCCGAGGCCCGAAGAGGTCCTGATCACCGCGATCGCCGGCATGCTCGAAGGGCTCGGCCACATCGCGGTCGGCGCATCGTCCCCGATCCCCGGGGCGGCGGCGCTGCTGGCGCGCGAACGCAGCGCCGGCACGACCCGGGTGTCGATCCTCGGCAGCGAGCGCAACAACTTCTTTACCGACGGCGGCAAGGAACTGTTCGACTGTGCCGGGCAGGGCCGGATCGATGCGTTCTTCCTCTCCGGCGCCCAGATCGACGGTGCCGCCAACGTCAATCTGGTCTCCATCGGCGATCCCGACCGGCCGAAGGCGCGGTTTCCCGGGTCCTTCGGCTCGGGCTACCTCTACTTCGTGGTCCCGAGGGTCATCCTGTTCCGCCTCGAGCACACGCCGCGCACTTTGGTCGAGCGGGTGGACTTCATCAGCGCGCCCGGGTTTTCCGAGGACGGTGTCTACCGGCCCGGCGGACCCCACAAGCTGATTACCGATCGCTGTCTGTTCGACGTCGACCGGGACCGGCGCCGCTTCCGGCTCGAGAGCGTGCATCCGGGGCACACCCTCGAGGAGATCGTGGAACAGACAGGGTTCGCCTTCGACATCCCCCCGGGCGGGGTGCCGGAAACGCCGGTGCCCGACGATGACACCCTGGAAGTGATCCGCACCCGGGTTGCCGGACAGATCGCAGAGATCTACCCGGACTTCGCGGCCCGGGTGTTCGCAACCCCGACGCACTAGTTCCCGGAGACCGCAATGACGGACAACGAGACGGCCGGCGCGCTTGCCGGGCTGAAGGTGATCGACTGCACCCGGGTCCTCGGCGGGCCCTACTGCACCCAGATGCTCGGTGACCAGGGGGCCGAGATCATCAAGATCGAGCCGCCGCAGGGCGACGAGGTCCGGGACTGGGGTCCGCCGTTCGACGGCGAGGACGCGGCGTATTTCATCGGGGTGAACCGGAACAAGCGCTCGATCGGTCTCGACCTGGCGCGCGAGCAGGGCCGCGAGGTGCTGCTGCGGCTGCTCGAGGGCGCCGACGTGCTGATCGAGAACTACAAGACAGGTTCGATGGAACGCTGGGGTCTCGGCTACCGCGAGGTACTGAGCCGGAGGTTCCCGCGGCTCGTGCACTGCCGGATCTCGGGCTTTGGCGCCGACGGCCCCTACGGCGGGTTTCCGGGCTACGACGGCATCATCCAGGCCATGGTCGGGCATTTCTCGGTCAACGGCGCGCCCGAGAGCGGACCGACCAGGATCGGGCTCGCGATGGTCGACATCGGCACCGGGCTGTATGCCGGCAACGCCATCCTGATGGCGCTGCTGGAACGCGAACGCTCCGGGCGCGGCCAGTTCCTCGACCTGACACTATATGACTGCGGTCTCGCGCTGATGCACCCGCACGTGATCAACTACCAGGTTTCCGGCGGCGTGGTCCCGGGACTGACCGGCAATCCGCATCCCAACATCGCGCCCTACGACCTGTTCGAGACCGCGACCTGCAGGATCTTCGTCGCCGGCGGCAACGACCGCGCCTGGCAGCGACTGTGCGTGGAGCTCGGCCGCGAGGAACTCGGCCGCGACCCGCGCTTTGCCACCAACGCCGACCGGCAGGCCAACCGCGACGCGCTCAAGCGGGAACTCGAGGGCGTGCTGGCCGAGGTCGACGGCGAGGAGCTGTGCACCCGGCTGCTTGCCGCCGGGCTGCCGATCGGACCGGTCCGGGACACCGCCGAGGTCATGGCGCACCCGCACACGGCGCACCGCGGCATGCGCGTCGAACGCGACGGGTACGTGAACTGGGGCCTGCCCCTGAAATTCTCGCGCACCCCGGGATCGGTGCGCCGGACCCCGCCCCGGTTCGGAGAGCACGGACGCGAGATCCTGCACGAGCACGGATTTGTGGACGACCAGATCCGCGGCCTTGCCGAGGACGGCGTCCTGGTCGAAACCCGGCGGCGGCCCGGAACCTGACCCAGGCCCGTGACAGCGGTGCCGGACCCGTGGCATGATTGAAGGATGCAAAGGAACTTCACGTCCCGCGGACACCATGACATGGGCGGCCTGGAAGCCGGCGCCATCGACCGGGAGATGCATGACTACGCCCTGTGGGAGCGTCGGGTCGACGCGCTGATGATGCTGCTGAGCGGCCCGCGGCGCATCATGACGGTCGACCAGCTTCGCAAGGGCATCGAGGCGCTGCCTCCGGATGCCTACGACAGCATGACCTACTACGAGCGCTGGATTGCATCGCTGACCAACGCGCTGCTCGACGCCGGTGTGCTCACCACCGAGGAACTGGGCGCGCGGATGGCGGAAGTCTCGGCGCGCGGACCGGAGGCGGAATGAGCCGGTTCGCGGTCGGAGACCGGGTCAGGGTCCACGACCTGTGGCCGCCGACGCCGCCGACGCATGTCCGGACCCCGCACTATGTGCGCGGTCACGAGGGCGTGGTGGAACGGATCTGCGGGACTTTCGGCAATCCGGAGGAACTGGCCTTCGGCCGGCGCGACGCACCGCGCGAGACCCTCTACCGGGTCCGGTTCCGCCAGGCCGACCTGTGGCCGGGCTACGACGGTTCCGCTGCCGACCACATCGAGATCGAGATCTACGAGTTCTGGCTGTCCCCCGCGGGGCAGTGAACCGGAGAGCGCACGATGAGCCATACCCACGATCACGAACACGCCCCGCCGCGGCCCGACCTGGACGACACCATGACCTACTACCGGGTGATGGAGGAGGCGGTTCGCTCGCTGCTGATCGAGAAGGGGATCGTCACCGCCGACGAGGTTCGGCGCGAGGTCGAGAACATGGACGCGCGCACTCCCGCCAACGGTGCGCAGGTTGTCGCCCGGGCCTGGGTCGACCCCGACTTCCGCGAACAGCTGGTCGCAAACCCGAAACAGGCGATCGGCGAGATTGGGCACGATATCGGTCCCATGCACCTGGTGGTGCTCGAGAACACGCCCGCGGTCCACAACGTCGTCGTCTGCACGCTGTGTTCCTGCTACCCGCGCTGGCTGCTTGGCCGGCCCCCGGACTGGTACAAGAGCCGGGCCTACCGCTCGCGGGTGGTCCGCGAGCCGCGCGCGGTGCTGCGCGAGTTCGGTACCGAGATCGCCGATGACCGCGAGGTCAGGGTGCATGATTCCACTGCCGACATGCGTTACCTCGTGCTGCCGTTGCGGCCCGACGGCACCGATGGCCTTTCCGAGGCCGAGCTCGCGGCCCTTGTCGGGCGGGACTCGATGATCGGCGTGACCGAGGTGGCACCGCCGCTTCGCGCCTGACCCCGGCAGGCGCATTCAAGGGTCTGTTTGCCGATTGAGCGTGGGCGGGGGTTAGGTTGGCGGTGCTCTGCGGGGCATGTTCGGGGCCATCCCCGCGCGGGGTCGGGATGTGTCGATGGGACCGTGAGCGGCCTGCCGACCGGTGAACAGGCCGTGCTTGTGGTCCCGCGCTCAATGCGTGTCGGCCCGGCCGTCAGCGGCGGTGCAGACGTGCCCTTGCGCGACCGTAGTGCAGCCCGTGGTCCCAATACGGTTACCTTAAAGAAGGCGTCGGATAGAGTTCGGGTACCCATCGACAGACCTTGCGTGACAGGTGACCCGGTTGCGAAGTGGGTAGTTGCTCATCTTGCGCTTGACGCCCCGGGGCCTCGCCTGTCCCCGGCTGGACGCCACCTGTTCTTCGAGGATCTCGGCACGCTACGAGCGCCGGTCCCTCCTGATCACCGCAAACCAGCCCTTCGGTGAGTGGCACAAGGGGTTCCCGGACGAAACAACCGCTGTGGCGGCTGTCGACCGCCTCGTCCACCATGCCGTCATCCTCGAACTCAACGCCGAAAGCTACAGGTGCCGCGTCGCGCTCGAGAGGAGCAAGCAAAGCAGAGGCCGGCCGGCACGCGTCGCAACCGGGAAAAACACCAAAGACTGAACCCTCGGCCCGACCGACAGGCCGGACACGGCCCGGCAGATCGCCTCCGCGGACCCTCCGGACTGCTGTCGCCGAACGCCGCAACGACACTGTCCAGAAACCAGTTGTCGCGGCGCGAAAATCACAACCCGAAAACAGCTTGAAATCCACGGCGCAAACCGGAATCCTGCTCGTCGACAACGCCGTCAGGGCTCTCACCCAGATTGACGCGCTACACTCCCGCTCCGTGCGGCGAAGGGCCTCTCGGACCGCAAGTGTGCAGGAAACACGCGCGCAATCACCCCGACGCACAGGTAGTCCGACAGGCGCAACCCTCCGGGCAGCGAAGCCGGCGTGCGGGCCATCCCGAAAACCCCACATCCTGTGACACCGACAACACCATTCTACCATATTTTGTTTAATGCAACAGTATTACGGTGAGGCCGATTGGCGGTTTATCTGACATCCTCTCCTGACCATCACGAATACCTGCCGTCCGCGACGCCAGGCGGCGATCGTGTCCGGCCCCGAGCCGCAGGGACAGGGCGCGTTGCGTCCCGTCTTCCGCCCGAACGCGGGTGGATCGTCCCTGTTGTTGTTCGGCGCGCAGATTGGACGCCGCTCAGTCCTGGAACATTTTGATTCGAGCGCTTCCAGGGAGTCGAGCAACGGTGCCGAAAAACACGTATGGTGCGGCCTCCCGATCAGGTACGCTTGGCCACCCGCAAACGAGGAGCACCGATATGCCCATCGGCACCCGCTACGTCTTCATCGCAAGCATGGATGTGGACCCGGAGAAGGAGGATCTGTTCAACGAAGTCTACGACACCGAGCACGTGCCCTATCTGCTGGAGGTGCCGGGTGTGATAGCGGTCACGCGCCTGAAGGCGCAGGACTTCGAGGTATCGATGGGCGGCGAGCTGAAATCCGTGGCACGCGGCGAGACCCCGACGTGGCACGCCATCTACGAGATCGAAAACCCCGACGTCATGAAGAGCGCGGCGTGGGCGGCGGCCGTCGAGCGTGGGCGCTGGCCCGGCGAGGTGCGCCCGCACACCCGCAACCGGCGCCATTCGCTCCAGCGGGTGATGGGGGCGTAGTCGTCCATCAATCGGATCCTCGAAGGGCTGCGGATCGTCGAGGCGTCCGCGCTGGTCGCGGCGGAGCAACGTGGTGATGGTGCAGATCACTGGGCCAGCGCCCACGCTCGACGACCTTCGACTACACCGTGAACAGCGCAGTTAGGATTCAGGGTCCGTCAGATCGACCACGGTAACGAACGGCATGTTCCTTCCTGCCTCCGGCTTTTCAGCAGTTTACCCGCTTTCCGGAAACCCGGCAGGGCTGACCGCCCCCGGCCTCCGTCGACCAGCGGGCTCTGGTGCTCCGGCCTGTCTGCCAGGACGAGGCCTACGAGCCGCGCCCGGCGGACGATGCGCCGGACCCCCGGCTCGGAGTCCAGGGCCGGCGGAGCGGGCCATTCTTCTTGGGACTCTTATGGCGCTTATCGGCGTTCAACCGGCGCGCCGAGCAACAGTCTCGCCGCGCGCCTAGTGCCTTCTTCCCTGAACGAGGATGCCGACGATGGTCTCCTCGCCCAGGGCCCGGCAGGCCTCCAAGCGCTGAAGGCCTTCGACCAGCACCAGGCGCTCGCCGTCCCGGCGCAACAGAACCGGCGTGAGCTGGCCCTCTTCCAGCATGCTCTCGGCGATCGCCTCGGCAGCTGCGGGATCGAGGGTGCGGCGCCGACTCACCGGGACATAGATGTCAGCGATTCTGAAGACCTGATTCTTCAGCATGTCCCAGCCTCTCACGGGCGGCCGGCCCCGGGCAAGCGATAATCCCGCCGCCTTCGCTCCAGGGTTCCTGTCGACGGTCCTTCCCTCATGGACCGGAGCAATCCCATGGCCGCCAAACCGATCCGCGACAACCGGCTGTTGTCCCGGCTCGTCAGGGCGGTGACTCTCCTCTGCGTGCGCAATACCGCGCTCGAGGGATTTCTCGCCGGCGGGGCGCGTGTCCTGTCGGTTGACGATCAGGGTGCCGTCGGTCCGGCGCAGACGGGTGGTGGTCCGCACCCGGGTCCACATGCCATTCGGGCGCTGCCTCGAAGCAGGTTCGTTTCGGGCCCGGCATCGACGTCTTGCCTTTCTTCCTGTCCTCGCTGATCACACAAGGTCGCGCCTCGCCATTCCCGGCGTCGAGGCGCCAGGCGCGGACCTCGTGGTGCGGCTGGTCATCAGCAGTGGTTCCGGCCCGCCCACGGGCGGCGTCGGCCTGGCGCCGCGGTTGACCGCTAACGGGACATTCCTGGCCCCACAAACGGTTTTTTCCCACCGGCGTTGAACATATAGAGAATCATGCGGCAGTGGGCCGCGTATGTAGTCGGTCAACGCGCCAAACCTGCCGCTCTTGAACTCGATCAACGGGATAGAGTGCCGATTTCCGTCGAGAAGCCCCGCTGACCGCGGCCAGACGCTTGCTTTTGCGGGCGTCGGGCGCTATCCACCCGTTCACCCTGACCACGCACGCGAGCACACGCCGGTCCGCGCCCGCGGATCCGTGCTCCGGTGGCCCATCCGGGCCGCGCTCGCGGAGGTTCAACCGGAGAAGCGAGACAATGTCTGTTGCAGCAACATTCACCATGCGCCAGCTGCTCGAGGCCGGCGTGCACTTCGGCCACCACACACGGCGCTGGAACCCGAAGATGGAGCCCTACATCTACGGGATCCGCAACAACACCCACATCATGGACCTGCGCCAGTCGGTGCCGATGCTGCACCGCGGGCTCGAGGCGATCCGCGATGTGGCCGCCGGCGGCGGCCGGGTGCTGCTGGTCGGCACCAAGCGCCAGGCGGCCGACACCATCGCGGAAACCGCGCAGCGCACAGGCCAGTACTTCGTCAACCATCGCTGGCTGGGCGGCATGCTCACCAACTGGAAGACGATTTCCAACTCGATCAAGCGCCTGAAGGACCTGGAGGAACAACTCGCCGGCGGGACGCAGGGCCTGACCAAGAAGGAACTGCTGAACCTGACCCGCGAACGCGACAAGCTCGACCGGGCACTGGGCGGCATCAAGGAAATGGGCGCGCTTCCGGACATCCTGTTCGTCATCGACACCAATCGCGAGCAACTGGCGATCCGCGAGGCGGTCAAGCTGCAGATCCCCGTGGTCGCGATCCTCGACAGCAACAGCGACCCCGAGGGCATTGCCTTTCCCATCCCCGGCAATGACGACGCCATGCGCGCAATCGCGCTCTACTGCGACCTGGTCGGAACCGCGGTCCTGCATGGACTGCAGGAGGAACAGATCGCCGCCGGCCGCGACATCGGCGAGTCGGAAGAAGGCCCGGTCGAGGCCGGACTTGAGGGCGACGGCGAGGAGACGGCCGGTGAGGCCGAGGGCGAACCCGAAACACAGGCAGCTTCTGAGTGAAGAGGACGGACATGGGCGTGATCACGGCAGGACAGGTCAAGGAACTGCGCGGCAAGACCGGCGCGGGGATGATGGACTGCAAGCGGGCGCTGACCGAAAGTGACGGGGACATCGAGGCGGCCGTCGACTGGCTGCGCAAGAAGGGCCTTTCGGCAGCGGCGAAGAAGGCCGGCCGCGTTGCCGCCGAGGGCGTGGTGGCCATGGTGGCTGACGGCCGCGCCGGCGCACTGATCGAGGTCAATTCCGAGACCGACTTCGTCTCGCGCAACGAGGCGTTCCAGGTCTTTGCCACCACCCTGGCGTCGATGGTGCTCGAGTCGGGCGAGGATCTCGATGCGCTCGCCGGCCGTCGCTACCCGGGCGAGGAGCGGACGGTGAGCGAGCAGCTCACCCACAACATCGCCACCATCGGCGAGAACATGTCGCTCAGGCGCGCGGTTCGTCTCAGGGTCGACCAGGGCGTGATTTGCCCCTACCTGCACAACGCGGTCGCGCCGGGGCTCGGCAAGATCGGGGTGCTGGTGGCGCTGCGTTCCGCTGCCGACCCGGAGGTGCTGGAGCCGCTGGGCAAGCAGATCGCGATGCACGTCGCGGCGACCGGGCCGCGCAGTGTCGATGTCGGTGACCTCGACCCGGCGCTCGTCGAGCGCGAGCGCCGGGTCCTCGTGGAACAGGCCGAGGCCTCGGGCCGGCCGGCGGGGATCGTCGAGAAGATGGTCGAGGGCCGGCTGCGCAAGTTCTACAAGGAGGTTGTGCTGCTGGAGCAGGCCTTCGTGATCGACAACGAGACCCCGGTCGAGAAGGTGCTGGCGCAGGCCTCGAAGGATGCCGGGACCCCGATCGAGATCGCCGGTTTCCGCCGGTTCGTGCTCGGCGAGGGCATCGAACGGGAGGAAAAGGACTTTGCGGCGGAGGTCGCGGCACAGCTCGGATGAGCCGTGACCCCATGCCGTGCCGCTGACCGCGCGGAGACCTGCGCATGGAATATCCGACCGCCCGTCCGCTCTACCGTCGGGTACTGCTGAAGATCTCCGGCGAGGCGCTGATGGGACAGCGGGGCTTCGGCCTCGACCCCGACATGGTAAGCCGGATTGCCGGCGAAATCGCTTCGGTGGTGGCAGCGGGCGTCGAGGTCTGCGCCGTGATCGGCGGCGGTAATATCGTGCGCGGGGTGTCGATGGCAGCCGGCGGCATGGAACGGGCGACCGGCGACTATATGGGCATGCTGGCGACGGTGATGAACGCGCTCGCGATGCAGAACGCGCTCGAGACGCGCGGCATCCAGACCCGGGTGCAGTCGGCCCTGCCGATCTCCGCGGTCTGCGAGCCCTACATCCGCCGGCGTGCCGTGCGACACATGGAGAAGCAGCGGGTGGTGATCTTTGCCGCCGGCACCGGCAACCCGTTCTTCACGACCGACACGGCTGCCGCGCTGCGTGCCTCGGAGATGGGGTGCGACGCATTGCTCAAGGCAACCAACGTCGACGGGGTCTACGACGCCGATCCGGCGCAGTCGAACGAGGCCCGGCGCTTTGATCGTCTCAGCTACATGACGATGCTGTCGCGCGACCTGAAGGTGATGGATGCGTCGGCCATTTCGCTCGCCCGCGAGAACGGAATTCCGATTTTGGTGTTTTCGATTCACAATGTCGGTGCCTTCGCCGACGTCATTCGCGGCGAGGGGCGATACACGATCATTACCGGAGACACCGACGATGGCCGAACCGGACCTTGATGACATAGAACGCCGCATGGACGGAGCACTGGCTGCGCTGCGCCGCGAATTCGCTGGTTTGCGGACCGGCCGGGCCTCGGCCCAGCTGCTCGAACCCTTGATGGTCGAGGCTTACGGAGCCACCATGCCCATCACCCAGCTTGCGACCGTCAACGTGCCCGAGCCGCGCATGCTTTCCGTACAGGTGTGGGACCGCGGCAACGTGAAGGCGGTCGAACGCGCGATCCGGGCTTCCGACCTCGGGCTGAACCCGCAGGTCGATGGCCAGCTGATGCGCATCCCCCTGCCCGATCTTTCGGAAGAGCGGCGCCGGGAACTGACGAAGGTTGCCGGTCGCTATGCCGAGGGCGCGCGGGTCGCGGTACGCAACGTGCGCCGTGACGGCGTCGAGTCCGTCCGCAGGCTGGAGAAGGACGGTGAGCTGGGCCAGGATGATCGCCACCTCTACGAGGAGGAGATCCAGAGCCTGACCGACGATCACATCGGCCAGATCGACCAGATGCTCAGCACCAAGGAAACCGAGATCATGCACGTCTAGGTAATGGACGGGTCGAAGTGAGCGAAGGTCACGATACTCAGGTCCCGACGGCGGGCCCCAGGCACGTGGCGATCATCATGGACGGCAACGGGCGCTGGGCACGGGCCCGTGGCCTGCCGCGGGCGATCGGCCACAAGTACGGGGCCGAACGGGTGCGCGAAACGGTGGAATGCGTGATGGAACTCGGCATCCGCCACCTGACCCTGTTCGGGTTCTCGTCGGAAAACTGGAAACGGCCGGCCGAAGAGGTTGCCGACCTCATGGGATTGCTCAAGCGCTACCTGTCGAAGGAAATGGCGGAACTGCACGCCCGCGGCGTTCGCATCCGGGTGATCGGAGAGCGCCATCGCCTGCCGGCTGACATCGGGGCGCTGATTGTCCGGGCCGAACGGCTGACCACGCTGAACCGGGAACTCGATCTTACCCTCGCACTCAGCTACGGCGGCCGGCGCGCAATTGCGGCCGCGGCCCGTGCGCTCGCGCTCGAGGTCCGGTCGGGTGCGCTTGACCCTGATCGAATTGACGAGGGCCTGTTCGCTTCCCGGCTCGAGACCCTCGATCTGCCGGAACCCGACCTGCTGATCCGGACCTCCGGCGAAATGCGGATTTCGAACTTCATGCTGTGGGAGTGCGCCTACTCGGAGTTCGTGTTCACCGACGTGCTGTGGCCCGACTTCTCGCGGGACACGCTGGCACAGGCGATCGCGGAATTCGGCCGGCGCGAGCGGCGCTACGGCGCCGCGGTGTGAGCCCGGAGCGTGCCGGCCCGTTTCGGTGACATCGCGGCACGCCTGTTCTCGGCACTCGTGATGGTGCCGCCGCTTGCCGCGGCGTTGTGGCAGGGCGGTCTGGCACTGGCGCTGCTGGTCGCCGCGGTGACCGGTTGCCTTGCGTGGGAATGGAGCCGGATGGTGGGCGCCGGCAGGTCGCTTGCCGCCGCCTGCGCCGGTGCCGGCTGCCTGCCGGTCGCCGCCTGGCCGTTGCTGCCTGCCGACGACTGGGGCTGGGTTGCGGCTGCAACCGGCCTTGCGATCGGCGCCCTCGCGGTCCGGCACCGACACGGCCTGCTTGTTCTCGCAGGCCCCGTGGTCGCCGCGGTCCCGGGGGTCGCACTGCTGTGGCTCCGCGGGTTCGAACCCGGTGGTGCGGCCCTGGTGGCCGGCCTGCTTGGCTGCGTGATCGCGACCGATACCGGTGCCTATGCGGCCGGGCGGTTCTTCGGCGGTCCCAGGCTTGCGCCCATGATCAGCCCGAACAAGACCTGGGCCGGGTTCGCCGGCGGTATCCTTGCGGGCGCCGCGGGCGGGGCGCTCATGGCCGCGTGGCTTCCCGCCCACGCGAATGTCGCCCTGCTGTGCCTTGCCGGCGCCGGTGTCGCGGTGGTTTCCCAGGCCGGAGACCTGGGTGAATCGGCGATGAAGCGGCGGTTCGGCGTGAAGGACTCCGGGCGCATGATCCCGGGCCATGGCGGTGTCCTCGACCGGTGTGACGGGCACATGGCAGCAATCAGCGCCGTGGCCGCACTGGTGCTGCTTGGCGGCAAGCCCGCGCTTCTGTGGTAGAGTAGCTCGAGGGCTGAACATGACCCGCACGGGGGGATGGGCGCAGGCATGCCGGCAACCGGGAAGGAAGACGGGACCACGGGCCTGACCGTTCTCGGGGCAACGGGGTCGGTCGGACGGACCACGCTCGAACTGGTCCGCCAGCACCCCGGACGGTTCTCGATCGAGGCGCTGACCGCGGGGAGCAACTGGCGGGAGCTGGCCGCGGCGGCCCGCGAGATGCGTCCGCGGTTCGTGGCGATACGGGACGAGAGGAGCCGGCCGGAGCTCAGGGAGGCGTTGTCCGACCTGCCGATCGAGGTGGCGGCCGGCCGCTCGGGCCTCGACGAGGCTGCACGCCGTCCGGCGGACCGGGTGGTCTCGGCCATTGTCGGAATTGCCGGCCTCGGGCCGACCATGGCGGCGGTGCAACGCGGCGCGACGGTAGCGATCGCCAACAAGGAGCCACTGGTCTCCGCCGGGAGGCTCATCATCGAGGAGGCGGCCCGGTGCGGGGCGACACTGCTGCCGGTGGACTCCGAGCACAATGCCATCTTCCAGGTGTTCGAGGACCAGAACCGCGACCGGATCCGAAGCATCGTGCTCACCGCGTCAGGCGGGCCGTTCCTGAGGCACTCCATCGGGCAGATGGCCGCATGCACGCCAGAGCAGGCCCTTGCCCATCCCAACTGGAGCATGGGCGCGAAAATCTCCATCGACTCGGCAACCATGATGAACAAGGGCCTCGAGGTCATCGAGGCCCATCACCTGTTCGGGTTTCCCGAACCGAAGATCGAGGTGCTGGTGCATCCGCAATCGGTGGTGCACGGACTTGTGTCATATTGCGACGGTTCGGTGCTGGCGCACATGGCGCCGACAGACATGTCGTGTCCGATCGCGCACGCGCTTGCCTGGCCTGAACGCATCGCGGTTCCGCGATGCCGGCTTGACCTCGTGACTGCGGGGCCTCTCACCTTCGAGCCTCCGGACGACGCGCGGTTTCCGGCACTCGGGCTCGCGCGCTCGGCCCTGCGCGCCGGGGGCGCACTCCCGCTGGTGCTCAATACCGTCAACGAGGTTGCGGTGCAGGCCTTCCTCGACCGGGCCATCGGATTCTGCGACATCGTCCGCCTGATCGAGACCATGCTTGCGCGCGAGCAGCCGGCAACGCCGGTATCGCTCGAGGAGATCCAGGAGCTGGATGCCGGGATACGCGCCGTGGCCCGGGAACTGCTCGTCGGGCCCGGCCTGGCGGCGGGCACCGTTGCCATGCCCCCCGTAGCTGTCTAAACAGTCGACGATCCGCACTGTCCGAACAGTCTGCACCCTGCACGGAGAGGCCTGAGCGTGACCGATCTTTTGGCAATCGTGACCGATAACCTGGTGCCATTCCTGATTATTTTGACGGTACTGGTGTTCGTTCACGAGTATGGCCACTATGCCGTTGCCCGGCGTGCGGGTGTGCGGGTCGAGGTGTTCTCGATCGGTTTCGGACCGGAACTGTTCGGCTGGACGGCCCGTTCGGGAACCCGCTGGAAGTTCTCGGCGATCCCGCTTGGCGGCTACGTCAGGATGTTCGGTGACAGTGACCCGTCAAGCTCGGCCGGCGAAGGGCTGGGGGAGATGAGCGAGGAGGAGCGGGACGTCTCGTTCCACCACAAGTCGCTCGGTGCGCGCACTGCCATCGTCGCGGCGGGGCCGGCTGCCAATTTCCTGTTCGCGATCCTGGTGCTCGCGGTCCTGTACGCGAGTGTGGGACAGCGCCAGCTCGCACCGACCGTCTCCGAGGTGATATCCGGCAGTGCGGCCGAGGCTGGCGGGCTGGCGGCCGGCGACCGGGTTATCGAGGCCGACGGGGCGCCGATCGGACAGTTCGGTGACCTGCAGCAGGTGGTCTCGGCGAGCGCCGGCCGGCCGCTTGTCCTGGTCGTGGAGCGCGACGGTGAACGGGTCACGCTGACCGTCACACCGCGCCGGGTCGAGAGTACCGACAGTGCCGGTGTCACGGTCAGCCGCGGCCAGCTCGGCGTGCGCGGCGGAACCGTGGAGTACCGGCGTTCGGATCCGCTCTCGGCGGTGTGGATCGCGACCGCGGAAACCTGGTCGCTCACCGTCCAGACCCTGGCCGCGGTCCGCGAGATCATCACCGGCAGCAGGAGTGCCGAGGAACTCGGCGGTCCGCTCAGGATTGCGCAGATCTCCGGATCGGCGGCGGAAGCCGGACTGGCAACGGCGTTGTGGTTTACCGCCCTGCTGTCGATCAACCTCGGATTGATCAACCTGTTCCCGATCCCGGTCCTCGACGGCGGACATCTTGTGTTCTACCTGGCCGAGGCGGTGCGTGGACGTCCGCTTGGAGAGCGCGTTCGGGAATACGCGTCGATCGCCGGTTTGACTACAGTGATCGGTCTCATGGTATTTGTGACCTGGAACGATATAGTTCAGTTGCGGGTAGTCGATTTTTTCCACTCGTTGTTCAGTTGAAAAGCGGACAGGACAGAGGCTAACAAGGCAATGCTGAAAGTATTCGGAGCGGAACCAAAACGGTGCGGGTGGCTGTGCGCGGCCCTGGTGGCCGGGGTTCTTCTTGCGGCTCCCGTGGCCGTTGCCGACACCGTCGACGACATCGTGGTCAACGGCACCCAGCGGGTCGATCCGCAGACGGTCCTGTCCTACCTCGAGATCGAGCCCGGCGATCCGTTCGATCCCGACCTGCTCGACGACTCCCTGAAGGCCCTGTTCGCGACCGGACTGTTCGCCGACGTGGTGGTGCGTCGTGACGGGGCGACGCTGGTGGTCGAGGTCAAGGAGAACCCGGTCATCAACCGGATCGCCTTCGAGGGCAATGACCGGATCGAGGACGAAGTTCTCGAGGCCGAGGTCCAGCTGCGGCCCAGGCGGGTGTTCACTCGCACCAAGGTTCAGCGGGATGTCCAGCGGCTGCTCGATGTCTATCGCCTGAGCGGGCGGTTTGCCGCCCGGGTGGAACCCAAGGTGATCGTGCTTGAGCAGAACCGGGTCGACCTGGTCTTCGAGATCAGCGAGGGACCGTTGAGCCGGGTGCGCAGCATCACCTTCATCGGCAACCGCAGTTTCTCGGACTCCGACCTGCGCGACGTGATCCAGACCCGCGAATATGCGTTCTGGCGGTTGCTGACCAGCAACGATACCTATGATCCCGACCGGCTCGGCGTTGACCGGGAGCTGCTGCGCCGCTTCTACCTCGAAGAGGGCTATGCCGACTTCAAGGTGGTCTCGGCGGTCGCCGAGCTGACCACGGATCGCACGGATTTCGTGATCACCTTCACGGTCGACGAGGGCCGGCGCTACCGCGTGGGCGCGATCGGGTTCGACATCGCGCTCAAGCAGGTCACCGAGGAGATGCTCCGCCCCCTGGTCACCTTCGATACCGACGACTGGTACGATGCCGACGCGGTGACCGAGGTTGCGGCACAGATGGCCGATGCGGCCGGTGAGGTCGGATACGCCTTTGTCGACATCCGCCCCAGGACCGACCGGCACCGCGAGGACCGGCGCATCGACATCACCTTCGAAATCGGCGAGGGGCAGCGGGTTTTCGTCGAACGCATCGAGATCGAGGGCAACGTGCGCACGCTTGACGAGGTGATCCGGCGCGAGATGCGGCTGATCGAGGGCGATGCCTACAACACGGCGCGGCTGCGCGACTCCCACCGGCGGATCCGCAACCTCGGGTTCTTCAACTCGGTCGAGCTCGAACGCCAGCAGGGCAGTGCGCCGGACCGGATGAAGCTGAGGCTGAAGGTCGACGAACGGCCGACCGGCGAACTGTCCTTCGGGGTGGGATATTCCTCGCTGAACGGCCTGCTCGGTGATGTCGGGATCACCGAACGCAACCTGCTCGGCCGGGGCCAGACGCTGAAGGCGCGGGTCCAGGGCTCGGCACTGTCCCAGGAGTTCGATCTCGGTTTCGTCGAGCCCTACTTCCTCGACCGGGACGTGCTGGCCGGCGTCGAACTGTTCCGCGTGACCCGGGACCGGCAGGATGACAGTTCCTTCGACGAGAAGAAGACCGGCGGCGGGGTACGGTTCGGCTACACCCTGGGCAGGGACCTGCGCCAGTCGGTCCGCTACCAGTTCCGGCGGACCCAGGTGCTCAACGTGGACACGGATGCCTCCCGCTTCATTATCGAGCAGGAGGGCACGACCACGACTTCCCAGGTCAGCCAGTCGCTCACCTATGACAAGCGCGACAACCGGCTCGACCCGACCGAGGGCTACCTGCTGTCGATGTCCACCGACGTCGCCGGTCTCGGCGGCGACACCCGGCTGTTGCGGCTTCGCGGCAACGGCTCCTACCACATCCCGGTGTTCGATGACTCCGTGCTCAGCATGAGCGCCGAGGCCGGCCACGTGCTGGGCCTGGGCGAGGATGTCAGCATTGCCGAGCGGTTCTTCATCGGCGGCAGCATCATTCGTGGCTTCGCGGCATCCGGTCTCGGACCGAGGGACACGCTGACCAGCGACGCCCTTGGCGGCAACAACTACTATGCCGGGACGGTGGAATACAGTTTCCCGATCGGGTTGCCCGATGACCTCGGCATCAAGCTGGCGGTGTTTGCCGATGGCGGCAGCCTGTGGCATGTGGAGGCCGAAGGGGACGAGGTGTTTGACAATACCGCGTTCAGGCTCTCCGGCGGGTTCGGCGTGGCCTGGCGCACGGCGTTTGGCCTGATCCGCGTCGACATCGCGGAGGCAATCCTGAAAGAGGAGCAGGATGAAACCGAATTGGTTCGTTTCAGCTTCGGTTCGCGGTTCTGACATGACGGGGACAGAACGCACGGCCGCACGGCAAACCCGGAGCGGCTGCCTGCGTGCCGCCTGCGCCGCCCTGTTCCTGGCCGTGGCGCTCCTGCTGCCGGGTGAGGTGCGCGCGCAGGAAAAGTCGGCGCCGGAAGCACCGGGTGCGTTGCAGCCGGTTCCGATCGCGGTGATCGACTTCGGCTGGGTCATTCGGCAATCGGAGGCGGCGAAGGGGATCAGGGCCGCGATCGATGCGCGGCAAAAGGAGTTTCGTACCCGGCTCGCGGGGATTGAACAGCAGCTCAGGGCCGACGAGGACAAGCTCAACACCGAAAGGCAGTTCATCACCGCGGAGGCCTTCCAGCAGCGCATGAAGGAGCTGAAGGAAAGGGCGGGCGAGGCACAACGCCAGGCCGCGGTGGCCACCAAGCAGCTGCGCACCGCGCACGATACCGCGATGAACCAGGTGCAGCAGGAACTCTACCGGATCTGTGCTGAAATTGCCGAGCAGACCGGGGCCGGTGCGGTCCTGTTTCGCAGTTCGATCGTCATCGCGGTCAAGACACTGGAGATCTCGGAGATTGCGCTCGCCCGGCTGAACGAGAGGATACCCGCGGTCGAGGTGTCGTTCGAGAAAGCGCAGAACTGACGGACCGACAATGGCGGATCCCCGTTTCTTCCACCACGCGGGTGCGCTCAGCCTGGCCGAGGTGGCGGCCCGCACCGGGTCGAAGCTGCTCAACTGCCCGGACCCCTCGGTGAAGGTGGACGACGTGGCGCCGCTCGAGGCTGCGAAGCCGAGCGACGTGAGCTTTCTTGAAAACCGGCGCTATCTCGACGCGCTGGCCCGGTCCGGGGCCGGTGCCTGTCTTATCCCGGAGGACCTGGTGCCACGGGCACCGGCGCACATGGCGTTGCTGGTGACCGCTGCACCGCGCCGGAACTTCGCCCGTCTCGGCTGGTGCTTCCACCCCGAACCCGGGTTCGAACCGGGGATCTGCCCCGGTGCCAGGGTTGCAGCCTCGGCCAGTCTCGGCGCAGGCAGCCGCATCGAACCCGGCGCGGTGATCGGCGAACGGGTCGAGATCGGCGAGAACTGCCTCATCGGCGCCAACACTGTCATCGGCGAAGCGGTGGTGATCGGTCGCGAAACCCGGGTCGGCGCCAGTGTCACGCTCTCGCACTGTGTTGTCGGGGAGCGGTGCGAGATCCTGCCAGGTGCGCGGATCGGCCAGCACGGGTTCGGCTTCGACCTCGGCGGCAACGGCACGGTCAGAATGCCGCACCTCGGACGGGTGATGATCGGGGACGATGTCGAGATCGGGGCCAATTGCACGATCGACCGCGGAGCCGGGCCGGACACCCGGATCGGGCGCGGGTCGATGCTCGACAACCAGGTTCACCTGGCGCACAATGTCCAGCTTGGCTGCGGTTGCATTGTTGTCGCCCAGGTCGGCATCGCCGGCAGTACCCGTCTCGGGGATCATGTCGTCGTCGGCGGCCAGGCGGGCATCGTCGGACACATGGAAATCGGTGATCGAGCGCGCATCGCAGCCGGTGCCGGGGTTCACAGGAACATTCCGCCTGACGGTGCCGTGGGCGGCTCACCGGCCGTCCCGATCGACGAGTGGCGCCGGTCGGCAGCGATCCTGCGGCAACTGGCCAGGCGCGGCCTGAAGGTTCTCAAACCAGGCAAGGGAGGCGGGTCGAATGGCTGAGGGTGACGACTCCGCGATACTCGACATCACGCGGATCAAGCAGCTCATCCCGCACCGGTACCCCTTCCTGATGGTCGACCGGGTCAGGGACGTGGTGCCGGGCGAGAGCGCCGTCGGGATCAAGAACGTCACGATCAACGAGCCCTATTTCGCCGGACACTTTCCGGCGCTGCCGGTCATGCCGGGGGTGATGATCATCGAGGCGATGGCGCAGACGGCCAGCTGCCTTGTGATGGTCACGCTGGGACCGGAGTCCGAGGGCAAGCTCGTGTTCTTCATGGCGGTGGAGTCGGCGCGGTTCCGCAAGCCCGTGGTGCCCGGGGACCGGATGGTGATCAATTGCCGGCTGCTGCGCCGGCGCGGTTCGGCCTGGAAGTTCACCGGCGAGGTGCTGGTCGATGACGTGGTCGCGGCCGAGGCGACCTGTCTGGCAATGGTGGTGGACAGGGAGTGACCATCGGTGCGTGAAACCGAGGTCCATCCGACCGCCATCGTCGACCCTGCGGCAGCCATCGGTCCCGGCGTGGTCATCGGTCCCTACTGCCTTGTGGGTCCGAATGTCCGCCTCGGCGACGGGGCCACGCTCAAGAGCCATGTCGTGGTCGACGGGCTGACGGTGATCGGCCCGGGCACCACCGTCTACCCGTTCGCCACCATCGGCCTGCAGCCGCAGGACCTGAAATACGCCGGGGAACCGTCACGGCTGGAGATCGGCCGCGACAACGTCATTCGCGAACATGTCACCATGCACACCGGCACCGAGGGCGGCGGCATGGTGACCCGGATCGGCGATGGCGGGCTGTTCATGGTCGGTGTGCACGTGGCGCACGACTGCCAGATCGGCGATCGGGTGATCCTTGCCAACAACGCGGCGCTTGCGGGCCATGTCACCATCGGTGACGAGGCGATCCTCGGTGGACTCGCCGCCGTGCACCAGTTCGTACGCATCGGAGCACGGGCGATCGTGGGCGCCATGACCGCGGTAGACCGCGACGTGATCCCATACGGCTCGGTGAAGGGACATCGCGGCACCCTGTCCGGACTGAACCTCGTGGGCATGCGCCGGCGCGGGATCGCACGTGCGGACATTGAGGTGGCGACGGACGCCTTCGACATGCTGTTCCGCGGCCCGGGCGCCCTTCGCGAGCGTGTCGCCGCGCTCGAGGCCAGCGGTCCGGATGATCCGCGGGTTCTCGAGATCCTGTCGTTCCTGCGTTCGGATCCCTCGCGTCCGGTCTGCCAGCCGCCGGTCTCCGGAACGCCGTGAGCAGTCCGGCGCCGCTCGCCATTCTTGCCGGAGGCGGCGACCTGCCCGGCAGGCTGGCCGCGGCGCACCGCGCGAGCGGGGGACAGGTCCTGATCGTGGCATTTTCCGGCATCACCGACCCGGCAGGTGTCGCGGACCACGAGCACGTCTGGCTGAAACTCGGGCAGATCCAGGCGATGCACGATGCGATCCACCGGTTCGGCGCCCGGGAGGTGGTGATGGCCGGCCCGGTCCGCCGTCCTGCGCTCTCGTCGCTGACGCTCGACCGGAGGGCATCCGGCATGCTGCTGCGCGCGGGCCGCCGGGCCTTCGGAGACGACGGACTGTTGTCGATCATTGTCGAAGAGCTCGAGCGCGACGGGCTCACGGTCATCGGGCTCGACGAGGTGATGGCCGGTGTCCTTGCTCCGTCGGGACACATGGCCGGGCCCGAACCGGACCCGGAGGGCATTGCCGACATTCGCCGCGGACTGGAGGTGTTGCGCCTGATGGGAGCCGCCGATGTCGGGCAGTGCGTGGCGGTACAGCACGGAATCGTGCTGGCGCTCGAGGCGATCGAGGGAACCGATGCCATGATCGCGCGCACCGGTCCGCTGCGCCGGCCGGGCCGTGGCCCCGTACTGGTCAAGGCCAGCAAGCCGGGGCAGGAACGCCGGGTCGATCTGCCGACGGTGGGTGTCCGGACCCTCGAGGCAGCGGCCGCCGCCGGGTTCAGCGGCATTGCCGTCGAGGCGGGTGGCACGGTGCTGCTCGACCGTGAGAAGGTGATTGCTGCCGCGACCGAGGCCGGCCTGTTCCTCGTCGGGGTGGACCCGGAACGGTGACAGCTCCCCCGCTGTTCTACCTGATCGCCGGCGAGGCGTCGGGTGACGCGCTCGGGGCCGGGTTGATGCGTGCGCTCCGCGAGCTGACCGGCGGCGAGGTGCGGTTCGCCGGTATCGGCGGTGAGCAGATGCGGCGCGAGGGGCTGGACAGCCTGTTTCCGATCTCCGAACTCGCGGTGATGGGGGTGTTCGAGCTGCTGCCGCATGTACCCCGCCTTCTCGGGCGGGTGCGGGAGACGGTGGCCGATGTCGTGGCGCGCCAGCCCTCAGCCCTGGTAACCATTGATTCCAAGGCGTTCACGCTCAGGGTTGCGGGCCGCCTGCGCCGCCAGGGCACCCGGGTGCCGCTCATCCACATGGTGGCGCCGACGGTGTGGGCGTGGCGTCCCGGCCGGGCGCGGGTGATCGCGCGCATGCTGGATCACCTGCTGGTGCTGTTCCCGTTCGAGCCCGGCTACTTCGAACCGCACGGGCTTGGCTGCACCTTCACCGGCCATCCTGCCGCCGAGCGACCGGAAGGCGACGGCCCGGGGTTCCGGGCGCGTCACGGGATTGCGCCTTCGGCACCGGTGCTCGCGGTGCTTCCCGGCTCGCGCCCGGGCGAGGTCCGCCGGCTGCTGCCTCCGTTCGCGGCCACGGTCGCCGGGCTCGCGGGGCGCATCGAGGGACTGCACGTGGTGATCCCGACGGTGACCAGCGTTGCCGAACAGGTGCGCGCCGGTGTCACCGGCTGGCCGGTTCCGGTGATCGTCACCCGGGAGCACGGGCTCGACGCCATGGCCGCGAGCACGGCGGCACTGGCCGCTTCCGGCACGGTGACACTGGAACTCGCGCTCGCGCGGGTGCCGAGCGTGGTCGCCTACCGGGTCAGCCCGATGTCGGCGCTGGTCGGCTGGATGCTGGTTGACCGCTCTGCGGTGGTGCTGCCGAACCGGGTGCTGGAACAGCCGCTGTTCCCGCTGTTCCTGCAGGGTGAATGCCGGGCCGACCGGCTCCTGCCCGCGGTCCTGGCGGCGCTCGGCGACGAGGCGGTGCGCGCCCGGCAGATGGCGGTGTCGCTGGAATTGCGCCGGCGTCTCGGCGTACCCGACGGGGCGGCACGGGCGGCGGCGCGCGCCGTGCTCGACGTCAGTGACCGGCACGGGTGCGCGTAGGTCGCGACGGTCTGCGCGGCCGACGGTCAGGTCGTGGCCGCGCGCGGCATCCGGACAAAGGCGATCAGGGGAATGATCGCGAACGCGGTTATCGCGTAGAGATAGAAGGCGTTGATGTAGCCGATCATCTCGGACTGTCGGGCGATTTCGCCCGACAGCCGGGCCAGTCCCTCTGCGGTCTGCGGCGTGCTGATCCCCTTCAGGGCCATGATGGTGTTGCTCTCGCCGAAGATCGAGACGTACCGGGTCAGGTCGGAGTAGTTGGCCGTGGTCGAGCGTACGACCAGGGCGACGGTGATCGAGATCGAGATCGAACTGCCGATGTTGCGGACCAGGTGAAAGAAGGCGCTGCCCTCGTTGAGGCGCGACTTGTCGAGCGTGGAGAACGTGATCAGCGTCAGCGGCACCCAGACGAAGCCGACGCCGAAACCCGCAAGCAGGTTGGTCCACGCGAGTTCGAAGGCCGACAGGTTGATGTCGAAGGCGCCCATGTACCAGCCGCCGATACCCTGCAGCAGGAATCCGAAGGCGAGCAGGAGGCGGGGATCGAATTTCCGGTTGATGAACACCATCAGCGTCGATCCGGCGAGCGTTCCGAGACCGCGCAGCGCCAGGTAGAGCCCGACGATGTCCTCGGGGTAGTTCTGCAACTTCTGCATCATCGGCGGATAGAGGATGAGCGGGGTCCACAGGATGGCGCCGAACAGCGCCGCGATGGCCAGCCCGAGCGCATAGTTGCGGTCTCGGAGAATGGTGATGTCGAAGAACGGGTTCCGGGTGGTCAGCGTATGGGCGAGGAAGATGTAGAAGGCGCCGACGGCGACGATCGTCTCGATGATGATCTCGGTGGATTCGAACCAGTCGAGCCGCTGGCCGCGGTCCAGCATCAGCTGCAGGGCGGCGATGGCGACAGACAGCGATGCCAGACCGGTCCAGTCGAGGCTGAACCGGGTCGCCCGGTGCCGGTCCTGGATCACGGCCATGATGAGCGCGCTCGCCAGCACGCCGAACGGGATGAGCAGGAAGAACACCCACCGCCACCCGTAGGCATCCGACAGGTAGCCGCCGACGGTGGGTCCGATGATCGGGCCGAACACCACGCCCATTCCGAAGAACGACGTGGCGGTGCCGTGCTCCTCCTGCGGGAAAATGTCGAGGATGGCGGCCATGCAGATGGGAACCAGCGGCGCCCCGAACCCGCCCTGGAAGATGCGACAGACGATCAGCTGCTCGAGGTTCTGCGCCATGCCACAGCCGGCCGATGCCACCGTGAAACCGATGGCGCAGGTCAGCATCAGCGAGCGGCGGCTGAAGGTCGAGGCGAGCCAGCCCGAGGCCGGGGTCACCACCGCGGTCGCGACGATGTTGAAGGTGACCACCAGTGCGATCTGGTCGACCGTGGCGGCGAAGGTGCCCTGCATCTTCGGCAGCGCCACATTGGCGATCATCACCGTCATCGTGTAGAGCATGGTGACGAAGGTGAGTGTGGCCAGCACGACGTAACGCTGGACTGCGCTGACCGGCTGATGGCCGTCCCCGGTCATGACCGGGCCGCGGCTGCGGGACAGGGAGAGATGCGGTGAAGGAAGATGTCGTCGATGTCGGGACCCCGGACGGGCAGATGGAGACCTTCCTGTGCAGACCGGAACGCGGCGGACCGCGCCCTCTGGTCCTGTTCCTGATGGACGCGCCGGGTATCCGCGAGGAACTGCGCGATATGGCTCGCAGGCTTGCGACCATCGGCTACTTCGTCATGCTGCCGAACCTCTACTACCGTGCCGGGAGGGATACCACCTACGGGCCCGACGTGCTCGAGCACGGCAGTGCCGAACACGCGCGCATGCGCGCGGTGCGCACGAAGATGACGATTCCGCCCGCGATGGTGGACGTGGGCGCCATGCTGGCGTTCGCCGAGCGCTCGGGCGAGGTCGCGCCGGGACCAGCCGGGGTGCACGGCTACTGCATGAGCGGGCCCTACGCGCTTGCGGCCGCGGCACGCTACCCGGACCGGATCGGGGCCGCGGCGTCCTTCTACGGCACCTGGCTGGTGAGCGATGCCGAGGAAAGCCCGCACCTCACCCTGGGTGCGGCGCGGGGCGAACTCTACATCTCCTGCGCTGAGCATGACGATCTCGCGCCGCTCGACATGGTGTCCGAACTCCAGGCCCTGTTCGACGTGTCGGGGAATCCGGGGGAAATCGAGATCCATCCGGGCGTTCATCACGGGTTCGCGTTTCCCGAACGGTGGTGCTACGACAAGCCGGCTGCCGAGCGGCACTGGGAGCGGCTGATCGCGTTGTACCGGCGCCGCCTTGGCTGACGGGCTCCGCATGCCGCACGGTCGTGGAGTATAGGCCCGCGCCCCGCGGCAGGTAAATTCCATGGACAGTGAACAGGAGTTCAGGATGAAGGTCTTCATTGCCTGTCTCGGAACAGAGACCAACACCTTTTCCTCGTTGCCGACAGGCATGCGGACCTTCGAGGACACCATGGTGTACAGGGGCGACGCGACCAGCCGTCCCGCCACCACCTTCAGCCTGCCGCTGCACGTCTGGCGCCGGGCGACCGAGGAGCAGCAGGGCCAGGTCGTCGAGAGCCTGGCCGCCTTCGCCCAGCCCGCCGGTCTGACGGTGCGGACCGTCTACGAGGGGTTCCGCGACGAGATCCTTGCCGATCTGCGCGCCGCGCTGCCGGTCGACATCGTGCTGCTGTCGATGCACGGTGCGATGACGGCCGAAGGCTACGACGACTGCGAGGGAGACCTGCTGGCCCGGGTGCGGGAGATCGTCGGTCCCGATACGGTGATCGGCGGCGAACTCGACCTGCACTGCTCGATCACGCCGCAGATGGTGGGGAACGCGGACGCGCTCGTGCTGTTCAAGGAATACCCGCATGTCGACGTGGGCGAGCGTGCCGGCGAACTGTTCCGCATCTGCCTTGGCGCCCACCAGAAGCAGGTGCGCCCGGTCATGGCGCTGCATGACTGCCGGATGATCAACATGTGGCGCACGCCGGTCGAACCGATGCGCTCGGTGGTCGCCGACATGCAGGCGGCCGAAGGCAGAGACGGGATCCTGTCGGTCTCGTTCGCCCACGGTTTCCCGTGGCAGGATGTTCCGCGGACCTCGGCCAAGGTGCTGGTGGTGGCCGACGGGGACGCGGAGCATGCGTCCGCGACGGCGCGCGGCTTCGGCGAGAGGATCTGGGAACTCCGCTACGAGACCCTGCAGGAGACGCTTGGCATCGACGAGGCGCTCGACCTGATCGAGGCCGGTCCCGGGCCCGTGGTCGCGGCGGACGTGGCCGACAACGCCGGCGGCGGGGCGCCGTCGGACTCGACCTTCATCCTTGCGCGCATGCTCGAACGCGGCACCAGCGGCGTGTTGTCGGGCTACTACTGGGACCCGGTCGCGGTGCGCTTCTGCGAGGAGGCGGGCGAGGGGGCGAGTCTCGCGATCCGCATCGGGGGCAAGTGCGGGCCGGACTCCGGCGACCCGGTCGATCTCACCGTGACCGTGAAACGCATCCTGCACGGCGCGCGGCAGACCTTCGGCGATGCCAGCATGGGCATGGGAACCGCGGTCTGGCTCGCCGCGGAGTCCGGTATCGACCTGGTCCTGACCTCGACCCGCACCCAGGTCTTCCACCCCGACGGCATGACGGCGCTCGGCATCCGCCCCGCCGACTACAGGGGCATCGTCATCAAGTCGACCCAGCACTTCTACGCGGGCTTCGCCCCGATTGCCTCGAAGGTGCTTTACGTGTCGGCGCCGGGCGCCATCCCGCCCGATTTCGCCGCCATCCCCTACGGCCGGTTCGACGAGCCCTACTGGCCGCGGGTCGAGGATCCGCACCGGGACTGACGGCGCGCGCGCCGCCGCCACCGGGCGTTGCCGGCACGTTCCGGCCCCATCCCCGAAAAAAGAGCCCGCGCCGGGAAGGCGCGGGCTCGAAATGTTCCGGCATGGTCACGCCGGACGATGGGTATCGGCTACTTGTCGAGCCAGAAGGTGTCGAACCGTCCGACATCGTAGAGGCCGAAATAGTTATAGGGATTGTGACCCTTGACGTAGTTGTACCAGCCGTCGTTGATCTTCTCCCAGGAGATCGGCAACACCGGCGGGTTCTCCTCCATCACCATCTCGGCGGCGGTGATCGCCGCCTGGCGCTTGACCGGATCGACCTCGTTGTCGATGGCCGTCAGCAACTCGGTAAAGCGCGGGTCTTCCCACTGCGAGTAGTTCTGCGGGCCATTCGGGCCGTACCAGGTGTTGAAGTAGTCCGACGGGTCGATCAGGGTCGAAACGATGGCGCCGACCGACAGGTCGAACTTGCCGTTGTTGGTGTCGTCGAACCAGACCGATTCCACGACGGTGCGCAGTTCGCACTCGATGTTGAGCGCCTGCTGCAGCATCGCCTGGATCGCCTGCGACCAGAGCTTGAAGGTCGCCACATCGCGCACCACGAAGTCGAGACCCTTGATGCCGTCTCCGTGCCCGGCGGCTTCCAGAAGCGCCCTGGCTTCCTTGATGGAGGCCGTCGTGTCCGGCTGGTAGCCGAGGCGCTTGGAGAGTTCCTCCTTCGGCGTCGCGACATCCGAGAACGGATAGATGAAGCCGCCGACCATCATCGGCGCCACATCCTTGACGACGTCCACCAGCACCGGCCGGTCGAACACCAGGTGCATGGCCCTGCGCACCCTGGGGTCGTTGAACGGCTCGCGGTCGGCATTGAGCCAGACCGCCTGGATCACGCTCTGGTAGTAGTCGGTCGCCGTCATGTCGTCGCGGGAATCGGCTTCCTTGCGTGTGACCGGGTCGATCAGCCGGGCGTAGTCCGTCCGGCCCGCCAGGAAGGCCGAGCCGAGTTCGGGCGAGAAAGGCAGGCCATGGTAGAACTCGATACCGTCGAGATAGGGCAGCCCCTCCATCCAGTAGTCCGGGTTCTTCTGCATCACCCAGATTTCCTGCTCGACCCGCTGGACGCTGCGGAATGGCCCGGTGCCGGGAACATCCAGTGTCTTGCGCAGGTTGTAGTTGTTGTCCTCGAGCGTCTTCTTGCGGACGATGCCGTTCCAGCCGCTCGCGATGGCGCCCATGATGAAGGCTGGCGGGCGCGGCGCGGCCAGCTTGAACTGAACGGTGTACTTGTCGGGCGCGGTGACCTCGTCGACCGAGGTAAACAGCGCGCTCCGCGGGATGTTGATGCCCTCCGGCGGCTTGGTGATGCGGTCGAAGGTCGCCTTCACGTCCGCGGAGGTGCACTCGGCGCCGTCGGAGAAGTGCACGCCCTTGCGCAGGAAGAACGTGTAGGTCTTGCCGTCGGGTGCAATCTCCCAGCTGTGGGCCAGGTCGGGAATGATCGTCTGGCCGCTGTCACGCGGGTCGCGGCGGATCAGGTTGTCGTACATGCACGCCTGACTGCCGAGATTGTTGATGGTGCCCGACTGGTGGAAATCGAGATGCGGCGGACGCATGGTGATGCCGTACCGCAGTACGCCGCCGGATTTCGGGTTCGGCTCCGTCGCCGCCAGCTGGAAACTCGAGCCATCAAATTCCATCGGGACCGCGGCGCTGGCCCTGCGCGGACGCAGGCCGTAGGCGCCGGCGGCCGCGAGGGCCGCGCTCCCCTGGAGGAAGTGCCGGCGTGTCCAATGCCGGTCAAACAAACCGTTTCGTGGCATTCTTGTTGTCCTCCCTGTCTCGATCGAGGTCCGCTCCGGCCACTTATGCGATATGCTGCCTGACAGTGCCGCCGTCGCGTGAGCCTGTCGCACCCTTAAGGAGAACCGAGTATGGACGGAACCGAGGCACTCGAACAAGGGGCGCCGGTATCGGATGCCAGCGTGCTGGAGATCGAGGACTTGCAGACCCACTTCTTCACCAATGACGGGGTGGTGCGCGCGGTCGACGGGGTCTCCTACAGCGTGCGGCGCGGAGAAACCCTGGGAGTCGTCGGGGAGTCCGGTTGCGGCAAGAGCGTGACCGCACTCTCCATCCTGAGGCTGGTGGCGAACCCGCCGGGCCGCATCGTCGGCGGCGCCATCCGCCTGGAAGGACGCAACCTGCTTGACGCGACCGAAACCGAGATGGAAGACGTGCGCGGCAACGAGATCTCGATGATCTTCCAGGAGCCGATGACCTCGCTGAACCCGCTGTTCACGGTCGGCAGGCAGATCGGTGAAGCCATCGCGCTTCACCAGGGTCTTTCGAAACGTGACTCGATGGACCGCGCCATCGAGATGCTGCGCGAGGTCCACATTCCGGAGCCCGAACAACGCGCGCGCGAGTATCCGCACCAGCTTTCCGGTGGCATGCGCCAGCGGGTGATGATCGCCATGGCGCTGTCCTGCAACCCGAAGGTGCTCATCGCCGACGAACCCACAACGGCGCTCGACGTCACGATCCAGGCGCAGATCCTCGACCTGATGCGCGAGACCCAGCGCTCCCAGGGTCAGGCCGTCATCCTGATCACGCACGACATGGGCGTCGTTGCCGAGAATGCCGACCGCGTGGTGGTCATGTATGCCGGCCGCAAGGTCGAGGAAGCCGAGGTGGACGAGCTCTTCGACAACCCGGGCCATCCCTACACGGAAGGCCTGCTCGGCGCGATTCCGAGCCTTGAGACGGCGGCCCACATTGAAGCCGGCAGGGGGCGTCTGAACGAGATCGAGGGGATGGTGCCCTCGCTTGCCAACCTGCCGCCGGGCTGCACGTTTGCACCGCGGTGCCGCTATGCGAGCGAGCGGTGCCGGCAGGAGTTTCCGGTGCTCGAACGCCACCGACCGGGCCACTGGATCGCCTGCTGGCACGCCGATCGCCTGCTGGGAGGAACGGCATGAACACCGCGGCCGGACATGCAACGCCCCTGCTCGACGTGCAGGGGCTCAAGAAGCACTTTCCGATCTACAAGGGGGTCTTCTCGCGCATCGGCGGCCATGTCTATGCCGTGGACGGTGTGAGCTTCCGGATCGGGCACGGCGAGACGCTCGGCCTTGTCGGCGAGTCCGGCTGCGGCAAGTCCACTGTCGGTCGTACCGTGCTGAAGCTGCTGGAACCGACCGAGGGGCGCATCCGCCTGGAAGACGAGGACATCACGGACCTCGACGCCGTGCGGATGATGCCCTACCGCCGACGGATGCAGATGATCTTCCAGGATCCCTACGCCTCGCTCAATCCGCGCATGCAGGCCCGCTCGATCGTCGGCGAGCCGATGACCATCCACGGGGTGGCGGAAGGCGCGGAGCGTGAGGAACGGGTCGAGGCGCTGTTCGAACGCGTCGGCCTCGGCCGCCGGCACATGGATTCCTATCCCCACGAATTCTCCGGCGGCCAGCGCCAGCGGATCGGCATTGCGCGCGCGCTTGCGCTCAACCCGGACCTGATTGTCGGCGACGAGCCGGTTTCCGCCCTTGATGTGTCAATCCAGGCGCAGATCATCAACCTGCTGATGGACCTCCAGGACGAACTGAAGCTCTCCTACCTGTTCGTCGCGCACGACCTTGCGGTGGTCGAGCACATCAGCCACCGGGTGGCGGTGATGTATCTCGGCCGGATTGTCGAGACCACCGACAAGACCAGCCTGTTCGACACGCCGCTGCATCCCTACACCGAGGCGCTGCTCTCGGCGGTGCCGGTACCGAAGGCGCGGGCGCGCGGGCGCAAGCGTGTCATCCTGACGGGCGATGTTCCAAGCCCGGTCAACCCGCCCCCGGGCTGCCACTTCCACTCCCGCTGCCCCTACGCGATGGCGCGCTGCCGCAGCGACGTGCCGGTGCTGCGCGAGGTGCAGCCCGACCACTGGGCCGCCTGCCACCTGCATGACGGGACCGGTGCGGAGCCGCAGACCGCCCTGGGGACGGCTGCGACCGCCTGAGCCCGGTCAGACCGAGCCGCGCAGGCGTGGGTCGAGCACGTCGCGAATGCCGTCGCCGAGCAGGTTGAACGCCAGCACGGTGATGGTGATCGCCACGCCGGGGAACAGCACCAGCCACCACGGCGGCACGATGCCGGCATTGAGCGCGTCCGCCAGCATGTTCCCCCAGGTCGGCGCGGGCGGCGGGATGCCGACGCCGAGGAACCCGAGCGACGCCTCGATGATGATCGCGACGCCGAGATGGGTCGTGGCCAGGATCAGATAGGGTGCGACGCATTGCGGCAGGATGTGGAACAGCATGATGCGCATGTTGGAGGCGCCCAGGCTGCGCGCCGCTTCCACGAAGGACATTTCCTTGAGCGAAAGCACGACGGAGCGGATGACCCGCCCGCCAAACGGTATTCGCGTGATGGCAATGGCGATGATGACCGTCACCGTGCCGGAGCCCAGCGCCATCGCGATCGCCATTGCGAGTATCAGGTCCGGGAAGGCCTGCAGAAACTCGATGATGCGCTGGCTTACGATGTCGAACCGCCCTCCCAGGTAGCCGCAGGCCAGACCCCAGAGGGACCCGAGCGTGGTGCCCAGCAGCACCGCTGCGAAGGCGACGATGAGCGACGTCCGGCTGCCGTGGATGACCCGGCTCAGCGTGTCGCGGCCAATCTGGTCCGTGCCGAACCAGTGGGTCTCGTCGGGAGCCTTCTGCATGCTGCGGAAGTCCGACTTGAGCGGCGGATACGGCGCAATGAGCGGCGCGGACACCGCCATGGCCACGATCAGCAGCGCAATGCAGCCCCAGAACGCGGAGAGCGGCGAGCGGCGCGCAAAGTGCTTCAGGCCTCCGATCACGCGGTTCGGCGGCGGTCCGGTCCGGCCGGTCTCTTCCACGATCGGTGTTTCGGACGGCGCGGTCATCCGTATCTGATCCTCGGGTCGATCCAGGCGATGATGATATCGACGGTGATATTCAGCATCACGAACACCACAGCGTAGAGGAAGACGAGGTTCTGCATGACGAAAATGTCGCGCTCGTTGACTGCGGTGAACATGGCGTAACCCAGGCCCGGCGTGCCGAAGGCCCGCTCGACCGGGATGGAGCCGGCCAGAACGAAGCCGAGCAGGATGCCAGAGAGCGTGATGACCGGCAGCAGGGCGTTGGGCAGCGCATGCAGCGTGACCACGAGGCGTCCGTTCAACCCCTTGGCGCGGGCGGTGCGCACGTAGTCCTCGCGGATCACCTCCAGCAGGCTGGAGCGGGCCATGCGCGCGATATAGGCGGCCTGGCCGAGGGCGAGCACGAAGGCCGGTCCGATAATGATCTGCAGCACCGTTCCGGGGTCCTCGAACAGGCCCAGTCCGCCGGCGGTTTGAGGCGCTCGGTAGCCGAAGCCGAACAGGAGCCCGAGGACGAGCAGCATGCCGAGCCAGAAGCCCGGCACCGCGAGGCAGGTTATCGAGATGACCCGCGCGGTATTGTCCGCGAGGCTGTTGGGCCTGAGCGCGCTCACGATTGCCACCGGAATGCCGAGTATCCAGGACAGGATCACCGACAGGATCGCGATCTGCGCCGTCAGCGGACCGCGGCGCAGCACCATCTCGCCGACGCTCTCCGCCCGGAAGAAGGACCGGCCGAGCTCCCCTTTCGCGATGTCCCAGAGCCAGCTGAGGTACTGGACGATCAGCGGGTCGGCAAGTCCGAGTTCCTCCATGTAGCTCTGGCGCTGCGCCTCGGTGAGCTTGGTCATGCCCTCGGGACCGAAGATCGCGGTCAGCGGGTCGCCCGGCATGATGCGCATGATGAGGAACACGATGATCGACACGCCGAACACCGTGATCCCGCCGAAGGCTAGCCGGCGCGCGATATAGCTATACATCTACATTCCGGCCAAGCCAGCGGTACATCGGGATGGACGCCTCCCCTCGTTCGGTTCCCGAGACTGCGTGTTATGCGGCAGCGCTGTCAAGGCGGTGCGGCCCGGTACGGCTCACGAGCGGGCACCGAACCCCGGCTGGCATTCCCGTTGGTTCCTTGCCCTCTACTCTCTTGATTCAGCTACAGATTTGCGCAGCTGTTCCGGGCCTGTCCCCATGTCTCGCCCGCTCCCGCCAGTTCGTCAGCTGGACCCTGGTGCGGCGGATGGCGGTCCTGTCCCCGCCGCCCGGGAGATCCGTTGCCCCCGGCGCCCGGTCGCGCAACCCGGCGGTTGACGACCGGTGCGCCTTCGTTCCGGCGCGGCCGGGCGGTGATCCGCGTCTTTCCGGGAGCGCACAGGCTCCCGCCCGCGGTCCTCAGACGTGGGGGACGATCTCCTCCCAGGTCAGGCGTACCGCGTTCTCGGCCCGGGTTGGCGACATGCCGCCGAGGTTGGGCCAGATCACGAATTCGGTGATGCCGAAGGCCTCCTTCATCTGGCCGAGGCTGTCGATGCACTCCTGCGGCGAGCCGACGACGCAGGCCTTGTGTTCGGCAAGGCGGTCAAACGCGAGGTACCCCATCTCGCGGCTGCGGCGACCCTCGATCATGGTGAACTCGTAGCCGGCGACCGGACCGCCCTTGCCCGGCTGCTGGTGGCTTGCGACCTTGTTGTAGAACCACTCGACGTGAGGCTGCAGGGTCTCGCGGGCGCGGGCGGAGCTCCTGTCGGTGAAATACGGCAGCAGGATCATGCGCTCGAGCGCCGCCGGGTCATGGCCATTGGCGACCAGTGCATCCTCGTAGCGCTTGATCTCGTCGGCAAGCTTCGGAATCCATTCCTCGCGGTAGGTGCGGTAGGTAAACGGTGCGGCGAGCTGCAGCGACCAGCCGTTGCGGGCCGCCTGGTCGAAGCTCTCCGGCGAGACCGTCGCCTGGTAGACCGGCGGGTAGGGGACCTGAACCGGCTTGGGCAGGAGCTCGATCTCGTCCGGCACGGTCCAGTACTTGCCGGAGTGGGTGAAGGTGGTGCTGGACCACGACTTCAGGATCAGCTCGATGCCCTCGTTGAACATTTCCCGGCTTTCCGACATCTCGATGCCGAGGCCGGTGAACTCGTGCGGCTGGTACGCGCGTCCGATCCCGAAGTTGAGCCGGCCGCGCGAGAGGCAGTCGATCAGCGCGAAGTCGGACGCGGTTCGCAGCGGATGGTTGAACGGGATCACCACCACGGCGGTCCCGATGCGCATGCGCTTGAGCCGCTGGGCTGCCGCGGCCGCCAGCACCTGGGTCGAGGTGACGATGCCGTAGGTACTGAACAGGTGCTCGGCGACCCAGGCGGTGTCGTAGCCCAGTGCCTCGGCGAGTTCGAAGAGCTTCATGTCGGCTTCGAGACCCTCGACCCGGATCGACTGGTCGGGGTACTGGCTGAGTGAAAACACGCCCCATTTCGTGCGCATGCTGTTACGTCTCCGGTAGCTGCTGGATCAGCGGGCCAGGAACCCGCCGTCGATGACAAGTTCCGATCCGGTCACGAACCGGGCGGCGTCGCTCGCGAGGTAGACCACGCCCTCGGCGATGTCTTCCGGCCGGCCGAGTTCGCCGAACGGCACCGACCTTTCGATGTAGTGGCGGAACTCCGGCCCGCGGCGCTGGATGGCGCTCGCCACCATCGGGGTGTCGATGAAGCCCGGGTGGATCGAATTGACCCGGATGCGGGGCGAGAGGCCGGCGCATTCGAGCGCGGCGGCCTTGGTCAGCAGCCTGACCCCGCCCTTCGAGGCACAGTAGTTGGCCGCCCCGGTATGGCCTGTCACCCCGAGGATCGAGGAGATGTTGATGATCGACCCGCCGGTTGTGCGCATGGCGCGGATGCCGTGCTTGCAGCCGAGAAACACACCGTCGAGATTGACCGCGAGACATCCTCGCCAGGTCGCGAGGTCCATGTCGGCCAGGGACACCCCGCTGCTCCCGACACCGGCCCCGTTCAGCAAGATGTCCAGCCTGCCGTGCCGCTCGAGAACGGTCTCGCAGACCTGTTCCCAGCGGGCCTCGTCCGTGGTGTCGAGCCCGAGGTAGGTGCACCGTCCACCGATTTCGCGCGCGACGTCCTCTCCCACGTCGTCCCGCAGGTCGCTGAGCACCACCACCGCACCTTCCGCGGCCATCAGCGCACCAGTGGCCTTGCCGAGCCCCGAGGCACCACCGGTGATGAGCGCGACCTTGCCGTCGAGACGTCCCATGGTGGTGACCCTCTCGCGGGCTACTGCAGCAGCGGATTGTCGAACGCGGCGCCGAACCGCCTGGAGCAGGCAAGGTGATCGCCGTACTTGCGGTGGCCCGCCGTGTGCTGGGCCGAGGCGAGCAGCAGGCGTTCCCGGTCCCAGCTGCGGTTCTTGCCATAGTCCTCGACCGTGCAGTGGGCGAGTTCCTGGTTGTGGGGATCGTTGCCGACGCGCGCACCGGCGAAGGCGAGGCGCCGGACCAGCGGGGTCCGCTCGGCACCGGACTCGATGTAGGCCTGGGTCCAGCTCACCGCCGCTTCCGGATCCGGAGCGACAAGCGCGGCTTCGAGCGATTGCAGAATGCCGTCGGGTGTCATCTGTCCTGCCGCCGCCGGGACCCTGATCCTGGGTGTGGCCAGATCCCCGATCAGCCGCTGGTGCCACGCGGCACGGTTCAGGTAGGCGGCAGCGAGGAACAGCAGCTTGATGCGCTGTGGATGCCTGAAGCGGTCGAAGAACCAGCCGAGCGTGTTGCAATACTCGTAGCAGTGCTGCGGCAGGGAGAAGTTGGTGTTGACGTGGGTCTCGAGCATCACCTGGGCCGCGCCGAGCTGCAGGGTGTCGACGATGGATCGCGGCGACGCGCCCGCCTTCAGCAGGTCAGCCAGGTGGCCGATGAAGGCCGGTTCCGGCTCGCGGATGATGACCTCGATCAGGGCTTCCGACTGGTAGCGGTTGAGCGGTTCGGAATTGCCGAGCAGCTCGTGTTCCTGGGCACTCACCCCGGCGTAGGGAACCGCGTGCAGGGCCTCGCCCTCGATGTGTACCTTTACGGCGTTGCACGCCATCTCGTAGGTCGAGTACCAGCGCGGTCCGACGGCAAGGTCGAGCGCGCCGGCATAGATCACGTCATGCGCCTGGTCCCAGCCGATGGCATCGCCCAGCTCGATGGTGGCCCGGGCCCGGAACGCCTTGTGACCGGTGGTATAGGACCGGTTCTGGTAGGCCCGGTCCTGCACGTCGATCAGCCCGGCGAATGCCAGTTCAGCCAGGACGTCCTCGCGGTGCGCCCGGTCATCCATCAGTCCCAGGAACACGCGGTAGGCGTCGAGCACGTTGCCACGCTGCACGTGGGTAAGCCACTGGTCGAGCCGGGTGCGCAACGGGCCTGACAGGTGCACCGGCTCCTGGTCCGGCCAGTGCACCACCGGGTCCGGCGGCGGTCCGGGCGGCAGGGTGTAGCCGCGAGCGTAGTGTCCGGGCGCCTTCAGGATCTTCTGGTTCCAGATATCGAGCCCGGTGGGGATGTACCAGACGGTCTGGGCGTAGGGCAGGCCCTCGACGCCGCCGGGCATCAGTTCCGGCAACCGCAGTGCGACCCGGGCGCTCAGCAGACAGTGATCGTTGTTGACGAAGTTCACGTAGCCGTCGTCGATGCGCTCGTGGTACGGCACGTGGGTGTACGGGCCATGGATACGCACCGCCTCGGCGAGCATCTCGGTCAGCGGCCGGCCCTGGCGGATGATGTCGTAGCAGACATCGCTCGCACCGGCCTGGTCCCGGTCGAGGATCCGTTCCTCGAGCGTCCGGTAGAGTGCCTGCGCCTCCTTCGGCGGAGCGATGCGGTCGGCCATGGTTCCTCTCCTGCAATGTGGGCGGCAGGCACGCGCGCACTCGCCCATGCCGGCAGATCGCACTGCCCGGCCGCCGGGAGACAGTACACTCAAGCTGGAGACGGGATGCAAGGCCGCACTCCCGCCGCGCCGCGCCGCAGGACATCACGGATCTGATCCCGGTGTTGCTCCGGGACCGGATCGGGACGGATTCAGCCGGCGTGGACCGGGGGCCTGCGGTTGGCCCACGGCATGGCGTCCTCGAGCTGGCCCGCGATCCGCAGCAAGGTTGCCTCGTCGCCGAAGGGAGCCGAGAACTGCACGCCGACCGGAAGCCCGTCATCGCTCCAGTGCAGCGGCAGCGAGATCGCCGGCTGCCCGGTCAGGTTCTGCACCGGGGTATAGGGGATGTAGCCGAACAGCCTCTCCCAGTAGCCGTCGATGTCGTTGACGTTCATCGAGAGATAGCCGAGCGGGACCGGGCGCCGCGCCAGCGTCGGCGAGAGCAGCAGGTCCCAGTCCTTGTGGAAGAGCGCGACCTGCCGGGCCATCAGGTGCACGCGCTGGATGCCGGTGTGCAGGTCCGGCGCCGGGATCCGTGCCCCGCGCTGGTAGGCGTCCCAGGTGACCGGCTCGACATCGTCTTCGGTCAGCGCCCTGCCTGTCGCGGCCACGCGGGCCGAGAGCGTGGCGTGGGCGCCGACGGACGCGAACATGCGCCAGAAGGACGCAACGAAGTCATGCGGGATGTCGGGAGCGGTCTCCTCGACCACGTGACCGAGCGAGCCGAGCACTTCCACCACCCGTTCCACCGCCTCGGCGCAGGCGGGATCGAGGGTAACGCTCTCGGGAACCCGGGTTGTGAACGCGATGCGCAGCCGGCCGGGCGGCGTGGAGGCCTGTCCGGCGAAGGACGAGGGCGCCGGCAGTGTCCCGAAGGGCGCGCCGAATTCCGGTCCGGCGGTGCAGTCGAGCATCCGGGCGCTGTCGCGCACGCTGCGGCTGACCACGTGCCCGACCCCGTGCAGGCTTTCCATCGCGTCCGGACCGGTCGGGTTTCGGCCGCGGGTGGTTTTCAGCCCGACCAGCCCGCAGCAGGATGCCGGGATCCTGATCGAACCGCCGCCGTCGGTGGCGTGGGCCACCGGCACGATACCGGCGGCGACCGCGGTCGCGGATCCGCCGCTCGAGCCGCCGCCGCTGCGCGACAGGTCCCAGGGATTGGGTGCCGGGCCGTGGCTGACCGGTTCGGTCGAGGCGCACAGGCCGAACTCGGGCGTGTTGCTCTTGGCCATGGTGACGAGCCCGGCACGCCGGTAGCGCACCACGATCTCGCTGTCATGGTCGGCGACATAGTCGTGGTAGTAGCGGCTGCCGTTGTGGGTCGGGGACCCGTCGTAGAGAATGTGCAGGTCCTTCAGCATGAAGGGCACGCCGCGGAAATCGGCGTCGGGAAGCCCGTCGGCGATCGCACGGCGCGCCTCGTCCTCCATCTCGGCGGTCACGGTGTTGAGTTCCGGCTGCAGGCGCCGGGCCCGCGCCAGCGCCTCGTCGAGGAGTTCGGTCTCGGTCACCTCGCCGCTGCGCACCAGTTCGGCGAGCCCGGTTGCGTCGTAATCGCCGTAGTTGCTGAAGTTTGCCATTGCCAGTTCCTCCTCCTCACTCGTTCCTGCCGCTGCCGGCAAGCCTGATACCCGAACCGCGTTCGTAGTGCCGGATCACCTCATTGACGTCGACGTCACCGCCGTGCTCGTTCACCGCCGCCTGGTAGAGCTCGCGCGCCAGGTTGATCACGGGCAGGGTGACCCCGGTGGCGATGCCGAGTTCGGCCGCCTGGCGGATATCCTTGTGCATCAGTCCGAGGGTGAAGCCCTGGACCGGGTTCGCGTTCCTGAGCACGAAGCGCGGCAGGGTGACGTCGGTTGCGAAGTTGCGGCCGGAGCTGCGGTTCAGGATCTCGGCGCACAGGTCGGGATCGATGCCGTTGCGCACGGCGAGGGCCAGCGCCTCGAAGGTCGCGAGCCGGTTCGCCGCGTTCAGCATGTTGTTTGCGAGCTTCATCACATGCCCGGTGCCGACATCCCCGGTCCGGAAGATGTTGGGTCCGACCGCTTCCAGGGCCGGGCGCACCGCCTCGAAGGCATCGTCGGGCCCGCCCACCATCATGGCAAGCGTGCCGCGTTCGGCGCCGGCCGGCCCGCCGGAGACCGGCGCATCGATGAGCGTGATGCCATCCGGCATTTCCGCCGCGATCCCGCGCGTCGCCACCGGATCGCCGGTGGTCATGTCGCAGATCACGCCCCGGCTCATCCCGGCGCACAGTCCGCCGTCACCGAGCGTGACCGCCCGGGTCTCGGTCGAGGTCGGAAGGCACAGGAACACCACGGGGCATTCGGCCGCGACCTCGGCAAGGCTGCCTGCCACCCGGGTTCCCCGGGCGGCGAGGGCCTCGCAGCGCTCGGCGGAGAGGTCGAAGACAACCATCTGGTGACGTTCCTGCATCCGGGCGGCGATGGCGCCACCCATGTTGCCGAGGCCGACATACCCGTATGGCATTGCTGGTGCTCCCCTGACCCGCATCGCTGACGCCGCGGAAGGTAGCACACCCGGGCGGGGGCGGTAGTACCGTCGCAGGTGCAGGCCTGTCGCCTTCGTCGCCCGGAAACGACGCTGGTCATGGAATCCGCACAGCTGAAACCGGCCCTTGCCGGTTATCCGTGGCCTGGCGATGCCGACGTGTCGTTCTTCCGGAGTGACCGGGGCGGTCCGCACCTGTGCACGGGCGGGCAGGCGGGCGGCGAAAACACCTGAACAGGTGGATCCGTTCCAGCGCATGCGCAGGTGGGCGTGTCTTGCGAACAAGTGTGTTCGTGGACCGCAGTTGCGAACGACAATCCCGACCCGGTGGACGCGAAACCGGGGACCGTGACCCTGCATGCCACGCTCCGGACCAGCGATCGCCAGTGGCGGTTCATCCGCCGATGCGTTCGCGGTAGCGGCGTGCTGCCCGCCGTAGCGCCGCGTTCGGCGCGGACGGGTTGAGCCGCGCATCGTGGAAGGCATCCTGGTCCGTCGCCGGGAGAACATGTCGCTCTCGCGCCTCAATCACCCGCTCGGCTGCGGTGACTGCGTTGCGCGGCATGAAACGGCTGACCGTGGTTTTCTCGCAGGCCGCCGCGCGTTCGAGCTTGCACTTGCCTCTGGCGTCAACACGCAGGTGGACCCGCTCGTGCCTCGTCCCGGCTGTATCGGCCATTGCCATGTCCCCCGCACACGATGACACTGCGGACATGCGCCAGCCCGGCGCACAGTGAAAATGCCAGGGCCCGGGCTGAAGGCGCGGCCGGCCGGCAGTTCCGGCCAAGGGGCAGGCCGCTGCCCGGTATTGCCAAAGTACGCGATCTCCGACGCGCGTTACGCCCTGCCGACTTGAGCGAGAAAAGCCCTCGTATTCGACCTGGCGCGCATCCTTGATGGAAGAGTCCCTGCCCGTTTTAAGGAGTTGCAGTGATGGACACCCGCACTCTCTTCCTTGCCTGGCAGGACCGGAGGACGCGCCAGTGGTTCCCGATCGGGAGGCTTGATGCCGAGTCCGGGTATCGCTACCGCTATGTTGCCGGTGTGCAGCGGGCGCGGGAAGTGGGATTTCAAGGCGTGCATGACTTTCCCGACCTCGATCGGGACTACCGGTCGGACAGGCTGTTTGCGCTGTTTCGCAATCGGGTCATGGCGTCTGGGAGGCCGGACCGGCACGACTACCTGCGTTCCCTGGATCTGCCGGACGATGCCGATCCGTTCATGATCCTGTCCGTCAGCGGGGGCCGCAAGGTGACCGACGTCTACGAAGTGTTCCCGAAACTCACCAAGAGTTCTGACGGGACGTTCTGCTGTCGATTTTTCCTGCACGGGAACCGGCATGTGCCAGAGGCGTCGCAGAAACGGGCCGACCGCTTGCAGCCGCACGAACCCGTTGGGGTTACCCTGGAACTGACCAATCCCAGAACTGTTTTCGCTGTACAGATCCAGTCGGACGACAATCACGTGCTGGGCTGGGCTCCCCGTTACCTCGTATCTGATCTGGTCGCTGCAATGTCCGAGACGCCCAGGTACTTCGCACGGGTTGTCCGGAACAACGAACCTCCGATTCCGAGAAGCCATCGGGTCCTGATCGAAATGCGGGGCGCGTGGGACAGGCACGAACCGATGCAGGGGGGCGACTTCGAACCTCTGGTGCCGTGACGATCCTGGCGGGAGGCGAATGGTGTCCCTCCGGCTGCAGCAATCAGGAAATCGTACCCGATACAGGGAGCGCACGCCGCTTGCGGCGCGATGCCGGCCAGCCGGTTCCAGCGTGCATTCCGGATCCCGAAGCGAGCCCCTGTCCGAACCCGGTGGGCCGGGCTGTCGAAGGGTGAACCTCGGCAACCCGATCTCCGCTTTCGCGGGACTGCTCCGGCGCATCGTTGCCGCCCTGCGGGAACGCCGGCAATTGTGGCAGGAACATCGTTCACACTGCCATTCCCGAGCCTTGAATGACCCTCCACATCAATTCCGCTGGAGTCCTCATGGGCTCTCGACGCGGCGTGAGGGTGCCGTCAATCGGCAGCCATGCGCCCGCCGTCGGAACGGAACGCCGGCATGACGTGTTCGGCGAACAGCCGCAAGCTCTTCATTGCGTTCGCGTGACCGTAATGCGGCGGGTAGTGCAGAAGCAGCGATGTCATGCCGGTGGCCTCGCGCAACTCGTGGATGCGCCGAATCACGGTCTCGGGCGAGCCGTGCAGCAGGGTGGTTTCGGCGAGGTCGGCGTAGTCGAGTTTCTGATCCTGGTCCTTCTCGGAGACGTTGCCGAAATAGCCCGAGGTCGCGGAACTCATGAAGTGCTCCAGATGGCGGATAATGCCGGCCTCGGACTCGGCCCGGGCCCGGGCGTCGGTCTCGGCGACGTAGACCCAGCGGGCGACATCGACGTGGCCGTGCGCGGGATTGCCGTTGAGCGGCGCCGGGCACTCGGCCATGTGCGAGCGATAAAGCCCGGCGTTGCGTCCCACCGCCTCGAAGCTCCCGAGCGTCGACTGCATCAGGCCGAAGCCCTTGCGCGCCGCGTAGATGATCGAGCGGTCACTGCCCGCACCCATGTACAGCGGCGGGTGCGGTTGCTGGATGCTCACCGGCAGCATCTCGAGTTTGCCGTCGATCCGGTAGCTGAAATGGTCACCCTCGTGAACGATCTGCTTGTCGTGAAACAGGGTCTGGATCACCTCGATGGCTTCTTCCTGGATATCGCGCCGGGTGTCGAAAGGCCGGCCGAAGCCCTCGAATTCGTAGGCGCGATAGCCGGATCCGAGTCCGAGCACACAGCGTCCGCCGGACAGGATGTCGACGAAGGCGGCATTCTCGACCACCCGGATCGGGTCGTAGAGCGGAAGGGTGACCACGGCAGCACCGATACGAATGCCGGTGGTCACACCGGCGAGGTAGCTCATGTACGCGAACACGTCCGGCATGATGCCGTACTCGTTGGAGAAGTGATGCTCCGCGATCCAGGCGGTGTCGTACCCCAGCCGGTCGACAAGCTGGATTTCCTCGGTCACACGTGCGTGGACGGCCCGGTGCGGGTGGGGCTCCTCGACGTGGTTCGGATGCGAGGTGAACAGGACACCAAATTCCATGGGACAACCTTCCTTCGGAAAGAGCATCGCTCGATACATGCTTGGGATGAAGTGGCGACAATAGCAGATGTCGCCTGGAATCCCGACAGCATCGAACCGGGGCCCCGCGCCGTCGGCATCAGCAGCGTGATATCCGTCGGAAAAGACCATGTGCCCGGCTGCGCCGTGTCGTTGTGCCGGCGCCCGTGGCCGAGCCGACAGCTCGAGGTTGCGACCTCGGGGAAGGGCTGGTGCGTCAACGCTCCAGCCGGGACCTGTGCAGGGGGATCGGGGCGCCCCGGCTCCCGGCCGCGGCAACTGGCGTGCCTCCGCACCGTTGTCGACACGGTGTTTACACCCATTTGACCCGCTGCTAGCCTTTTTTTCGAATCCGGCCTGTCAGGAGCTCCATGGTCGACGCTCCCCTGCTTCGCGTAAGCGACCTCAAGACCCATTTCATGATCAAGGAAGGCGTGGTGCGCGCCGTCGATGGGGTCAGCTTCACCGTGGAGGCAGGCAAGGTTCTGGGTATCGTCGGCGAATCCGGCTGCGGCAAGAGCATGACCGCGCGATCGATCCTGCGCCTTGTGCCGGATCCGCCCGGGCGCATCGTCGGCGGCGAAATCGAGTTCGACGGTGTCGACATCCTCTCGCTGTCGACCCGGGAACTGCAGGCGATCCGCGGTGACCGGATATCGATGATCTTTCAGGATCCGATGGTCTCGCTCAACCCGACCATGCGGGTGGGCGATCAGATCGTCGAGGTGCTGACGGTTCACCGCGGGTACAGTGCCAGGGCGGCGGTCCAGCGCGCGATCGAACTGTTGCGCGCGGTGAACATCCCTGAACCGGAATCCCGTATCCGCGACTATCCGCATCAGTTTTCAGGCGGTATGCGTCAACGTGCGATGATCGCCATGGCGCTGGCCTGCGAGCCGAAACTGCTGATCGCCGACGAACCGACGACAGCCCTTGATGTCACTGTGCAGGCGCAGATCCTCGATCTGCTGCGCGTCATTCGCGAAGAATCCGACACGGCGATCATCCTGATCACCCATGATCTCGGTATGGTGGCGGAAATGGCCGACGACGTCGTGGTGATGTATGCAGGCAAGGTGGTCGAGCAGGCCAGCGTCCATGACCTGTTCGACGCGCCGTCCCACCCGTATACCCAGGGCTTGCTGAAGTCTCTGCCCTCGCCCGAGCATCGGGTCGAGGAGTTGACCCCCATCCGTGGTCAGCCGCCGGATCTGTCCCGTGTGCCGGTCGGGTGCAGCTTCGCGCCGCGATGCGACCACCGCATGGAAATCTGCAGCCGTGAAGAGGCGCCGTTTCGGGAGCTTGCCAGCGGACACCGCAGCCGGTGCTGGCTGGATCGGGCGCCCGACCTAAGCGCTCCTCCACCAGCCGGCCAGGCAGTACGCGCGGGAGATTGAGATGGAAACGCTGCTGTCAGTCCGTGGCTTGACCAAGTTCTTCCCGGTTCGGCGCGGCGTTCTGTTCAGCCGCGTCGCCGCCCATGTTCGCGCGGTTGACGATGTCAGCTTCGATCTCCACAAGGGTGAGATCCTGGGCCTTGTCGGGGAAAGCGGCAGCGGCAAGACCACCACCGGAAGGCTGATCGTGCGCCTGCTCGAGGCGACCGCCGGCGAGGTCTCCTTCGAGGGGCAGAGCATCCTGGGAATGACCGAGACCGCATTCCGGCCGCTGCGCCGCGACATGCAGTTCATCTTTCAGGATCCCTATTCCTCGCTCAACCCGCGCCTCACGGTGGGTCATACCATCGCCGAGCCGCTGCGCAGGCACGGTGTCGCCTCCGGCACCTCGGTGCGCGGCCGGGTCCAGGAGCTGATGGATATCGTTGGGCTGCCGCCCCGGTTCTCCAACCGTTATCCGCATGAATTCTCCGGTGGCCAGCGCCAGCGCATCGGTGTCGCAAGGGCACTGGCTCTCAATCCCAAGCTGATTGTCGCCGATGAGCCGGTGAGCGCACTCGACGTCTCGATCCAGGCTCAGGTGCTGAACCTGCTCCATCGGTTGCGCCGGGATTTCGGGCTCTCCTACCTGTTCATCGCCCACGATCTGAACGTCGTGCAACATCTCTGCGAACGCATCGCCGTCATGTATCTCGGCAAGCTGGTGGAGGTCGCCGACCGCGACACGCTGTATGCCGAACCGCTGCATCCCTATACGCAAGCCCTGATCTCCGCGATACCGGTGCCCAGTCCGCGCGCCAGACGGAATCGGATTATCCTCAAGGGCGAGATTCCCAGCCCGATGAACCCGCCGGAGGGCTGCTATTTCCACCCGCGCTGCCAAGCCCGCATGGACATCTGCATGCGGGAGCGGCCGGTGATGAGGGAGGTAAAGTCGGGACACCATGTGGCCTGTCACCTACACTGACCTGGAGCGTCGCGACCGCGACCGCGGGTTGCACGCGACCCACCAGCAGACCGGGTTTCGATCCGGTAGATACTGTCCAAGGGGAGGATGAGATGAAACGACGAGAATTCCTGAAAACATCCGGCGTTGCCGCCAGCGCGCTGTTTGCCGGCGATTTTCTCTTCTCCAGGGTCGTCATGGCGCAGGACAAGAAGATCCTTCAAGTGGCCGTGAGCTCCGACGCCTGGAACCTCGATGTTCGCAGAGGCACGGATGTCACCGGGCTGAACATCTGCAAGCAACTTTACAACGGGCTGATGAACTATGACCCGGACGGCAACATGTTTGCCGATCTGGCGGAAGCGGCGCCGGAGCAGCCGGACGACCTGACCTATGTCTTCAAGCTGCGCAAGGGCGTTCAGTTCCATGGCGGCTTTGGCGAGATGACGGCCGAGGATGTCGTCTATTCCTTCGATACCATTCGTGGGGTCGGCGATCAGAAGGGTACCTTCCTGTCGCTGTGGCTGCGCCCGCTCGACAAGGCGGAAGCGATCGACAGCCACACCGTCAAATTCACCATGAAATCGCCCTATGGCGACTTCCTGGACGCCTGCACGCTGTGCAAGATCGTCTCCAAGAAAGCGGCGGAAGAGCGCGGCAAGGACTTCACCCGTCAGCCGATCGGCACCGGGCCTTTCGAGTTTGTCGAGTGGGTGAAAGATGACCATATCACGCTGAAACGCTTCGACGACTACTTCACCGAAGGCGTTCCCAGTCTCGATGGGGTCTACGTCCAGATCATTCCCGACGATACGGTGAAGGTTACCAACCTGATCACCGGTCAGGTCGACATGATCAAGGAGATCCCGCCGCGTAACCTGGCGCAGTTGAAACAGGCACCAGGCATCGTTGTCGGCCAGCGTACCGGCACCCAGTGCGAGCAGTTGTACTTCAACTGCGCGGTCGAGCCGTTCAACGATGTCAACGCGCGTCGCGCCGTGTCCTACGCAATCGATCGGGAGTCGATCGCCGAAAAGGTGTTCTTCGGCATGGCGCAACCGGCCAAGGCGATGCTGACGGAAGAGCAGATGCCCTTGAAGAAGTTCTCCGACGACATGGTGAACGTCAATTACGACCCGGAGAAGGCCAAGGGCTTCCTCAAGGCCAGCTCGATGCCGGACGGGTTTGAGTTCACCTGCATGACCACCGGCCAGGGCTGGTTCGTCGAGCAGCTGACGGTGATGCAGGCCAACCTGGCGGAGGTCGGCATTACCATGCACATCGAGCCGATGGAAAAGAGCGTGATGTTCGGGAAGATGCGGGAGGGCGACTATGTCGCCGTGTACGAAGACCTGAACGCCGCCTATTTCGGCTATGGCGCGGCGACACCGGCGCTGTTCTACACCCCGCCGGAGCGCTGGCTGAACTGGAAGGACGAACAGGGCCACGCCGCTGACGAACTGTTGAAGAAGTTCGTTACCACGCTGGACGTGAACGAGAAGCAGCTGATCTTCAACCAGTTCCTGGACATCGTGCTCGACCAGCTGCCCTATACCCAGGTGGTGTTCGTGGACAGCACCGATGCCTGGAAGGACAGCGTCACGGACTACAAGACGTCGCTGCCCAATGACAGCATGTGGTGGCACACCAAACTCGGCTGATGCCACTGCGTTACGTCACCGTGCGGGGAGGCCGCCGTGACCGCGACATTGCGGCAGCGGCGCTCCCGGCACACGGGCTGACGGAGGTCCGCCGTGAATTTCTGGCAGTATCTGGTCAAACGGCTTCTCCACGCGGTTCCCGTCTTTGTCGGGATCTCGCTGGTGGTCTTCTCGCTGATCCATCTGATCCCGGGTGATCCTGCGATCGCCGTACTGGGCGAGCAAGCGACCGATGAAGAAGTCAATGCTCTACGCGAAGAATGGCACCTGAACGATCCGCTGTGGCAACAGTTTGGAATCTGGCTGCTGAACATCCTCCAGGGTGATCTCGGCCGCTCGCTGCATACCAACCAGCCAGTGTCGGAGATCATTGCCAGCCGCTTGCCGGCGACGGCGATCCTGTCGGGCATCGCCATCGTGGTGTCGCTGATGATCGCGATCCCGATCGGCATCATCTCGGCCCTGAAGCGCAACTCCTGGATCGACCATGTTGCCCGCGTCATTGCCATGCTGGGCGTCAGTATCCCGAACTTCTGGCTCGGCATCGTCTTCATCATCATCTTTGCCGTTCATCTCGGCTGGCTGCCGCCCGGCGGCTATCATTTTTCCAAGGGTTTCTGGGCGGGAATGGAAGGCATGATCCTGCCGGCGGTCGCCCTCGGCGCGGCCTACGCGGCGATTACAACGCGGATGATGCGCTCTTCCATGCTGGAGGTCCTGCGCCAGGAGTATATCGAGACCGCGCGTGCCAAGGGTCTGAGCGAGCCTCGGGTCATCCGCCTGCACGCAGTCAAGAACGCGATCATCCCGACCATTACGGTGATCGGCATGCAGATCGGCTACCTGCTGAGCGGAGCCGTTCTGACCGAGACGATCTTCTTCATGCCCGGCGTCGGACGCGAACTGATCACCGCGCTCTCGAAGCGGGATTTCCCGATCATCCAGGGGTTGATCCTGTTCTTTGCCCTGGTCTTCGTTGTGACCAGCATCATCGTTGACCTGAGCTATGCCTTTTTCAATCCCAAGATCGAATACAGTTGAGGCGGGGAGGCGAAGTCATGGCAACACCCGATCTCGCTGAGCCCATTGTCGCCGAGGACAGTCAGCCGCGCCGCGGCCAGTTCCGTCTTTTCGTCGACGCCTTTATCGCCAACCGGCTGGCGGTGCTCGGGCTGGTGCTGGTGCTGATCGCGGTCTTTGCCGGAGTGACCGCCGACTGGATCGCACCACAGGACCCGAATGCCCAGAACCTGGCCCGCCGGCTCGAACCGCCGAGCGCCGACTATCTGCTTGGCACCGATCAGTATGGTCGCGATCTGCTCAGCCGCATCCTGCATGGCACCCAGGTGTCCCTGGCTGTCGGCTTCTTCAGCATCGTCATCGCGACCGGCTTCGGCGTGCTGTTCGGCGGCATTGCCGGATACCTGGGTGGCATCATCGACGATATCGTGATGCGGATCATGGACGTCTTCCTGGCGTTCCCGGCACTGATCCTGGCGATCGGCATCCTCGCCGTGCTGGGGCCGAGCGTCGGTAATGTCATCACCGTGATCGCTGTCGTCTCGATTCCCCAGATCGCACGGGTCACCCGGTCGGCGGTACTGACGCAGAAGGAGGAGGAGTACGTGCAGGCGGCACGGGTGATCGGCCTGCCGGTCCATGTCCGCCTGTTCAAGCATGTGTTGCTCAACTGTCTGGCACCGATCACGGTGCAGGCGACACTGCTGGTCGCCTGGGCAATCCTGACAGAGACCGCGCTCAGCTTTCTCGGTCTCGGTGTGCGGCCGCCGACCCCGACCTGGGGTACCATCCTTTTTGAAGGCAAGGACTACATCCTGCTCAACATCTGGTGGATGAGCCTGTTTCCCGGTGTCGCCATCATGTTGACCATGCTGGGCCTCAACTTCCTGGGTGACGGCCTGCGCGACGCTCTCGACCCGAAGGTACGGACCGACTGAACTGCAGTCCCGTTGGTGCCCGGTCGAGCCCATCCGGAAATTGGGCATGGTCAGGAAGCCGTCCCGCCTGCCCACACGCATCGATTTTGGAGCTGACGGCAGGCAGTTCGGCGCTCTGCAACTGCCCCACTCGGTGCATCGCTCGGCGTATGGCTGGCTGCCGGTACCGATCGCCTGCGTCAGGAACGGGGAGGGGCCAACGGTGCCGCTGCTCTCCGTCGAGCACGGGGACGAGTACGAGGACCAGATCACCCTGTCGAAACTGATTGGCGGCCTGGAGCCGGCGGCGGTGTCGGGCCGCATCATCCTGTTGCCCATGGCCGGTTTCCCGGCGGGGAACGCCGGCCTGCGCACCTCCCCGATCGACGGGCTGAACCTGAACCGGGTGTTTCCGGGCGATTCCGACGGCACACCGACACCGGCACTGGCCCACTACATCGACAACGTGCTGATGCCCATGGCCGACTATCTCATTGACCTGCATTCGGGCGGCAGTTCGCTGATGTACCTCCCGACCGCGATCCTGGGCGGAGCGCAGATGACGGCGGAGGTGCGGCAAGCCAGGCTGGAACTTGGCCTGGTGTTCGGAGACCCGTACGGCTTCTTCTTTCCCGGAGGTCAGGGCGGCAACGCCACGACCTCGGCCTCTGCGGCCAGCCATGGCGTCATCTCGATCGGCACGGAGATGGGGGAAGCGGTACGGTGACGCCGGATTGTCTGCGCATCTGTGAAGGTGGCGTGCGCCGGGTGCTGCGCCATCTTGGCGTCTGGCGCGGTGCGATCGGTGCTGAAGAAGCGCCGGCAGTGGAAAGCCGGATGCTGACCGCGCCGTCATGGGAGTACTTCGTCTATGCGCCCGATGACGGCCTGTTCGAACCCCGGGTCGAACTCGGGGACGAGGTCGAGCCCGGCCAGCTTGCCGGCTACATGCATGAGCCGGCGACCCCCGGCCGGGCGCCGACGCCCGTCCATTTCGAAGCTGGCGGTTTCGTCATCTGCAAGCGCATTCCCGGCCGCACGGAACGCGGCGACTGCCTGTTCCATCTCGGCATCGACCTGGAAGGACGATCTCTCGTCGGCGGTCCGGCCCGTCTTTCGCGAGCCGAGGCCCGCCGCTGGCGTGACCGGTCGTTACGGCACGATTTCGAAACTGATGCCCGACAGCCTCTCGTGCTTCCGGCGCTCCGGTTCGCTATTGCCCAGATCACTGTAGATCGAGAGCTCGCCGGTCTCATAGTTGATCATCTGGGTCGGATTGGGATCCGAATTCAGGATCAGGAAGACGGCGCCCGGAGGTGCCAGGATGTGGCGGTTCAGGGAATGCCAGGTACCGCGTCGGAAGGCATATCCCTTGGCGGGATCGATACGCAACGCACGGATCTGCGCAGGGTCGGGGACATCGCCCGGATCCTCCGTTGCGCTCGGCGGCGCGACGCAGACGACGGCCGGAGCCCCGGATAGCTGCACGAAGCCCTGGGTTACGCCGAAATGTCGCTCTATCTGATTGAAGGTCATGCCGCCTTCGGGCTGCCAGATCACTGACACCGTGGTCGTGCCGGCATAGGTATAGCCCGTGCGCTTGATGACCCGGTGGTCGGCGGGCCGTTCCCGCGCATCCCACAAATCACCGAAGGGCGCGAAGCTCTCTTCGGTCATCGGTTCAATCGTGACCCTGTGAATTTTGGTCATGGTTCCGATCCATTCTCGTCCGTGTGCCCTGCGTCAGCGCCAATCATCGCCGAATCTCCCGCAGGGAAACAACAGTAGCGATCGCGAGATCATTCCCTGTTCCCGGATCCGCGGATGACAGGCGCCCGGTTGCACCCAGCTCCGACGCGGGAAGCGACGCCACGGCGCAGCGGGACCCCGACCGGTTCGCCAGCCAGGCTGCAGACCGCGCCAGGTCACTGCCCTCGGAACGAGACCGGGCATCGGGCCGGAGTCGACAGGCGGACGCAGTGCGATCGGGTCAACCGATACGATGCGGAGGGAGCAGACGGACTGAAGGACCGTTTGCGATGAAAATCCGTCACCGTCACGAGTTCGGCGAAAACGGGATTGCGCCTGTGGCGTTTATCTTGCGCGGGACGGAGCCGGGAGTCCGGAGCTTGAACGCGGCGCGGCCTGCCGATGTCTTCGGCGCAATAGAGAACATATGCGCAAACATACTTGCGCCTAAATCCCTTATCTTGCGCGCACGATGGAGTCGGAAGTTCGGAGCGCGAAGGTGGCACGGCGCATCGAGGAAAGCAGCCTGCAGGCAATCGTAGAAGTGGTGGGGCCGCGTCCCGAGGGTATCACCGCACCCGAGATCGCCGACGCGCTTGACACCGCACTGCCGCGCCGGATCCTGCAATACCGTCTGAAGGCCCCCGTCGACGGCCGGCGTCTGGCCACGGAGAGGATCCGGTCGCTGGGCCCGCTACCGTTTGCCCAGGGTTATTGACCTGTCTGTGCCAATGATGAGCGGGGAGGCCGTCGGGTCAATGGACTTGGTGCGGCTTTCGGTGGCCTTTCCGCTCTCCGAGGCAGGAAAGGATATTAGGAACCCGCGTCCGCCGGCCTCTCACATCGCGCAAGCCGGTTCGCCACGACCGCGGCTTCCTCGACTCCTATCGCCCGAACGAGAGCTTCCTCTTGTCCGACGAGGACAGGGCAGGGCTGGTCGAGATCGGCACACCCGGGACGGGCGAACAACCAGCGGGCACCTACGCGAAGCGGATACTGAACCGGCTGCTGATCGACCTTTCCTGGAACTCGAGCCGTGTGGAGGGCAACACCTACTCCCTGCTCGATACGTCGCGCCTCATCGAAATTGGCGAGGAGGCGCAGGGCAGGGATCCGCGTGAAGCGCAGATGATCCTGAACCACAAGGTCGCCATCGAGATCCTGGTCGAGAACGCGGAGCACATCGGCTTCAACCGGCATACCATTCTCAACCTGCATCCGGCGCTTGCGGACAATCTGCTTCCCGATCCCGATGCTCCGGGGCGTCTCCGGCACATCGCAGTTGCAATCGAGGGCTCTGTCTTCTGCCCGCTGGAGGTGCCGCACCTCATTGAAGAGTGTTTCGACGAGATCCTGGCCATGGCCTCGCTGATCAGGGATCCGTTCGAGCAGGCGTTGTTCGCGCTCGTGCAGCTTCCCAATCTCCCTTCGACGATGCGAACAAGTGGGTGTCCAGACTTGCGGCGAACATTCCGCTTATCAGGGCAAACCTGGCGCCACTATTCTTCGAGGAGGTGCCGAGGGAGATGTACGCCGAGGCCATTCTCGGTGTGTACGAGCTCAGGCGAACCGAACTGCTCCGCGACCTCTTCATCCGGGCCTATCGGCGCTCGGCGGCGCGCTACGCCGCGGTGCGCCAGTCTCTCGGGGAGCCCGACCCGTTCCGGCGCACTACCATGCGGAGATACGCGGTCTCGTCGCGGCAGTCATCCGTGAACCCATGGACACGAGGGCTGCGAGCACCCACATCGGTGCCTGGGCCGAGGAACATGTCGACGAACCGGACCACCGCGAACGGTTTCGCGAGGTTGTCGAGCGGGAGCTTCTGAGCCTCCACGATGGCAATTTCGCGCGGTACGGCGTCAGGCCATCCGAATTCGCCAGCTGGCAGGCGGCCTGGCGAGGTCAGGCGCCTTCGGGTTCGGGCCGGGGTGACGCAGTGAACGCCGATCCTCCGGCCCGATTGCTCGAGGTTGCACTATTGCACCCCCCACATCCGGCCGGAAGTGCGACACCGGCCACTTCCACGGTGAAGGCGGAGACCGAGCGGAGGAAATGGCAGGCAACGGAAACTCGCGACTGAATCTCCGTTGGGTCGGACGGGCTCGGTTCGGCGGGGTCAGGGTCTGCCGCGAGCGCGGTTCCGGAACCTGCCGGAATGAAGGCCAGTCCCGCGCATGTGCGTATTCGACGGGCCCCGACGCGCAGGAGGGGCTTTGCGTTGGTCCGCCCTGGCATGGCATCTCTGCCTCGCACAGGCCCACGGTTCGGAGAAATGTCCATGCACGACGAAACGGCCCGGCGGCTGGAAGCGGCGCTGGCGGATGACAGCCACGAGTTCGGAAACTTCTTCATCACCCGGATGCTCGGGCTCGACATCAGCTACCCGGGCGAGACCTGCCTGATCCGCTTCCCGGTCGAGCCGCTCCTTCACAACCCGCAGGGCAGCTACCACGGCGGCATGCTGGCAACCGTCATGGACGTCGCCATGGGTCACCTGATCCGCCATGCCACCGGGGCCGCGGGCCTGACGCTGGAGATGAAGACGCAGTTCATGCGCCCGCTCACCCTCGGGCCGGCCACCTGCGAGGGCCGGTTCCTGCGCCGCGGACGCTCGGTCGGGTTCATGGAGGCGAGGGTCAGTGACGGCGGCGACCGGCTGATTGCCCACGCCACCGCCACCTGGAAACTCGCCGGGGTCAGAACGGACGGTCGCCCTTGATGGTCACCCGGTATCCCGAACGCACCTGCGGGTAGTAGTCCCAGATCGCCAGGTGCTGCACGCAGCGGTTGTCCCAGAAGGCGATGCTGTCCGGGCGCCACTTGAACCTGACCTGATAGTCGGGCTTCTCGCAGTGGTCGTAGAGGAAATCCAGAACGGCGTTGCTTTCCTCGCGCGGCAGCTCGTTGATCCGCGTGGTGAAGGTCCGATTGACGTAGAGCGACTTCCTTCCCGTCACCGGGTGGGTGCGGACCACCGGGTGCACGGCCTGGGGATAGACCCGGCCGGCATCGTCATACTGCTCGGAGTTGTAGCGGCCCCGATAGACATGCTCACCCGAATGGGTGGCGGTCAGACCGTCGAGATAGGACCGCATGCGGTCGGACAGCCCGTCCCAGGCCGCGTACATGCTGGAGAACAGCGTGTCGCCGCCGGCTTCCGGTACCGTCCACAGGTGCAGGATGCTGCCCATCGGCGGTTCCGTGTCGCACGAGACGTCCGAATGCCAGCGCTCGCCGGCAACCCGCTTGGAATCCTTGTCGGCGTGCACGATCAGGATCTCGGGATGACCATCCGGCGGCGGAGAACCGGGGTGAATGTGCAACTCCCCGAACCGGCGCCCAAAATCCTTGTGCTGATCGACGGTAAGCGGCTGGTCGCGGAAGAAGATCACCTGGTGCTCCATCAGTGCGTCGTGCACTTCCTGGAACTCGCGGTTCCCCATCGGCTGCGAGAGATCGATCCCGGAAATTTCCGCGCCGATGCGCGCGGTCAGTGGTTTGACCGTGATGGTCTCGAAGCTCATGGTTCACTCTCCCGTAACGTCCCCTCGGTCCCGATGACGCGGTGTGCGCACCGGTGCGTCGATCTGGTATCGGTTTCCATATGGGGCGAGCGCCGCGATCCAGTCAACGGTTTCCGCCGTGGCATGGCCGCGCGAACTCTCCGTTCCGCTCCCGAATGCTGCGGTCAGCCGTCCGCCGCACGCACGCAACGCACCATGTGGTGCGGGGTGAGCCGGAACTCGTCCGGCGGTGTTTCGCAGCGGGGCTCCGCGAACTGGCACCGGGGCGAGAATGCGCAGCCGGGCGGAAGCCGTGTCATGTCCGGTGGCGAGCCCGGAATGGCCTCGAGCGTCCTGCCGCGGAGCGAACCATGCACGGTCGATGACAGCAGGCCCCGGGTATAGGGGTGCCTGGGATTGTGCATGATCTCGCGCACCGGTCCGGTCTCGACGAACCTGCCGCCGTACATCACCGCGATCCGGTCCCCGATCTCGACCGCCACGCCCACGTCGTGGGTCACGAAGATGACCGCCATGCCGAGCTCCCGCTGAAGTTCCCTCAGCAGCAGGAGGATCTGGATCTGCACCGTCGCGTCGAGTGCGGTGGTCGGCTCGTCGGCCAGAAGCAGGCTCGGGTTGCAGCACAGCGCGAGCGCGATCATCGCCCTCTGGCGCATGCCGCCGGACAGCTCGTGCGGATAGGCTCTCAGACGCCGCTCGGGCGAGGGAATGCGCACCCGGTCGAGCAGATCGATCGCGCGGCGCCGGGCCTCGCCCCGGCTTGTTCCCTCGTGGCGGATGATGGTCTCGGCGATCTGCCGGCCCACCGTGTAGACCGGATCGAACGCGACCATCGGCTCCTGGAAGATCATGCCGACTTCCGTTCCGCGCAGGTCCGCAAGCGTACGGTGCCCCATCGCCATCACGTCCCGGCCCGCAATCTCGATGCGGCCCGACAGTTGCGTGCGGCGCGCCGGGAGCAGGCGCATCAACGCGCGCAGAGTGACACTCTTGCCTGATCCGGACTCGCCGAGAATGCACAGCACTTCTCCGGCCTCAAGCGTGAACGAGACGCCATTGACCGCGTTTACGGTGGCATCGCGCCCGGTGAACCGCACCGTGACATCCTCGGCGCTCAGCACCGGACCTGTCGTGCGCCCGGCCATGGTCAGTCCGGCGCCAGACTGTGACCGGAACCCGCCACGCGCATGTGGCAGGCGACGAGGTGGCTGCCGTCCGCCTGCACGCCGGCTGCCGCCTCCAGCCCGGGTTCGGTGTGTCGGCACATGTCCTCGGCGAACCGGCAGCGGGTATGGAAACGGCATCCCGGCGGGGGGTCGATCGGGTTCGGCGGGTCTCCCACCAGCGGCGGGGTCTCCGTGCGCTGGTCCGGGTCCATCGATGGCATGGCGGACAGGAGTGCCGAGGTATAGGGGTGCTGCATGCGGTTGTAGATGGCGGTCGTGGGGCCGATCTCCACCACCTTGCCAAGGTACATCACCAGGACACGGTCGCTCATGTACTGCACGACATTCAGGTCGTGGGAGATGAAGATGTAGGTGAGCCCCAGTTCCCGCCTGAGGGCCTGCAGCAGGTTCAGCACCTGGGCCTCGACTGACTTGTCGAGCGCGGACACGGCCTCGTCGAGGATGAGCAGCCGGGGTTCGAGCGCGAGGGCGCGGGCGATGTTGACCCGCTGGCGCTGTCCGCCCGACAGTTCGTGCGGATACCGGCGAATGAACTGCGAGGGGTCGAGTCCGACCAGCGAGAACAGCTCGCGGGCCCGCGTTCGGGCCGCCTTTGCCGACACGCCGTGGACCCTCGGCCCGAACATGATGGTGTCCTCGATCGGCAGGCGCGGGTTGAGCGAGGAGTAGGAGTCCTGGAACACCATCTGCATCCGCCGCCGTACCTCGCGCAGCGCGGCCGTGTCGTCGGGCCGGACCGGTTCGCCGTCGAAGGTGATCCGGCCGGCGTCGGCCCGGATCAGGTGCATGATCAGGCGCGCCGTGGTGGACTTGCCACACCCGGACTCCCCGACGATGCCCAGCACCTCTCCGGGCTGCACGTCGAAGTTGACGTCGTCCACGGCCTGCACCTGGCCCACGGTCCGGTTCAGGATGCCGCCGCGGACCGGGAAATACTTGCGCAGTTCCCGAACGGCGAGCAGGGCCTCCTGGCGCTCCGGCAGATGGCCGGGTCCGGTCACAGCCGTACGTCCATGGCGCTGCGCAGCCCGTCGCTCAGCAGGTTGAAGGTCAGGGAGGTGAAGAAAATCATCGCGCCGGGAAGGGCGGCAACCCAGGGATTGACATAGATCGACTGCCTGAGCGTGTTCAGCATGAGACCCCATTCCGGTTCGGGCGGTTCCGTCCCGAGACCGAGGAAGCTCAGTCCCGACGCCAGGATGATGCTGACGCTGATGAGGCTGGTCGAATAGATGAAGACCGGTCCCAGGACGTTGCTCAGCACGTGGACGCGGATGATGGTGAGGTTGCCGGCCCCGCTTGCCCGGGCGGCCTCCACGTAGTCCAGGGAGCGCACCTGGGTGGTGACGCTTTCGGTCACCCGGGTGATCGGCGGGATGAAGACCAGGGTGAGCGAGACGATCGCGTTGCCGATACCGGCACCGAGTGCGCCGGAAATCGCCACGGCGAGCAGGACGGACGGAAATGCGTAGAACACGTCCATGACCCGCATGATCGCCATGTTGACCCGGCCGCCGAGAAACCCGGCAACGAGACCCAGCGTGCCGCCGATGGCGAGTGCGATGACGATCGGACTGATGCCCATGAACAGTGAAAGCCTGCCGCCGTAGAGCAGGCGGGTGAGCATGTCCCGGCCCATCTCGTCGGCGCCGAGCGGGTAACCGTCGGTGCCGATCGGGGCGAGGCGCTTGATCATGCTCGCCTTGTAGGGGTCGGCAAGCGCGATCAGGTCGGCGAAGATGGCGGACAGCACGATCAGCGCCAGGACGACGCCGCAGGCGACGGTGACCTTGTCGTCGCGGATCCGCACGCCCACCGTCGCCCAGTAGCCACGGGACTGCACCGCCACCTGGGCCGCGTCCACGGTGGCCTGCTGCCTGGAGTCGAGGGTCGTCATCGCCGCGACATCCGCGGATCGATGGCCGACTGCACGACATCCACGATGAGGTTCAGCAGGACGAAGAACATGGCGAGCACGAGAATGGTGCCCTGGAGCAGCGGCAGGTCGCGTTCGAAGATCGCGCTGTTGAGCAGCGAACCGGTTCCCGGCCACTGGAAGACTGTCTCGACCAGGATCGAACCGCCGAGCAGGTAGCCGAGCTGAAGGCCCATGACCGCGAGCGTCGTCGGAGCGGCGTTGCGCACGACATGGGCCAGCACCTGACGCTGCAGCAGGCCCTTGGCGTGCAGTGCGTGAACGAATTCCTGGTTCAGGATCTCGGCGACGGTGGCGCGCACGGTCCGGGTGATGAGACCCATCGGAATCACCGCGAGGGTGATGACCGGCAACACCAGGTGACGCATGTGTTCGGCGTCCCACGCCCAGGCGGTCGAGCCTCCAGGTCCCATGCCGAAGGAGGGCAGGGCGTTCATTTCGACCGAAAAGATGATGACGAGGACAAGACCGAGCCAGTAGTGCGGCACGCTGACGCCGGTGATCGCGACCGACGTCGCGAGCTTGTCGATCCAGCGGCCCTGGAAATAGCCCGCGACACCGCCGAGCATCGCGCCGAGGGTGAACCCGAGCAGGGTTCCTCCCGCCGCCAGGATGAAGGTATTGGGCACCGCGATGCGCAGTTCTTCCACGACTTCGCGGCCCCGGGCGACGGAGACCCCGAGATCGCCCGTCAGTACCCGCCCGAGCCACGTGAAGTACTGGACCGGAAGCGGCTTGTCGAAACCGTAGGCCTTGCGCAGTTCCTGCACCATCTCTTCCGGCGCGTCGGGCGGCACGACCGCGCTCAACGGATCGCCCGGCGACATGTGGACCAGCGCGAAGACCAGCACCGTCACCCCGAGTCCGATCGGGATGACATAGAGGGCGCGGCGGATGATGTAGTTGAGCACCTGGGCGGGTCTCCCGCCGAAACGGGCGGCCCGCGTCCCGCGGACCGCCCGGTCCGGTGTGCGGCCTATTCCATGTAGACCGGTGTCAGCGACTGGAACCAGTTACGGGCCTGGACGAAGCCCTTGACCTGCTTCGTCATCGCCCTCGGCGCCACGTCATGGACCACCCAGAGGAAGAGAGCGTTGTCGACCTCGCGGGTGTGCACCTTGGCGAGCCAGCCGTCCCGCTCCGCCGGATCGAACGCCAGCGAGGCATTGTTCAGCAGGACGTCCATCTCCTCGTCACAGTGATAGCCCCAGTTCACGCCGGCCGGCGCGTGCAGGTCGCAGCGCAGGAAGCGGGTGAAGCTGCTGTAGGGGTCCTGGGTCGTGTAGCTGACATTGATGCCATGCGCGCCCTGGGCCTGTTCGGCCTTGGCGCCCGCGCGCCAGCGGTCCAGCAGGCTCTGCCACTCCATGACCTCGAACTCGACCTCGATGCCGATCTCCGCAAGGTTCTGCTGCATGTACTCGTTCATCGGCAGGGGCAGCATCTGTCCGGAGCCGCTGGCCGAGATCATCATCTTGACCTTGACCGGGTTGTCGGGGCCGTAGCCGGCTTCCGCCATCAGGGCCCGCGCCGCATCCGGGTCGTAACGCAGCTCGAAACCGGGCGCTCCATACCACGGGTCGGCCGGCGAGACGTGACCGCTCGCCTTCACGGCATAGCCGCCGAGCAGGGAGACGATACCGTCCCGGTCGATGGCGAGATTGGCAGCCTTGCGGACGCGGACATCGTTCCACGGCGAACCTTCCACCCGGCTCAGGTGCCACGACCAGACATGCGGGTAGAGGTTGGACGAGATCACCATGTCCTGCTGCTTCAGCCTGGGAATGGCGTCCGGAGCCGGAGCCTCGATCCAGTCCACCTGGCCCGAGAGCAGTGCCGCCGTGCGCGCGTTCGGGTCCGGGATCGGTATGGTGATGACCTTGTCGAGCTTGGGCTGACGCGTCGGATCCCAGTGCTCCTTGAACGGCACGAACTCGGCGCGTTCGCGCGGCACGATCTGGACCAGCTTCCACGGCCCGGTGCCGGACGGCGACTGGGCGAACTTGTTCCAGTCACCACCGACAGCGTCGAACTGCGCGGGGCTGGACAACAGGATGTAGCAGATCTGGTAGGGGAAGAAGCTGTCCGGCGACTTGGTGGTAAACTCCACCGTGTGTGAATCGACCTTCTTCCAGCCCTTGGTGTTGGTGGCCGCATCGTAGACGATGGACGGGATGCGGAAGTTCACCAGCGACGCCATCCGGGCGCTGTACTGCGGCGCGTCCTTGTCGAACAGCCGGTCGAAGTTCCAGAGCACGGCATCGGCGTCGAAGTCCGATCCGTCGTGGAATTTCACACCCTGCCGAAGCTTGAAGGTCCACTTCGTCTTGTCCTCCTCACCCACCGACCAGCTCTCGGCGAGGCCGGGGATGAGGCCCGAGGCCTTGTCGGCCGAGCTCATGTCCCAGTTGATGAGCGCGTCGTAGAGCATCAGCCCCATGAAGCGGAAGCCCTCGAACCCCTGGTCAGGCTGTCCCCACGAGAGCGGGATGTCCGCCGCCGTCATGCCGACCCGCAATTCGCCTCCTGCGGCACGGGCCGGCCCGGTTCCGGCCAGCAGCACCGCGGCGGCTGCAGCGACAGCGAGGCTGCGCAGCGTCTGTCGTCCTTTCGATTTCATCATTGGTCCTCCCAGATTTGAGGTGCGGGGGCAGGTTCGTCAGCACATCGGCGTCCAACAGGCCTGCGCGAACCCGCGACTCGGCGTCGCGCGGAATCGGCGCCCCGGCAGGCGGCCACAGTAGCACAGCATCCGAGCGGCAGGAAAAGACCTCGCTTCCGTCGCCACCGTCCGGCGAAGACAGTCTGTGTGCGGTCTTTCGCGGATGCCGGCGCGGACCTGTTCCCGGGGGGCGGGCGTGATCCGGGAACGCCCGGACTGTGTCGGACATGCGGTGCCGGGCGGGCTGCGTCGGTGTCGTGGTTCAGGGTGAGGCGCGCCGCCGCAGCTGCGCCCGCAGGCCCGCCGGCATCATGGTGAAGGCGAGATGCTCACGGACTTCCGGATCCGTCTCGACCGTCTCGAGGTCGAAGTTCCGGCACAGCATGGCGAGAACCGTCCGGATCTCCAGCAGCGCGAGCGAACGGCCTGGACAGATGCGCGGACCTCCGCCAAACGGCGAGAAGGCGCGGCGGTCATGTGCGCGCCCGTCGCGGGATTCGAGCCAGCGATCGGGGTCGAAGCGACGGCCCTGGGCGAAGTTCTCGTCCTGCAGCGCGACATGGCGCATCAGCAACATGATGACGGTGCCCTTCGGGATCGCGCAGCCGAGCAGATCGATGTCGTCAAGCGGCTCGGCGGTGTGCAGGGGAGCCACGGGTTTCAGGCGCATCACTTCGTTGCAGAACGCGTCGACAAACGGCAACCGGTTTGCCTGCTCGACATTCGCGAGCGCCTCGGCCGGCGCGATGAGTGCGTCGACCTCGGCCCGGGCGCGTTCGAACAGTTCCGGGTAGCGGGTGAAGTAGTCTATCGCCCACGCGATGGTGTTCGCGGTGGTGTCCTCGCCGGCAAGCAGCAGGGTTCCGGCGTTGGCGAAGATCTCAGCGTCGGACACGCCCGAACCCTCGTCTCGGGCGGCGGCAAGCATGGCTTCGAGGAAGTCCTCGGGTTCGCTGTCGGGTGCCGCCGCCTGGCGCTCTCGCGCCGAGCGGATCATGGCCTCGACTTCGCCCTCAACCGCCGCAAGTGCCCGCTCGAGCGCCCGGTCCGAGGGAAGCCGGAACAGCCGCCAGTAGGGGAACGGCGCGTTGACGCGCCGGTGCAGGATGGGAAACACCTTGTCGAGATGCCGCTGGATCGTCGGGCCGTCCGTTTCCAGCGTGTTGGCGTCGACCCTGAACGCCAGCTGGGTGGTCACGTCGACAGTGAAGAACATGAGGTCCCGGCACAGGTCCACCGGCTCGCCGAGATCCGCCGCCCGCTCCCAGCGCCGCTGCAGGCGGGCCGTCGTCGTGGCGAGCTTCGGAAAGAACGCCGTCAACTTGGCGCGTCCCAGAGCTGCGGTGACCAGTCGGCGCTGGCGTCGCCAGTCCTCACCCTCGGAGGCGAACACGCCGTTCAGCCCCATTTCGCTCGCTACCGACTGCAGCCGGCGGGTGCGGCGGAACAGGTGCGGGCGCCGGATCAGGACGGACTGGATGGCGTCACTGTCCGAGATCACGACCATGGGATGGCGCCCGAACCGGACCCGGTAGATCGGGCCGTACTGTTCGGCCCAGTTTTCCATTATGAGGTGCAGGCGATTGAGGCGCAGGTGGTGCAGGTTTCCGATGATCGGCAATCCCCCGGGGCCGGGGAGGTCGCGGATTCGCATCAGGACACTATCTGTCTGCGCCATGGCGCATATCCCCTTACGCGGTCCTCACCGAAACGAGTATGCGTGATCGGCCGTGTCCGCGAAAGCACGCGGGAGCGAAAGCCGCAAACCGGCTGGTCTCACGGGAGGAATTTCTCGCATTGGGCTTGAACAGGAGGCCCCGATGTCGATAGCCTGCTGCCCTTCACACGCGTGCCGCCATGGACGCGGATATACTGGCGATCCGCCGGCGTGTCCCGCCAAGGCATGGGTGCGCTCGAAACGCAGGGATGACGCGGCGTTCGGATTGCAGTCCTCCGGACAGGTCCGTGCGGCCCTGCTTACGATCGCGGGGAGCGAGGATATCATGACGGCGAATGGCGGCAATGCGATGCTTTCGGGAGTTCGGGTCCTGGACATGACACAGTTCGAGGCCGGACCGTCCTGTACCGAGACCCTCGCGTGGCTCGGGGCCGAGGTGGTCAAGATCGAGAATCCGAAGGGCGGAGATGCCGGCCGGTTCGCCACGTCCGAACGCCAGGGTATCGATTCCTATTACTTCATGCAGTTCAACTCCGGCAAGAAGAGCATCACCTGCAACCTGAAGACACCCGAGGGGGTGGCGCTGATCCGGCGGATGGCGCGTGAAGCCAACGTGTTCATCGAGAACTTCGCGCCGGGAGTGGCGAAACGGCTCGGGCTCGGCCCCGACGACATCCGCGCCGAGAACCCGTCGATCATCTACGCGTCGGTCAAGGGCTTTGCCGAGGGCAGCCCGTACGAGAACTTCCTTTCCTTCGACATGATCGGCCAGGCCGCAGGCGGGGTGCTGTCGATCACCGGCGAGCCGGACGGCGCGCCGTGCAAGCCCGGTGTGACCCTTGCCGATACCGGGACCGGGATGCTGATGGCAATCACCATCCTGGGTGCGCTGTACCGCCAGCAGGCCAGCGGTGAAGGCGAGGTGCTGCAACTTGCCATGCAGGACGCAATGACCCAGTACAGCCGTCTTGCCTATGCGTACCGCGACGTGCACGGCACCGCGGCGCCACGGGCGGGCGCCAAGCTGTTCACGACCGGGAATGCGCCGGTCGGAATATTCCCGTGCAAGCCGGGCGGCAAGAACGACTACGTCTACATCTACACCACCAGGGCCGGGAACCATCACTGGGCGCGCCTGTGCAAGCTGCTGGGCCGCGAGGACCTGATCGATGATCCGCGGTTCGCGGGACCGAAGGAACGGGCCGCGAACGACGCGGCGATCGACGAGATTCTCACCGAGTTCACTCGCCAGTACGACAAGCGTACGGCGATGAAGCTGATCGGCGAATGCGGCGTGCCCTGCGGCGCGGTCCTTGACGTTGCCGAGCTCTACGACGACCCGGACCTGAATGCGCGCGGTATCATGCAGCACATGGATCACCCGGAGCGGGGTTCCTACAAGATGCCGGCCTGGCCGGTGAGAGTGAATGGCGGGCACCTGCCGGTGCCGCCGTCGCCGCTGCTCGGCGAGCACGTCGACAGCGTGCTGTCGGAGTGGCTCGAGATGGGTGAGGACGAGATCGGCGAACTGCGCCGTGCGGGCGCGGTCTGACCCCCCGGATCCCCATCCAGACGGTTGCCGCTCCGGCGCGGCGACGCATCCAACCGGCGAAGCACGGGTGCTTCGCCGGCCCCATTTCCAGAACCTGATCCGGAGACAGCAAGGTGGCGCAACTCACCGGTTCCGAAATCCTCGCCAAGGCACTTCGCAGGGAAGATGTGCAGGACCTTTTCTTCGTCATGGGCGGCCCGATGCTCCTGGTCGAGGAGACCTGCATCAAGGAGGGCATCCGCCCGATCGACGTCAGGCACGAACAGGCTGCCGCCCTGATGGGCCAGGCCTACAGCCGGCTGCTGAACAAGCCGAGCGTCTGCATGGCGGCGAGCGGACCGGGGGTGACCAACCTGATCACCGGGGTGGCCAACGCCTACGTCGACTGCGTGCCGCTGGTCGCCATCGGCGGGTCGAGCCCGTACCGCCAGTACGGCAGGCAGGTGTTCCAGGAAATCGACCAGCTCGCGATGATGAAGCCCTGCACCAAGTGGGCGGAGCGGGTCTACAACCTGAAACGCATTCCCGAGATGGTGAACGTGGCGCTGCAGAAGGCCATGGCGGGCAAGCCCGGTCCGGTCTACCTCGATTTCCCGGGTGACCTGCTGTACGAGCGCATCGACGAGGAGGAGGTCGACTGGACCATCTGCGGCCGGCCGCTTGCGCGGGCGCGGCCGCACGCCTCGCCGGAACAGGTGGCGCAGACCGTCGAGGCCCTGGCCAGTGCGCGGCGTCCGGTGATCGTGACCGGTGGCGGGATCCTGTGGTCGGATGCCAGCGACGAGCTGCACCGGTTCGTCGATGCCACCGGCATGCCGTTCTACACCACCCCGCAGGGCCGCGGCGTGATCCCGGAGGATCACCCTTGTTCGTTCCTCACCATGCGGTCGACGGCATTCCGCGACGCCGACCTGATCCTGGTGGTGGGGACGCGGATGAACTACATCATCGGCCATGCCGCTCCGCCGAGGTTCAACGCCGACGCCACCATCGTGCGCATCGATGTCGACGAGGAGGAGGTGAGCACAAGCCCGCGGTCGGTCGATATCGGCATCGTCGGTGATGCCCGCGCGGTTCTCGGCCAGATCAACGCGGCGCTCGACGGCAGGGTCACGCCTGACCGCTACGCAGCGTGGCGCGAGACCCTGGCCGAGGGCGAGGCCTCGAAGCGGGCGAGTCCCGGCTCGAACAGCCTGTCCGACGCGGTTCCGATCCATCCCCTGCGCCTGTGCGAGGAGGTGAAGAACTTCATGAACCGCGACGCCATCCTGGTCGTCGACGGCCAGGAAATCCTGAACTACGGCCGCCAGTCCATGCCCACCTTTGCCCCGGGTCACCGACTGAACTCCGGGCCGTTTGGCACAATGGGGGTCGGGCTGCCATTCGGTGTCGGCGCGAAGCTCGCCAAGCCGGACACCCAGGTGATCGTGGTGCATGGTGACGGCTCGTTCGGCATGAATGCCATGGAACTCGACACCGCAGTGCGCCACAAGATCCCTCTGATGTGCGTGATCAGCCTGAACGGCGGCTGGACCGCCGATCCGGACGGGACCAAGCCGGGACGTGACCTCGGATACACGCGTTACGACCATATGGCCGAGGCACTGGGCTGCTATTCCGAGTACGTCGAGGATCCGGGCGAGATCCGCGGCGCGCTGGAACGCGCCCAGGCGAAGGTCGACGAGGGCATGATTGCCGTGGTCAACGTGAAGACCGACTATCGGGCGCGTGCCGGTACCCAGCGGTTCGCCCAGTACTCGACCTGACGGAGCCGTGATGGAACCCGCGATCAGCATCGTACCGGTCACGCCGCTTATCGGCGCCGAGGTGACGGGGCTCGACCTCGCGCGTCCCCTGTCGGACAACGAGCTCGGCCTGGTCCGCCAGGCCCTGCTCGACCACCTGGTCCTGTTCTTCAGGGGCCAGGACCTGACCATCGAGCAGCACAAGGCGTTCGGGCGGCTGTTCGGCGAGCTGCACATCCACCCGGCGCGCGACCGCAACGGGATCGAGGGTCATCCGGAAATCCTGCATGTCAAGGCGGGGCCCGAGAGCACCAGGGTCAACGGCGACGACTGGCATTCCGACGTCTCCTGTGACGCCGAACCACCGATGGGCAGCATCCTGAGGCTGTTCGAGGTACCTCCGAGCGGCGGGGACACGTTGTTTGCCAACATGTACGCCGCCCACGACGCGCTGTCGGCGCCGATGCAGGCCTTCCTATCCGGCCTGACCGCGGTTCACGACGGCGGGCCGAACTACATCGACCGGGCAAGACGCGCCGGCATCTACAAGCCGGACAAGGTGTTTCCGGCGCACGAGCACCCGGTGGTCCGCACCCATCCGGAGACCGGTCGCAAGGCGTTGTTCGTCAACAGGATCTTCACCCAGTCCATTGTCGGGGTGACCCGCGAGGAAAGCCGGGCAATCCTCGACTTCCTGTTCCAGCACATCGCCAGGCCGGACTTCCAGTGCCGGTTCCGGTGGGAGAAGGACTCGGTCGCGTTCTGGGACAACCGCTGCACCCTGCACCACGCGATGTGGGACTACTACCCGGAGGTGCGACAGGGATACCGGGTGACGATCAAGGGTGACCGGCCGGTCTGACCGCCTGGTCAGGACACCTGCACGCCGTACTCGGCACCCGCATCGATCACGCGTTCCAACAAGTCGCGGGCGTATCCGCGGGCGACGAACAGGTCGAATACCTCGGGCTGGCGGCAGTCGACCAGGACCGACTGGTGGAACATCGCTGTCTGTGCGCAGCAGCCGGGCACGAACACCGACGGGTGCCAGTCCAGCGGCGCGCCCTTCATGAACAGGCGGCGAACGTCCCGGCCGCCGAGCCGCAGCACCGTGCGGGCATGTGAAAGGTCGCGGCTGGCGCCGGCTGCCGGTTCGAGCATCCCGGCAAGGTCGCGGCTCTCCGGCTCCACCACCAGCCAGCGCCAGGGCCCGGTCCACAGGATGCGCGGCCTCCCGGTCCCGGTGGCGGTGCCGGGCTCCGCCGGCGGGCGAATTCCGAGGATCCCGGCAACCTCTTCGCACATGGCGCCCGAGACCTCGTCCGAGGCCGCGGCGATCTCGACCAGCGACATGGGGTGACGCTCGGCGAGCACAATGCCCGGTCCCCTGAAGTCGGGCCTGCCGTGCAGCCCGGGCTCGAGCACTCCGGCGAGTGCCGAGCATCTCGCGAGTTCAGCCATGCAGCCGCTCCCCGTCGGGATCCAGGAACACCGGATCCACCACCCTGACCTCGATGGCCTCGTTCCTCATCGGGAACATGGCCCACACTGTCGATCCGATCCGCTCGCGCCCGCCCTTCACGAACCCGAGCGCGATCGGGTGCGGCAGACTGGGGCTGAGCCAGGCGCTGGAGGAGACATGGCCGAGCTTGTCGACTGGCGGACGGGCCTGCGGATCGGCGACCAGGATCGAGCCTGCCCGCGGCCGGGAGACGGAATCGACCGGGACCAGTCCCACGAACCCCGGCCGCGAGGCGGCGGTGAGACCGTCCCGCCCGGCCATCGCGTGGCCGATGTGGAACTTCCTGCGGCTGACCATGCGCCCGAGTCCGAGATCGACCGCCGTGGTCCTGCCATCGAGCTCGCCGCCGGCGACATGGCCCTTCTCGATGCGCATGATGCCCATGGCCTCGGTGCCGTACGGAATGAGCCCGTGCCCGGCGCCGGCGTCGACCAGGACCTCCCAGACGCGGGCGGCGTGGTCTGCCGGTGCGGCGACCTCGTAGGCGAGTTCTCCGGAAAAGCTGATCCGGAACAGCCGTACGGCAACACCGGCGATCGAGGCGTCACGCACTCCCATGTAGGGCAACCCCTCGTCCGAGACGTCGAGACCGTCCACCACCCGGGCCAGCACGTCACGGCTGCGGGGCCCGGCAAGCGCCAGCGTACCCCACTGCTCGGTGACCGAGGCGAGGGTGACATCAAGGTCGCGCCAGTGCACCCCCAGGTATTCCTCAAGGTGGGCCATCACCATGCCGGCATTCGCCGTGGTGGTTGTCATGAAGTAGCGGTGCTCGCCGACGCGCGAGGTGGTTCCGTCATCGAACACGATCCCGTCCTCGCGCTGCATCAGCCCGTAGCGGGCGCGTCCGACCGGCAGCGTGCTCCAGCCGTTGATGTAGACCCGGTTCAGGAATTCGGCCGCGTCGCGTCCCTGGATATCGATCTTGCCCAGGGTGGAGACATCGACCATGCCGACGGCACTTCGGGTGCCGATGACCTCGCGCGCGATCGCCCGGTTCATGTCTCCCGCGTCCTCGCCGGGCCTGAGGTAGTACTGCGGCCGCAGCCAGTGGCCGGCGTGATCGAACACGGCGCCGTTGGCCTCGTGCCAGTCGTGCATCGGCGTGCGCCGCGTCGGTGCGAAGTGCATGCCGACGTCGCCGGCGGCAATGGCGCCGAGAGCGACCGGAACCACCGGCGGGCGTGACCTGGTAATGCCGGCCTCGGCGACGGCAATGCCGCGTTCCTCGGCCATGATCGCAAGACCGTTCACGGAAGAGGTCCGGCCCTGGTCGGTGCCCATGCCGAGGGTGGTGTAGCGCTTCAGGTGCTCAACCGACTGGTAGCCCTCGCGATGTGCGAGCTCGATATCGTCGACGGTGACGTCGTCCTGCAGGTCGACGAACTTCTTCCCCCTGCCGGGCAGCCGCCACATCGGGCGGATCGGGCCCACCGGCGCTTCCTCGGTGACGGGAAGCTCCGGCGCGCCGGGGTTGAACCCGAGCAGCCGCGCGGCCTCGCCGCCGGCGTCGCTGCCCTGACGCAGACACTCGCCGAGGCTCCAGGCGCCGTTGACGGCTCCGGCCGAACGCGATGCCCCGGGCCCGGAACCGGCCACGAAACCGGCAAGCTCCGCATCGTAGACCGGCGCGGCCCCGATATGGCCGTGAAGCTGGATATTCGGGCTCCAGCCCCCGGCAACGGCCAGCAGGTCGACCGAGTGGAGCCGGGGCTGGCCGATGATGCCGCGTCCGTCGGCTGACAGCTGCGCGGTCTCGATCCCGGTGAGCCCGAGGTGGCCGTGCGTCGCGGTGACGGCAGTGGCGTCGAGACACTCGATGCCGAGCGCGGCGGCCTGCTCGCGCCCCGCTCCCTGGCCGCCGGCGCGGCAGTCGATCACGGTGCGCACCTCGATCCCGGCGCGCGCCAGGTCGATGGCGGTGCGGTATCCGTCATCGTTGTTGGCGAACACCGCCGCGCGGCTGCCGGGCCTGACCGCGAAGCGGTTTACGTAGCTGCGGGCCGCCCCGGCCAGCATCACGCCGGGCCGGTCGTTGCCGGCAAAGACCAGCGGGCGTTCGCTGGCGCCCGTCGCCAGGACCACGCGCCGGGCCCGGATGTGCCAGACGCGCTGGCGGACCTCGAAGGGGTCGGGGACCGGCTTGTGGTCCGCGACCCGCTCCAGTGCCGAAATCACCGTACCGTCGTAATGCCCGAACCCTGTGGTCCGGGTGAGGACCGTGACGTCGGGCATGGCGTCGAGTTCGTCCACGGTGCGGGTGACCCACTCGCGTGCCGGTGCCCCGTCGAGGCGTTCGCGATCCGCGCGCAGCCGGCCGCCCGGGGCATCGCTCTCCTCGAGCAGCATGACCCGGGCACCGGCCCTGCCGGCGGCGAGTGCGGCGGCGAGCCCCGCCGGTCCCGCGCCCACCACCAGGACGTCGCAGAAGGCGTGCATGCGGTCGTAGCGATCGGGATCGGGGTCCGCGGTCGGGCGCCCGAGGCCGGCGGCCCTGCGGATGAAGTGCTCGTAGAACCGCCAGCCCGGCATGCCCATGAAGGTCTTGTAGTAGAACCCGGCCGGGATGATCGGTGCGAACAGCGAGGTGACCTGCATGATATCGGTCTGCAGGTTGGGCCAGCGGTTCTGGCTGCGGGCCTCGAGACCGGCAAACAGCTCGATGGTGGTTGCACGGGTATTGGGCTCGCGCCGGTCGCCGGTCCTGAGTTCGACCAGCGCGTTGGGTTCGTCGGAACCGTCGGTGTAGATGCCGCGGGGGCGGTGGTACTTGAAGCTGCGGCCGACCAGTCGCACGCCGTTCGCCAGCAGGGCCGATGCCAGGGTATCGCCGCGGTAGCCGATGCAGCGCCGGTTGTCGAAGCGGAACGCCAGCGGGGCGAGCCGGTCGATCTCGCCGCCCTCCTCGAGGCGGAACGGCTGGCTGGGTTTCTGCAGCTTCAGCACGGTCACCGTCCTCCCGCCACCAGGTCGTCGGCCGCAGTCCCGGTGGCGAGGACCTCGTGGGTAAGCGTGTCACGCAGCACCTTGACGAAGGCGCGGCAGCCGTGGACGTGCTGCCAGTACTCGAGATGCGGCCCGCGTGGATTGTCGCGCAGGTAGACGAAGTCGTACCAGGCATCCGCCCCGGCATCGTCCGACGGACGGGTCAGGGTCGCGTCGCCGACATAGGCAAATTCCTGGTGGTCCCGGGGGCCGCAGTAGGGGCAGGTGATCCGGATCATGGGCAGTTGTCCTGTACGGGTCAGTGCCGGTTCGGGAACGGACCGGCTCCGGGTTCGTCGACCATGCGGCCGCGGCTGAACCGGTCGAGCGACAGCCGGGAGTTCAGGGGATGCGGGGCGCCGGTGGCGATCGTATGGGCGAAGACCCAGCCCGAGCCCGGGGTGGCCTTGAACCCGCCGTAGCACCAGCCGCAGTTCAGGTACAGGTTGTCGATCGGTGACAGCCCGATGATGGGGCTGCCGTCCATCGACATGTCCATGACGCCGCCCCAGGTCCGCAGCACCCGCAGGCGCGACAGGCTCGGAATCATGGAGACGCCGGCACTTATGACGTGTTCGATCAGCGGCATGTTTCCGCGCTGGGCGTAGGAGTTGTACATGTCGAGATCGCCGCCGAACACCAGGCCGCCCTTGTCGGACTGGCTGACGTAGAAGTGCCCGACGCCGAAGGTGACCACGCTGTCGATCATCGGCTTGACCGGTTCGCTCACGCAGGCCTGCAGCACGTGGGTCTCGATCGGCAGGCGCAACCCCAGCTTCGCGGCCAGGTGACCGGTGTGGCCGGCGACGGCGAACCCGATCCGGTCGCAGCCGATCGTGCCGCGGCTGGTCTCGACTGCGCGGATGCGGTTGCCCGACATCTCGAACCCGGTCACTTCGCAGTTCTGGATGATGTCGACGCCGTGCCGGTCGGCGGCGCGCGCCAGACCCCAGGCGACGGCGTCATGACGGGCGGTGCCGCCGCGCGGCTGCAGCAGGCCGCCCCTGATCGGGAACCGGGCGTTCTGGGAGAAGTCGAGGTAGGGCACCATGCGCCGAACCTGGTCGCGGTCGAGCAGTTCGGCATCGATGCCGTTCAGCCGCATGGCGTTGCCACGGCGCGCGAAACTGTCCATCTGGCCGTCGGAATGGCCGAGGTTGAGAACACCGCGCTGGCTGAACATGACGTTGAAGTTCAGGTCCCGGCTCAGTCCTTCCCACAACTGCAGCGACTTCTCGTAGAAGTGCGCGTTCTCGTCGAGCATGTAGTTCGAACGCACGATGGTGGTGTTCCGGCCGGTGTTGCCGCCGCCGAGCCAGCCCTTCTCGAGAACCGCGATGCTGCGCACCCCGTGCAGGCTGGCGAGATAGTAGGCGGTGGCCATGCCGTGCCCGCCGCCGCCGACGATGATGACGTCGTAGTGCCGGCGCGGCTCGGGATCCCGCCAGGCGCGGTTCCATGACCGGTGTCCGCTGAGCGCGTGCCGTACCAGCGAGAAGACGGAATACTCGGCCATGCAGCCCCCCGCAGGGATCGGAGCCCGGGCGCGCCGGGCGAAAACGCGCCTACATACCATTCCGGCGGCCGTGTTGACAGGCGCGACGTGCAGGCCGCTGCCGGAACCGGTCAATGACGGCACCATCGCGACCGGACCTTCAGCCCTGCCCTTTCATCGCGATCGCCCCGCGTGGTGCCGCACCGGCCAGTGGTCGCGGCCCGGGCCCGTGAGCGCAAAGAGCCGCGGGAGGAGACGGACAGGTGCCGGTGACGGATCAGCACACCGGGCCCGGGGAACATGTGTCACCGACCTGTCGCGCTGTTCGGTTGCGCCATGGGGCCGGGGTACCGTGCTGCCCTGCCTGTCCGCCTTTCCTGGACGTGTCATCATGGATTCGGACCGGATGGCGCCGGCTGGAAGACGGGTGCGTCCTGCTCCCCGCCGCGGCCTCATCCGAGGAGTTCAAGGTCGTGTGACGCCATCGCACTGTTGAATCGTGACAGCCGGAAAGGCGCCAGGTCAAAATCGGGCTCTTCGCCCAGACACAGGTCGCGCAGAATTTCGCCGGTGACAGGACCCAGGGCAAACCCGTGCCCGGAGAAACCGGCAGCCACGACGAGACCCGGAACGGCCCGTGGAGCGTCCAGCACCGGAAGGGCATCGGGGGTCTTGTCGATCAGGCCGCCCCACACCCGCGCCAGCGGGACCCGGTCGAAGTCCCTGATGACCCGGGACGCGCGTTCCACGACCGCGGCCACAGTCCCGGCGGCGGGCAGCACGTCGTCGTCGCTCCACGAGCCACCCGCCAGGAACCAGGGTTGCACTCCCGAGGTTACCCGCAGCCGGCCGTCCACCTGCTGGCGCCCGGACCCGTCCCCGGCAGCGGTTCCGAACACCTGGTCCATCCGGTGTGGCACCGGGACCGTCTGCAGGACCGCGACGTGGTGGATTTCGAGAGGGAAGTGCAGGCCCAGCGGTGCGAGCAGTTCGGGTGTGTGGATCCCGGCGGCGAGCACAACCCATGGCGCCTCGACGAGGCCGTGTCGCGTGACCACGCCGCGAACCCTTCCGTCCTCGAAGTGCACCGCGCGTACCGGTTCCTGCAGGTCGATGGTCGCACCGGCGCTCCCGGCGGCGCGCGCGAAGGCGTTCACCGCGCGTACCGGGTTCGCCTGGCCGTCCGTGGGGCAGAAGGAAGCGGCACGCACCTCCTCGCTGAGCCAGGGCGCGAGGGCGCGCAGGTCGGCGCGGTCATCCAGGTACTCGAGTTCCAGGCCCAGGGCACGCTGCTCGTTCACCATTGCCTGGATACGCGGCACTTCATCGTCACTGCGGGCCACCCGCAGGTTTCCGCCCTGACGGTACTCCACGTCCTCGCCCAGTTCGGCGGCGAGCGACTGCCAGCGCCGGACCGCGGCGCGGGCAAGCGGCAGCTCGGCGGGATCGCGCCCCGACTGACGCACGCCGCCCTGGGTCCGGCCCGACGCCATTGCCGCCAGTGATCCGGCTTCAAACAGGCGAACGTCGAGGCCGGCGCGTGCCATCTCCCAGGCGGCGCACACGCCGCTGATCCCGCCTCCGACTATGATGACGTCACTCATTGTCGCTCCTCGTTTGCCCCGGGGCGTGTGGCACGGGGTTCGCGGCGTGCCGCGGCCACTCCGCCCGGCCGGTTCAGTTCCCGGCAACGGTCGCGCGCGCACGGCGCATCGACAGTACCTGGAGGATCACGACCGGAGCCACGATCGCCGCGGCGTAGAGATCGCTGTTTGTCCCGGGTGCCACCATCAGCACGCCGCCCAGCGCCATCGCGGTTCGCGAGACACCCCGCATGGGAGCGAGGAAGTAGCCGGCGACCGAGGTGGCCACCATGAACACACCGACGGTGCAGGTGGCAACGGTGCCCGCGAACGCCGCCCAGGTGAAGTGGTCCTCCACCACGATCAGCATTGCCGGGGAGTAGACGAACACCATCGGCACCATGAGCTTGGCAATCCCGAGCGAGAAGGCCGACACGCCCGTGCGGAAGGGGTTCGCGCCTGCGATGCCGGCAGCGGCATATGCCGACGCGCACACCGGTGGCGTGATTTCGGAGATGACGCCGTAGTAGAGCACGAACAGGTGCGAGGCGAGTGCCGGAACGCCAAGATCGCCCAGGGCCGGCTGCGCGACGGTGGCCAGCATGATGTAGAGCGCCGTTGTCGGCAGTCCGGCTCCCATCAGGATGCAGGTAACAGCGATCAGGATCAGCGATACGAACAGGGTGATGCCCTGCAGTTCGAAGTTCGCCAGCGGGATCCAGGCGAGAACCGGCTGGATCGTTTCGGCGAGGGTCAGCGCACTGTTGGTCACCATGAAACCCAGCCTGAAGCCCAGGCCGGTGGAGTTGACCACGCCGACGACGATGCCGATGGCGGCGCACACCGCGCCCACCGCCAGGGCATACTTCACGCCCATGATGCAGCCGTCGATGACGTCGCCCAGGCTGAGGCGGTGCATCGGATTGATGAACCCGATGATCATGGCCGAGGTGATGCCCCAGAAGGCCGCCATGTGCGGCGAGTAGCCGCTGAACAGGACGTAGATCAGCACCACGAGGGGCACCGCCGTGGGCCAGCCCCGCCTGATAACCCTGGTGAGCCGCGGGATCTCCTCGCGCGGCAGGCCCTTGAGCCCCAGGCGCTTCGCATGGAAGTGAACGATGGACAGCACGCCCACGTAGTGCATCGCCGCGGGCACCAGGGCGGCGAGCACCACCGTGGTGTAGGGCACTTCGAGGAACTCCGCCATGACGAAGGCGGCGGCGCCCATGATGGGTGGCGTGATCTGGCCCCCGGCACTGGCCGCGGCCTCCACGCCGCCGGCGAGGTGGCCCGGGTAGCCCATCCGCTTCATGTTCGGGATGGTCAGGGACCCGGTGGAGACGGTGTTGGCGATGGACGAGCCCGAAATGGTCCCGAAGAAGGCGGATGACACCACGCTCACCTTGGCCAGGCCGCCCGTGTGACGACCGGCAATGACCGTGGCGATGTCGACAAAGAACTGTCCGAGCCCCATGCGCTGCGCAAGCACGCCGAAGAGCACGAAGTGGAACACCACCGTGGACACGATCCACAAGGTGACACCGAAGATGCCTTCGGCGGGAAAGTACATGTTGTTGATGAACTGTGCCCAGGTGATGCCGGGATGCATCAGGATCTGGACCGGGATGTACTGTCCGAATACGGCGTAGCCGGTGAATACGCAGATGATCACGGGCACGATGATGCCGAGCGAGCGGCGCACTGCCTCAAGCAGCACGACGATCAGGATGGTTCCGAACACCACGTCGACGGGCGCGGGATTGCCCTGCCGGATAACCTGTTCGGGCAGAAAGAAGCGCCAGCCGAAGAGTTCGAAGTCGATCTCGTACCAGGTGAGGCCGATATAGAGCGAACTCGCGATGCCGGCCGCGATGAACAGCCAGTCCCATGCAGGCACGCCGCCGAACCGCCACCAGGTATTCGGTTGCCCCCGGGTCGCGCCCGCGCTCCTCACCATCGGGTAGAGGACGTAGACGAGCAGGATGATGCCGGACATGTGAATGCCCATGTGCCAGTAGTCAACCGGCACGCCCGTTCCCGCCGTGAGGTAGTGATAAAGGGCAAAGATGACCGAGAAGGCCATCGTGAACCGCAGCATCAGGGGTCCGACGGCACGGGTCTGCAGGCCTGTATCGTATTTTTGCTCGAGCGCTTCGGCCTTCTTGATGTCGAATTCAGCCACGGGCGCGGATCCTCGTGAACAATGTACCGGCAGGTCCCGGATCCGGACGGTGCTGACCTGCGTCATCCCGCGGGCCGCACGACGCGGTCACCCGGTCAATGCCGGGCCCGGTACCCGGATCGAGTCCGGGAAGTGGTGTGAAACGGCAGGGTCCGGGGAGAAAGAGACGTCGGCACCCTGGTCCGGGTGCACGGAGGCGCCCCGTGCACCAGTCGGGCCCGCGCCGGTAACGCGGGCCCGGCCCTGGCGGCGTGATCCCTAGTTGATCATGCCTTCTTCCCTGTAGTAGCGCTCCGCACCCGGGTGCAGCGGGATCAGAACACCCTTCAGCGCGGTCTCCTTGCGAATGGCCTTGCCCTTGGCATGGCCCTTGTCCAGCAGCTTGCGCGTGTTCTTGTTCCACAGTGCCCTGGTGATCTCGTAGATCAGTTCCTCGTCCTGTTCGACGGATGTCACCAGCTGACCGTTCACCGCGACTGTCGGTACATCATAGCTGATGGTCTCGTAGGTGCCGGCCGGGATCATGGAAGAGACGTAGTAGGGGATGATCTTGTTGATTTCCGCGCGTTCTTCATCCGAGAACCTGTAGAGTTCGAAACCCTTTGTGGAACCCAGCTGGATCAGCGCGGCGAACGGTGTGCCTCCGGCATAGAAGAATGCGTCAAGCTGGCCGTCGGCGAGGCGCTGGCTGCTCTGGGCAAGACCGAGTTCCTTCTCGTCGGCCTCGATGCCGTAGTGCCGGAGAATCATTCGTACTGACACCTGGGTGCCGGAACCGGCCGCGGCGACGCCGACGCGCTTGCCGTTCAGGTCCTTGAGGCTGGACAGGGTCGAGCCCTTCGGTGTGACCAGGTGCATGTCCTCGGGATACAGGTTGGCAATGACGCGTACCTTGTCCTTCTTGTTGCCGACGAACTTGCCCTCGCCGTTGAATCCCTGGGTCACGCTCTGGGCGCCGGCCAGGCCCGCATCGAGCTGGCCTGCGTGGATGGCGTTCATGTTTGCCACCGATGCGTTGGTGGATACGGCGATGGCCACCAGGCCCGGCACGCCGCAGCTGCCGCCCTTGTCGCAGGCACGCGAGCCGGGCGGATTGGAGATTGCATTGGCGATGATGCCGCCGATCGGATAGTAGGTGCCGCCGGCACCGCCGGTCCCGATGCGGAAGAATTTCATTTCCTGGGCCTGGGCGACGCCTGCCATGGCCATCATCACGGCCAGGGCCGGCATCAGCAGTCGTGTCAGTACTCTCATGTGGTTGTCTCCTGCGCGCCCGCAGAGGGCAAGGTCAGTCGTTACGCTGTCTTGGAATCGACGCAGCGCCACTTCCGGCCGCATTGTTCGCGGAACATCCGAAGCGACGCCGCATGCCAGGGCGTTCCGGTGCCCTGGCCCGAACGGGCCGGGACCGGCATCCCCTGACCGGGCCGGATACTATTCAACGGGCCCCTGACAGGCCACCTGAAAAATGTGCCGTGAGCCCCGGACGCGACCAGGCGCACCCGTGTTCCGCACGGTTCAGGGAGCGGGACGGCGGAAACGACCGATGAGGGGAAGATCCGGCACCCGTTTCCGGTCAGATCGTGTTCAGCAGAGCGGGACAGTGCAGCAGTCCCGGTAGTCCGGGCTCTGTGAGGAGCAGATCATCGAGATCCGCGCAGCCGGTGGCCACAAACCGGGGGAGACGAACGGCTGCTGCCGCTGCGCCCTTCGCAGAACTGACTGTTGCCCCGTGCAGATCCCGTCACCCTGGCGTGATGTGAACTGCGCACGTCTTGATTGCGGCCGAACCAGTGTCACCAGCCCGGACCAGGCTGCGCGACATGATCCCGTTTCGCCCGTGCCGGAGGAGACCAGCGCACATGCGAGACTCTCGAGGGAGCCACTCGCCCATGAGCAGTGCCCGCCCGATCCGGAATGACACACCGGCATTGCGGGCGGAGTCGTGATGCCTTGCCAATTCGGCTCGATCCAGACTACTTCAGTAAGGTTGCAGTGGCGCTGGCGGGCCTTCGCGGAACTGACGTTGCCGGCACTGACTGCGGTGCCCTGAGCTATCCACGGTGAAGCGTGGCACATGGCGCGGGTGCAGAAGAAGGGAACGTGGAGCCATAGCCGGAGCCTGTGTTCAATTGAAGATGAACCGGCCCGTGCCTTGACAGTTCGAATTCCGACTGCAAACGGAACCTGCAGAACACCAGGCCGGTTCGGCCTGCCGGATGATCAAACCCGTTTTGCCAGCGTGTCCCTGTTGCAGTTGGATCGCACCTGAAGGAGTGGCAAACATGCTCAAGCGCATGCACCTCTCCAATTTCAAGGCCTGGCAACAGGCTGAAATCAGCTTTGGACGCATAACCGGTATTTTTGGAACCAATAGCTCCGGAAAAAGCAGCCTTCTCCAACTTCTCCTGCTGCTGAAGCAAACCAGGAATGCGACGGACCGTGGACTGGTGCTCGACTTTGGCAGCTCGACCGATCTGGTAAACCTCGGAACCTTCACGGATGCCGTGCATATGCATGACAAACAGAAAAGCATGGCCTGGACCCTGGAATGGTCATTGCCTGACAGCTTGACAATAGACGAGCCCATGCAGGCCCCAGGACAAGGAATGCTCGAGGGCGACATCATCGAAACAACGTGTGAAGTAGGCCTGCGGCAGGATCGACTCTGGACACACCGATTGGAATACAGGTTTGGTGGTGCGGAATTCCGCCTGGTGCATGGAGGGAAGAACAAATACAATCTCGAAACACAAAATACAGAGTTTAAATTTAAGCGCAATACAGGTAGGGCACGGCCGCTGTCTTCACCTGTAAAGACACATCTGTTTCCCGATGATGTCAGGAATTTATATCAAAATACGGACTTTTTGTGGGACTTTGTGTTGAAATACGAGGCCCTCATGGACTCAATATTCTACCTTGGCCCTTTGCGCGAATATCCTCGGCGTGAATATCATTGGGCAGGTTCAAGCCCTCTGGACGTTGGGCCACGCGGCGAACGCACCGTGGATGCGATACTTTCTGCCGCTCGTGACGGGGAGACGAGAAGCCTCGGCAAAAGAATGAAGAGGCGGTCTTTTGAGGAAATGATTGCCTACTGGTTGCAGAAGATGGACCTTGTTCGGGAATTCCAAATCAAGGAGATAGCGGAGGGAACCAACCTGTACCATGCCAGTGTGAAGACGACCCGGGACAGTGCGCCGAGGGCACTAACGGACGTAGGGTTTGGCGTCTCTCAAGTGCTGCCTGCGTTGGTTCTCTTGTACTATGTTCCCGAGGGATCACTGGTACTTATGGAACAGCCGGAGATCCATCTGCATCCTGCCGTGCAGGCGGGACTTGCAGACGTCATGCTCAACGTTGCCCGGACCAGAAACGTGCAGATCGTGGTGGAAAGTCACAGTGAGCATTTGTTGCGCCGGCTACAGAGGCGGGTAGCGGAAGAACAGGTGTCGGCAGATGATCTGAAACTGTACTTCGTTTCGACCGACAGGGGCAGGGCCAAGGTGGAAGACCTGATCCTCAATGAATGGGGAGAGGTCGAAAACTGGCCTGAGAACTTCTTTGGAGACGAACTGGGAGAGATTACGGCGATTGCGGATGCGGCATTGCAAAGACGTATGGCAGGGAGTTGAGGTTGCATTTGTTGTTGATACCAATATGGCTGTCGCGGCGAACGGATGTAACACCCATGCTGATTATGCATGCCGAAGAGCGTGTGTGCAGATGATTCTGTCGTTAACGAGAGGAAAGGTCGTGGTATTGGATGACCAAGGGCAGATCATGCAAGAGTATCGAAAGCACCTCAGGTTTTCCGGCGCACCGGGCGTGGGAGATGCATTTTTCAAGTATCTGTTTGATCATCAGTACAAAAACCGGAAGGTGAAAAGAGTCACGGTCACGCCAAGCGAGGACGAGCGGAAAAAGTTCGAAGAACGCCCGGCAAATGAACTGGATCCATCGGACCGAAAGTTCCTGGCGGTCGCGGTGGTTTCGCGCGCAACGATTGTAAATGCCACTGACAGTGACTGGAGTGAGCAACAAACCTTGACCGAGTGCCTGGATGTAACTGTTGAACAGCTTTGTCCGCAGCACGCATGCAGATGATACACCGATTCACCAGTGGTTTGGCAGCGGAATTCCTGTGACGCGCAAATACCCAAGCACGCGCTATTGGCCGTGGTCACCGGGTCTTGGCCGCGACGGGAGGGTACATGCGGATCCGCAGCATTTTGTCGGCGCGGATGTGATTGCGACGGAAAAGCTGGATGGGGGCAATACCCTGTTGCACGCGAGCAAGGTCTACGGCCGCAGTGTTTCCGCGCCCAGTGATGCCGGGTGGATGGCGATGGTAAAGAAGCACCACGCCTGGAAGGTCACGGAGCCGGACGTTCATCTTTATGGAGAAGACATCTACGCTGTGCACAGCATCGCGTATGATCCGGTACCGGAGGACCGAACCTACTATGCCTTCGCGCTGCGGGACGGAAGGGGAACATTCTCGTCATTTTCGGAATTGGAAGCCTATGCTCACGGCAAGAACATTCCAACCGTGCCCGTTTTGTTTAGAGGATGTTTTCACTCAGTTGAGGAAATTCGCGGGTTTGTCGAACGAGCCCACATGGAACCTTCCGTGCTCGGAGGTGAACGCGAGGGTATTGTCTTGCGCCTGGCCTGTGGATTTGCCGAGCAGGACTTCCCGCGGAATGTCTGCAAGAGTGTGCGTGCAGGACATGTCCAGTCTGACATACACTGGAGCCGGAACTGGAAGCCGTGCCGGGTCGTGCGGAACCGGCATTAAGGGTCCGGGTCTGGAACCGGATCCGTTCTGGCATCCGGATGCCGAAGTTCGCCGCAGCCAGGTACAGGGTCCCGCGGGCACGTCTGGCGCCGGCGTGCGGACAAGGATGATCGCGGGTGTCGTGCAGGTAACGGTGCCTGGCATCCGGTGCGTTTCGCGCACCCTGGCCGGACATCAAGCGGAGCGGCGTACGGTCGGTGCCTCGCATCTGCTCGGTCCAGTTGCACGCGGTTTCCCGCCCCGCGGTTCCAGGGCGAGGCGCACAGGTGTGTCTTGCCTGCAGGTGTCATCGGCGCCGGCACGCCGGCCGGTCGCGGTGTCTTTGGTTCGGCTCTCGAGCAAGCGGTTGGATCAGGCGATGGTCCGCGGACCGTCATTCTCGTCAGGAACGGCGACCTCGGGGACCACGCATCGACAATCGTGCCGGGTGTGCGGCGTGGAGACGCAGACGACGACGACGAAAGTGGCTGGCCGTCGTTACGGGGCGTGACGCCTGCAGGCACCGCGCCACAGGGTGGTCTCGAACACCGATTTTGCGGAAGGTGCGCCCCGGGCGAATATCCGGCGTCAGCTGCGCGACGGACTGCGGACGAGCCACGCGCCGATGGCCGGCAGCAGCACCACGGCTCCGATCATGTTGACCAGGAACATGAAGGTCAGAACGATGCCCATGTCAGCCTGGAACTTGAGCGGGGATACGCACCAGGTCGCAACGCCGGCAGCCAGCGTCAGGCCGGTCAGGGTGACCCCGGCGCCGGTGGAGGACAGGGTCGCGGCGTAAGCCTCGGCGAAGCCGAGGCCCGAGCGCAGGAACTCGCGCAGCCGGCCATAGATGTAGATGCCGTAGTCGACCCCGATGCCGATCCCGAGTGCCACCACCGGCAGGGTCGAGATCTTGAGCCCGATCTCCATGAACGCCATCAGCGCGTAGGCAAGCACCGATGCCAGTGCCAGCGGCACGATGATGCAGATCGTCGCCGGCGCCGACCGGAACGAGAGCAGGCACAGCAGGATGACCGCGCCCGACACGTAGCCGAGGATCGGGAACTGCGCCGCATCCACCTCCTCGTTGGTTGCCGCCATGACCCCGACATTTCCCGATGCCAGCCGGAAGCGGATGTGCCCGTCGGGGGTGTCGCGTTCGAACGCCTTAACCTGCGCCACGATGCGTTCGATGGTCTCGGCCTTGTGGTCCGCGGTGTAAATGTGGACCGGCATCACGCTGCAGTCGGTGTTCAGCAATCCGCTCCCGGTGTGGACCGGCGAGACTGCCTGCACCATCGAGTACTGGTTCCGGGGCAGGGTTCTCCACTTCAGGTTGCCCTCGTTCCATCCGGCGTGGATGCCCTTGGCCACGCCGGCGAGTCCGAGCACCGACTGCACGCCCTCGATGTTGCGCATGCGCCATTCGAACTCGTCGAGCACGGTCATCACCGTGTGATCGATACAGGCTTCCGTCGCCGCCTCGCCGATCACCGTCAGCACGTCGACCCCGATGGCGAACCGGTCGGTGATCACGGTCGCGTCGCGGTTATAGACCGCCGATTCACGCAGTTCGGGCACGCCGCGATGCTCATCGCCGACCCGCACCTTCGGAGCATGCCAGGCCCCGACGGCAAACAGGACCACGGCGGTGAGGATGACGGTCGCGGCGGGGCGCCGGTGCGCCACCCGCGCGATCCGGGTCCACAGCGGCCTGAGCCTGTCGTCCCGGCTCCCCGCCGCGCGGCGTTCGCGCTCCGACATCTCGATGAACGAGAGGAGGACCGGCAGCAGGAGCAGGTTTGTCAGGATCACGGCAGCCACGCCGAGGCTCGCGGTCATCGCGATCTCGCGGATCACCTGGACCTCGATGAAGGCGATGGTCATGAACCCGACCGAGTCCGACGCCAGCGCCACGATGCCGGGCAGCAGCAGGCGTCGGAACCCGGCCCGGGCGGCATCGAGTGCCGGACGGCCCTCGAGCATCTCCGAGCAGATCGCTGTCACCATCTGCACGCCGTGGCTGACACCGATTGCAAAGACCAGGAATGGCACCAGGATCGACATCGGGTCGAGCCCGAAACCGAGCGCGGTCAACCCTCCTATCTGCCAGAGCACCGCGACCAGGGAACAGCCAAGCGGCAGCAGGGTCAGGCGCACCGAGCGGGTGTAGGCAAGCACGAACAGGAAGGTGATCAGCAGGGTCAGCCCGAAGAATCCGACCACCCGGGTGGAACCGTCGGAGATGTCGCCGACGAGCTTTGCGAACCCGATGATGTGGACGTCGACATCCGCGCGGGCGGCGGCATCCGCACGGATGCCCTCGAGCGCATTGGCCACCTCCACGTAGTCGAGCCGATCGCCGGTGTTCGGGTGGAACTCCTGGAGCTTGGCGCTGACCAGTGCGCCCCCGAGGTCGTTGGCGACCAGCCGTCCGACCACCCCGGCCTTGATGATGTTCTCCCGGACCCGGGCCAGGCCGGATTCGTCGGGCGTGAAGTCGGCCGGAACCACGTCGCCCGCCACCACTCCGTCCTCGACCACCTCGATGAACCGGACATTGGGTGTCAGCACCGAGTAGACCTGGGTCCGGTCGACGCCGGGGATGAAGAAGGTGGCGTCGGTGACGGCCCGCAGCACCTCGAAGAACTCAGGTGTGAACATGTTGCCGTCGCGCGCCATGATCGCGATCGCGACCCGGTCGGCGCCGCCGAACTCGTCCCGGTACTGCAGGAAGGTCTGCATGTACTCGTGGTTGACCGGAATGAGCTTGGTGAACCCGGCGTCGAGCCTGAACTCCGAGGCGCACCACCCCATGAAGAGGCTTGCCGCCAGGAAGACGGCGAGCACGGTGCGCCGGTAACGAAACAGCAGGGCTCCGGGATCCGGCATCACCGCACGTTCCAGGCCGGGGCTGCGCGAGCGGGCATCGCGCTAGTCCCTGCCGCCGGTTCGATGCCGCAGTACTCCCGACTGGCCGAAGAGCAGGACCGACCGGTTTGCGAGTTCGAGCGCTCCGGCAAGTGCCGGCCTCGCGGGAAGCCGGTCGAGCCGGCTGTCGGGGTTGCGAGGGTCGAGGGTGAGGATCACTCCCTCGAGGCCGGTCAGCAGGAGCCGGCCGTCATCGAGGCGCAGCATTCCGGTCAGGGCCGACTGTACCCCGGTCGCGATCCTGGACCAGGTTTCGCCGGCGTCGGTCGACTGGAACAGGCGACCCTTCAGCCCGGCCAGCACCAGCCTGTCCCGGTCGAGCGCGATGGCTCCGAACCAGGATCCGGCATAGGGAGACGGAAGTGCCCGCCATGTCCGTCCGGCATCGTCGGAGCGGTAGATGGCGCCGGCTTCCCCGGCGATGAACAACCGGGTGCCGTCGGGGTCGGCAGGGACCAGCACGTTCAGGTGAAAGTCGTCATCGCTGATGAAGCGGGAGTGCCAGGTCTCGCCGCCGTCCCGGGTTTCGAGGAAATAGCCGTAGGCGCCCACCGCAAACCCGGTCCTTGCATCCCTGAACCAGACGTCGAGCAACGGGCGTTCCTCCTCGGGCGCGCAGTGCACGATCCGCCAGGTTGCACCCCCGTCGCTGGTGCGCAGGATGACAGCGTCATGCCCGACGGCCCAGCCATCCTGCGTGCCGGCAAAGTCGACCGCGGTCAGCAGGGCCCGGGTCGGCACCGTCGACTGGCTCCAGGTCGCTCCATCGTCGGCCGAGACGAGGACATGTCCCCGGTCACCGACCACCACCAGGCTGTTGCCGGTGTCGGCGCCGTCGAGAAGCAGTGAACGGCTTGCGAGCGGGGCGGTAACGGATGGCGCCGCACAGTCGGCGTACGCCGCCGCGCCTTCCAGCACGATCATGGCCAGTCCTGCGGCCACGAGGATGAGCCGTCCCATGGCGGGCCGGCCGCGAGGGCGGGTCAGCGGCGTCCCGCGCGGCGAAGGGCGGCCGGCGAGAAGTCCCGGGAGGTAACGTCCGAGTCGAATGTGCACATCTCGGTATCGTTGTTCAGCCCGAGCGCGAGGTAACGACCGGCCTGCAGGTCGGTATGGGTCTCCAGCGTTGGCCAGATCAGCGGTTTCTCGTAGTAGTTGATGACGTGGCCCTCGGACACCCGCCAGAGCTGGTCCCGATTGTCGTAGAGGTCGACGACCAGTATCTGCCAGGAGTCCTCGTCGATGTAGAAGGTCCGGCGCTTGTAGAGATGACGCGCACCGTCACGCAGCACCGCATCGACCACCCACACCCGGTGCAACTCGTAACGCAGGTGATCCGGGTTGGCGTGCAGGGGTGTGAGGATGTCGGACAGTGACAGCTGGTCGCTGTGCGCCCGGTACGAGTTGTAGGGGACGTAGATTTCCTTCTTGCCGACGAGCGTCCAGTCGTAGCGGTCGACCGCGCCGTTGAACATGTCGAACTGGTCGGCGGTACGAAGACCGTCGCTGGTCGTGCCCGGGTTGTCGTAGGCGACGTTCGGAGCCCGGCGGACCCGTCGCTGGCCAGGGTTGTAGACCCAGGCCTTCCGCGGTTCACGCACCTGGTTCATGGTCTCGTGCACCAGCACGATGCCGCCGGCGAGACGTGCCGGCGCCAGGACGCTCTGGCGGAAGTAGATCATGATATTGCCGAGCTCGTCTTCGGTCATGTCGGGCAGGGAGTACCGGATCTCTGCCTCGACATTGATGCGGACCACCGTGTAGTCGCCCCCCCTGGTCACCGCCGCCTGGCCAAGCTCGCACTTCACGGTTTCGCCGCGGTAGCGCAGCAGGTGGTTCCACATCACCTCGAGCGCGCTGGAGGGGATCGGGAACGGGATGCCGACCGTGGCCCCGGCAACGCCGTTGCCGTCATCGACCAGGGTTGCGGTCTCGGCGACCCGCCGGGTGGCGTCGTAGACGCGTTGCGGCGCCGAGGCGCTGCGCCGGGTCGGATAGACGTTCATGCGAAAGCTGGGATAGAGCTCGAGCATCCGCTGGTGACCCACCGACAGCCGGTCCCGGTGCTGGTCGAGGTTGGACCCGTCGATGACCATCACCGGCTGGTCATCGGCATACGGATCCTGGTGATGGTCTCCCAGCGAATAGCCATCGGGCGGGCTGGTGATCCCGCCGTCCCAGGCCGGAATGCTGCCGTCCGCGTTGCCGGCGCGCTCTGCCCCGAGCGGGGTCAGGTCCTGGTCGAGGCGATCCGCTTCCTGTTTCGTGATCTTTGCAGTTGCCTGACCGGCCGGACCGATGGCCACGGCAAGCGCGAGAACGACCCCGAGAATCGCTGGATACATGGCTGCATTCCTCAGAAGGAGTACTTGAGGGACGTGTAGACGTAGTCCCGATCACTCAGTTCGTTGGAGTCCCCGGAATAGAACGTTGCTCCGATGTCGAACTCCCACTGCGAGAGCAGATCCGCCTTGAGGCCGACGGTGGTCGCGACCCGGCCCTGGGCGAACTGGCCGATGGGCGCCGGGCTGTTGCCCCAGACGTCATGCCGGAACTGCAGGTAGGGAAAGAGGTTCAGCGCTCCGATCACGTTGTTGTACTCGAGCCGTGCCAACAGCCGGTAGCCCAGCGAGGTCGCATCGGCGGACTCGTCGGCATTGCTGACGCCGCCGGCGGGACTCTCCAGCGGTGTGGTTGCCCGGTCCGGCATGTCGTGCACGTGCATCACCGCGCCTTCGGCAACCAGGATCATGGCGCTTGCCCCGAGCGTCGGTCCGAAGGCGCGCGTGACTGTCGCCTGTGCCTGACTGACATTCCGCTCCACGTAGCCGACCACCTCGAACGGCCGGTAGCCGGCGAGGAACTGGCCGAGGGCGGCCGGGTCGGAGCTCAGGGCGAGCGCCCGGAAGATCGGCGCCAGGCCATCGGCGAACAGGCTATCTTCCGACCGCTGCAGCGGCGCGTTGGGCCGCAGGGAATATTCACCCTGGATGGCCCAGTTCCCGGCCTGGGTGTTGAAGCTGACGCCGAGCAGCGGCAGGCCCTCCGGATATTCCTGGTAGTAGTAGGCCTGATCGGCGTACCGGTCGATGGCAACCGCGCTCGCGATGCCGCGCATCTGCGCCGTCACTGCTTGCGTCACCGCTGCCCGGATTGCCGCCGGTGCCGCGGCGGCGGGAAGCTGGCCCGCCTGTACCGCGGCAGTGACCCTCTGGGTGACGACCTGGGTCACCTCCTGGGTTACGGCCGCTGTGGTATTGGATGTAGGAGCGCTGATTGCCCCGGCCGCGCCGAGGCCCTCCTGGATTCCGGAGAGCGGCGATGTCCTGGCGCTGATCAGGGGCAGCTTGGCGTGGTAGCGCACGGCGTAGGCCCCGATCTCTGCGCCGTTCAGCTCGTCGACCAGGGTGCGGATGGCAATGCCGTACTGCCCCTGGTCGCTGGCCCGCACGTCGGGTCCCCGGTGGACCGAGAGAAAGTCCGGGTCCGGGAACGCGAGCGGTCGCTGCCCGGCGAGGTCGGCGTTCATCAGCGGCACGAGGGGCTCGAAGCCGATGGCGCTGTGCGGCCCGATTCCGGTGTCGTCGATATTGATGCCCGGCAGGGGAATGGCCGCCTTGTACGCACCGGATCCGGCGTAGTCGACGGTCGAAAAATACGTGCCCACGGGATCGAACTCGGTGGGCTCCCAGTCGAACTGGTAGAACCCCTCGACGGAGAGCGTATCGGAGGGGGCGACTGTCGCGGAGACCGCCGCAACCGGCAGAAGTCCCTCGCGGAGTTCCGCGCCGGGCAGGCGCAGCTTGCTCACGTCGATCGGGTTGAAGTCGCCGATCCCGTTGAGGATGAAGGTGCTCTCGCCCCAGTTCAGCACATGTCGGCCGAACCGCAGGTCGACGAACGCATCGTCGAAGTCGAGTGCCCAGGTCCCGTAGAGGTCGAGCAGTTCGATATCGTTGCCGACGATGTCGCGCGCCTCGGAGCTGAGCTGGGTCCGGTCCCGCTTTCCGTCGCGGTTCTCGTAGTCGACGAAGCCGGTCACACGGCCGAACAGACCGAACCGGTCGGCCTCGACGTCCATGTCGACGGTGAACTTCGACGTGTTGCTGATGATACCCGGCTCGTAGTTGTAGTTGCCGTCGTTGCCGTTGACGTCGGCGAGCAGGCGTGGATCCTGGTCCTGGATCCGGACCGACAGCCCGTGCGAGATCGTGGTGTCGACGGAACTGCGCACTCCCTGCTGGGCCTCGACCGGGCCCGACACCGCAAGTGAGCCGAACACCAGCAGGCCGGCCGCGATGACCCTCGACCCGACACCCGTCAGTCCGAAACCCGATCCGTTACCGTGTTCCGCGATCCGGCACTTCACCGTGTTCTGGTGCCACATCAACCGTTCCTCTCCTGTCAGGGCGGCAGCGTGGTTGGTGCTGCAACTCCTCATGCCTCACGCCGCAACCGCCGCCTTCCGAATGTCTCCGCCGGCCGTACGCGCCGCTCCCGGTTCGCGGCGTGCCGCAGTTCCCCGTCCCGTACGACGATGCCGGCGCTGGAGACCGGCCCGGACTCCCATGTATCGCCATACCTGATGACAGTACCGTGGTGTCTATCGTCTGACATTTGAGCGGACAAGTGTGAAGCCTGCGCGGACAGGTGTGAAGGGGTGGGCGTCGAATACCCCGGGGGAATGGCCCGGCACGGTATCGCGGCCGGTCGCCGCACGATCCCTGCTGCGCCGCCAGACCCCGCTGTTTTTCCCGATATGCCGGTAATTGCCGCCGTTGTTTGCCCCATCCGGGCCCGGTCGGGAGCCGCCGGTCCGCGGGTGTTGCGAATCGAGCGCTGTGTGATAAAAATAGCACAATGTCGCGGCTACCGTGCCGACCGGGTCCCGCACGCCCATCGGTCCCGGCCCGCGTCGCGGAACGGTTTTCGCTGTCCGGTCACGGTGGTCACGACGATGTCCGCACGCCGGGCGCCACCGCCCGGGCCTGCATCGTCCAGACCTCGGGTTCCGATCCGAGCAGCCGGCGGTAGACCTCGAGCGCCTCGAGCACCCGTTGGACGTAGTTGCGGGTTTCCGGGTAGGGAATGCGTTCGATCCAGTCGATGCGTTCCGCCGTCGAGGGCCCGGGCCTGCCCAGGGTGCGCAGCCAGCTGCGGACGCGTCCGGGGCCGGCGTTGTAAGCGGCGAGCGCGAGGATGAAGTTGCCGTGATGGCTGTCGAGCAGCCGCCCGACATACTGCGCGCCCAGCCGGATGTTGACCTGCGGTTTCGAGGTCAGGTGACCGACGGAGAAACGCCTGCCCATGTGCCGCGCCACCTCGCGCGCCGTGGACGGCAGCAGCTGCATCAGGCCGAGCGCGCCGGCACTGCTGCGGGCCCGCGTGTCGAAACTGCTCTCCTGGCGAATGATCGCGTGGACCAGGGCCGGCTCGACCGGCAGGCCCTGCGGCAGGGCGAGGACCGGGTAGGCGGCCTCGAGGAAGTGCAGGTGCCCGAGTGCCGCCCGGCGTGCGAGCTTGACCCCGATGTCGGGCCGGTCGAGATCGCGGGCCAGGGCCGCCGTCGCCGCCGCTTCCTCGTCGGTGACGTGGTGACGCACCAGTTGTTCGAGGAACTTCCCGGCACGCCCGTCCTCGCCGATCTGCTGCAGCGCCATCGCGATGTCGGCAATCTGGCCGAGTTCGGCACGGGCGAAGCGCGGTTGCCGCGGCAGCGGCGCGGATGCCGGCAGTTCGAGCCCTGCCGACAGCCGTTCGGCGGCACGCTGGCCGTAGAAGGTGGTTCCGTACGCGGCGGCGCGCCGGTACCACTCGCGTGCGCCCGTGTCGCCCGCTGCCTCGAGTGCCCGGCCGGCCCAGTAGGCGGCCCGGCCCCGGCTGATCGGCGTCTTCACCACCCCGAACATGTTGGTAAAGCGGTCGAACGCCTCGCGCGGCCTGTCGGCAAACTGCAGCGCAACCCACCCGGCGTGCCATTCGGCGTCCGCAAGTGCCGCTCCCTCGCTCTGACGGTGGCCGGCTGCCAGCGTGATCGCATCGCCGTAGCGGTCCCCGTTGATCGCATCGCGCAACTGCAGGCGCCGTTCCCGCCACCACAGGGACGGGTAGGTCATCGACTTCGGGGCGCTGGCGAGAAGATCGATGACGCGGTCGTGCCGGTCCTTGCGGCCGCGCCAGCGCAGCCGCTCGTAGGCGAGCCCCGGGTCACCCATGAGGCGGCGCGGTACCTGGCGGATCACGGAATCGATATCCGGTTTGGACTGGCGCAGGCGGAGCCTGGCCTCGGCGAGCCGCCGCAGATCCGGGTCGACCAGGGGCATGGTGGCGCGCGCGGCACTGATCGCCCCCAGCCACAGCATCCTGTCGAGCCGGGGCCAGTGCATGTCCCGGTCGAGTGCCCGGCCGTGCGCCCTGAGAAAACGGCGGGTGTCGGTCCGGTTGAGGGGGACCCGCTTCCAGATCCCGCGCACGGTCCGGGTCCAGTCCCCGATCCGGTCCGCCTGCTTCAGCGCATCGGCCAGCGCGAAGTGGCCCCTGGTCGTCCTGGGCGGGTTGGCGGCAAACCAGGCGAGACGACGCGCAAGTGGAATCCGGGAACCGATCGCGTCCTCGGCCCTGATCTCGAGAGTGGCGCGATCGGGCCAGACGGGGGCGGCGTCGAGGAAGGCGGCGATCTCCGCAAAGCCGGCGCCGGACGCGGGGTCGGCGAGACGCAGCCCGTGCAGCACGCGCTCGAGCCCAGGACGGACCGGCACCCGGCGCTGGCGCTGCACGGCGCGCCAGCGCCCCTTGTCGGCGAGCGCGAATGCCCGCCTGTAGACGGCAAGCGATGGGGCACCCAGCTTGCCGGGTGGACGCAGGACCGGGATCGGCACGGCAAGGGTGGGCGCGGACCGCAGTGTCGGCACCGGGACCGTGCGGGCTGCACCGGGGTCCGGGACCGCTGCGAGGCCGAACGCCAGCAGGACGATGCGGGACAGGCAGCGCAACCCGGCCACAATCGGGCCACCGGATTGAGTATGCTCAGGGTAGGCCATCAGGATACTTCAAGTGTCGGCCATCGGAAGCGCAAGTTTACGGGCGCCGCGCAAGCCGCGGCAACACGGCCGGATCTTGTCGCCCTTCCGGGCCCGGCGTATGGTCGGATTTCGCGCAGGCCTGACTGCGCCGACGAAGGAGACACGCGATGACCTACAATGCCGGAGATCCCTTGTTCAAGGGATCGCTTGTGGCCCTGATCACGCCTTTCCGTGACGGTGCCGTGGACGAACCGGCGTACCGCAGGCTGGTGAACTGGCAGATCGAGGAGGGGACCGATGGCCTCGTTCCGGTGGGGACCACCGGCGAATCGCCAACACTGAGTCACGACGAACACAAGCGTGTCGTCGAGATCTGCGTCGACGAGACCGGCGGGCGGGTGCCGGTGATCGCCGGGGCCGGGTCGAACTCGACCGCCGAGGCGATCGACTTTACCAGGCACGCCAAGGACGCCGGAGCCGACGCGGTGCTGCATGTGACGCCGTACTACAACAAGCCGACGCAGGAAGGCCTGTATCGCCATTTCACGGCCATTGCCGAGTCGGCGGACATCCCGATCATCATCTACAACATCCCGCCGCGCAGCGTGATCGACATGTCGGTGGCGACCATGAAGCGGCTGGCCGACCACCCGAACGTGGTCGGGGTCAAGGATGCCACCCAGGACCTGGTGCGCCCGCTCAAGACCCGGCTCGAGATCGGTCCCGACTTCTGCCAGCTGTCGGGCGAGGACGCGACGGTGGTTCCCTACCTTTCGCAGGGTGGGCATGGCTGCATCTCGGTGACCTGCAATGTGGCTCCCGGGCCGCTTGCCTCCATGCACGACGCCTGGCAGGCCGGCGACTTCGCAACCGTCGGTGTCATCAACGACCGGTTGCTGCCGCTGCACGATGCGCTGTTCTGCGAGACCAGCCCCGGCCCGGTGAAGTACGCGGCGAGCCTGCTTGGCCTGTGCGAGCCCGATGCCAGGCTGCCGATCTGCGAAATCGCGGAGTCGAGCAAGCGCCAGGTCGAGTCGGCGATGCGGTACGCCGGGCTGCTCAACTGAGCGGCCCGCGGAGCGGCGGAGTGAGCCATGCCCGACGGAGGAGCTACCCACCCGGTGATCCAGAACCGGCGGGCCCGGCACGACTACTTCATCGACGAGGTGGTGGAGGCCGGCATCATCCTGGTCGGAACCGAGGTGAAGAGCCTGCGGCAGGGCAAGGCGAGCATCGCCGAGGCCTACGCGGGTGACCGCGCCGGGGTGCTGACACTGTTCAATGCGACCATTCCGGCCTACGAGAACGCGAACAGGTTCAACCACGCTCCCAAGCGGCCGCGTACCTTGCTGGTGCATGCGCGCGAACGGGACCGGCTGCTGGGCCTGGTACGGCGGGAAGGCTGCACCCTGATTCCGCTGCGGTTGTATTTCAATTCCCGCGGTATCGCCAAGCTCGCCGTCGGGGTGGCCCGCGGCAAGCGCAAGGTCGACAAGCGCCAGGACCAGAAACGCCGCGACTGGCAGCGGGAACGGGCCCGCGTCCTGCGCGAACGCGGGTGATCCGGCCCGTTCAGGGCGACGGGAACAGGCGGGCGAGGGCGTCGTCGATCGCCCGGGGATTGCTGCGTTCCGCGCGAGGCAGGCCGGACGGCCGGTCCGACGTGATCCGCGCCGGCCGCCCGCCCAGCTCGATCAGGCGGTCGGCGACGGCCAGCGCCTCGCGCCGGTCATGAGTCGCCATGACGCAGGTCGCCAGTGTGCGGTCGAGGATCTGCACCATCAGGTCGCGGACGCTGGTTGCGGTCTCGGGGTCGAGCGAGACCAGCGGCTCGTCGAGCAGGATCAGCGACGGTGAGATTGCCAGCGCGCGCACCAGTGCGGCGCGGCGCTGCATGCCGAGCGAAACCGTCTCGGGGTACTGCTCGGCCGCCGCGCCCAGTCCGACTTCGCCGAGCAGTTCGCGCGCCCGGGCCCGGGTCCCCGCCCCCGGGGTGACGGCGATGTTCTCGGCAAGCGTGCGCCAGGGCAGCAGTCGCGGGGTCTGGAACACCATGGCGGCGCGACCGTCCGGCCGGATGATCCGGCCCTCGAAGTCGGTATCGTAGCCGACGATCATCGCCAGCAGCGTGCTCTTGCCGATCCCGGAATCGCCAAGGACAGCCACGCGTTCGCCGGTCCCGAGGGTGAAACGGATCTCGCCGAGGACATGTGCGGATGCGAACCGCTTGGCACCGATGTCGACCGTGAGCCCGGTCATCGCCGCCACCTGGTGGCGTAGCGTTCCCAGGGCTCGAACAGCAGGTATTCGATTGCGAGTACCACGATGATGAAACCGATCGCGTAGGCGAGGATGGTGGCGACGTCGAACAGCTGGAAGTAGGTGTGCAGCTGGAACCCGACGCCGTTCGGCCGGCCGAGGAACTCGACCACCAGCACGATCTTCCACACCAGCGCCATGCCGTTGCGCGCCGCGACGGCGAAGTAGGAGGCCATCTGCGGCAGGATCACGTGCCGGATCCTGCGGGCGGTTGAGTAGGTGTACACCCAGGCCATCTCGTCGAGGTCGCGCGAGAGGGCCCGCGCGCCCTCGCGGAGCGTCGCGGTGACATTGGGGATCTTGTTGATGGCGACCGCGGCGATGGCGGCAACCTCGGTCAGGCCGAACCAGATGTAGCACAGGATGATGACCACCAGCGCCGGGAGGTTGAGCAGGAACACGAGCCAGCCGCCGAACAGGTGATCGGCAAGGCGTCGCGAGCCGAGAAAGATGCCGAGCGCGGAGCCGATCACCATGGCAAGCAGGAATGCCGCGGCCACCCGGGCCAGGGTAGCGGCCAGGTGACCGAAATAGCCGTCCGTTGCCACCTGCTCCAGGAAGGCGGCCCAGACCGCGACCGGGCCGGGCAGGGCGGACGACTGCGCCGCGGCGGCGGCCGCCCACCACAGCGCCACCAGTCCGGCCAGCGAGCCTGCCTGGATCGCGACCCGGCGGGACGTGGGGACCGCCGGTCTCACCGTTCCCGGCCTAGTGGGTCGAGAACACCGCCGGATCGAAGGCGCCGGCCTGCTTGCGGAAGGCGGGCGGGGCCTCGCTGATCAGCATGGCGTGCAGGCGCGCCGCCGCGTCGGTCGCCGCGGCGGTCCAGTCCGGCGGGACGCCCTCGCGGAACCGGTCCCGCAGCAGGGTGAAGGTTGTCTCGTCGTCCGCCTTCATCCGCTTGCGAAGCGGCTCCCAGGCCGCATCGTCGGTGAGCAGCAACCGGCGGGCCGCCGCCACGGACTTCAGGAAGGCGCTGGAGAGCCCGGCGTCGACCGATGCCGTGTCCCAGACGAAGCCGATGAAGGCGGGAGCGGGATCGATCCCCAGCGATTCCATGGTCGGCGTGACGCCCAGCATGCGGGTCCTGCCTTCGGCCTCCATGCGCGCGGCCCAGTGCCAGAAGGTGGAGACCGCATCGACATCGCCGGTATCGAGCTGGCGGCTCATGAGCGGTGGAGCGCCGAACAGGACCTCGTCGGCCACCTCGGCGAGTTCGAACCCGCACTCGGATCGTGCCTGTGCCTGAAACAGCAGCCAGCTCTTGTCGAGCTTGCCGCCGACGATTCCGATGCGCCGTCCCTTCAGGTCGCACAGTCCGGACACGTCGCCCCTGGTCATAAGCGCCCCAAGGGCGGTGGAGTAGGGCGAGAACCGCACGTCGGCTCCGCCCTCGCGCTGGCGCAGGGCCCAGATCCAGTCCTTGACGATCATGTCCGCGTCGCCGGACTGGAAGGCGATGGTGGTCGCGGGCGACCCGGCAAGCCCGATCACCTCGAGCCGATAGCCCTCGGCTCGGTCGAGACCGTTGCGGGTCACGGTCTCCATCAGCCAGTTGACGGTGCCGAACTTGAGCACCGCAATGCGCAGTACCGGTGTCTCGGCATGGGCGGTCAGTGCGCTTCCAAGGCCGAGAAGGGCAACCAGGGCCAAGTGCACGATGCGCATCGCAATGTCTCCTGCGAGGAACGACCGGTCATATGATACCACTGTAGCCCGCAACGGGCAGTCCGGGGAGGGGTGGACAGGGCTCCTATGGCAGGCGTGCGACAGGATACGGGGACACACCCCGTTCTCGACGTCGACGGTGTCGGGCACCGGTTTGGATCGCTGGTGGCGCTCGACGACGTTTCCTTCACGGTCGAGGCCGGCACCTTCACCGCGTTGCTCGGGATCAACGGCGCCGGCAAGACCACCCTGTTCAACCTGGTCACCCGGCTCTACGCGAACCGGGAGGGCAGGATCCGGGTCCAGGGCCACGACCTGCGCCACGCACCGCACCGCGCGCTCGCGACCATGGGACTGGTGTTCCAGAGCCGTTCGCTCGATGCCACGCTCACGGTGCGCCAGAACTTCGTCTACCACGGGGCCCTGCACGGGATATCGCCCCGCTGCACGCTCGAGCGCGCAGCGGCGCTGCTCGGACAGGTCGGCATGACCGGGGTTCTCGACCGCAGGGTCAACACGCTGTCGGGCGGACAGGCGCGCCGGGTCGAGATCGCGCGGGCGATGACGCATCGCCCGACCGTACTGCTTTGCGACGAGGCGACGGCGGGGCTCGATGTCAAGTCGCGGCGCGCGATCGTGACCCACCTGCACGAGCAGACCCGGACCGAGGGGATCGGGGTGTTGTGGGCGACCCACCTCATCGACGAGATCGAGCCCGATGATCCCGTGGTGGTGCTGCACCGCGGCGAGGTGCGGGCCCGGGCGACGGCGCGTGCACTGGCGGGCGATGGTGATCTCGCCTCGGCGTTTCTTGCGCTGACGGAGCGCTGACCGTGGCTGGATGGCTCATCTGTCTGTGGGGGATCGTCTGGCGGGAGACCCTGCGTTTCGTGCACCAGCGCGAGCGTTTCATCGCCTCCCTGGTGCGCCCGCTGGTGTGGCTGCTGATCTTTGCCGCGGGGTTCAGGTCCATCCTCGGGGTTTCGATCACGCCGCCCTACGAGACCTACATCCTCTACGAGGTCTACGTGCTGCCGGGGCTGTGTGCGATGGTCCAGCTGTTCAACGGCATGCAGTCCTCGCTCAGCATGGTCTACGACCGGGAGTCCGGCAGCATGCGTACGCTGCTGGTCAGCCCCTACCCCCGCTGGTATCTGCTGACCTCGAAGTTGCTGGCCTCGGTCACGATCTCGCTGTTCCAGGTCTACGCCTTCCTTGCGATCGCCTGGGTGATCGATGTCCGTGTCCCGCTCGCAGGCTACCTCGCGGTGCTGCCGGCGCTGGTGCTGTCGGGATTGCTGCTCGGCGCACTGGGCCTGCTGATGTCGTCGATGATCCGTCAGCTCGAGAACTTCGCCGGGGTGATGAACTTCGTGATCTTTCCGATGTTCTTCGCCTCTTCCGCGCTCTACCCGCTGTGGCGGATCGCCGAGAGCAGCTGGGTGCTGCAGCAGATCGCGCTGTTCAACCCGTTTACCCACTGCGTGGAGATCATCCGCTTTGCACTCTACCTGAGCTGGGAACCGGTCTCGAGCGCGGTGGTGGCCGGGACGCTGGTCCTCTTTCTCGGCGCGGCGATTCTTGCCTATGATCCGGGCAGGGGCCTGATGGCCCGACGGCGCGGAGGCCCGCCGGGCTGAGGCCGTGCCGGAACAGTTCACGCAAGGGGAGTACCCGCCATGTCAGATCGACGCACCTGGCGCATGGCCCTGCTCGGGGCGACGGCGCTTACCGCGGTGAGTTTCGGTACCGCGGACGCCAGGGATACCGGCTACATCTTCATCAGCAGCGAGAAGGACAACGCGGTGCTGGTGCTTGACGGCTCGACCCATGCGCCGGTGGCGAGCATCGCGACCGCGGAACGGCCGCGGCACCTGCAGTTCAATGCCGACCGGACCCTGATCTACGTCGCCTGCGGCGACGGAGACGCGATCGACGTGATCGATGTTGCCACCCTGTCGCTGGTCGACCGGATCGCGGCGGTCAGCGACCCGGAGCTGTTTGATCTCAGTGCCGACGGCCGGCGCATGTACATCTCGCTCGAGGATGATTCCGCACTCGGCATTCTCGACCTCGAGGAACATTTCGCCGAACGCGGGGAAAAGCCGGAACTCACCGTCGCAGCACCCGAGCCGCAGGGTGAGGACGACGACGATGACGACGACGACGACGACGACGACGACGACGATGACGACGATGACGACGATGACGATGATGACGACGATGATGATGACGATGATGACGATGACGATGATGACGACGACGAGAACGGTCTCGCCGATGTCCCCGGCCTGACAGTCATAGAAACCGGCGCCGAGCCCGAGGGCGTGATGGCCGACCCCGACGGCAGGAGAGTGTACGTGACCTCGGAGGTGGCCAACATCGTGCACGTGGTCGACCTCGAGGCCGGCGAGATCACCCACAACGTGGTGGCAGGGACCAGACCGCGCCGGTTTGCGCGCACGCCGGACGGCGCGGAACTCTGGGTGACCAACGAGCTCAGTGCCTCGGTCACGGTGTTCGACGGTGCAACCTACGCCGAGAAGGCCACGCTCGAGTTCCTGCCGCGCGGCATGCGGCCCGAGGACGTCACCCCGGTCGGTATCACCGTGACGGCGGACGGGGCGACCATGCTCGTCGCGCTGGGCCGGGCCAACCACGTGGCGTTCGTGAATGTCGCGACGCGCGAGATCGAGGACTACGTGCTGGTCGGGCACCGGCCATGGAACCTGGCGCTGACCCGTGACAACAGCCTGCTGTTCGTCGCCAACGGTCTGAGCGACGACATCTCGATCATCGATGTCGCCGAACGTCGGGTTCTCAAGTCGATCCAGGTAGGGCGGGTACCGCACACGGTCCTGATCGATGACTGATCGCGTCGGGCTGCGGCTGCTGGTCATCCTGGCAGCCGCGCTTTTCCTCGGCACCGCCGCTGTCCGGGCCGACGAGTTTACCATCGGCTACCTGCAGCTGAAGGAGGATACCCGTTACGCGAAAACGCGGGCCTGGGCCCGGTACCTGAGCGAGCCGCTGGGCCGTCCCGTCTCCGGTGCCCGGGTCGCGATCGACGAGGTGAAGTTCCACGGGGCGGCGGCCGGGGTGACCTTCGCGCTGAAGCGCGTGAAGGGAAAGGGCGTCGGACACCTGGTGCGCCGGATCGGGACGCTGGAGGAGAAGGGGGTCCGGTTCTTCGTGACCGACCTCCCGGCGGCGGTGCTCGAGGAGGTGGCGGCGAAGACGGCGGGACGCGACATCCTGCTCCTGAATGCGACCGCGCGTGCCGACCGGTTGCGAGGCGCGGCCTGCGCGCCCCACGTGGCGCATGTGATCCCGAGCCATCGCATGATGACGGATGCACTCGCGCAGTTCCTTGCCTTCAAGAAGTGGCGTGACGTGCTGGTCCTGCGGGGACCGGGGGAGGAGGACCGGGAAATCGGCGCGGCCTTTGCCGCGTCCGCCAGGAGGTTCGGTCTCTCGATCGTCGATACCCGCGACTTCGTGCTCGGCAACGACCCGCGCCAGAGGTCGCAGAACAACGTGGTCCTGCTGACCGGCGGCGTCTCCCACGACGCGGTCTTTGTCGCTGATACCGACGGTGAGTTTGCCCGCGCGGTTCCCTACGGGACGGTCCTGGCGCGCCCGGTGTTCGGGTCGGCCGGCATGGCCGCCGCCGCCTGGCACTGGGCCTGGGAGCGGCACGGCGCGCCGCAGCTGGAGAAGCGTTTCCGCAAGCGGGCCAAGCGCGAGATGCGGGACTATGACTGGGGTGCCTGGGTGGCGGTCAAGGCGATTGCCCAGGCGGTGCAGAGGACGCGGAGTTCCGGGTTCGAAGAGGTGCGGCAGTTCCTGATGGGCCCGGACCTCAACCTCGATGCCTTCAAGGGAGCGCCGTCGAGTTTCCGGGGGTGGAACAACCAGTTGCGCCAGCCGATCCTGCTGGTCACCCAGAACTGGGTGGTGGCGCGCGCGCCGATGCAGGGCTTCGAACACCGGCTCAACCACCTCGACACCCTGGGCCCCGACGAGGCGGAGTCGGACTGCCGGTTCTGACCCGGCAGCCTGGTCCCGTCCTTTCGCGCAGCCATCGCCGGGGCGCCGGACGCGGACCGCAGAACGGGCCAGCCGGACCGGTTTCGGTCGCAGGCATGCGGTGTCTCCGGAACGGTCGGGCGATGGCGTCTCACCCTCTTGCCGGCGCCGATCGTGCGGTCATCATGTGGCGTGCCGTTGCCACGGGCTTCACTCGGGCCCCGTGACCTGCCGGTATCGGCGGGCCGCGCGACTGGCTGAACCCGCCTGGTTGGTGTGATGCTGACCGAAACGTGCGAGTCTGACGGCATGGAACTCACCGACCACATCGCACCCTGGCTCACCCCGGTCATCATTATCGGCCTGTTCATGTGGCTTCGGTCGGATATCCGTGCGCTCGAGGAACGGCTGGACAAGCGTTTCGACGCCGTAGACAAGCGTTTCGACGGTATGGACAGGCGTATTGACGGACTGGACGAACGCCTGCGGGCCGTCGAGGCAGGCCTGGCCGAAGTCAGGGGACAACTCGTCATCGTGCGCGACTACATTCTCCGACGGAACCTGCGCGAGCCCGATGACGCGCCCGAGGCGGCGGTCGGCTACTGAATCTGCCAGGGTCCCGCACACCTGGCCACAGCGTTCCTGCCACGGGATGTCCCGTGTCACCTGTCATCACGGACCCGGAAACGCTTCGCGACGGCGGGACCGGGGTGCTTTCCGTTGCCGTTCGGCTGCCGCCCTGGACCAGGAACATCTGTCAGGAAATCACGCGTTGTCATGACACCTGCGGACGCGGGCAAGGCCACCGCGTCTGCCCTGTGCGCATGCGACCGGGCCACGCCTGTTCGAGCCCGACTTCCACCGGCCGACCGCCTTCTGCCGGACCATGGAACCTGTCTGGAAGGACCGGGGCCTTCCGGACCTTTCGTCCCTCCAGCGGCTTCGGCACGGGGAGCAGTGGTTCGGGGGCACGACTTGATCGTGATTGGGCGCGAGGCAGCCGGCATCGAGGCGGCGGCTGCGATCACGACAGCGCGCCGAAGTCCGGTCCGGCATGCGCGTCCCTCGCCCGGCCGTGTCCCGGGCTGCGAGGGCTTCGGTGGAGGACGATCCCGACCAGGGTCCGGAGAGGATCGCATTGTGCCGTGATGGTGCGTCGCGTGACCGCATCGCTGCGATCCATACCGATACGGGTCTGTTCCAGCATGCACGGGAAGCGCGCGCTGACGCCGATCCGACAAAGTCCCGCAAATGCGCGATGCCGGGACGTGTTCAAGCGCGACCGGCGCAGGGACTGGAAGACCGCACGACGCGCATGGGGAAGGGAGATGGAGCCCGTGCACACCGAGAGTGGGAACCAACCGGATGAGATCGCGGAAATCTGCCGAAGCCACGAAGCGAAGCGGCTGTACCTGGAGGCATTCTCACGTTTCGGGGCATCGTGCCTTTGGCACATGAAACCTGTCGAGTCACCCAATGCCGAGCACCTCCGTATTGTCGCACGCGCCCTGAAACGGCAGGGGTGGAAGGAGGAGTACGCGTTCGCCCGACGGCTTGAAAGCATGTGCGATGCCATTGACTGTCCTTCAGAAACGCGTCCTTCGCATCATCTCGGGCAATAGAAGCCCGGAGGACTACGTCGCTGGTAGAAGCGTGCTCAATATGAGGATCGAATCCTGCCGATTGGCCGTTCTGATGCGCGTCAAGCCGCCGCCTTGAGGGTCAAGGCGCATCGCTCGGGCCGCGTCCTGGACCTGGGGGACGCGCTCGTCGATGGAGCCGGCAGCGCGAACGATCGGTCGGTCGAGACTCGAAACGTCCGCGACTTCGACGGTCTCGGCCTTGATGTGATCGATCCGTGGCGCCCGTTGTGAGCGCGGTCAGTTGCCGAATCCGTTGCGGACGGCGCCGCCCTCTCCTGGCTGGAAGATTGCTCCCTGGAATCCTCGAGGACCTGGGCGCGGGTAACGCCGTTGCCGTACCGCGCGGGGACGCTGAAGACTGAACGCGTGGCAGGCCGACGCCATCCGGGTTGAAGGCGGCGTCGTCACCGCGAGCCTGGAAGACTTTCCGGCGTCCTCGCTCGCCCCACGCCGTGTCGTCGCTTGGAGGGAATTGAAAAAAAGGCGCCGAACCGATCGGCAGATGTGTGTTTGTCAGGACAGCGGATGCCTGGCCAGCCAGGGCGGATCCGACAGCCCAATTGGGGGACGGCTTGGCGGACCTGTACCGCCCATGCCGCCAACGGTCTTGTGGTGCCGTGCAGCACCGGTCCGGTTGGACATTCACTCGTGGAACGGATCGGTAACCAGGATGGTGTCGTCGCGTTCGGGGCTGGTGGAAAGCAGCGCGACCGGGGAATCGATCAGTTCCTCGACCAGACGGATGTACTTCACCGCGTTGGCCGGAAGGTCGGCCCATGATCGCGCCCCCCGGGTGCTGTCCGACCAGCCATCGACGGGCGTGTAGACCGGTCTGACCGCCGCCTGGGCCGCAGGCCCGCTCGGAAAGTGATCCAGTGTCCGCCCGTCGAGTTCGTACGCGGTGCAGATGCGAATCTCCTCAAACCCGTCGAGCACGTCGAGCTTGGTGAGCGCGATCCCGTTGATGCCCGCGGTCTTGATGGCCTGGCGGACCATGACGGCATCGAACCAGCCGCAGCGCCTGCGCCTGCCGGTCACGGTGCCGAACTCGTGCCCGCGGTCGCCGAGGCGATCGCCGATCTCGTTCGACTGTTCGGTCGGAAACGGGCCGCCGCCGACCCGGGTCGTGTAGGCCTTGGTGATTCCAAGGACGTAGCCGATCGCGGTCGGGCCCATGCCGGCCCCGGTCACGGCCTGGCCCGCAACCGTGTTCGAGGAAGTCACGAACGGGTAGGTGCCATGGTCGACGTCGAGCATCACGCCCTGGGCGCCCTCGAACAGGATGCGCTTGTCGTGCCGGCGCAGCTGGTCGAGCCGGCGCCAGACCTGGCCGGCAAACGGCAGGATGCGAGGTGCGATGCCGATCAGTGCCTGGTAGGCCTCGTCGATCCCGACCGTTTCCTCGCCGACCGCACCGAGGAAGATGTTGTGATGCTCCAGCAGCGCCGTGAGCTTGCGCCTGAGCGTGTCGGGTTCGGCGAGGTCGGCGACGCGTATCGCGCGTCGACCGGCCTTGTCCTCGTAGGCCGGCCCGATGCCGCGGCCGGTGGTCCCGATGCGATCGCGCCCGCGCCGCGCCTCGCGCGCCGCGTCGAGCCGGCGATGGACGTCCAGGATCATGGTGGCGTTGTCGGCGAGTACGAGGGTGTCGGGGGTCACCTCGACACCGAGCGCGCTCACGGTCTCGATTTCCGCGAGCAGCGCGAACGGGTCGACGACGACGCCGGAGCCGATGATGGATAGCCGGTCCGGGCGCACGATGCCCGACGGCAGGAGGCTGAGCTTGTAGGTCTTGCCGCCGATAACCAGGGTGTGACCGGCATTGTGACCGCCCTGGAAGCGCACCACCACGTCGGCGCGTTCCGACAGCCAGTCAACGATCTTGCCCTTGCCCTCGTCGCCCCACTGCGAACCGATGACCGCTACGTTGCGCATGGCACGACCCTCACTTTGCGTTGCCGACCGGCCGGGCGAGTTGTGCGACTGCCACGGGCCGGCCGGCCTGCAGGACGTGGGTGCAGCCGAGTGCCGCCGCCCGGGTTGCGGTGTCGCCGGCGGGAAGGAGTTCAGTGCAGGTGATCCATCCGTCTGCCCGCGCCTGTCTGGCCTCCGCGCGCGTGGCGGACTGTGGAACATAGAGGCGGTCGGGGCGGACCGGACCGGCAATGGTGCGCAGTACCGCCTCCATGTACAGCGTGAAGCCGCAGGACCGTTCGCCGCCGTCAACCCGGTAGCGTCCGCCGCGGCCGAGTTCTGACCGCGCACCCGGTGCGAACAGGCTGAAGCCGATGCCCGAGTAGTACTCGAACCCGCGGTTCTCGACCGGGTCGATGGTGACGGTCACCCCGGGCTCTTCCGCCGACACCTGGGCCGCGACATCGCGCAACCTTGTCACCAGGGGGGCAAGTGCGCCGGGAAGGTCGATGTCGGCAAGCCGGGCCAGGCCCGGCTCGCAGGCGTCGGCAGCCCCGGTCAGCCGGGTGAAGACCGATGCCGCGTCACCCGCATGGCGCGCGACCGCGACCGCATCCTTGCGGTCGAGTGCGGCGCGCAGCGCGCGTCTCGACGCCGGATCGATGCCGACTTCCTCCATGAGGCCCGGAGCGAGTTCGGGCGCGGTGATGTCGACCGAGATCCTTCGCACGCCGATCGATCGCAGGCCTTCGACAGCCAGCAGAATGACCTCGACGTCGGCGGTCGCGGTATCCGGGCCGACCAGTTCCGCCCCGACCTGGACCAGTTCGCGTTCGGCGGTCATCACGTCGGGTGTGACGCGCAGCACCTCGCCCGCGTAGCACAGCCGCAACGGCCGCGGCACGTGGGCGAGCCTCGTGGTCGCGATCCTCGCAACCTGCACCGTCATGTCGGCGCGCATGCCCATCATGCGCCGGGAGACCGGGTCCATCAGCCGGAAGGTGCTGTCGTTCATGGCGCTGCCCGGGCCGGAGAACAGCGACTCCTCGAACTCGATCAGCGGCGGCTTGACGCGTTCGTACCCGTGGCCGGTGCAGCACTGAACCAGCGCCTCGACGGTCTCCGCCTCGTGGGCGGCGTCGGGAGGCAGCAGGTCGCGGAGCCCCGGGGGCAACAGGTCGCGACGCGGGCTGTCAATGTCTGCTGGTGGCGGGGTCACGGTGGCTCCGGGGTCTGGAGGGCGGTTTCTCCTAGCGATTTTCCCGGAATCCCGCAACCGGGCGGCCATTTGCCAGCACGCGCCGGTTGCGCCATTGTGCGGCGGTTTCACCATGACTGCCATGCGGAGGGGCAATGCGTCTCGAAAACAGGGTCGCGATCGTGACCGGGGCCGGCCAGGGTATCGGGCGTGCGATCGCCGAGCGCTACGTGCGCGAGGGTGCGAAGGTGCTGCTGTCGGATATCGATGGCGGCAAGGCGGAAACGGCGGCGCGCGGGATTTCGAATGATGAGGGTATCTGTTCGGCTGCGGCCTGCGACGTGACGCGTGCCGGAGACCTCCGGGACCTGGTCGCGCTGGCGGTCTCGCGCTACGGCCGGCTGGACATCGCAGTTGCGAATGCGGGCATCGCGCACGAGGCGGACTTCCTCGAGCTTGACGAGCAGGACTTCGACCGGGTGATGCGGGTCAATGTCAACGGGGTCATGCTGACCTGCCAGGCGGCGGCACGCCAGATGGTGGCCCAGGGCACCGGCGGCGCCATCGTGACCATCGGGTCGATCGCGGGCAAGCGCGTCATGGCAACCCAGTTGCCGTACTGCACCAGCAAGGCGGCGGTCAACCACATGACCGCCGGCATGGCGCTGGCCCTCGCCGACCGTGGGGTCCGCGTCAATGCCATCGGGCCCGGTTCCACCAATACGGATCTGTTCCAGGCCATGGTGTTTTCCTCGCCGGACTCCCGGCGCACCGTGCTTTCCCGCACGCCGATGGGACGTCCCGCGGACCCGGCGGAGATCGCGTCGGTGGCGGTTTTCCTGGCGAGTGACGATGCGTCCTACGTCACCGGTCAGACACTGTTCGTGGATGGCGGGCGCCTGCCGCTCATGTACACGGTCCCGGTCAGGGACGAGTGAAGACAGCCGGAGAGGTTTCCGGCACGGCGGCCGCGAACGGGCGCGGGACCTGTCCCGCAATGGGCCCGGTTCCGTCCGCCCGCCGGGGCCCGTTTGGCAACGGGAGGCGACCGCCCGGTCACCGGTTTGACTGGCCATGACCGCGGTCGTTCTCGGACCATCCAGCGTGGTCGCCCGCCACCTGTTGCGCCGGTTGGCGGAGAGCGGGACGGGCGGACGATGCTACAGCCGCCGGCTCCCGACGGATCCGGTGCCGGATGCCTTTACCTGGCTTTCGCTCCCGGCGGACGGCGAGATCCGGGTACCTGACGGTTCGGTTCTCTATTCCCTGGCGCCGCTCACGGCGTTGCCGCCGATACTGCAGCGCATGACCGGGATCCGGCGGATGATCGCGCTGGGGACCTCGAGCACCGCCTACAAGGGGGAGAGCACGGACCCGGCCGAGCGCGAACTCGCCCGGGAATTCGGGCAGGCCGAAGGCGCCGTCAGCCATCACTGCCGGGAACGGGGAATTGCGTGGACCATCCTGCGCCCGACCATGGTCTACGACCCCGGTCGCGACCGCAATGTGAGTGCGATTGCGGCAGTTGCACGGCGCTTCGGTGTTGTTCCCCTCGCATGGCCGGCGAGAGGGTTGCGCCAGCCGATACACGCCGATGACGTGGCGCTTGCCATGATGGCGGCCCGCGACGCACCCGCTGCTGTCGATGCCGCATTTGTCATGCCCGGCGGCGAGACGCTGGAATACCGGGAGATGGTTCGCCGCATCATGCGGGCCGCCGGTCGCCGGCCGGTCGTGGTGTACCTGCCGCTCGGCCCGGCGCGGCTTGCCATGGCGGTGTGGCTGCGCGCGACCGGCGCCGCCTACAGTCTCGCGATGCTCGAGCGCATGAACACGGACCTCGCGTTCGATCCCGGACCGGTGCGGGAGGCGCTCGGGGTGAGTTTCCGGGCGTTCCGGCCGGAGTTTGCCCGTCCCGATGACGCGCGGAAGTCAAAGGCCCCCTGATCAGGTCAACCCATCGGGATGACGATGGGGCAGCCATGACAGCTTGAGAGAGCCGAGGCATACCCCGGGGCCGCGCCCTCCGAAGCACGGAACAGTGCCCAAACGACCCGACGATGACACCTGGCAGGTCCTGCTGCCGGACCGCTCTTCGGGCACTGGTTCTGTCCGCGTGTCCCGGTTCGGTCAATGCGACTGTCAGACACAGGAGCCATCATCTCCGTCGGCAATTGCCACATGCCCGACGCCAAGTCCGCACGCATCCGGTGCCCGGTGCCTCCACTTCGGAGCCAAAGTGGTCCGCTTGTCCGACGAACGCCTTGCTGCGCTTCTCCGCAAGGGCCGAGTCCTGATGCTCAGTGTCGCCGACGGAAACGCCCGGCAGACCCTCCAGCGGGAAGCGCTTGCTGACCGAGAACCCTCTTGCCCTTGGTCGCAGCTTACGAATACAGTTCACGGTACACGATTGATTTGGCAGCGGGATTCTGATCATGAACCGGCTCTCCTCGCTCATGCGGTTTGGCGTCACTATTTTGCATCGTTTCCTCCGTGACACGGCCTGCAAGCGACAGACTGACCGCACAACCCTCGTTACCTGCTTGTCCTTGGTGTCAATACTCCTAGGGATTGGGAGCGGTACAGTGCTATGGAATGCCCCTGCTGTAGCACAATCGAATGAGTCAATTGACTACACGGTTTGCGTTACCAAAGAGTCACTTACGGCACAAGCTGCGTCCGCTGTACTTGTCGTTGATGGTGTGCAGTTATATGCTGGAGATCTAACCGATGTTTGCGTACCTGTTACACTAAAAACGTCTGGAAGCGTGATTGCTCTTGGTGCCGAGGGCGTTTCTACCCAAGAAATTGACGTTTCAATATACTCAGATCCTGGGGGACAGGATGTAGAATTTGATATTTCTTTGTTGGATGATGTTATTGATTTCCATTCTACCGGCTTTACTGTAGTGGGCACCATTTGCGCAATATCGTCCACTGAAGTCGGTCGGTGCCCTTCTATTGATGACATCCGATTTGAAAAATCTATTCACAATCTGATATTCACTGTTGGAATTGACATTGACGTTGTTCTGTTGCCCGAAGCTACCGGTGGCGTCGGCACAGTGGGCTATTCCGTGAGCCCCGCTCTGCCGGCCGGTCTGACCTTTAATCCGTCCAGCAGGAGCCTGACAGGCACGCCGACCAGCCCCATGGCGTCGACGGAGTATACCTACACGGCCACGGACGAAGCCGACGACTCAGCGTCCCTCAGTTTCAATATCACGGTATTGGAGGCGCCTGACACCAGCCCCGCGTTCGAATCCAGTAGCCTCCCGGATCAAACGTATCGTGTAAATGAGGACATCGAGGTCGTGACGCTGCCTGCAGCAAGCGGTGGCGTCGGTACAGTGAGCTATTCCCTGAGTCCGGCCCTGCCTTCCGGCCTGACCTTTGATCCGTCCAGCAGGAGCCTGACAGGCACGCCGACCAGCCCCATGGCGTCGACGGAGTATACCTACACGGCCACGGACGAGGCCGACGACTCGACGTCTCTCAGTTTCAATATCACGGTCTTGGAAGAGCTTGACGTCGGACCCACATTCGAAGGCGGCAGCGTGCCGGATCAGACGTATCATCTAAATGAGCACGTCGATGTCGTGCACCTTCCGCGGGCAAGCGGCGGTTCCGGACCGGTTACCTATGATCTCATGCCGCAACTCCCTGCCGGCCTTGTCTTTGATCCAGCCTCAGTGACGATCAGCGGCGTTGCGGCACAGACCATGCCAGCGACCGACTACACGTTGACCGCGCAGGATCCGGCAGGCAACACCTCGGAAATCACCTTCAGCATCGAAGTCACAGGTCAGACGACGCAGGCAATCCAGCATCAGGAAGCCGCCACCGACACCTTGGCAGCGGTAGCCTCGGCGGCATTGTCCAACGTGACTAGTAACATTGGCGTTCGGTTTTCTGCACCGTCCACTGGCACCAGCGTCTCGTTGGGAGGACATGCACTTACCCCAGCGAACTCATCCAGACAGTCTTGGAACGAGGAGTATGTGATAACGAACGCTCCGAGTTTCTTCGATGATCCGCGGCCGGTTCACACGACGCGGACCGGAGATCTCGGCGCGATCGGCAATTTCGAGATCGCGCTCGGGCTCGACGAAAGCAACCCGGGAGCAGGCTCAAGGTCACAGTTAACCGTCTGGGGTCGAGCCGACTTCCAATCGTTCGAGGATGACCGCGAACCCGGCGTCGATACTAGTGCGTATGATGGCCAGGCAACGGCAGGCTATGTCGGTGTCGATTATTCCACCGGCGGAGGTCTGCTGGCCGGAGTGGCGGTGTCGAGCATCTCTGCGGAGGCTGACTACGCGTTCCTTGAAGGTGCGGGCGAAATGGAAGTCGAACTCTACAACCTGCACCCGTACCTGCGCGTTGCACTCGGTCCCCGTACCGAAGCATGGACAATCGTCGGTTACGGTCAGGGACAAGTCGAAGACCTCTCGGATGGAGAACGGTCCGATACCGACCTGACGGTTTGGATGGCGTCCGCCGGTGTCCGGCACGGGTTGTATGCGTCGGAGGTGCTGACCGTCGACGCCCTCGCTGACGCGAGCTATGCCAGCATGGAGACAGAGGAAGGTGTCCACGCTATCGCCGGCCTTTCCGCTCAAGTGTCGCGTGGCCGGATTGGGACCGAGGCAGGATATACGCTCGCGCAGGGCGATGCTTCAGCCGTGGTGGCCTATCTCGAGGTTGCCGCCCGCCACGACAACAGTGAGTCGCTGGACGGTTGGGGCGTCGAGGTTTCACCGTCGATCCTGGTTTCGGACTACGAATCTCGCTTCACCCTTGAAGCCCGTGCCCGGATGCTGGCCCATCATTCCGTGGGGTCCTACTCGGAAAGCGGCATCAGCGTGACAGCGAGTGTGCAGCCCGGTTCCGGCGGCGAGGGACTGTCGCTCTCGTTGTCGCCACAATGGGGTGATCCGATGCATTCGGGGAACAGGAACCACGCCGTAGACCCGGTATTCTCCTCCCAGGGCGCATCGGGTGACCCGGAACTGTCGATGGCCTCCAGGATGGCCTACGGCATCCCGCTCGGGATCGGTGTGATTGCTCCGTTCTGGGACTTCCTGATTTCGGAGTCCAATGGCAACCGGAACCGCTTGGGTACCCGCTACGTGTTCGGTCCGGGTGCCAGCCTGGAACTTGCCGGCAACCGGCGTGATTCGGGAACCGACAGTCCCGACTACGGCGTGACACTCAGTGGTCGACTCCGTTTCTGACACCCGGTCACATGGCTCGGTCCGATCGACTGGAATGGACCGGGCCAGACCGGACCGGGAGCAGTAGTCTTCCACGCAAACCCGAGGGAGTTCGCACATGAAGCCGACATCTGCATCTGAACACCATCTCAAGGTGTCGACACGATCCTGCCTGCTGGCTACGACGAAGATTGTTGGTCTCTCCTGCTTTCTTGCCCTTTCGGCCTGCGCCAATGAAACTCAGCAGACCTCCCTTGTACAGGCAGCGCAGGCAACAACGATTCAAGTCGTCACACCGCAATGTGCGTATCCGGATTTCAATGTCGCGATGAACTACCGGATAGAAGCGTGGGGCGTTCCGAGTGCGACTTTCAACGTTGGCGCACCTCTCTTGGTCCAGTCCAGGGTGAGCACGCCATCGTACCTCAGCATTTACCACGTAAGCTCATCCTGCAAGGTGTCACGCCTGCTGAATAATGTTCAGGTTACGACTGGTCAGATTGTTGATTTTCCTCTGAAGGAAAGCAACATCGATCTTATAGTCAAGCCTCCGGCAGGCAAGGAGGCCTTCTATTTTGTTGCAACACTCAAACCATTTGAGTTTCTTTCCGCAAGCGATATTCTTTCAGAGTCCGGACACATTGCCAGTATTGATCTGAGCCCGGACCAGTTTTATTTGCGGCTTGAATCGGCGCGTGGACGAATTGATCCGAGCACGCTCAGCATGACTACGCTTCACACCGAAATCATCCAGCACTGAGGAGACTCTGCCCAGGGTCTCACCCACAACCGGGAGCATCAGACCATGTACAAGATCTTGGCCTCATCGCTTATCACTTCCGTAGTGGCTGTGAGCCTGATGTCGCTTCCGGCACAGGCGGGATCAGGGAGTGCAACCGCCCAGACCGACGAGACCATGTACAAGGACCTCAGTCCCCAGCAACGGTCTGTCGCTACCGGCCTGCCGCAGGTTTCAAGCACAGAGACTGCATCAACCGACGCCCTTCGGATTTCGGTAGATCTGGACAGGGATTCGAGGGAGTACCGGATTGGAGATACGCTTTCACTCAGCATCAACGTAAGCGAAGACGCTTACGTCGAAGTCTGGAATGTCGGGACCAGCGGCAAGGTCACGAGGATATTCCCGAACGCGTTTGCCCAGGACAACCACGTCAAGGCCGGTCAAACCGTCTCCCTGCCCGGAGCCGGCGCGGAGTACGAGTTTGCGGTCATGGAACCGCAGGGGTGGGAACTGGTGACCGTGTTCGCGTCCGACCAGCCGGAATCACCCACCCGGGATTTCATCGCCAGTGCGGAACAGTCGAACCCCTTCCCCGTCCTGCGTCCGCAAGCGTCGGCTCTGGTCAAGGACCTCCACCCGGTAATCCAGAAGGCCCATCCGCGATCGACCTTCGTTCACAAGACCTACCAGATCGTCAAGTAGACTTGGGGGTTTGTCCTACAGGGGGCCAGGACTGGCCGGATCCCGGCCCCCGTCACCTGGCAGGAAACAGACAATGCCTGTACACCAAACCCGTATCTTGCTGATCGCCCTGTTGGTCTCGGGACTGTTGGCCGCTGCCCCGATTGGGGCAGCCAAAGCCACGGATGTGCGGGCAATGCGGGATATCGTGCAGCAGCTTGCAGGAACGACCAAAAGGATCGGTGTCGTCGAGGGCCCCGGGTTACCGGGCGATCAACGCATCATGCTTCCGGACATCCAGTTCGAATTCGATTCAGACCGCCTTTCACCGGCTGCTCATGTCCAGCTTGATGAGCTGGCGAAGGCCTTGCAGCACAGTGCCCTGGGTAGTTCCCATTTCGCCATTCACGGTCACACCGACAGCGCAGGGTCCATAGAATACAATCGCCTGCTGTCGGAACGACGGGCCCTGTCGGTCAGTCGGTATCTCCAGCGCAAGGGGGTCGATGCATCCCGGCTGGTCGAAGTCGGGTTCGGGGAAACGCACCTGCTCGACGACATACCCGGCAGACACGCGCGCAACCGTCGTGTCGAAATCGTCCGACACGACGTAGCATCAACGGGAACGCCGACTGCAGCGGTGCCTGCATCGAACGGGCGAGCGCTTATCATCGCAGTTGGAGACTATCGCAAGGTCAGCCCGGCACTTCCCGGCACGGTTCAGGACGCCACGAACATGCGCGCCTTTGCCATGTCCCACCTGGGATTTCGCCGCGACGAAGTCAAAATGCTCGTCGACGAAGAAGCAACGCGAAGCAATATCCTGGACACCGCGGAAAGAGTGTTGATCGGGGACACTCGTCCCGGAGAGACAGTGTTCTTGTACTTCAGTGGGCACGGGTACCAGCAGTTCGACCAAAATAACGACGAGGCCGATCGACTGGATGAAACGCTGGTCCCCTATGATGCGTTCTATGACGAGCAAGGTACGCTCCAGAACATGATCACCGACGATGAAATCGCCGGGTTGTTTTCGCGACTGAATGGACGACGCGTGCTCTTTGTGGTCGACGCCTGTCACGCCGGGACCAGCGACAAGTTCGGGGTCGTAACTGACGAGGTGACACGGGCCACGGTGAAATCACCGACCAGACTTGATGGCAGCCCACTCAGGCCGGGAAAGCCGGCCGTACCCCTGTCCACGATATCGGCAGCCAGCAGTGATTCAAACGATGGCGAGCTTGTGCCTACCAAGGACCTGGGTTCCCGCAGTCTGGACCTGACTGTCTGGACCGCTGTCAAGGCCGACCAGAAGGCGCTGATGCTCCGCAATGAGGAACGTCGGGCCGGGGGCGCAGGCAGCTGGTTTACCGAGAACCTGTTGAACGGGTTCCGCGAAAGCCAGGCTGACCTGGATAATGACGGCAGCGTCTCAAGGGACGAACTGATCTCTTTCCTGCAGGCCCGTTCCTCCGCCTACTGCGAAGCAAATCGCAACCGATGCGGTAATGGCCTTACACCACAGATGTATGCGAGCGGCACCGGCGCCGTGACTGCCTTCGAGAGAGTGCGGCACATACCGTCGCAGTCCAAGGACATCAGTGTGCGGCAGGTCGAGGCAGTTTCAGCCGCTTCCGATGCTGGCGTGGATCTGGCCATAGCATCCGGCACCCGACTTGAGGTCGGCAGCGTCGCCGAGTTTGTTGTGACGAGCCAGCATGACGGTTTCCTGATTCTGCTGGATATTTCACCGGACGGGAACATTGTTCAGCTGTATCCCAATCGGTTCACGTCAGGCGCGGGAGCAGCAGATCCCTTCGCGGACCGCATCCAGGCGGGCGCATCGGTTCATCTTCCCGGAGAAGATGCGCGGTATCATTTCCGTGCACAGCCGCCGGCCGGGGACGGCGTGTTGTTTGCTCTCGTGACCGAAGAGAGATCCACAGCGCTCGACCAACTGACGTCCCGGCACAAGGATCTCTTGCCCGTAGCCAGACCCAGGGCGTACCTGTCAGAGATGATCGAGGCACTCCGGTCCAATGACCAGGCCGGGCGAAGGACCGCGTTGCTTCACTACACCGTGGCCAACAGGTCGCAGTAGCGCTGCGGGCATCAGGCAAGGGGTGCATGCATGGTCCGCGTGTCAACTGCCCGCACCGGTCTGACGGCGCTCCTGATTGTCGTGACATTGTGTGCAATTGCGGCCCCAGTTCTTGCACAGGGCTTGAGATTTCGTCCTCTCCCTCCCCCTCCGATTGGATCGATCATAGGACCCCGTCTGATGGATTCGGGCAGAGCGATCGGGTCGGATCGACGATATCAGGTGGTCAATACCCGGATCACCATTGACCCGGGCCGTCTGGCCGGTGCCATCACCGGTCTTGCCCTTGGTCCGGATGGCTCTACGCTTCTGGTTTCGCTTGATGACGGCAGCCTGAGATGGTGGGATCTCGTACGGGGCCTGCAGTTCGCGCATGTCCCTGACGGGAACGGTGTCGCAACGGCCCTGTCGACCGGGGACCCGGACGCCAGTGCCACTGTTGCGCGACCTGACGGAGCTGTCTTCACGGTTGGTCCGGACCGGAAACGCCGGTCGATATCCGAACCGGTCCACCTTTTCGATCCTGGCGCACGCCCCGCGCTCTCCGATAGCGGCGGACTGTTCGTCTATCGCGCACTGAATGGCGCCTGGTTTGCGCGACCGGTGTCCGGCTTCGTGTTCATTCTTCCCGATGCGGCACATGACGCTCGGCCTGGAGTGTCGCGAGACGGAAATATGCTGGCCTATGTGTCTGGAGAGCAGGGGCACGGAGTAACGCTTCGGTTCGCAAGCCGGCGATGGAAACCAGAACCAGTCCGGATTTCCTGCACTCGGGACACCCGCATCACGGCACTTGCCCTTCGCACCCGGCACCTCCTTGTCGGCGACGCGGCAGGAGCACTGTGCCTGTGGAATATCGAGCACTCACCCCGGCGAGTCTTCCGCAAGGAGACGCGGATCTCCGGCCCCATCAATACCCTGGCTCTTGACGCTGACGGCAGACTTGCTGCCGCCGGAGACGGAAGCGAGCATGTTGAACTCTGGTCCAGGGACGGTGGTGGCACGTTCATCCGCACGCTCGAGGCCGGTCGCCAGGGCGCGCTCGCCATCGACGCCACCAGCGGGTGGCTGCTGATCGGAGGGGAGGATGGCCAGGTCGCGATCCATCCGACCAGGGCTGGTCGTGCCGATGGCAGGCCCATCGCGCAGTTGATCTCGACCGAGGACGGATGGACTGTCGTCGACGCCGAAGGCAGGTTCGACGGATCACAGGACGGAATCGATGCCGTGGCCATGTCCGGCGCAGCCGGAACAGACAACACTGCTGTCGTACTCCCGGTGGATGCGTTTTCAGCCACGCACTACGAACCGGCACTTCTGCGCAAGGTCCGAAGAGGGGACGAACTGCTCACGTCGGATTCACGGAACCTGATGGAAGGGTTCAGCCGTCCACCGACCGTGTCGATGGATCTCGGGGCCCCTGACAGGAACGCCGCCGTTGCCGTCACGGTCAGAACGGAATCCGACTATCCCCGGGACCGGATCCGGTCGATCCGGCTCTATCACAACGGCAAGCTGGTTGCCCAGGCAGATGGACAGGGTCGTCTTTCCAGCCGTATCGGGCTGGTTTCCGGTTCCAACGAGTTTCGCGCCATGGCGGTGACGCAAAACGGTGTCGAGGGACAGCAGGCCGTTCGTTCCCTGCAGCATGCCGCTCCCGCTGATCCGACAGCTGATCTGCACGTCGTTGCGATCGGTATCGACAACTATGGAGTACCACCCTGGAAGCTGTTCTACGCAACAAAGGATGCAGAGACGTTCACCAAGACCATCAGGCAACGGAGCGGGAAGGTTCTGACCGGTACCGGGGAGCCAGCGTACCGGAACGTTCACGTGCATACCGTTCTGGAGGGCTCGGCTGACAGGAACGCGATTTCCAGCGTATTGCGCAACCTGAAAACAGATCCGGAAGATGTGCTGGTGGTCCTGTTCTCCGGTCACGGGCAAGCCCTCAGGCAAGGCAAGGGCAATGGCTGGGAATGGTACATGATGCCCTACAGTGATGAATGGCAGAATGGTACGTCGGAAGAAAGACTGAACCAGCTGATCAGGAAGCATGCCCTGTCGAGCCGGGAACTGATGACGCTGCTGACCAGCGGAATCAAGGCACGACGTGTGTTCGTGGTTCTGGACGCATGCTTCTCGGGTGCTGCGCTTCAGGCGTTCGATGATTCACGCACGCAGAAAACCCTGCGCCAGATGGCAAGGGTTGGCGGCGTTCATGTCATTGCCGCATCGCAGGCGGACGAAAAGGCAAAGGAACTGATCCATGAGGAACATGGCGTCCTGACCTACATCCTGCTGCAGGGGATGAGTGGCGCCGCAGACAGCAATGTTGATCGGCAGGTCTCGGTTCGAGAGATCGTGGACTATTCGATGAACGAGTTGGTCCGGTTTACGCGGAAGCACTACAGGCACTCCATCACACAACGTCCGGTTGCATACTCGCGCGGCAAGGCGTTCGGTCTCGTTGGATTGTGACCCGAGACCGATTGCCAAATGCGATGAGTCCTTCGTGTTTACCCACTGCCATTCATGCTTTGCGGATTGTCCCGCGCGGCCATGACTATTGAACAGGTTCCGTTCGGGCTGAGCCATGGCCAGCGTGGCGAAAGGACCTGGCGATACAGGCAATATGACATACACTGCGTCAGCATCATGCTACCAGAACATACCTCTTGCCCTCCCGAGTGTTCTGGAGAGCAACTTGCGCAGTCTGGCAAGCCTCCTGGACATGACTCCACTGACCAGTTCCCGGAAATGCCTCGATGCTCCGAAGTTCCGGGCGATCTCCGCGCTGGGGACTCGCTGCAGTCTCTGCACTGCCGGGCGTCGCTTGAGCAGGACTGCGGGCAATCCAAGGACGGCGTCACGAAAGGCTCTCAGCAGCGTGGTGCGACGACCGAGCATGCCGTCAGTGATCAGGATCCGCAGCAACAGCAGGAGAAAGGCAGGGAAGTTCCCGAGAATGCAGCGCGTCAATCAACCTGAGACTCGCACGACAAACAGGGTGAGACGGAGGAGGGCGGCTGCCCGGAACGGAGGGAGGGCGTAGCCCGACCGGAGTTCCGGGCCGCCGGCTGCCCTGTTTCTGCTGCGATCTTCTGGCGGATTTGGCTGTTCGGGCGAACGCTTGTGCTTTTCCTGCGGGGGAGCATGGCGGTGCCCGGGCGTCACATCACCGATTGCCAGAAGAGGCTGTTCATGACCCTGAAGAAGAGCCACACCGTCGAGATTGCCGCTGCCAAGGCGGGTTTCAGCCGTGCCACGGGCTATCGGCTGGCCGCCGATCCGGTATCAGTGCACGAGAAGCCGCCGCGGGGACGCCGCCGTCCGGACCCTCTGGCCGGTATTTTTGACGAAGAAGTGGTGCCGATTCTCGAGACGACACCGGACATCCGACCGGTTGGCGTGTTCGAGGAACTGAGACGGCGTCATCCCGAACTGAACCCGGGGGTGCGACGGACCCTGGAGCGGCGGATCCGCGTCTGGCGTGCCAGTCATGGCGCCGAGAAGGATGTGATCTTCCGCCAGAAGCATGAGCCGGGTCGACAAGGTCTGTCCGACTTCACCCATATGGGTTCGCTTGGTGTGAGCATTGCGGGGCAATCGCTCGACCACAGGCTGTATCACTTCCGCCTCGCCTGGTCAGGCTTCATTCATGCCATGGTGGTGCTCGGCGGAGAGAGCTTCACGGCGCTGGCGGAGGGACTGCAGGACGCGTTGTGGCATCTCGGCGGTGCGCCGCGGGAGCACCGCACCGACAGCCTGTCGGCAGCGTTCCACAATCTGAGTGCGGACAAGGCCGAGGACATAACCCGGCGCTACCGGGCTCTGTGCGAGCATTACGGCATGGACCCCACGCGCAACAACCGCAGTCTCGCCCATGAGAACGGTTCGATCGAAGGGCCACACGGCCATCTCAAACGCAGCATCGGCGACGCGCTGGCGCTGCGCGGTTCGGCGGACTTCGACACCCTCGACGCCTATCGCGGCTTCATCGCAGAGGTGGTCGGGCGCGCCAACGCTCACCGCTCCAAGGCTATCGAGGCCGAGCGCACGACGCTGCAGGATCTGCCGATGAGCCGAACTGCCGATCATGAAGACGTCAGCATCACCGTCACCTCATCGTCCGGCTTCGTGCTGCGCCGCGTGTTCTACACCGTGCCCTCGCGGCTGATCGGACACCGGCTCGGCGGGCGCGTCTTCGATGACCGGATCGAACTGTTCCTCAGCGGTACCCGGCTGCTGACCCTGCCGCGCGGGCGCGCCGAGGCGAACGGACCCAACGCCCATGTCATCAACTATCGCCATGTGATCCACTCGTTGAAGAAGAAACCGATGGCGCTTCTGCGGCTGGTCTATCGCGATGCACTGTTCCCGCGCGAGCCCTACCGGCGCTGCTTCGAGGTGGCCCTGGAACGGCTCAGCGAGAAGCAGGCCTGCCGGCTCGCCGTCGCGCTCCTTGCCCTCGCCCATGAGGAAAATTGCGAGGCTGAGCTCGCCGACGCCATCGACACGGCGCTGAACAGGGGCGAGATCCCCGAGCTGGACACGCTCAAGGCGCAGGTCGTACCGGACCGGGGCACCATGCCCGGCATTCACATCGTCACGCCGCCGCTGGCCAGCTACGGCGGGTTGCTCGACGCAGGAGGCACCTCATGACCGGCAAGCAAGACAGAAACGCGATCGACCCCAACACGGTCGACGCCATCAAACTCTCCCTGATGCTCACCGATCTGCGCCTGCCGACGATCAAGGAGATCTGGCAGACCTTCGCCAGGAGGTCCGATGCCGAGGGCTGGACCGCCGCACGCTTCCTCGCAACCCTGGTCGAGCACGAGCTTGCCGAGCGCGACCGAAGGCGGATCGAACGCCATCTCAGGGACGCCAGGCTGTTGCCGGGCAAGAGCCTCGACACCTTCGACTTCACGGTCGTCCCCATGCTCTCCAAGGCCCAGGTCAATGCCCTGGCTGCCGGTGACGCCTGGCTCAGCCAGGGCGGCAATTGCCTCATCTTCGGGCCGCCAGGCGTCGGCAAGAGCCATCTCGCCTCCTCCATCGGCCTCGCCCTGGTCGAGAACGGATACCGTGTGCTGTTCACCCGGACCACAGACCTGGTCCAGCGCATGCAGGTCGCGCGCCGGGAACTCGCCCTGGAAAACTTCATCAACAGGCTCGACCGATACCACCTGGTGATCCTCGACGACCTCGCCTATGTCCGCAAGGATCAGGCCGAGACCAGCGTGCTCTTCGAACTGATCTCGGCACGCTACGAGCGCCGGTCCCTCCTGATCACCGCAAACCAGCCCTTCGGTGAGTGGCACAAGGTGTTCCCGGACGAAACAACCGCTGTGGCGGCTGTCGACCGCCTCGTCCATCATGCCGTCATCCTCGAACTCAACGCAGAAAGCTACAGGCGACGCGTCGCGCTCGAGAAGAGCAAGCAAAGCAGAGGCCGGCCGGCACGCGTCGCAACCGGGAAAAACACCAAAGACTGAAACCTCGGCCCGACCGACAGGCCGGACACGGCCCGGCAGATCGCCTCCGCGGACCCTCCGCACTGCTGTCGCCGAGCGCCGCAACGACACTGTCCAGAAACCAGATGTCGCGGCGCGAAAATCACAACCAGAAAACAGCTTGAAATCCACGACGCAAACCGGAATCCTGCTCGTCGCCAACGCCGTCAGGAATCTCACCCAGATTGACGCGCAGGTCTCACCCAGATTGACGCGCTACACGAGAAGAAGCTCGGTCGGCATGTTCTTGCAGAACGACCAGACCAGGTTCTGGTAGCCGTGATAGACTTGGAATTCTCTTGTCATTCCGGCTGACGCCGAACCGACGTGATGGACAACCGCATCGGCGACATGCAGGCGCCTGTGACCGGCCAGCCGCAACTTGAACGACAGGGCGACGTCCTCGAAGTAGCAGAATTACGATTCCTCGAAACCGCCGACTTCCTTGAACGCCTCCCTGTCATAGAGTGCAGCTGCGCATAGAGTGCAGCTGCGGCACAGGCGCCGAAGAGCTGGTCAGACTCCTGCACGGCCAGGTCGGCCGACACCATGTGGTTCCGTCGCCATGCGAGACCGTTGCGCGCCAGCATGTCGCCGTACCATCGAGGACGTCACCCCGGCCCTACAGGTGTTCCGGGGGGCTCGAACAGGAACTGATGCGATCCGAAGAACGAGAACTCCGGACGAGTTTCTGCCGCGCGCAGCAGACGTTCCAGTCAGTCAAGCGCTGGGAAGGCGTCGTTGTTGAGCAACGCGATCCAGGAGGATCGTGCGATCTCCACGGCGCGGTTGTTGGCAACGGCGAGCCCGGTGTTGTGTCCATGATCAAGGACCCGGAAGCGGGGGTCGCCGAGAACATGCGCGAGTAACCCGTCGTGCGAGCCGTTGTCGACGACGATGACCTCGAATTCGGTCACGGTCTGGGTGCGCAGGTGCCCCATGCACTTTCGCAGGTGCTCTCCACCGTTGTAATTCACGACGATCACGGACACGGACAGATCTGCCTCGCTGGCGCGTGCCTTTTCGCTTCCGACCGACGCCAGGAGCGGATCACGCTGCGAATTCACTGATGGAAATCCAGGAGAACTGCACGGTGCCGCGGGTACGGGAGCAGGCAGGCCCTGTCCGGGGATCAACCCGGACTGATCCGGGGCTCCGGCCGTCTCGGGACCCGGCCATCCTCGCTTCGGGCGGGGTCCGGGCAGATACTCGCGGTCATTCGGGGCGATTGGCCTGTCGATGACGGCCCCGCACCCCTGGCCGGCTCGTCGGAGAGCCAGGCGGAAATGATCTGTCGATCATGACATCGATCCGGGCAACTTCGTGCAGGCCCTGCGCCCATGAACAGGCTCTCCGTCGACAGTGTGGAGCCTCACACACAGGGGCAGGTAAGGCCCGTGCCGCTCACCGTGTCGTGTGGTTGCCGAGTACCTTCAGGCCCAGCCGCAGAACCGTCCGCACGAACCAGCGGAATATCCGAACGTGCAGTGCACGGCTACGCAGGACGAGCAGGGACCCCGCCGACACACCCAGGGTGTCGGCGTATTCCTCGACCAGCTGCTCGTATTCGCTCCCGATCTGTCCGGCATTCAGGGATACGTCCAGTTCCCGGTGCTTTTCCCTGGCAATCGCGTAGTACCGCTCCAGGGATTCCTGCCTGGCGCCTACCTGCTGGTGAACCATCGGAACACGGTAGAGCGCCGTGGTCTTCTCGATATGCGCGAATGGTCCCGCATGAGCTGCGTACCGCACCCACAGGTCCCAGTCTTCCTGGTTTTCCAGTGCCGGATCCATCCCGCCGCACTCTTCGAACAGAGTGCGCTCGAACAGGACGCAGCAGATCGGCATGATGTTGCGGTGGCACAGTTCGACGTAGGTGAAGGGTCGATTGAACACCACGTCCCGCGAGCCTTCCCGGACGATCTCGTGATTGTCGTCCCACTCGGTACGGACCTCGAAAGCCGTGGAATACGCCGCGCGCGCATCGGAGTTCTTCAGGCAGGCAACCAGCTGCTCGACATGGTCGGCAAACAGTTCGTCGTCCTCGTCGAGAAAGCACAGGTAGGAGCCGGATGCGAGTTCCATTGCAGTGTTGCCGGAAACGCACCTTCCCCGGGTTTCCCCCAGTGCGCGGTAGACGATGTCCAGTCCCGGAAACCTGTCGATGACGTCTTCCACCGTGGAAGGACCGTCCTCGATTACCACGGCTTCGAGAGGCCGGTAGGTTTGGTTGGCGATGGTTCGCAACGCCCGTTCGAGCTGGGCCTTCCTACCGACGGTCCGGACCAGGACGGAGACCATCGGATGCTGATCCAGGTCCGGAAACGGCGTGACCACGTGAAACGCTCCGAGCCGGGTCGGTGCAAAGTTCAGGCCGCTGAAATAGGCCTCTCCGAACTTCCGGCGCTTTTTCATGAAATGCCGGAAGTCCCGGGCGTAGCGGGTTCCGATGACCAGGAGATCCTTGCGTTGACCGGGAAAGTACCTGCGGCCAAGCAGGATCGCCAAGTAGATACCGTAGCCCCGCAGCATGTCCGAGAAACTGCCGAAACGGGTGCGGATGTAGAGCATGCCGAGCACGCTGTGGATCAGCTGCACGGGCTTGACCTGGCCTGCGAACTCGTAGGTGTGGTGCCGGATGCATGCCGACGGAACATACCGCAGCGTCCAGCCGGCGTACCTGATCCGCCAGCACAGGTCGACATCCTCACAGTAGAGGAAGATCCGTTCGTCAAACCCTTCCACCGCCGCGAAAGCGTCGCGGCGGAGCAACAAGGCGGCACCGCAGCACCACGGAGAGTTCATGGATACCGGGTTGTACTGCTTGGGGTGCTCGTAGGGCACCTGTCTCGGTTCCCATGCGCCGACACTTGAACTGTCGTTCTCGGCGGCCTCGACGAGTCTCTCGATGCAGTCGGGATAGAGCTCGGTGTCCGGATTGAGAATGAGGGCGAACGGCGCATGGCCGTCACGCAACGCGCGGTTGTGAGCTCTTCCAAAGCCATCGTTGGTCGCATTCTCCATGACGTCGTAGGAATGGAACAGCCCGACCTTGTCCCATCTGAGCACCGAGAGCCTCTCGACGGTGTTGTCGGTGCTGCTGTTGTCCACGAAGGTGATCCGCGCCCGGGTCATGTCGTAGGTCTGTCGGGTCAGGCTCTCCACCAGTCGGTCCACATGGCCGGCTGAATTGAACGTAACCACGGAGATATCGAGGCGGGGCTCCGGCTGGGGGTGCCTGAGTTCCGACGCTAAGGAGCGAGGCGGGTTCTCCGCCTGCGTACTCGACCCGAAATCCGGTTGTGCGGAAGCCTCCTGGCAGAACCCGGAGGCCGCCGGAGCAGACCCTTGACTTATTTTCGCCGTTTCCAGTTCGACCACGGGGGAGGAATGGTGCAGTTCGCGTTGTGCCGGTTCAGGCTCTGATCGTGAGTCAATGATCATGGAGGGGCCTTCTGAGCCTCCGCACCGCACGAAGCCCGGTCGAAACGGGACAGGGCCGTTGCCCTCATACTGGCCAGATATACACATGTCCGCTGCATTCTGTCACCGTGCGGTGATGGTTCGAACGGCATTTGCGGCATCGCCGCGTCGCTCTCGTGCTCGCGGCTGCCGGTACCGGCAGCCCCACGCGAGGCCGCAGGTTGCTGTCGACTTCGGCGAATCACGATCGCACTCGCGTATCACCCGTTCCCCGGGACGACCCCGGCTGTGGACCAGCTCGATGCGGCCCACTTCCGTGAGAGGCAAGGAGCGCCCCGGTTGCCGCGAACACCGGATGCCCGGCAAACGTCACGTTGCCGGACTGTGGCACCAAGTCGGGAAGCGGCATTGGACGGGTCCCGGCCCCCACCGTAAGATCGGGCACGGGTGCCATGGTGCGCATCCGGCGCAGGGACGGGGGAGACCATGACCAATTGCGTTCACGATCATGCTCGCTGGGGGGCGGGTGACCAGGTCGGCGCGGCCGGCCATCTCCTCGACGCGACAACCACGCTCGCGGCGCTTTCCAAGGTTCGGGAGGGACGGATAGTTGACCTGTCCCACGTCATCGAGATGGGCGCGCCGTACATGGCGCCGAACCAGACCCCCTACATCATCTCCTCCTCGGCTACGGCCCGAAACAGCATGAAGATCCGCGCGCAGATGGGGGCCACAAACAATGTCGGGGCCAATCTCGAACGCATCGAGATGACCACCCATGTGGGCACCCATATCGATTCGCTCGGGCATTTCTCGATCGGTGAACACCTCTACGGCGGACACAGCATCGACGAGAGTGTCGGCGACTGGGGCCTGATCGATCTCGGCGTGGAGAACATTCCCCCTATCATCACCCGCGGGATCTGTCTCGACGTTTCGGGTCTCGACGATGGCGCGCATCTCGAGGCAGGGCGCCCGGTAGGCGTCGATGACCTCAAGCGCGCCTGCGACGCTGCGGGTGTGGCGCCTGCCCGTGGCGATGCAGTGTTCGTCAATACCGGCTGGGGCCGGTTCTTCATGACCGACAATGCCCGGTACCTCGCTGGCGAACCAGGGCTCGATCTCGAGGCGGCCCAATGGCTGACAAGCTGCGACGTGGTGACGATCGGCGCCGACAACATGGCGGTGGAAGTGCTGCCGGGCACCTGCCATCCCGAGATCATGATGCCGGTGCACCAGCATTGCCTGGCCGAGGCCGGCGTGCACCTCGTAGAGAACCTGGTACTGGACGAACTGTGCCGTCAGGGACTCCATGAGTTCTGCCTGGTGATGCTGCCGGTGAAGCTCAAGGGTGCGACCGGTTGCCCGGTCCGCCCGGTGGCCATGGTATAGGGCCTGCTCAGAACCGCAGCCGGTCCGCGCGCACCACGAGGGGCAGTGCGCGGACCGTGTTCAGGACCTCGTCGTCAATGGCACCGTCGATTGCGACGAGAACGATCGCCTCGCCGCCGCTCTCGCGCCGGCCGAGTTGCAGGGATGCGATGTTGAGGCCTGCATCGCCGAGCGCGGTGCCGAGCCCGCCGATGAGACCGGGCCTGTCGTAGTTGCGCACGTAAAGCATGTTTGGCGCGAACTCGGCTTCCATGGTTATGCCCTGGATGTCGATCAGCCGCGGACGGTCGCCGGCAAACAGGGTCCCCGCCAGGGTGCGGGTTCGCGATGCGTCCTCGACGGTGAGCCTGAGCAGGGTCTGGTAGTGGCACGGCCGGTCGTGGCGTACCGTGGTGACAGCGATTCCCCGGGACTGGGCGATCCTGGGCGCGCTGACCATGTTGACGCTGTTGACCTGCGGGCGAAGCAGGCCGGCAAGTGCCGCCGACAGCACCGGCGCGGAATTGACCGTCACCGCCAGCCCCTCGAATTCGAGGCTGACCGACCGGATTGCATCCGCTGCCATCTGGCCCGCAAAACTCCCGAGCTGTTCGGCGAGTTCCATGTAGGGCCGCAGTACCGGAACCTCCTCGGCGGAGACCGCGGGCATGTTGACTGCGTTCACGATGGCGCCCGTGAGCAGGTAGTCCGCCATCTGTTCGGCAATCTGCTCGGCAACTTTCTCCTGTGCCTCGGTGGTCGATGCGCCGAGGTGGGGCGTGGCCACGAGGTTGGGGGCCCCGAACAGCGGATTGTCGTGGGCCGGCTCCTCGGAGAACACGTCGACGGCCGCGCCCGCTACCTGGCCGGACTCAAGCGCGGCGCGAAGATCGGTTTCGACGATCAGTCCCCCGCGGGCGCAGTTGACGATACGGACCCCGGGCTTCATGCGCCCGATCGCCTCTGCGTCGATCAGGTTGCGCGTTGCATCGGACAACGGGGTGTGCAGCGTGATCACGTCTGCTTCGGCGTACAGTGTGTCGAGCGGAACCTTGCGTACCCCCAGGGCGACCGCCCGTTCATCGGTGAGGAACGGGTCATGGGCGAGAACCCGCATCTTCAGGCCCCGGGCGCGATCCGCCACGATTGAACCGATGTTCCCGCAGCCGATGATCCCGAGCTTCTTGCCGGTGAGTTCCATGCCGACAAAGCGGGACTTCTCCCACTTGCCGGCCCGGGTCGACGCGTCGGCCTCCGGGATGTTGCGCGCCAGCGTGCACATCATGGCAATGGCGTGTTCGGCGGTGGTGACCGCATTTCCGAACGGTGTGTTCATGACAACCACGCCCGCCGCAGTGGCTGCCGGAACGTCGATGGTATCCACGCCCACTCCGGCTCGCCCGATGACCCTGAGAACGGTCGCCGCGCGCAGGACTTCGGAGGTCACATGCGTCCTCGAGCGTACCGCGAGCCCGTCGTAGTTCCCGATGCAGTCTGCAAGCTCGGCGGGACCCACATCGACCTTGCGGTCGACATCGACCCCGCGGTGGCGGAAGATCAGTGTGGCGGTCTCACTGAGGCTGTCGGCGATCAGGACCCGAGGCATGTGCCGCTCCAGCGTGCCGGCTATTGTGCATCCACCAGGGTCGCAAAGGACCAGTCGAGCCAGGGCAGAACCGCTTCCATGTCCGCGGTCTCGACGGTGGCGCCGCCCCAAAGGCGCAGTCCCGGCGGCGCGTCACGGTAGGCGTTGATGTCATGGGCGACACGCTCCCTGTCAAGCAGGTCGGCCATGCGCCGGGGAAGGCCAGCCTTTTGTTCCTTGGACAGGTGCGCGCAGCGCTCCTTGGCGATCTTGAGGCAAATCGACGTGTTGGATCGGATTGCGGGGTCGCTTGCAAGGAACCGGGCCCACGCAGAGCGGCCCACCCAGCGTTCGACCGCGGCCAGGTTGGCGTCGGCGCGTGCCCTGAGCGCGGTCAGTCCGCCGAGCCCCTCGGCCCAGCGCAGGGCGTCGAGCACGTCCTCGACGCAGAGCAGGGACGGGGTGTTGATGGTGTCGCCGCGGAATATGCCCTCGTTCAGCCGACCCTTCGTGACAAGCCGGAAGAGCTTCGGCATCGGCCAGGTCGGCGTGCGGGATTCCAGTCTCTCGACGGCGCGGGGAGACAGCACCAGCATGCCATGGGCCGCCTCTCCCCCGAGCACCTTCTGCCAGGAGAAGGTTGCGGCATCGATGCGTGACCAGGGGATGTCCTGGGCAAGCACGGCGCTGGTGGCATCGCACAGCGTGAGGCCCGCCCTGTCCTCAGCAATCCAAGACCCGTCAGGGACCCGTACCCCGGAGGTGGTGCCGTTCCAGGTGAAGACCACGTCGCGGTCGCAGTCGACGCGCGAAAGATCAGGCAGTGCACCGTAGTCGGCCTCGAGAACACGGATATCGTCAAGCCGGAGCTGGGCGGTGATGTCGGTGACCCACCCCTTGCCGAAACTCTCCCAGGCGAGCACGTCGACGCCGCGAGCGCCGAGCAGCGACCACATCGCCATTTCGAAGGCTCCGGTGTCCGAACCGGGGACGATACCGAGCCGCCAGTCGTCAGGGAGCTCAAGCAGGGCCCTGCTCCGTTCGATGACCTCCTGAAGTCGGGTCCGTGCCGGCGATGACCGGTGGTATCGGCCAAGGACCGCGTCACCAAGGACAGAAGGATTCCAGCCCGGCCGTTTGGCGCAGGGGCCGCAGGAGAACAGCGGGTTCCGGGGTGAGCGATCTGGCTTGCCTGGCATGGTGCGGGCTGTCCGGTGTTGAAACCACGTTTCGACGGCGGCGCATTCGTGCTGTTCGATCCGGCAGGGCGGGAGCCTGAGCGGCTGCCCGGCAAAAGGGGCGGAACCATAGGCAGGCGGATACGCCTGATCAATGTGACTCATCTGGACAAGAGCAGCAATTGTTGCGTGCCACCGGCGTGCCGGCATGCCCCTGTGATCCGGCAATGTTCTCGCGACTGGTTGCGAAGCCGGTGTCCAGGAGGCGAATGGCCCTGAAAGCCCGGCCAAGCGGTCTCCCCAGATACGGCTCCACTTCCCACAGCTGTACGAGCGACGTGCGGGTCCTCACGATCGGCACCATGACAGCGCCACGGTCCGGTGGTCGTTGGCTCGGGAAGTACTTCTTCGGAACAGAAAGAACGCGAAGGACCCGGAAACCATCTCCCCCAGGTGAACCGGCGTTCGGGATGACGTCGAGGATCCGTCTCCGTCGGGCCGCAGGCGGTGGCGGCTTACGGAGTCCGGACTGGAACAGGGGTGCATGTCTGTCCCGGGGAACGGGAGATCGACTGCGGTTCGGTCCGTGAAAGGTCCGGCCGCGATTCGCGGCTCGACACGAGCCGTCCCTGGAAGAAACCGTCTCCTCGACGGCAGACGGCCTACCGGACCCGCGACTTGAAGACCATCCGCATGAGGGTCTGTCGCATGATATTGACGCAGAAGCGCACGAACCGGAGCCGGGCCGACAGTTTCTTCAGGGCGCGGAGTTCCTCTGGCGCGATGCCAAGCATTTCTACGTGGCTTCTGTGTAGCGCGTCGGCATCCGAAGCCAGGTTCCCGATCGTCAGGGTGATCGGTGTTTCACGGTGTTTCATGCGAACCAGGTCGTAGTAGCTGTGCAACTCATTCCTGCGATCAAGCTCGGACTTAGGGTGCATGTTGAGCCGATAGAGTGCCGTGGTCTTGGGAAGCCGCGCGAAATGGCCTCCTTCGGCGATGAAGCGAAGCCAAAGTTCCCAGTCTTCCAGATTGTCCAGTTGCGGATCGAGGCCGCCACATGTTTCATAAAGGTAGCGGGAAAACAGGACGTTGCAGATGGGTGTAAGATTTCGCCGCGACATCTCGACGAAGGAGAACTCTTCATTGTAGACGATGTCTCGCGTACCCTCCCGAACAATGTTGAACTGGTCGTCCCACTCGGTCTTCACCTCGAAGGAGTTCGAATAGACTGCCTGCGCAGAGCTATCCTGCAAGGTAACGTACAGTTGTTCGATGTGGTCGGCGTAAAGCTCGTCATCCTCGTCGAGGAAGCAGAAGTACTGGCCCGACGCCCGTTCCATCGCCACGTTGCCCGCGTGACAGCGTCCCCGATTCACACCGAGAGGCACATAGGTGAGGGAGACATGCGCGAAGTCGCCGACAACGTCCTCGATGGTGGCAGGCCCGTCCTCGACCACGATAACCTCGATGTTGCGCCAGGTCTGGTTTGCGATCGATTGCAGTGCGCGCCGCACCTGTGCCTTTCGCCCGATCGTGCGCACCAGTACCGAGACAAGGGGCGGACTGTCGATGTCCTGGTAGGGGACGACTTCGTGGAAGGCACCGTCGCGGACCGGGGCATAGTCCCATCCATGGAATTCGATGCCCGGCGTCCGGTGTCGAAGTGACAGGAAATGAAGAAAACGATAGCCATAGGTAAGCAATATTCGGAGCAAGCCCTTGCGCTGACCCGAAAAGTACTTCGGGCCGAACAGGACAGCCAGGAACATGAACCATCCCGCCGCCATTTCCCGCGCGGAGCCGAACCGGGCGCGCAGGAACTGGTTTCCGAGAATGCTGTAGATGAACTGGGCCGGCTTGACCTGGTTTGGTGCGTCGTAGGTATCGTGCCGGACACAGGCCGACGGGACGTAGCGCAGCTTCCAGCCGTCGCGTTTCAGCCGCCAGCTCAGATCGACATCCTCGCAGTATATGAAGATATGCCGGTCAAAGCCCCTGACCGCCTCGAAGGCAGTTCGGCGGATCAGCAGGGCCGCCCCGGCACACCAGGGCGGCTCCATGATGACGGGATCGTACTGCTTGGGATGTTCGTAAGGAATCTGGCGCGGCTCCCAGACCCCGACCGTCTCCTCTTCTCCAATGGCACGGCCCAGCAGTTCCGAGAGGCAATCCGGGTAGAGGCGCGTATCCGGGTTGAGAATGAAGACGAAGGGCGCCGACCCCTGTTCGACCGCGCGGTTGTGCCCGCGCCCGAACCCGACATTCCTCGGGTTCTCGATGATTTCGAAGCAACCGAAGCTCTTGCCGTGGCTGGAGGCGTGGTCCTTCAGGCGGGCAACGGTGTTGTCGGTGCTGTCATTGTCGACAAACCTGACATTCAGGTTTTCGCTTCCAATGTCCTGCTCGCAAAGACTATCAATCAAGTCATCGAGATGTCGTTCAGAATTATATGTAACGACTGAAACGTCAATATGCATGTCCGCAGGATATCTGAATTGTGACATCAGCATATTCCCTTGATGTCAATTGCAATACTATGAGTTCTCGCCGCTGCGGGCGGCGCCTGACGGGTGCGCACCATAACGACAGGGCCGGGGCCACGAAAGGACAAACACCGTCTGCGTTTCGCCCGATGAAGGCGTGGTATACAGAACCCGGGCATGGCCTGTCGGGACCGGGACTATCGGATTTTCCATCATGTAGCGAGACAGGCCGGGTCCGGCGGGAGCAGCAGGGACAATGGAGATGTACCGCGCATGAATGACCGTTCGACGACAGGGGTTGTGGTCATCGTCGGCATGCATCGTAGCGGAACATCGCTGCTTGCCCGGCTGCTTGACGGCCTCGGTGTTACGTTCGGGCCCAGGGTGATGACCCAACCCGTCCCGGACAACGAGGGTGGGTACTGGGAACACGTCGACATCGTCACGGCCCAGGAGGCGCTGCTCGATGATGTCCTCGACCGGTCCTGGCACTGCGCCCGTGGCCTGGAGCCGGTTGCCGAAGACTGGTGGAAATCTCCCGAGGTGCTTCCCTACCGGTTAGCACTGACAGCGGTACTCGAGCGGGAATGTGCGGCAACGCCGCACCTGTTCGGGTTCAAGGATCCCAGGACGGCGAGGCTACTCCCCCTGTGGCTCGACATCTTCCGGGAAACCGGGATCGAACCCGCCTTTGTCCTGGCAACTCGGGCGCCCGACGCGGTGGCAGGCTCATTGCACCGCCGCCAGAACATGCCGCCTGCACTCGGGCGTCTTCTGTGGTTGCAGCACACGCTTGAAGCCGTCTCGCAGCTTGATGGTTCTGTCCGGGTCGTGGTCGATTACGATGAATTGCTGGCGGATCCCGGTGCAGTGCTTCCGCGGCTCGTGCGCGCGCTCGACCTGCCGGAACCGGGGGAGGATCGCGTGAGGGAATTGATCTCCGCGATCGATCGCAGCCAGCGTCATCACGTATCGGAAGCAGGGGGAAGCGACGAATGGACCGCGCGGGTCCACGCACTGCTTTGCGAGACAGGCGAAGCCGGCAGGTTTTCTCCTTCCCTGCTGGAGATGGCCGCGACGTTTCGCAGCATGCAGCCGCTCCTGGCCACGTCGGCCCGGGACCTCGAAGCTGTGTGCGACATGATCGCAACCAAGGAAGAGGCCTTAAGACGGGGAGCCCGCAGCGCTGCGGGCGCCGAGGAAAGCGTCGCCCGCATGGCCTATCACGGATTCAGAGATATTTCGCCGCGTGATGCAGCCCTGCTGGCGCCGGTACAGGACGAACTTGCTTTGACCAGAAACAGTCTCGCCACAACGAGATGGGACCTTGACGCAACGAAACGAGACCTTGCCGTATCTCACGAAGAACTGGCCTCAACGGCGCAGAATCTCGCCACGACGCGAGAGTTCCTCTTCGTCCAGCTTTCGAGGTTGATCCCGGTATTGGCCCCGGGTCAGCGCGACCTTCTGGAACGTCCGACCGCCTCGCCGGATCAACGTCTTGAAATCGCACGCAGGTTGCTTGTCCGTCTGCGCGGCTACAGGAGCTGGCGGTGGCCGCTCGCTTTCGTGTCATCCAGAGGTGCGGCGACAGACAGCCAGGATCCGCCGGATGAACTCCATGCGCTTGATCAGATCGTCTCAGTTTTGGTGTCGCGGCGCTGGAGGTACACGCGGCCCCTCAGGTGGCTCGAACACCTGCTTCGCCGCCGCATTCGCGACGAGCACCCGCCGGATGGTGACAACTCTCGCGTGCAGGCCGACGAGACCCCTGAACCCGGCACTGTCACTGAGGCTGATGAGGCCCGGGAGCCTGGCCGGATCCCGCGACCTGTGCCCCGGGAAGCGCCGTACAGTCCACTCTACAGCGCATGGGCGATGCACCAGCGAGCCGAGCCCGTGGATGCTCCCGGCTCGGCCGGCAGGGTGATGCTGCTGACCAGCCCCGGGGACGCCGCCACGAGCGCTCACCTGCCGGCCATGATCGAGACGCTGCGCCAGCAGGCGTGGACCGACTGGCGCCTCATTGTGTGCGTCGACGATAGTGCCAACTTCCCCGGCGCCGACGAGGAGGTCGGCGATCCGCGGATCCGGATTCGGCAAGTGGCGACCCGGAGTGCTCTGGAGGTTGCCCTGGGCGAGGAACAGGAATGGGAGTGGCTCGCCTGGTTGCGGCCGACGGACCTTTACGAGCCCGACGCCATTGCGGCTGTGCTTGCAGTCGTGGCGCCGGATCGCGATGTCGCCTACTCGGATTTCGATCGCATTGATCAGTGGGGTATCCAATTCGGGCCGACCTTCGCCGGGCCACCGGTTGCGCACGTGCCCTTCATGGCCCTGAGACTGGATGGCCTCGCAATGGTTTCGCGCCGGATCGCGGAGCGCGCGGGGGTGCGGCCATGCAGGAACCCCGCCGACCTGGTGCGCCAGCACGTCGACTGGGTCCAGGGCGCCGAAATGTCCCGGATCTGCCATGTCCCGCGCGTCCTGGTTCACAGGAAAGCGGTCCCGTCGACACCCGCGGGTCCAGCCGCAGTGTTTGCGGCCCTGCGCCTTGACGATGTCCTCGGGCAGTTCGGGTGGCGGGTGACCACTGGGGCTGCCGGGCTTGCCGAGGGTCCGGGACTGGGAGTGGAACCGCTGCCCGTCCGGGATGATCGGGTTGTGGTGTGTGTCTTCAACGAGACCGGGGCTCCGCTTGCTCCGTGGATGATGTCGGCGTTGCGGGGTAACGAACAGGCACTCGAGATCATGGTGCTGGGAATGCCCGGGGACTCGTCATCAGCCGACAGCGAGCCCATGACCGGCCGCCTTCACATCGTCGAGCCAGGTGCGAACGGAGCCCTTGGCGAACTCCTGGCCTTGCTCGAGCGCACCCGGCCCGACGTTGTCGTGGTCATCGATCACGCCTGCCGGCCCGCGCATGCCGACGCGGTGTCCGAGCTGATTGCGCTTGCGGCTGCCGACGGTGTTGCGGTCGCAGGCGGTGCGATCACCCAGAAGTCGGTGCTGTGCGACGGGTTCCGTTCGACGGCCAGCCGATCGCGGTACCTGTTCCCACATGCCGTCGATCCTCGGTGTTTCGCGTTCAGGGTGGACGGAGGCGTGAAGCCCGACCTGCTCGCTCGATACAACACGATCGAGTCTGTGGCCGCGGCCATGTGCGCCGAGGCGCAGTCTCGCGGTTCGGTGGTGGTCGTCAGCAGGGATGCCGAGTTCGTCTGTGACAATGAGGCCCGGGCTGCGCCCTACTCGATCGAAGAGCGCGAGACCGTCGACTGGACTCGGCGCACGGCTTCGGACCGCGGCGAAGAGGTGGCCTCCGCTTCCGTGGACCCTGACGGTGCGCCGTAGCTTCTGCCTGCCCCTGGTTGGCGGAGATGTCCTGACGGTCATGGCGTCACGCCTCCTGATGCGGTTGGGTGGCCGCCTGTCGGCCGCCGGCCACGCCGTGACCTACTGCCTGTGCCGGACGGATTCGGCACCGGACATCGTGTTTCCCGCCGAGGAAGCCTGTACGGTTGCCGCCAGGCACGGTGCCGCGGTAGTCGAGGTTCCGGTCTCGGTCGAGGTCGAGACCGCTCCGCGGATCGGACTCGGCCTCAGTCTGCACCTCGACCGGTTCCTGACGCACCGCCCATGTACCGACGTGGTAGTGCCCGGTGCCTTCGGTGTCGGTTTCTATCCACTGCAGGCAAAACGGCTCGGATTGCGCCATCGGGCAACGGCTTTCAGTCTGCTGCATCTCGGTGCGCGACGCGAGCTGATGGCCGACCGGTCCGTTTACCCGTCACTCGAGGATGTTGCAGCATTCCATCGCGAGGAACGCTGTTTCGAACTCGCCGACCGCATCCTTGTTGTCTCACCGCACCAGCTTGAGGATCTTGACCCGGATCGGGCGGAACTGGTGCCGGTCTGGGATCGGGACGACAGCACGGTCGCGGACGGACCGGCGCCGGACTACCTGGTACTCACCGGTTATCCTGGTGCGGAGGACGTCGGTGTTGCTGCCCGCGGGTTGGCGCTTGCACTCGCGGGTGGGCACGAACTCTCGCGGATCGAATTCCTGCAATGGGGGCAGCCGCATACAGCAGCGCAGGTGGAAGAGGTGTTTCGCGCGCTGGGCGGGCTACGTGTCGACGTCAGCTTCGACTGGTTCATCGAAGGTAACCCCGCCCCGAATCTTGCCGCTGCTGGCGTCGTCATCGTCCCTGCTGTCGGGTCGGACGCCGGCATCATGCTTGAGCTCGCGGTGGTGTCCGGCGCCAGGATCGTGGTGCAGGAACACCCGGCATTGCGTCGCCGGATGCGTGCGTCCGGTATTCCCGTCTACACCCGTGATCACAGGACGCTCGCGCTGGTTCTAGCAAGCGGAGTCGGGAACGTGATCGGCTCGGCCGGCGGGACCGGGGTGTCGACGGTGTTTGCCCAAAGCCGGGAGGGTGACAGCGTTCCGCTCTCCGCACCCGCCACCGCGACCGGACAACCCCTGGTCAGCGTCTGCATGACCATGTTCAACCGTACCCGGTACCTGTCTGCCGCACTCGAGAGCATACGGCGCCAGACCTGGGAGCGGATCGAGGTCCTGCTGTGTGATGACGGCAGTACGGAGGATGAAGCGCTCGCATTCCTCGACGAAGTCGAGCGGCAGCCGCCGGTCGGGGAGTTCCGGGTGCTGCGCCAGGAGCACCATTCTCTCGGACGCAACCGCAATCAGGCGCTCGCCGCAGCCCGTGGCGACTACATCCTTTTCGTCGACGATGACAATGTGGCCCGGCCACGGGAGATTGAAACCCTGCTTGCGGCCGCACAGCGAACCGGAGCGGACGCGGTGTCGTGCTTCTGCGAGGTGTTCGCGGACGATGCAGTGCTGACGGAAGCCGCGCCGCCGCTGGCGATCAGGCCGTTTTCGGGTGACGACGTGTCGATCGGGAGCATTCACAACTGTCTTGGCGATGCGAACGCGTTCTACCCGCGCCGGACCTTCGAGACCTTCGGGCAAATTCTCGAGGAGCCGGAGCGTGGGTACGAGGACTGGGAATACCTGCTTCGCATCGTGCTCTGCGGTGGCCGGATCGAGGTGGTGCCCGATGCGCTTTACTGGTACCGGGTCAACCCGGGTTCGATGACCGCCACTCTCTCGATAGCGGGCAACAACATGGTTGCGTTGCGCCCCCTGCTGTTTCCCGCCGGGCACTGGCCGGCCGAACACGCGGCCCGACGCCAGCAGGTGCTCGCCGACCTTGCCTGGGTGGTCAAGGGCGCCCGGATACGGGCGGTCGACCTGTAGACCGACGTTCAGGTGATTGCCCGCAACGGTCATTCGAGCGGCCGTGTCGGCCTCGACCAGCGTCCGGCGTCCCCGTTTGATCCGTCGCGTGGCGTCGGTCCGGTGCCTTTGGCTCTCCACGAACGTTGTGCGCACACGCACTGAATTGCGGGCCCACCGACTGGCCGTTCGTGGTGTCCAGTATCCCGGACGGTGTGGATGCGGGTAATCGCGGATGCATCACAATCGGTGTCCGGCAAAGCCGTCGAGCCCACGGTCATTGTTCCTTGCCTCGCACAGGTTCCGTGGCCGTACAGGTCACCGGACCAGACCGTGTTCCAGATGCCGCACCGGCTGCGCACTCCGGGTGACGCGGCAGTTCAAAAGGTATAGTGGAAGTGCAGGGCCGAGCCCGGGGCCCGATGATTGGGAGATCGATGGAAGCACATGGTTGACGTGGCTCGCATGGTATTCCGACACCACGATCTCCTCTTCCAGCTGGTCTGGCGGGAGATTGTCGGCATGTACCGCGGCTCGATCATGGGCATGTTGTGGATCGTGATCTCGCCGATCATCCTGTTGATGGTCTACGGCTTCGTGTTCTCGACGGTCATGCAGGTGCGATGGCCGATCACCCATGATGCCGAAGGACTCGGATTCGCGCCGATCCTGTTCTCCGGGCTGATCGTGCACGGGTTCGTGTCCGAGGTGGTGAATACCACCCCCAGGGTGATCACCAATTCTCCGAACTTCGTCCAGAAGGTCGTGTTCCCGCTCGAGATCCTGCCGCTGGTCCGGGTGTGCGTCGCGTTGTTTCATCTCGGAATTGGGTTCCTGATCCTGCTCGCGTTCCTGGTGCTGACCGGCTTTGCCATCCACTGGACCGTGCTGCTGGCTCCGGTCTTCTTCCTGCCGGTGATCCTGCTGATGATCGGAGTTGCCTGGGGGCTGGCGGCTCTGGGGCTCTATTTCCGCGACATAACCCACACCACGACCGTGATCACCACGGCCATGCTGTTCCTGAGCCCGATCCTGTATCCTCTCTCGGCCTTGCCCGAGAAATGGCGGGCGGTCCTCTATCTCAATCCGCTGACGGTCATTGTCGAGGCGCAGCGCGACCTGATCTTCTGGGGAAGGATGCCGGACCTCGAACTCGTGGGGCTGTACATCGTGGTGGCGCTCATCGTGGCCTGGGCCGGTTGGACGGTGTTTCGCAAGAGCCGGCACGAATTCGGTGACCTGCTGTGACCGAAATGACCACCCAGACATCGCCCGTTATCAGTCTGCGCGGAATCGGCAAGCGCTATGACAGCTTTGTGAGCCCGGGGCACAGGCTGCTCGAGAAGCTTGACGGGCGCAGCCGGGCGGCGTTCTCCACCTGGGCGGTGCAGGGCATCGACCTCGACGTGATGCGCGGCGAGGCGGTGGGGATCATGGGCCGGAACGGATCCGGCAAGTCAACGCTGCTGCAGATCATTGTCGGGACCACGAGACCGACGACCGGATCGATGCAGGTCAACGGGCAGGTTTCCGCCCTGCTGGAACTCGGCAGCGGCTTCGACCCCCAGTTCACCGGTCGGGAGAATGTCTACATCAACGGTGCCATCCGCGACCTGCCCCGGTCCTCGGTCGATGAACTGTTCGAGAAGATCGCCGATTTCGCGGCGATCGGCAGTTACATCGACCAGCCCGTCAAGACCTACTCGTCGGGGATGATGGTCCGGCTGGCCTTTGCGGCCGCCACGGTAACCGAGCCCGAGATCCTGATCATCGACGAAGCCCTTGTGGTCGGTGACGAGGCGTTCCAGCGCAAGTGCATTTCGCGCATGGAACGGATGCAGGCGGCCGGGGCCACGGTCCTGCTGGTCTCGCATTCCGGTCGCCAGATCATCGAGGTCTGCGACCGGGCCGTCATGCTCGACCGGGGAGAGAAGATCTGCGAGGGCGATGCCAAGTCGGTCGTTACCGCCTACCACAGCTACATCTATGCGCCTGCGGAACTCGCTGACGAGGTCCGTGACGCACTCCGTCGCGACGGACCGATTCCGCCGAAGCGCGGTGTGACGCCCGAGGAGGAGGCGCATCAGCGTGTGCCCGACTACGACCCCGACATGGTGCCCGAGAGCCGGGTCGACTACCTGCCGGACGGTGCCGAGATCTTCAAGCTTGCATTGACGGACGAGACCGACAGGCCGGTCAACCTCCTGCGACGCGGCCGTCGATACCGGATCCGGTACCTCATCTCCTTTACCGACCGTTGCGAGGATGTCGGGGCGGGAACACTGATCAAGACGCTCACCGGCGTGGAGATTGCGAGCGCCTCGACAGCTCATCTGGTCGATGTGGAACGGACCGGGGTTCCGGGCAGGGTGACCGAGGTGGTATGGGAATTCGATTGCAACCTGCTGGCCGGCACCTACTTCGTCAATGCCGGGTGTTCCGGAGTGGTGTACGGCGAACGCCGATTCCTGCACCGGATCATCGACGGGCTGATGTTCCAGGTGCTGCCCGAACCTGGATTGCACATGACCGGGATCGTCGATCTGTGCCTGACCCCACGGGTGCGCGGGATCGAGGAAACCGGAGACCGGGTCGGGAGCTCGTGACCGGCGGCCTGAGCAATCGACAGCCTGGGGAGAGCAGCTGGATGTTGCGCGGTCTGCGGAAACTTGCGGGCAGGTCGCCCCGGGACCCGGTGATTCCTGCCGTTCCAGGTGCCCGGGGGCCTGGCTTCATCGGAATCGGGGGTCAGAAGAGCGGGACAACCTGGCTCTTCAGCCATCTGGAGCGGCATCCCGGTGTCAGCTTCCCCGGCGGCAAGGAAATCCACTACTGGGACTGGCACTACGGGCGTGGCATCGAGTGGTACCGCGGCCTGTTCCACGGAGCGCGGGCCGGTACCATTGCGGGCGACATCACGCCTGCATACGCCACGCTCGACACGCGCAGGGTGGAGGACGTGTACCGGAACTTCCCGGATGCCCGGGTGATCTACCTGATGCGGAATCCGGTGGAGCGGGCCTGGTCCGGGGCGCTGCACAACCTGAAGATCTCGGACATGACCAGTGACGAGGCGTCGGACCAGTGGTTCATCGATGTCGTGCAGTCCCAAGGTTCGATCCTGCGCGGCGATCACGAACGAACCCTGCGCACGTGGAGGTCGGTGTTTCCGGCTGAAAGCGTGCTGGTGGAAACCTTCGAGGCGCTCAAGACCGAGCCACGGGTGGTTCTGGGCCGGGTTGCGGCTCACATAGGAATCGATCCCGGGCCGTTCGATGGCCTTGCCGACCAGGAACTGAGTGCGCCGGTTCACGAGGGCTACGGCACGCCGATGCGGTCGTCACTGGGACCGGTCATGCACGAGCTCTACCGTGACAGGATCGCCTCGCTCTCGGACTATCTTGGCCGCGACCTGGACCACTGGCTGGATATCTGCCGGCCGCCGGACACGGAACCCGGTCCGGATCGCGAGTACCGGCCCTCCACTGTGCCGGGATCCGGGCTGGACGGGGACTTGCCGATCCTCCAGGCGGTGCTCGATGCCTGCCGGACGCCGGCGCGCAGCCTGCGGGTCCTCGATCTCGCCGCCGGAGCGAGCGGCCTCGCGGTGGAATTCGGATTGCAGGGCGCAACGGTCGTGGCGGTGGATCGTGCCCCCGAGGTGGTCGGCCGGCTGTCACGTGCCTGCCGGGACATAGCTCCGGACCGGATGACCTGCCTCGAGGCTGACGTGCTCGCGCTCGATCTCGAGGCGCTCGGGGAGTTTGACGTGGTGCTCTGCCTTGGTCTGGCGGACCGGATGGGTGCCGCCGAGTTTGCAGGGCTGATGCGCCGGGCGCATGTCAGCGCGAGGCGGGTCGTGGTCGTCGAAAGTGCCGCAGGTTCCGGCGACACCGGTGCGGCAGACAGGATCGATCCGACAGTGCTGTCCGGCGCGCTCTGGGAAGCAGGGTGCACCTCGGTGTTCGGTCTGCCGCTCGACGAGGCCCGGCGCACGGTCATGCTCGGCATCCGGGGCAGGTCGGTAACGGTGCGTTCCGGACCGGAACCGGATGAACAGGAGCCCTGCGAAAAGGGCCCGGCCCCGGTGTAGGTGCAGTCCGCCATCCGCACGGGAGGCGGGTCGTGTACGTGCTGGCAGCTGTCGGCTTCTTGCCGCAGTTCAACAGGGTGTTCGCCCGGGTATCGCTCCGGTGGCCCGGTCTTTCCCCGGCATGGCGCCGTGCGGTTGATTTCGATGCGCGGGTTCGCATCGGTCGGCCGCTTCTGTGAGTGTGGTCGTGTGAGGCTCACTGCCGCCCGGAGCCATGCTGCCCGGTAACCGGTTTCCGCTTGCGAAGTGCAGTCCCTCGGACGCGGTCACCGTGTGACCGGCGACTGATGGCGGACCGGGACAACTGCCGGACTTGCAGGCCGCCAGTCCCTGTTGTTCCAGCTGCAGTTCGGCATTCCGGCGCCGTGCACCCTCTGCCGGCCGGTCGACCCACGTGTGCATTCACGCTGCACGTTCCGACGACCGTGCAACCCGGTCCGCCACAAACTGCGCGAACGGCCCGATATCCCGGTCGATACTGGCGCGTTCAAGCGCCGCCAGGTAGACATCGCGATCCTCGATGCGGATGACCGTCCACGGATAGCCGCCGGATGCCAGCATCACGTTCATGACAAAGCGAGCGATGCGCCCGTTGCCGTCCGGGTAAGGATGGACGTAGCCGAACAGCCAGTGCCCGAGTACGGCGCGAACGGACGGTTCGGTTTCGGATTCCAGCAGATCGAACAGGGCCGGCATGGCGTCGCGCACCGCCTCCCGGCGCGGCGGCACATGCCGCGAGCCCCTCAGAAACACGGCATCGTTGCGATAGCCCGCCAGGGTGGAAGTCTCGACCAGGCCGGCGGCGACACAAGACTGAAACAGCTCGCGATACCAGTCGCGGTGAGCCATACGGACCAGAGCACCGGCTTGATTACCTTCAAGGATCTCCCTGACTGCTGCCCGGACGAGCCGGAACGCCTGCCAGTAACCACGCGCGGCCAGCGCATCGCGGCTTTGCCGGTCGGCTTCTTGATTGTCCGGGTTCCAGTCGCCCGCGCACACCCGGTCGATCAGCTCCGGCGTGACGCGGTAGCCCTCGATTGACAGCGAGTGATAGGCATCGTTCCGGTAGATTTCGTCAACGAAGGACACGTATGCCTCCGTATCCTCCGGCAGCCACTCGCTCAGATCTCCACGCATGCGGGCCGGATCCGGGTGCGGGTCCACACACCTCTGATCCTCGAGGCCCACGCACGGCTCGCCGCCATTCCACCACCGGCCTGACCGCTCACTGTACAGACAGTCCGCGCGCTGTTCGACGGAGCTGCGGGACAGGTGTGTCCTCACCCGGTCGGCGCGCCCATCGGGGCCCCGATCGGGTACTGCCGAACCGCTTCGCGGAGTGCTGTTCGGCGCCGCGCGACACTGATCAGCAACGCCAGGCCGCTCCTGAAGCCTGCCGGTCATGAAATGCGGCCCGGCATTGGCCATATCAAGCCGCACCGACCGGTAGCTCGCCGATCAGGGTTCAACGCCGATGGTCGCGAACGTCGCCCGGACGTGCTAGTCGTCAGGCATGGAAACCATCGGCGACATCTCTGTCTGGTTGACCCCTGTCATCATCATCGGGCTGTTCCTGTGGCTGCGGGCGGATATCCGTGGGCTGGGAGGACGGATCGAGAAGCGTTTTGACGGCATGGACGAACGCATGCGGGCCCTGGAAGCGGGCCAGGCTGAAATCAGGGGCCAACTCTCCGTTATTTGCGAGTACATTCTCCGCCCGAACCTGCGGGAGCCGGAGGGTGCGCCCGGAAACTGACCGGAAAGCGCGCAGCTGCGGTCCACCTCGATCTTCCAGGTGATAGTCGTGCTGAGTCGCCCGAGGGTGCCGCCGTGATCATGCGACGGCACAAGCCGCTGGCGATCGCTTCGATCTCGTCGGAGAAATGGGAGTTCCGGCAGATGGGCGAAGATTCCTGCCTGGCGCCTTGGCTCTCCCCGATCGGCGCCGGGCCAGTTGAACCAGTCCACCGGCAGCAGGTTCCCGTTGCCCATCTCGATTTGACCGTGTTGCAGGAGCCGGCGGTTCCCGGCCGCGAACTGTGAGACGAGCGTCGTGACCAGGTGCGAGCCCCGTTGCACCCGGCGCCGTCGTTCAGGTCGGGGTCTACCGGGGTGTCCGGTATGCGCGAGCGGTCTGCGCAATTCAGAAACAAGGCTCTCCGGGGTCCGTGCCTGCATGTACCGTGAAGCTGATGGAAGAGGACACGGATCGCTCCGGCCTGCCGGCAGCGCTGCGGGACGGGTCGGGTGCGGTAGCGCCTCGTGTCGATTGCCGATAGACCGGGTGATGGCCACCCGGCACGGCGTGGTGTAGGGTCGCTCATTGTTGCAGGTGCGGCGCGTGGCGCCGGGGCATATTCTTGGACGTTGCAAGCATTTTCGAACCTGGACCAGATCCCTTTCCCCATCCCGGTAAAGTCCCGTGGTTGCGACTGTCACGACCCTGGGTTCGGCCAGTTCGAGCGTCGCGTACTATGCGCGCGACGGGCTGTGCCGGGCCGACGACTCCGTCCACTACCATGCGAGCCGCTGGTACGGTCGCGGTTGCGAAACCCTGAATCTCGGATCGCACGTCGATCCGGAACCGTTCGCGGCCATCCTGCAGGATCCGGCCAATCCCAATGACGGCCCGCCCGGGGTCGACATCACCTTCTCCGCGCCCAAGACGGTGTCACTTTCTGCATTGCTCCGTGACGATCCGCGTGTCGTGCGCAACCATGACAAGGCTGTCCGCGCAACCCTGTTCCGCGTGGAGGAACGACTGCTGTTTGTCGCGGCCCGGCTGAAGGGAGCGCGCAGAACCCGCCTTGTGCCGGCACCCGGCATGGTGGCCGCAACCTTCCGGCACCACGTGAACCGCAACCTTGACCCACAGCTGCATACCCACGCCGTGGTCGCCAACCATGTGCCGGGGATCCTGTCCGGTGCGTCCCTTGCGCTGCCGGTCCTGCGCCGGCACGCGCTGCTGATCGGTGCGTGGTACCGCAACGAACTCGCACGTCGTCTCGAACACGATGGGTATGTCGTCATGCCGGTGCAGCGCGGGGGGCTTGCTGCCTTCGAGATCCTGGGCTGGCCGCGGCAGAGCCGGACGGTGTTTTCGTCCCGCCGGTCCGAAATCCTCGAGTGGATCGGTGAAAGGGGGTGGTCGCGAAATGCGGGGACCATGCGTCGTGCCGCACTCGCGACCCGACGGACAAAGAACGAGCCGATCCACGCGGACCTGCTGACAAGTTGGAAGCGCCGGGCGTGGGAGCATGGTCTCGCCTTCTCTCCATCACCCGCGGTCGGGGCCCGGACCGAGGCTTCGGCCATTGCGGTCGTCCGCGCGGTTGCGGCCGGACTCGGGGCGCGGGAACCGGTTTTCCGGCACCGGGACCTGGTCGCCGGTGTCCTGAGCCGCATGCCCGGAAGGTTCAGTCCGGATGGCGTTGAGGCGGTCATCGCGGGTCTCGCAGGTGACGGTCATCTCGTGGAGCGAACACGTGGTTTCGGTGCCCGCGCATGGATCCTGTCCGGCGAGGACGCGGCGGGCGCGCGGATGCTGGAACTTGCCCGTGCGGGCATGGTGGCGAGCCGGCCGCTTGCCTCGGCGGTCAGGGTCGGAGCCTGGATCGAGGCATCAGGTCTGACGGCGGACCAGGGGCGAGCCCTTCAGGCGCTGGTGCTGGGTCGTGAGCGTATACTGGGACTGCAGATCCGCTCGTGGGAAGGGAAGGCGGGATTGCTGCGCACCCTGCGTCACCTCGTGCCCGGTCGGCCGGTGATCGGGCTGGTTCCCGGGCGCGAGGCGGTCGCGGCAGCAACGCTTGAATCGGGCGTCCCGGTCCGATCGGTTGACGCGTTCCTCGCGCGATCCGCAGGCTCCGGGACGACGCTTCAGGACCTTGAGGGCTGCATTGTCGTTCTCGACGGTGCCACCCGGGTAGCGCCGGGGAGCCTGCTTGAACTGGTTCGGGCAGCGGATGCGCTGAAGGTCGGTCGCCTGATGCTGATGGCAGGGGCGCGGGAGTGTGTCGCCAAGGGGGCCGGGCAGATCTTCCAGAGGCTTGCGGAAGCCGGTATCCCGGTCCTGCGCATCGACGATGTTTCGAGGGCGCGCCGGGAAGCGCTCCACACTGCCGACCGGGAGGACGTGGCGGCTGGACGCACGCAGGCGCGAAGGCGTGTTCCGGGATCTCCCGTGCACGGGCACCAGGCGGACATGACCGGGCCGGACGGTCCTGACCGGCCTGGGTTCCGCCACCGCGTGGCGCGGCTGTTTCCCGACCTGGTCGACATGCTCGAGGGGCGTCGCGACGGCCATCGCGGATTGCACCGGACACTGTTCCGCGACGATCAGGACCAGGAGCCGCCTGCAGACGGAAGCCGGGTTGCTGACGACGGCGGAAGCGGGATCGTTTCCGCGTTCGCCACGAGGGTCCAGCCGGTGGCGGAGAAAGAACCGGTTGATCTGGTACCGACACGATCACCCTTCTCCGGCGCTGCTGGACCCGGTCAGGGCGAATGGTTGCGTGATCTGTTTGGTCCTGGCGGGCTCGACCTGACGCCACCGGCGCGGGCCGTTGCCATCCGCGTTGTCGAAAACGGGCTCCGATCCGGATGGCAGGATGCCGTCACGCTGATCCTGCGCCACCTCGAGCCCGGCAAGCGGCCGAGCGTGTCAGAGGTCCGGCATCTCACCGCGGTCCTGATCCGCGTGCGTGCAAACCTTGTACGGCGCGCGGGATCTGACGTGGGCCGACGCGAAATCCGTGCGCTCGCGAAAGAGCTCATCAATTGCCGACCCGGTCCGGGCACGACTCCGGCAGCGCGGTTCGCATGGCGGATGGCGTGCCAGGCGGTACGGGACCGGGCACGGAGTTCCATGCCAGGTCCGGACATTCGGATGGCCAACGGGTTCCGGCAGGTGCCTGTTGCGCAGGCAGCCACAAAACCCGTTCGCCGGGATCTGGCCGGTGACGTCGAGCGACTGAGCGCCCCGAAGCAGGGTCACAGGCTTGGGCGGAGGATGCGTCCGTGAAGTGCGGGGTGGACGGCGAGGGCACTTTCACTGCCACGGTCACGGACGTCTGTCGGCAGTTACCGGGCGAGGGCGGGCGGATCGGGCGCTTCTGGCGCGTACCCTGTCGCGGTGGCGCGCTGCACGTCCTGCTCGAGGGCAAGACGGCAGGGACCTGGGTCAATACCGCAACCGGAGCCTGCGGTGACTTGATCGACCTGCGCATGATGGCCGGCAGTGAGACGGCCCCGGCAGAAAGTGCGAAGGCTGCGGAAATCGCACGGCACAGCCCGGAGCAGTGCGCGGGCGAACAGCAACTGCCGGCTGGGTTCCGTGATATCGTCGTCGGGGGACTCGCCGCCATGGCCGCACTTGTGCTGGTCCTGGTCGGTCACGCGCTGGCGACATGGGTGTTTGCGGCGTGAAGTGGTTGAAGGATCGCCGCTGCTACCTGCCCCGTGGTTGATCGAGCCAGTTTCGCTCCCGGGCCCGGGCGCGGAATTCGCGCAGAATTCGGCTCGCGCGGCCCTTGCCCAGGCTGTCGGCGAGCAGGAGGGAGAGTTCGCGATGCGCGCCGGCGCGGAGCATCTGCAGCATGGTGGCCTCGAAAAGGAAGCTGATCCGGGACGTGAGCGCAAACACCCAGGGTTCGGCGGTCTCGAACCCGGCGAGTGCCGTCTCGTCGATTCTGGCAATGCTCTGAAACAATGCCGCCTGTTCGACCGGGGACAGCACCAGGGGGTGCGATCCCTCGTCCGGGTACGGACGGGATGTGAGCGCGCGCCCGATCACGTATTCCTCGACGGACTGGCCCCGGTGTTCCGCCTGCCGGCAGACCAGGGCCCACTGGTAGTCCGAGAACTCGATGGTACGGGTGACCAGCACGGGATTCATCGCTCCCGGCATGCCGCGCGGCAGATGACGTCCAGCGCTTCGTACAGGCGGAGATCGGTGCCGGGGAGGCGCGCGAACAGCACGTCATGCGCCTGCGCGACTCGCTCGACGCGCCGGGCAAGCTGACGCTGCTCGACCGGCGAGAGCGCCAGACGGTGAGCCCCGTCTTCGGACGACTGGTCCGCGACGGCGCAGGCAAGAACGAACTGCTCGATTGGAACGGTGCCGGCCCGTTCGGCAATGCGCGCCCATTCCGCGGCGGTTGCCGATATCTCAAGTCGTTTCACGGAGGTGTTCATCCGAGAGCCGCCTCGATGTCGAGGTCGGCGGTGACCTCGGCGACGATGGCGTTCCAGACCGTGATGTCTCCGCGGGCGCGCAGTCGGAGTTCCTCGATCCTGACCAGCAACGCCAACTCCCGGGCCATGCGCCACTGCACGGCGGGCGGCAGCCCCTGGAGCGGTGGGTCGGGTGGCGTCAGCATGGATTGCATGATGAGGTCGGACACGGTCAGTCCCGCAGCAGCGGCCTGCTCACCGAGTTGTTGCCACTCACTATCGGTGGCCTCGATCTGGCGCGGTCGACGCCGCAGTTCGCCGGACATGGTCATGACGCTTTCTCCCGCGGGAGACGGTTTCGGGGTCGTGGAAATGCGAATGCGACAGGCCGGGACAAGAGTGGTGGCCTGGTTCAATGTCGGGCGCGGACCGTCATCACGCGTTCGAAATCATGTACTTCGTCCTGGAAGCAGTCGGTGCCGAAACACCCGGGGCGAATGGTCTGGCAACGCGGACGAAGACAGGGTCAACCGTAAATGCTGCGAGCATCCGTTCCGACACAGGCCGGTGTCAACTGTGAGGTCCGTAGCTTGACCTCTTGTGGGCTTGTTGTGAACAAAATCAGAAAGTGTTTACAACGAGAAGGAGTACTTCCTTGCGGACCTGTCAACGCCTGCCGGTCGCCATGCAGACGGTTTACGCGGAACTGGCCGACCGGGCCTGGACGGGCAGTTTCCGGGAAATCATGGATGCGGGAGGAACGCCGCACAAGCGCGTCGTTAAGGGGCGGGAGTACTGGTACTGGCATCCCGCAACGCGGAACGGGCATCGTCCACCGGCGAGGTATTTCGGTCCTGACACGCCTGAAATCCGTCGCAGGATCGAGGCACGGGTGGAACGCGCCGAGGCCCGGAAGGACCGGATTGGCATGGTTCGGGCCCTGCGCGCTGGAGGAATGCCCGCTCCCGATGGCCTCAGCGGCAACGTGCTGGCCGCCCTGGCCGATGCCGGCGCCGGGCCGTGGTCGTCGGGTCCCTCGCCTTTCAGTGCTACCTGCCCATGCTCGGTTTCAGGGCACCGGGTGCGGCCGCGCGCACGGGTGACGTGGATATTGGCCAGTTTCCCGCCATCTCGATCGCAGTGGAAGACCGGATCGAGCCGGACCTCCTGTCGGTTCTGAATAGCGTTGATCCCGCATTCGAGGCCGTCCAATCGCCCTTTGATCCAAGCCGGACCCTTCGGTACGCGATCCGGAGCGGGAGCGTGGAAAGGTTCGTCGTGGACGTGCTCGCCCCCATGCGCGGCCCGCCTCGGGATCGGCCCGTGCATCCTCCCACTCTGGAAGGCGACGCCCGACCGCTGCGGTTCCTCGACTTTCTCCTGTACCGGGAGATCGTAGCGCTTGTCCTTCACGGGACCGGAATCCCCGTCAAGGTGCCTGCTCCGGAACGGTTTGAACGACTGAACGCGGCTGCCGCCCTTGCTCTTGGGCGATCCGACGGATCCGTCGTGACGAGCCCGCCGAAGTCGCTGCAGCCCTTTACCTTCCGCCACCATCTGGTGGGACACGATCCAGATTGCCGGGTCTCGACGCGCCGCTGCCATGTCCGTGCTGCCGCACCTCGCGCGAAGTGCTGCTGGCACGTCAGTGCTGCCACGCCTCGCACGCTACGCCGGTGCCGGGTGGTGTGGGCTTTTCAGCGCCTCAAATGGCGAACTGGTTGAGGAAGCGTAGGATCGCCGGTCGCTTCTGGCCCCGGGTCCGCACGTGGTGAGCAAGGTCCTCGACCCGCACCCCGCAACACGTCACGAGAACCGCGCATTCATGTGGATGGATGGTCGAGAGCATCCACGAGACCGCCCCGCTGTCACCGCAGTCCGTGTCCGGCGGGCGGGACAGAGCCGCGAGAATGTCGTCACCTGTGGGATGCGGCCCGGACATGCCAGCGCAGTGCTTGCGCGCGATCCGGCGCGCGATGGCCTCCGCCTCCGGCAGAGGCTCCGGAAAGAGATGGCTGCAAAGGCGCGTATGTTCCGCGAATGAATCCGCAGCGCGCAGGTCCACCTGGTCGGGATGGCCGTCCCGGCGCCTCATTGTCCCGGCTTCTCGAAGCCGCCATCGCTCTGCGGTGGCGCCGTGTCCGGATGGGCCTGGGGCAGAGATCAAGTGCCTCCAGTACGGCGCCCCTCAACTCCGCTGCGGTCCACCGGAAACAGGGATCGATGAGCGGTTTGACGCTGTCATCGATCAGTCGTTCCGCTGGCATCATGCGAATGATCTCCCGAACGACATGGATCTCCCAGGGATCGACGCAGGCAAGAGCGAACTGAAGCGCCGATGGATCGAAGTGTTGCGCGCACACAAGGTCATAAGCATCGCGCGCGGCAATCTCGCCGCCGGCATACATCCGCCTCGAAATCTTGGCGTACAGGATCTGGGCGTTCGACTGCAGTACGAGCCGGGTACCGGCCAGCCTGGTGGTGCAGACAGAGCCGATACCGACGGTCCTGGGCAACAGGGTCGCCTCCAGGCCGTCGATCTCGGCGTAGGTCGCGATGGAATCGCACCAGGTAGGCTCTTCCGCGCAGCCCGGGATCGTCTTGATCGCGGCTTCGAGCCGTGCCCGGCCGGCCGGGCCCAGTGCGTCATAGGCCGCCGGCTCGCAGAACAGGTCCACGTCCAGGGAACGGCGGTGGTTCCACCGGGCTGCCAGAACCGTGCCACGTCCGAACGAAAGGGACTCGGACGGGATAAATCCGGACAGCACCCCGAACAGCCGTGCGGTCACGCAGCCCAGCCGGCCAAGCACCTCCTCCTCGGCTGCGCTGTCCATTGCGGGAGCACCATCCAGTCCCGAAACCGCCGGCAATCATAACACGCTCCGGAGGGATCACCCTTTCAACGTACGCACCGTCCATCAGCAGCATCGGGCACTTCACTGTTGCTCTGCGCGTTTTCACGGCGGAGATCGTTTGCTCGTCGCGGACCACCGTGCAGGGCGCCATATCTGCCTGCTTCAACCCCCTGGAGCTTCCCCTCCGACAGTGTCCGGGCCACCCCGTCGGGAAACACCCGGGGACACGCCGGGCAAACACCGGGCCGGGTTCGAAGATTGAAAGGGCGGGAGCGGTCATGCCCGATCGCCGCGGGGGCTGCATGCCGCCGTCAAGACCGGGGTTTCGGTGCCTGGCGGTTGCACGGACGGGTTGCCAGTCTCCATGCCCCGCGTGGCGGCTGTCTCACACCGCACCTGCCCTTGCCGCTCCCCGGCCGCGTCGGTATAGTGGCAGAGCGCTATATACGGACGTGCACAACGCTTTCCAGGATGACCCGCATGATTGACCCGTTCGGACGCCATATCACCTACCTGCGTGTGTCGGTGACCGACCGCTGCGACTTCCGGTGCGTTTACTGCATGTCGGAAGACATGACCTTTCTTCCCAAGCGTGACGTGCTGTCGCTGGAGGAACTGGATCGGCTGTGCAGTGTCTTCATCAGGCTGGGCGTGAAGAAGCTCAGGCTGACCGGCGGTGAGCCGCTGGTCCGCAAGAACGTTATGAGCCTGTTCCGGGGGCTGTCCCGCCATCTCGACTCCGGCCAGCTGGAGGAACTGACGGTCACCACCAATGGCAGCCAGCTGCACAGGTTCGCAGACGAGCTTCGCGACTGCGGCGTTCGCCGGGTGAACGTGTCGATCGATACCCTGGATGCGGAGAAATTTCACAGGATCACGCGGTGGGGCCGGCTCGAACAGGTTATGCGCGGCCTGGATGCGGCGGCCGCTGCCGGTCTCGAAATCAAGCTCAACGTGGTCGCCCTGCGCGGTGTGAACGACCACGAGCTGGGCGACATGCTGCAGTGGGCGGGCGATCGTTCCTGGGACATGACCATCATCGAGGTCATGCCGATGGGTGATATCGGCGGGGAGATGCGGATCGACCAGTACCTGCCGGTCTCAATGGTCCGCGCCGAGCTCGAAAAGCGGTTTACCCTGACCGACATCGACTACAAGACCGGCGGGCCCGCACGGTATGTCAGGGTGGAGGAAACCGGCCGGCGGCTCGGTTTCATCACGCCGCTTACGCACAACTTCTGCGAGAGCTGCAACCGGGTACGCCTGACCTGTACCGGGACACTCTACATGTGCCTCGGGCAGGAGGATGCCGCCGACCTGCGTACTCCCCTGAGACGCTCGGAAAGCGATGAGGCGGTGATGGAGGCGATCGACGAGGCGATCGCGCGCAAGCCCAAGGGCCATGATTTCGTGATCGACAGACGGCGTCGAGGCCCTTCGGTTTCCCGTCACATGAGCCACACCGGCGGATGAGCTTCCGCCGGTGTCCGGGACATGATCAGCGGGATGCAGCGCGCCTGACCCCTCGGTGAGCGACGCCGGCCTGGGCCGGACCGACGCGGGCGGGCCGGGAGGACGTGGCGCCGTGCCGGATCAGCGCTTCAGGCCGTCCAGCATGGACTGGGCGCCGATCTGGAGCAGCAACAGGTCGAAACCCATCAGGACCACGTTGTAACCCCTTGCGATCTTCTCGTTTCCCTCCTCCGCGGACAGGCACAGGCCTCCCATTTTCCGGCCCGCCGTACGGATTGCGTCTTCCGCCACCGAGATGCTCGCCTGAACGTCGGGGTGGTCGCGGTTGCCGACATGACCCATGCTCGCGGCGAGGTCCATGGGCGCGATCAGGAAAACGTCGATACCCGGGACCTCGAGAATCTCCTGGATGTTGGCGACAGCTTCCGCGTGTTCGATGAGGGCAATGATCACGATGTCGCCAGATGCCCGGTAGTACTCCATGGCATCGCCGTTCCCCCACCGCATGGGAGCGTAGAACGGCCCCCAGCCGCGCTCGCCTTCGGGGGGATAGCGAACGGCGCGGACAGCATCCTCGGCCGCCTCGCGGGTATTGATCATGGGGAAGACCAGTCCCATGGCCCCGGAGTCGAGGACGGGCTTGGTGTAGCTGATCCGGGGCTCCATGACCCGGACCACGGGCGCGCACTCGGTGCCGGCGGTCGCTGCGATCATGTGGTGACACGACTCGATGTCGATCGGGCCGTGCTCCATGTCTATGAACATCCAGTCAAAGCCCATGCGCGAAAGGGTCTGCGCCATGGTGACGCTGGGCATGGCGGTCAGGATGCCGGCGCAGACGGAGCCCGAGTCGAGACGTTGTCGCAGTGGGTTTCGCATGACGGGTCCTCAGGTGGTTTCAGGCGAGCGGAATGCCAGTCTACCCGCGCTTGCCATGAGCGGGCCAGAGCGATTGACACAGGGCGGGTGGGTCCAGCACGGAGTGTCCAGGGTCAGGCGGACCCAGGCGATGTCCAACTCGCATACTGAGACCGCGGGAGCCCCATTCGGTTACATCGCTCGTGAGGACAGCGATAGCAGGACCATGCTCTCACTGTTGTCGGCCTGGCAGGCACAGGGCTGTTCGGCCAAGTGGCGTTGGCTCTCCGCATCGCCTCCACAGCCAACTCGCTTTATCCTCCATATCGGACCAAATCGATACGGACAACCCAAACCCCAGCCTCTCCCACAAGAGGCCTGGGTCAACCCGCTGATCGCGGCTATAATAGTACGGACCGCTCAGCAAATTCAGACTTCCTGAGCTCATCCAATTTGCGATGACGCAGATTTCGGGTTCTCGACGGTGGCGGAGCTCGTGTAGACCATCCTGAGATCGGTGCCCGGGTAGATGGTTTCGGTGGCATTGAGTTCATCGAGCAGTGGTGCGA
>JAJEAR010000058.1 GCA_022822665.1 Alphaproteobacteria bacterium | reverse complement strand
ACTACTGGATGACGGAAGCAAACCGCGCGATCCACAAGCTGGACCTGAAGGGCCTGTACTACTCCGTCGAACAGTTCAGCCGCTACGGCTTCGACGTCTGGATGGACGACGAACGGTTCGACTGTTTCTGGTCGCTGGTCGAGGAAACCGGGCGTCCGGTCTTCATAGAGTTCTCGGCCATCCCCGACTACGACCGGCCAAGCTATGTGAAGGTGATGGCTCGCTTTGGAAACCTGGTAGACCGCTATCCGGGAATTCGATGGGTGTGTGTCATGACGCCGCCCCTGCAGTTCTTCTCCAGCGATGGCCAATGGGATTTTCCGGAGCCGGTCGACGCCATCTACCGCCGGGACAACGTCTGGCTTGAGGTCTGTTACCCAATAACCTGGGGCGGTCGGTACGACTATCCCTATCCCGAACTGCAGGTCCTGGTTCAAGGCCTGCACCGGCTCTACGGCGCAGGGACGCTGGTCTGGGGCTCGGACATGCCCAACGTGGAACGGTTCTGCACCTACAAGCAGAGCCTGGACTACGTGCGCCGTTACTGCGACTTCATGAGCGAGTCGGAGATGGACCGCGTTCTGGGCACAAACCTGCTGGAGATTCTGCCTATTCCTCCCCGAGAGGAATGAGCCCGCTCGACGCTGCTGCGGTCGAGAACGAGCGTCAAGAGATTCCTGAAAGCCTGGGGTTGTCCTCGTCGTACACGTTCTGCAGCCGCCGGTGCCGCCAGTCCTCTTGCGATTTCCCGAGACGGGTCGCGTCGCGACACTGGTCACGTTGACGTGCTCGTGGACTTCACTCGGGAGGGGTTCCCACGAAGCTCGCGATTCAGCGAGCATGATATTGACACGAGCGCATGCTCGTGCGAAATATTCGTCGTCGGGTGCCCTTGATGGGCTCGATATGGGTCGCCCGGCCTGACAACACTTAACCCTCCGCCCGGAGGTTTTTTCTTGGGCTGTTTCTGGCACCGACACGAAGGTTGCCGGTATGCCACCACGCCTCTCACACGACCCGGATTCTGGAAAAGAAAGTTCATTGCTAACGTAAAGCGGGACCAATTCGTCCAGCACGAGCTCTTGTCGGGTGGGTGGAGGGTGGCAATCGTGTGGGAATGCGCCCTTCGGAAGCTCGATCTCGTCCCCGAAGTCACAAAGTGCGTCGAGGAGTGGTTGAAGTCGGATGACCCGTTTCTCGAACTCGGTGAAGCCAGATTCTGAGGTTTGAGCAGTACACTACAGGCCCATTCCGGGCAAACAAGCGATCCCATTGCCCCTCGCCAGGTTCTTGTTTCATTATCGTCATATGGCTGACGCAATTTTTCTTTGCGCCTGTCGTTGCCTGCCTACAGATGCACCTGTAACCCTGTTCGCCAGAGATGCGAAGGAGATGCTGGTCGGCATTGCTGGGTCGCTGCGCGTTGCCTAACCTCCGGACGCTCAGACTGGGCCTAATTTGCGCCAAAGCCGATTGAGGTGCCGGGTCTCGCCTGCACCGAGGCGCCTGGCGTGCAAATCCCTGGTGAGGTGATCTGGCTGTCTTTCCGCTTCGCCGGGCCAGCCGACGCGGTGCGCGAGATGGGACCGGGTGGGTGCGTCGTGGTATAGAGCGGCGCGGTCCCGGGAGGCGGGGCAGTCACCAGGGACCTCTTCATGCGTATCGAAATCCTCTGCACCGGCGACGAGATCCTGAGCGGCAAGACGGTCAACACCAACCACAGCCACATGGCGCGGCGCCTGGGCGAGGTCGGTCTCACGGTCTGCTGGGGAACCTCGGTCGGGGACGACCGCGAAAGCCTGCGCGAGGCATTCCGGCGCGCGGCCGCGCGCGCCGACGCGGTGATCGTCAACGGCGGGCTGGGACCGACGGTCGACGACCTGTCGCAGGAGATGGCGGCGGAGGCCGCGGGCGTCGAACTGGTGCTGCACGCGGACTGGCTCGCGAGGATGGAGGCGTTCTACGAGCGCCGCGGCCGGGTGATGCCGCCGAACAACCGCAAGCAGGCACTGCTCCCTTCGACGGCCGAGTTCATCGACAACCCGATCGGCACCGCCTGCGGCTTTGCGCTCGAGATTGACGGAACCCCGTTCATCTTCACTCCCGGCGTGCCGCGCGAGATGCGGCGCATGATGGAGGAACAGGTCATCCCCCGGTTGCTGAGCCGCAGCGGGCACCGGGTCGCGACCCGGATGAAGCGGTTCCATTCCTTCGGGATCGGCGAATCCCGGGCCGATCACATGCTCGGCGGCGTTGAGTCGCTTGCACCCGCCGGCACGGTCAAGCTCGGGTTCCAGGCCCACTACCCGCAGCTCGAGACCAAGCTGTCGGTCCGCGCCGACAGCGAGGCGGAACTCGAGCGCCTTCTGGCCCCGGTCGAGGCCGAGGTCCGCTCCCGGCTCGGAACCCATGTCGTCGCGGAGGATGACGACACGCTCGAAGGGGTGGTCTCGGCGTTGCTGGCCCGGGACGGGTGCACGCTCGCCACCGCGGAGATGCTGACTTCTGGCGCCATCGCAGCCAGGTTCCTGCCGGGGAAGGACGCCGTTGACCCCCACCGTGCCGGCGTGGTCTCGAGGGATCTGGGGCAACTTGCCGCGGCGGCCGGCCTGGCCGCGGTCCCGGGCAGCCCGGACAGTTCGGCCGCGTCCGCGATCGCCTGCGCACTGCGCCGGCAGGTCGGCACGACCCATGCGCTTGCAACCCTGGTCGCGGTTGACGAAGGTGAGGACCGGATCGAGCTTGGCGGGACCGTTGTGATCGGCATCTCGGATGCGGGCGGCACGGTGACGCGCGAGGCCCGGCTGCTCGGAGGGCGGGAATGGGTCCGTCTCGGAGCCGTCGAGCTTGCGATCGACTGCCTGCGCCGGCGGCTGGCCGGCCTGCCTGTCGATGAACGCATCGATTTCGAAAAACGGTGACCCGGCACGGGGAGAGGACGCATGGCGATCGAGAAGAGACCGTTCGGGAGCACCGGACACATGAGTTCGGCGGTGATCTTTGGCGCCGCGGCACTCCGCGAGGTGGACCAGGCGACCGCGGACCGGGTACTGGACCTGCTGCTGGAATACGGCATCAACCACATCGATACCGCGGCCGCCTACGGTGACGCCGAACTGCGCATCGGCCCGTGGATGCGGCAGCACCGGGACGAGTTCTTCCTGGCTACCAAGACCCGGGATCGCGGCTACGCGGAGGCCCGCGACAGCATTGCGCGCTCGCTTGACCGGTTGCGGACCGACCGGGTCGACCTGATCCAGCTGCACGGCCTGTACCATCCCGACGAACTCGACCGTGCCCTGGGCGACGACGGGGCGCTGCGCGCCGCGCTGGAGGCGCGCGAAGCCGGCCTGGCACGGTTCATCGGCATCACCGGGCACGGCTGGACGGTGGCGGCCACCCACCGCCGGGCACTCGACCTGTTCGCGTTCGACTCCGTGCTCATGCCGTACAACTGGGTGGCGGCTCACCATGCCACCTATGCCGCCGACTTCGAGCGGACATTGGCGGTCTGCCGCGAGCGCGGTGTCGCGGTCCAGACCATCAAGGCGCTGGCCCGGGGCCCCTGGGCTGCCGGTGCGACCAGGAGCCGGAACACGTGGTACGAGCCGGTGGAAGCGGAAGAAGACATCCAGCGCGCGGTCTGCTACGTGCTCGCGCGGGCCGACCTGTTCCTCAATTCGGTAGGCGACGTCGACCTGTTGCCGGCGGTTCTGCGGGCGGCATCATCGCAGATCAGCATGCCGGACGATGCCGCGATGGCGGCCCAGGCCGGCCGTCTCGGCCTGTCCTCGATCTTCGGCCTGTAGCCGGATTCAGAGCGCGAGGGTATCGGCGAGCCCGAACCGGTCCGCCAGCGCCTTCAGCGCGTTCCAGGTCGCATCCTCGACCTCGACGCCCTCGCGGGCGCGGACTTCCGCGTTCCGGTGTTCGATCTCTCCCGGATAGAACACCTCCTCGAATCCTTCGGCCGGTTGCGTTTGCTTGAGGTAACGGGCGAACTCCGTCACCTCGGCGCGAAAGGTTGCGAGGTCGCGGAAGGCGGAGACCTTGAAGACCGCCATGAAGCAGCCGTCGTTGTGCCGCCCGGTCGGCTCAACACCGTGGCCGAGCCCGGTCAGGATCCCGGAGAACACCTCGATCATCGCCGAAAGCCCGTAGCCCTTGTAGCCCTCGGTTCCCCCCAGCGTGAGCAGCGGACCGCCGCTCTCGAAGTCCATCGGGTCGGTGGTCGCCCGGCCTTCACTGTCGATGATCCAGCCCTGCGGGATCTGCTGGCCGCGCGCGATTGCCAGCTTGATCTTGCCCGCCGCGACCGCCGAGGTCGCCATGTCGACGAAGAACGGACCGTCGAGGTCGGATGGCATGGCGATGGCGATCGGGTTGGTGCCGAGCCGCTTCTCGCGCCCGCCGAACGGCGCGACATGCTTGGGACCGCGGCCGGAATCGGCGGTGATCAGCGCGATCATCCCGCGTTTCGCGGCCATGATCGGGTAGCTGGCCAGCCGGCCGATATGGCCCTGGCGAAACACCGTCGCCGCGGCCACGTTGGCGGTCTCCGCCTTCTCGATGGTGTGCAGCATGGCCCGTTCGTTGACCACGTATCCGAAACCCCAATGGCCGTCCACCACTGTTGTCGCCGCGGATTCCTGCACGATCTTCCAGGGTGCCCCGGGCACGATGTGCCCCTTCTCCACCCGCTCGATATAGGTCGGGATCTGGATGATGCCGTGACTGTCGTGACCCGCCAGGTTGGCGTCGATGACGTGGCGGGTGACGATGGCCGCTTCCTCGGCCGGAACCCCGGCACCGCGAAGCAGCGTATCGGAGATGGTGGCAAGTCGTTCAGGCAGGACGCGGGGCATTGTCGTTCTCCCGTCAGCCGTGGCCGCCGTCGGGCATCGGCAGGTGCCACAGGCCCGGGGTCGGCGGCTCGAGACCCAGATTCTCCCGCAGCGTCGCCCCGGCGTACTCGGTCCGGTGCAGGCCGCGGCGCTGCAGCTCCGGCACCACGTATTTCACGAAGTCGGCATAGGCGCCTGGAACGTGCGAGGCCGCGATCACGAAACCGTCGCAGGCACCGGTCACGAACCACTCCTCCATGATGTCCGCGACATCCGCTCCGCTGCCGACCCACGGATTGTGCAGCAGACCGCGGCCGCTGAAATGCATGAACTCCCGCGGGGTCGGGTTGCGCTTGCCGCTCGCCTCCACCACCCGGTCGCGGATGCCCTGGATTCCCTGCATGCCCGCGAGGTCGGCATCGGTGAGCGGCTCGTCGAGGCCGCGGGTTGCAAAGTCGAAGTTCAGCGCTTCGGCGAGGAGCGACAGCTGGTCGAGATCGGTCGGCAGGCGATCGATCAGTGCACGCCGGTCCTCGGCCTCGGCCCGGGTCTCGGCAACGACGATGTGGGTCAGCGCGCAAACGCTCACCCGGTCCGGGTCCCGGCCGTGTTCGGAGATCTGCCGCTTGAGGCTCGCGTATTCCGTGCGCGCGATCTCGATCGTCGGATAGGCGACGAACACCACCTCGGCCCAGCGGGCCGCAAACCTCTGGCCGCGCCCGCTCTGGCCGGCCTGGATCAGCACCGGGTGGCCCTGCGGCGAGCGGGGAACCGTAAACGGACCCCGTGACCGAAAGTATCGGCCCTCGTAGTCGAGCCGGTGCACCTTCTTCGGATCCGCGAACCGGTTGCCGGCCTTGTCATTCAGGATCGCGTCCGCTTCCCAGGCGTTCCAGTGGCCGAGCACGATCTCCATGAACTCGTCGGCCCGGTCGTAGCGGGCATCGTGCTCGATGACCTCGACGCGGCCCATGTTCATCGCCTCGCCGTCATTCAGCGAGGTGACGATGTTCCAGGCCGCGCGGCCATTGCTCATGAGGTCGAGGGTCTGGAATACCCGGGCGACATGGAACGGTTCGTAGTAGGTGGTGGAGTAGGTCGATCCCAGCCCGAGACGTTCCGTGCACATGCCCATGGTCATGAGCACGGTGACCGGGTCCATCTTCACGCAGCGGATCCCGCCTTCGACCGCGTGCTCGTGGTTGCCGCCGTACATGTCGGGCATTGCCAGCCGGTCGTCAAAGAACCCGATGTGGAACCTGCCCTCCTCGAGGATCCGGGCGATGTCGCGGTAGAACTCCGGCGTTGTCGAGTCGGTGCGCGACTGCGGGTGCCGCCACGATGCGGCGAAGTTCGTGCAGTTCTGCGCCTGCAGGAAGGCGACGAGGATCATCTGGCGCACGGCCGGTCAACTCCACTGCCGTTGGAAGGCGGCAAAACCTACTTGAGGGCCGCCGATCTGTCGATGGGCGCAGCCGCCGGCACGGTGTCCCGCGGTTTCGGGTTGAATGTTGCGCCGGGCAGGCGCACACCACGCGGGGCGGAACCACCAGGAAGCGGAATGGATGGAGATGTCACGCGACCATGAAAGGCTGGTGATCATCGGATCGGGCGCGGCCGGACTGACCGCGGCAATCTACGCGGCGCGCGCAAACCTCGGCCCGCTGCTGATCCGCGGGCTTCGGCCGGGCGGCCAGATGACCATCACCACGGACGTCGAGAACTATCCCGGATTCGCCGACGTGGTGCAGGGCCCTTGGCTCATGGAGCAGATGCAGGCCCAGGCGAAGGCCGTCGGGACCCGCATTGTCGACGACATCATCACCTCGGTCGATCTCGGCCGGCGGCCGTACCTGCTGCAGAGCGACTCGGGTGCGCAGTGGACGACCGACGCGCTCATCATTGCCACCGGCGCCGAGGCCCGCTGGCTCGGGCTCGACAGCGAACAGCGCTTCAGCGGCCGCGGCGTGTCGGCCTGCGCAACCTGCGACGGTTTCTTCTTCCGCAACCGTCCGGTCGTCGTTGTCGGCGGCGGCAACACGGCGGTGGAGGAAGCGCTCTATCTCGCCAACATCGCCGAGAGCGTCACGCTGATCCACCGGCGCGACCGGTTGCGGGCCGAGCACATCATGCAGGAACGGCTGTTTCGCAACGCCAGGATCTCGGTGGAATGGAACAGCGTCATCGACGAGATCCTCGGAGGCGAAGGACCCATGGCAGGGGTCGAGGCGGTGCGGCTGCGCGACGTGCAGTCCGGCGAATGCCGGGACCTTGCGACCGAGGGCGTGTTCATCGCGATCGGACACGTGCCGGCAACCGAGCTCTTCGCCGGCCAGCTCGAACTTGATTCGGACGGGTACATCTCGGTTGCGCCGGGAAGCGTGTGCACGACGGTTCCCGGCGTGTTTGCCGCCGGAGACTGTGTGGACAAGGTCTACCGCCAGGCAGTCACCGCTGCCGGTCTCGGCTGCATGGCGGCGCTGGAGGCGGACCGGTATCTCGGCGCGCTCGATGACACGGATGTGATTGCTGGCGCGCAGCATCTTGTTTCGCCGCAGGCTTCTCCTACATCCTAGGGTACAAGCGACAGCAATGGTGCCCGGCGGGTCAACCGGCGTGGTGCGATGTGACCGGAATCGAGCCCGCGGGGAGCGGGCGGATCCGGCGGATTCTGCGGATCGGAACGATGGACTGGGACAAACTTCGCGTCTTTCACGCGGTGGCTGAGGCGGGCAGTTTCACCCATGCCGGTGAGGTCCTGAACCTGAGCCAGTCCGCGGTCAGCCGGCAGGTGAGCCACCTTGAGGAAAGCGTCAATGCCGCCCTGTTCCACCGGCACGCACGCGGACTGATCCTGACCGAGCAGGGCGAGATGTTGTACGCGACAGCCCGTGACGTGTTCGCAAAGCTGGCGACCACGGAGGCGCTGATCGGCGAGGGTCGCGAGCGTCCGAAGGGTCCGCTTCGGCTCACGACCACGGTCGATTTCGGGTCGGTGTGGCTGGCCAGCAGGATCGGCAAGTTCATCGAGCTCTACCCGGAGATCACGGTCAGCATGCTGATCAGTGATCACGAGCTTGATCTTTCAATGCGCCAGGCTGACGTGGCGATCCGATTTGTGCCGCCGCGACAGCCGGACCTGATCCAGCGGCACCTCAGGACCATGCGGTTGCATCTGTACGCCGCAACGTCCTACCTGTCGCAGTTCGGAACGCCCGGCACGATCGAGGATCTGCGTTCACACCGGATCATCGTTTACGGGGACACGACCCATCCACCGTTTGCCAGGGTCAACTGGCTGCGCGACGTGGTGGCGGGTGGGGTGCATGCGCGCCCGCGCACGGTGGTCAACATCGACAACTACTGCGCGATCCTGGGCGCGGTGCAGGGCGGGGTCGGCATTGCGCTGCTTCCGGACTACATGACCGACGGGGATCCCGGCCTGGTCAGGCTGCTGCCTGATCTCGAGGGCCCCCGGGTACCGGCCTACTTCGTCTATCCGGAAGAACTGCGGAATTCGAAGCGGATTGCGGTGCTGCGCGACTTTCTGCTGCAGGAAGTCGCCGGGACCAGTTTCTAGGCCGCACGATGCAGAAATACGGCGTACAGGACCGCCAGCCATGCAGCAGACGCATGGCCGACCTGCCGGAATGTACATTGCACCGCCGCCGGCGGCTGCCTAGTTTCTGAGTTGCGAGTGCTGGACAGCATGAGTGTCAGGGTTCGACTACAGCCTCTCAGCGCCTATCCCGGGCTGCCCCGCCCGTGAAGGCGATCCTCAGGTCCGGCATCTCCCACACGTTAAGCCTCCCTGTTCCAATTGCCCCGGAGCCAACCGGCTCCGGGGCCCTCTTTTTTCCGGGGCCGGGAGTGCGGGCTCCATGCGTCTGAAGTCCGACGTGCTGGTCCAAGCCGGGCTGCGGCTGTGTGCGCACCGGGCAATTCCGGTCACGGTGGTCCACCGCGGCGACCCGGATGCAGGGGCGATCCTGGTCAAGGTCAACCGGCTGGAACACGGGTGTACCGTGCTGGCGCAGGCATGGGGCGAGACCGGCCGGGCGGTCTGGCTCGCCGCAAGCGGCGAAACACCGGTGCCGGAGGAGGAGGCCGACGCCCTTCTGGACCGCCATCTCTCCCGTGATCCCGACCTGTGGGTGCTTGAAGTCGAGGACCGCGAGGGATACAACCCGTTCGCCGCACTCGACATCTGAGTGCCAATACCCACATCCCGGTCGAACCTGCGCCGGAGCGGGGCGAGAACCACGTGTCCGGTCGAGTAGTCGACAGATCTCCCAGCCAGTGGGCGAGCGGTGTCCTCTTTGCGGTCCTCTGCTCGGTCGGACTGGGCCTTGCGGTCGCTTTCGGCCGGCTCGCCTTCGATGGCGGTACCACGCCGCTCACCGTCGGTCTGTGCCGGGCCGCGTTCTCGGTTGTGGTCATGGCACTGCTGTGCCGGCTGGCCGGGGTTTCGCTGCGCCTGCCGCGCGGTTTCCTGCTGCAGATGCTGTTCGCCGGCGTCCTGTTCTCGCACATGGCCTTCGGCAATGTCGGCGCGACCAAGTACATTCCGGTCAGCCTGGCGGCATTGCTGTTCTTCGTCTATCCGCCGCTGGTTGCACTGCTGAACGGCGCCGTCGACCGGCGCCGGCCCGGCGCGGTGAAGATGGCGGCAATGCTGACCGCTTTCGCGGGTCTGGCGGTCATGCTCGGGGTCGATCTCGACCGCCTCGACCTGCGCGGCGTCGCCCTCGGCCTGACCTCGGGGCTCGCGTGTGCCATCAACATCGTCTGGGTCAGTCGCCGTGCGCGCGGCCTGCACCCGTTCCAGATCGTCTTCTACCAGTCCTGCGTGGCGACGGTGGTCCTGGGCGTGCTTACCGTCAGGTTCGATGCCTTCGCCTGGCCCGTGCTCGAAAGCGGCTGGTGGGCGTTGGGACTGGTGGTGGCGCTGCAGTCCGCGTCGATTCCGCTGTACTATTTCTCGATCCAGCGCATCGGGACCGAACCGGCCGCGATGCTGAACAACCTGCAGCCGGTGGCCAGCATCGTTGCGGCGATCGTGCTGTTTCAGGAACTGCTCACGACCGAGACCCTGGCAGGGGCCGCCATGGTCCTTGGCGGCATCCTGCTCATGCAGTGGAACGATGCCCGGAGCAGGAACCGTCACGGGCATGACATTGACAGCCGATCACGCCTTCCATAGGACCGGCCCCGAAGCGTGCACGTGCGGGAGGGACGAAATGATCACTGCTGAAATCGCCCACCTGATCCGCCACAACACCGTCGCCTTCGTGGCCACCGTCACGCCGGAGGGCCGCCCGGCCGTCTCGCCCAAGGCAACGGTGGTGATCATCGACGAACGCACCCTCGCATTCTCCAACCTGCGTTCACCGGGAACCGTCCGCAACATCGAGGCCAATCCCCTCGTCGAGCTCAATTTCATCGACGTGTTTCGCCGCAAGGCGGTCCGTGTCGGCGGCGAGGCGCGCCACGCGGCGCGTGGCAGCGCCCGGTTCGGAGAACTCCTTGCCGATTTCGGACCCTGGGCCGACTATGCCGACCGCATGAAGGGCATTGTCGAGATCGCGGTCACCGATGCCCGCATGGTGCTGTCGCCCGCCTACGACACCGGTCTGGACGAGTCGGAACTCGTCCGGCAGCACTTCGAGCGCTATCGCGGTCTGGTCGAAACCGGTGAACTGGTGGGGCCCGCGACCCGGGAAGAGACATGACGACGCCACTGCCGCTCAACCGCGACTTCGACGTCCGCCACGGCGAACTCGAGCTGGTGGCGCCGGGGATCCGGCGCATCACCGCGCACAATCCGGGGCCCTTCACCTTTCGCGGGACCGGCACCTTCGTGCTCGGGAGCGGGAGGGTCGCGGTGCTCGATCCGGGGCCCGACCAGCCCGAGCACGTCGAGGCCCTGCTCGCCGGCCTCGGGCGGGAGACGGTGAGCCACATCCTGGTCACCCACACCCACCGCGACCATTCTCCCGCGGCGCGCGCGCTCAAGCAGGCGACCGGGGCGCCGACCTGGGGGTTCGGCCCGCACGGCGGTGGCCGCCGTCCGGGCGACGGAGAGGTCGAGGCCGGTGGTGATTTCGACTTCGTGCCCGACATCACGGTGGGCGACGGGGATCGGATCGAGGGCGACGACTGGGCGGTGACCTGCGTGCACACCCCGGGTCACACCTCGAACCACCTGAGCTTTTCCTGGGACGAGAGAAGGGTGCTGTTCCCGGGAGACCATGTCATGGGCTGGTCAACCAGCATCGTCTCGCCGCCCGACGGTGACATGGGGGCATACATGCGCAGCCTCGACCGGTTGCTCGAGCGTGACGACGAGATCTACTACCCGGCGCACGGACCGGAGATCCGCAACCCGCACACGCTGGTACGCGCCTTCATCGCCCACCGCCACGAGCGTGAGGACCGGGTGCTCGCATGTCTTGACCGGGGCATCGGGACGGTCGGCGAGATGGTACCGCTGGTCTACGAGGATGTCGCCGCGCACCTGCATGCCGCCGCGGCCAGGTCGCTGCTGGCAACGCTCATCCACCTGGTCGAGGACGGACGTGCCGAGGCCCTGGGTTCGCTCACCGTGGAAGGCCGCTACCGGGCACGGTAGCGGTCAGCTGTACCGCTGGTAGGTGCGATTCTTGCGATAGCCGAAGAACGGGTAGACCGTCGGGGTCGCGAAGCCGCTGGCCTCGCGGCGCAGCATCTCGTCGAGCATGAACAGGGTGACATCGACAAGCGGCAGGTCGCGCGCCTCGCGCACCGGGAAGAAGTCCAGGTCGGCCAGCTCGCCCGACCCGGCCAGCTCGCCCTGCAGGTCATGGGCCCAGACGCAGAAGAACCGGGCGTTGAACCGGACCGCGAGCGAGGCGGGGGTGATGGCGTGGCCAACGTAGCCGAGCTTGGCAAGGTCCGGTGCGAGGCCAAGGGAGCCGAAACCCTCCCAGCTGTCGCTGCCGGTCACCCCGGGGCTGCCCGGGGTGCCGAGCGCAAGCCCGGTTTCCTCCCAGGTCTCGCGGACCGCCGCCATGGCGAACAGCCTGGCTCGGGACGGGTCGCTCGAGATGTGACGCGCCACCGCCGGGTCGAGGTCGGTACCGGGAGACGCGATCCGGTCGGCCCGGTCCACCTTGCCGCCGGCAAACACCCAGACGTCGTTGAAGACCGCCTTGCGGCCGCGCCGCCCCATCAGAACCTCCAGCCCGCGCGGCCCGGTACGCAGGACCAGCATGCTCGCGGAGTCATGGGGCTTGACCGGTCGGCGCCGGTCGGCGGGGCGCTGTGGCACGCTGCCGGGTGCCGGGGAAGATGTCGAGGAAGTCACCGGATCTCCCGGAATGGAGGCGACTGCCGGAGTACGGCGGCGACCCTACCGCAATCCGGACCGGCACGGAACCGGTTCGGGTACCGGCACCCCCGGTTTGCTTGCCACGACAAGCGCGAAATGCTAACACCGCGCCAGCTGATTCCCGTACGCGCGGTGGGGAATAGTTTAACGGTAGAACAGCGGACTCTGACTCCGTCGGTCCTGGTTCGAATCCAGGTTCCCCAGCCAGCGGACCCCCCCTGACGCGGTCAGGCAGAGGCCAGTGTCGACTGGTCCGGGCGGGTCAGCGCCGCCGGCCCTGCATTTCTTGCGCGGCCTACCCCGCAATGCGATAGTTGTTGTTCTGGCTACAGCGAAAACTTTGGAGCGGCAATGAAGATCGTCGAGTCCAAATTCGCACTGGGCGCCATCGTGCGGCATCGTCACTACGATTTCAGAGGTGTCGTGTTCGATATCGATCCGGAGTTTGCGAACACAGAGGAGTGGTACAGGTCCATTCCGGTCGAGCGCCGCCCGCGGCGTGACCAGCCCTATTATCACCTGTTTGCAGAGAATCCCGAGAGCTACTACGTCGCCTATGTCTCCGAACAGAACCTGGTGGAAGACAGCGACAACGGCCCGGTCGGCCACCCCCACATCACCAGCATGTTTACTGGACCGGAAGGCGGCCGGTACATCTCGAAGTCGATGTCCGCCTGACGGTGCGGACAGGCGGGCGCGCCATGGTGCTCTCGTCGCGGCGGGTGTGACCGGCGTGGCCGGAAGGGGTACGGGCGGGGCCCGGGCGGAGCGGGTGCGGTTGCGCACGGCGCGGGGCCGCAGCGCATCGTCACAGCGCTGGCTGCACCGGCAGCTGAATGATCCCTACGTGCAGGAAGCCCGCCGGCTCGGATACCGGTCACGCGCCGCGTTCAAGCTCCTGCAGCTCGATGAGCGGTTCGGTCTCCTGCGTCCCGGCATGCGGGTTGTCGATCTCGGCGCGGCACCCGGCGGCTGGACCCAGGTGGCGACGGCCCGGGTCGGCAGTTCGGGCCTGGTGATCGCGCTGGACATGGTCGTGATGGACCCGGTGGCGGGCGCCCTGGTCCTCGAGGCGGATTTCATGGAAGAGGCCGGCCTGGGCGCGGTGCTCAACGCGCTCTCCGGCACCGCGGACCTGGTGCTGAGCGACATGGCGGCTCCGACCACCGGTCATGCGCCGACCGACCACCTGCGGACCTCGGCCCTGTGCGAGGCGGCCTACGACCTCGCGGAACAGGTGCTGGCTCCGGACGGGGCTTTCGTCGCCAAGGTCTTCCGCGGCGGCAGCGAGGCCGGTCTTCTCGACCGCATGAAGCGCAGTTTCGCCACGGTGCGGCATGCCAAGCCCGACGCAAGCCGGCCCCGTTCGCCCGAGACCTACGTGGTGGCCAGGGGATTCCGGGGCCCGCCGGCCGCGGAACAGCCGTGACATCGGCTGCGGGCGTGGCGGCGGCAATGGCGTACCGGGACCACATCGAGCACTGCAACCGCCACGATTTCCGTGACCGGGTAGCGTGGACGATCGACGGTGCCGTGGCGGGATACGTGACCGGTGCGCTCGCGCGCCGGCTTGCGAACGAACCGGATGTCTTTGCCCGCTCTGCGGACGGGCTTGCGCTTGCCGATCACCTCGGCGAACCGGAAGACCGGAGCCGGGCCGTCGCCGGGATCCTCGACCGACTGCGCCGCGACGGCATGATTGCCGCGCGGCGCGACGAGGACTACGCGGTTTGCCAGCATGTCGGTGGCGAAGAACTGATGCGGATCGACCGCAGTGCGGCGGAGGCTTTCGGCGTGCTGTCGACCGGGTTTCACCTGAACGGCGTGCGGGGTCGCGGCGACGACGTGATGATGTGGATTGCGCGGCGCGCGCCCGACCGTCCGAGTTATCCCGGCGCGCTCGACAACATGGTCGCCGGCGGCCAGCCGGCAGGTCTGACGCTTGTCCAGAACCTGGTGAAGGAATGCCGGGAAGAGGCGGACATCCCCGCGGGGCTGGCACTCTCGGCGCGGCCTGCCGGTCTCGTTTCCTACACCATGGGCGTCCCCGGCGGGCTGAGACGGCACGTGATGTACGTCTACGACCTCGTGGTTCCCGACACCTTCACGCCGCACCCGCGTGACGGCGAGGTCGAGGAGTTCACGCTGCGCCCGATCCACGAGGTGGCGGAGATCGTGCGCACCTCGATCGACAGCTTCAAGTACAACTGCAACCTGGTGATCATCGACTTCCTGATCCGGCACGGGTTCATCACGCCGGACGATCCGGACTACCCGGACCTGGTCAGGGGTCTGCGTCGTCCTGTCGATCCGTCATGCTCGGCGGGACGTCCTGATGGGCCTCGATGACGCCGCGCCGGATTGCCCGGGTGCGGGTGAACAGGGTCTGCAGCGTTTCACCCTCGCCCCAGCGGATCGCGCGCTGCAGCGCCGTCAGGTCTTCGGAGAACCGCTGGAGCATTTCCAGCACCGCCTCGCGGTTGTTCAGGAAGATGTCGCGCCACATGATCGGGTTCGAGCCGGCGATGCGCGTGAAGTCCCGGAACCCGCTCGCGGAAAACCGGATCACGTCGTTCTGGATCTGCTTCTCGAGGTCAACCGCGGTACCGACGATGGTGTAGGCAATCAGGTGCGGGACATGCGAGGTGATGGCGAGGACCTTGTCGTGGTACTCCGCATCCATCACCTCGACCATGGCGCCGATGCGCCGGTAAAGCCCCGCCAGCCGTTCAACCGCATCCGGGTCGGTACCCTCGGGCGGCGTCAGCAGCCAGTACCGCCCCGTGAACAACTCGGCAAAGCCCGAATCCGGCCCGGAATGCTCGGTTCCCGCCACCGGATGGCCCGGGACCAGGTGAACGTGGTCCGGCAGGTTCGGCGCCATGTCCCGGATCGGGGCGCGCTTGACCGAGCCGACGTCGCTCACGATGCAGCCGGGCTCGAGATGGCCGGCCATTGCCCTCGAGATCGCCCTGCAGGTCCCGACCGGGGTGCACAGGACCACGCAGTCGGCGCCGGCCACCGCGTCCGCGGGCTCGGCATGCAGCGAGTCGGCAAGACCGAGTTCGCCGGCCCGGCGCTGTGCCTCCGGGTCGAGATCGGATACTGCGAGGTGACCGACCATGTCGGGTTCCCGGCGGATGGCCCTTGCCAGCGAAGAGCCGATGTGGCCGATGCCGATCAGCGCCATGCGCCGGAAGATCATGCCTTCCGGCTTCGGGGCCTCGCCGCTCATGCGGAAAGGAACTCCGCGATCGACTCAACCACGGCCTGCATCTCCGTTTCGGTTCCGATCGACATTCGCAGGAAGTCCGGCGCCCCGTACCCGGCCATGCCGCGCACCAGGACGCCCCGCTGTTCCAGCCATGGCCCGGCCTCGGCCGCCGTGCGCCCGGGTTCGTCCGGGAACCGAACCATCAGGAAGTTGGTGACGCTCGGAAGCACGGTCAGGCCGAGCCCGGCGAGCCGCTGGGCAGTCCACGGTTGCCAGGTCTCGTTGTGCGCGACCGACCTGCGACGGAATTCATGGTCGTTGACAGCCGCGATCCCGGCCGCGACGGCGGCCCGGTTGGCGCCGAAGGGCTGCTTGACCACGTGCATCGCGTTCGCGGCTACCTGTGGCGCATAGGCCCATCCGAGCCTGAGCCCGGCCAGGGCGTAGATCTTCGAGAACGTCCTCAGCATGACCACGTTCTCGGAGTTCTCGACCAGGTCGGCACCGCTCGCATAGTCGTTTCGCGAGACGTATTCCGCATAGGCGGCGTCGATGACGAGCAGGACATCCTCGGGCAGCCCGCGATGCAGCCGTTCGAGCTCGCCGCGGCCGATGTAGGAACCGGTCGGATTGTTGGGATTGGCAAGGAACACCATCCGGGTCCGCGGCGTGACGCGCTCGAGGATGGCATCGACATCGACCCGGTATCCGCTGTCCGGGGCAACCACCGGCTCGCCGCCGGCGACCCTGATCGAGACCGGGTACATGATGAAACCGTACTCGGTGTGGATTGCCTCGTCCCCTGGCGAGAGGTAGGCGAGACACAGCGCAAGGATCAGTTCGTCGGATCCGCAGCCGAACACCATGCGCTGCGCATCGAGGCCAAGCTGCGCAGCGATTGCGTCCGCGAGTGCGGAGGGGTCTTCTTCCGGGTAGTGATGCAGCCTGCTCGTGACCTCCTCCAGCGCCCTGATGGCCGCGGGGCTCGGACCCAGCGCACCCTCGTTGGCCGAGAGCCGGATGATACGGCCCCGGGCCGGCGGGTTCAGGTTGGGCTGGTAGCGCGCCATGGCGCTGATCGCGGGGCGCGGTTGCGGAGCAGGCATGTCGGTTCTCCGAAGGGTCCGGGCTCAGTTCCGCACCGGGGTTGCGTAGACACCGAGCCGGTGCCACGGCGCGGATCGCGGGACTGCCGGTGGCTGGTCGTGAAACCCGTCGAACTGCACGGCATGCCAGACACAGGTATCGCTCCAGCTGTCGAGCAACTCGCCGTCGGGCGGGGGACTGCCGGCGATGGCGAACAGCGAGCGGTCGTCGCCCGACGCTTCCGGCGGCTGGGCCGCAACCACCAGGGCCTCGCAGCCCGGAGCCTCGGGTTCGCAGAACGGCAGCCGGGCGACGACCTGGAATGACGGCGCCGGCACCGGTCCAGCGAACAGCAGCGGCCACCAGCGGTCGGAGACGTTTCCGGTGATCATCGGCAGGATGCGCATGGTCGCCCGGGCATCGGGATCAAGTGCGGCGGCAGCCGTCTCGACCACGTCGATCCGGGTCGCGCCCGCGCAGTAGTCGCGGGCGAGGTCCCTGGTTCCGGGATCCGGAGCGTAGAGCAGGGCGGTGATCGGTTCCTGCTGGTTCAGGTTCGCGCTCATGATCGCACGCCAGACGGTGTCCAGGACCCGGGCCGCCAGCGGTGGCCGGTTGCGTTGCAGCAGCCGGCGCATCACCTGGGCTTCCCGGGCCGGGCGGTACGGCGGTGCCGTATCGGACGACTTGACGCTGGCCATCTCGCGTCCGATCGCCACACGCCGGACCAGCAGGTCATGCAACTGCCGGTCGATCGTGTCGATTTCCGCTCTCAGCTGGTCGAGGCTCGGCACAGTCCTTCTCCTGTGGGCCCGCGAACGGTCACTGTGAAGGCAGGGGCGAGCACGCGGGACAGAATTAGTCCGGCGTATTCGGGATTGCAAGCCGGCGGCCGGTCACCGAAACCGGAGGGCCGTGGGCTGTCGCCGGAACCAGGGTCCGGTGGCGCGACCAAACGGTTCGCGCCGGGCGCGTTGCGTAGAGCCGCTTGCCGGCTTCCAGGATGATCACGCCTCCCAGGTGCCTGAACCGGCGCGAGCAAAGCTCCTCGACGGCGAGCGCCGATCTCAGCATCAGGCGCCAGGCATAGGGTGGAGGGTAGAGCGCGTGTGCGGTCTGCTCCGGCACGAATCCGTTGGCCTGCAGCAGCCGCGACAGCTGCAGGAGCGAGTATGGATGACCATGACCGAACGGCGTGCGCTCGAGCCGCGTCCACAGTCCGAGACGGTTGGGAACCACCACCATGAGACGTCCGTCGCCGCCGAGGATCCGCCACACCTCCTGCAGCATCGTCCTGGCGTTTTCGCTGCCCTCGAGTCCGTGGACAATGAGAACACGGTCGACCGAGACATCCTGCAGCGGCAGCCCGTCGTCGTGGATCTGCGCGGCCAGGTTGCGTCCGTCGCGTGGCCAGTGCGCCACCCCCTGCTGGGCCGGTGACAGCAACAGCACCCGTTCGGCGCTCTGGCGGAACGGGCCGAGGTAGGGCGAGGCATAGCCAAGCCCTGCGAGTGCCAGCCCTGTCGCGTCGGGCCAGATGGCCCGAATCCTGCGCCGGATCAGCCTCCGGGCCATCTGGCCCAGTCGAGATGCATAGAACCGCTCGAGATCGGTAACGTCACTGTACATGGCGCCGGAGCAGCCGCCGGGGGCGGATCCCGTCCTGTTTGCATCGTCGGGAGCGCGCCCGTGCCCGACAGGTCACTGCGCGGACCGCACCCTGTTTCGGTCGCACGGTGCACTGTGGTTCGCGGTTCTCGGGCAAGTCAAGGGGCGGGTCGGGGCGTCAGCCGACCCGGTACTCGGTGATGACGTCAGGGTCGGGGTCCGGTCCGAGCCCCGCCTCGCCGGGAACGCCGAACGTCCCGTCTACGGGGTCGTGCATTCCCTCGGGGTAGAGCGATGCTTCCGGCTCAAGGAAGATCCGCTCGATCATCCCCGGCGAGGGGAGCGCCTGGGCCAGGTGCAGGGTCGCAAGGAAGCCCGGCCCGAAATACGGGGAATGCGGCATGATCTGGGTTGCCCGGGTTTCGCACAGGGTGGCAACCTTGCGAAACTCGGTAATCCCGCCGACCTTGGTCACGCTCGGCTGGGCGTAGTCCACTGCCCGGTGTTCCAGCATGGCGCGGAACTCGAACGCGGTGCAGGCGTTCTCCCCGGCCGCGATCGCGATGCCGCAGGAACCGTGCAACCGCGCGAGAGCCGGGAAGTCCTCGGGAGGATTGATCGGCTCTTCCAGCCAGAGCAGGTCGTACCCGGCGAGTTCCGCCGCCATCCGCGCCGCCTCGGCCGGAGTCCACGGACAGTTCACATCGAGCATCAACGGTACCCCCGGTCCCGCCGCCTCGCGCGCGGCCGCGACCTCGGCGCAGCGGGTCTCGTGCAGCTTGACGGACCGGTAACCGAGCTCGATCGAACGGGTCACCCGGTCCGCGACCAGCTCCGGATCCTCGTAGCGGAACAGGCTCGAATACGCGGGAACCCGACGACTGCCGTCAGCGCCCAGCAGCCGGTGCAGCGGTTGTCCGGCGCTCTTCGCCGCGAGGTCCCACAGCGCGATGTCGAGGCCCGAGATCGCGAACATGGTGATCCCGTAGCGTCCGAACAGGTGCAGTGACTGCTGCAGGTCATGGCTGATCCCGGCCACGTCACGGGCGTCCCGGCCGAGGACGCGCGGGGCGACCATGTGCCGGACTGCTTCGGCGACCGGTTTCCTGCACTGGAAGGCGAAGGCGTCGCCCCACCCGACGAGCCCGGTATCGGTTTCGACCCGCACCAGGCAGAAGTCGAGCATTCCCCAGTTCAGGAAACCGACCTCGCGTTCCGATGACACGCCGCGGCTGAACGGCATTTCGAGTTCGATCGCTTCCACGCCGACAATCTTCATCCTGTCCTCCCTCGGACCCGGTTCACGGACTTTGCGCCGGATGTTGGCTGGTGGTAGGTTCCGCGGCAATTCATCCCACATGCTGGCGGAGACAATCCATGGCCCCGTTCGAGATCGTGCTGGTGCCGGCCCTGTCCGACAACTACGTCTATCTCGTGCACGATCATGCATCCGGTGCAACGGCGGTCGTGGATCCGGCCGAGGCTGCCCCGGTGCAGGCCGCGCTCGATGCGCGGCGCTGGAACCTGACCCACATCCTGAATACCCATCACCACGGCGACCACATCGGTGGCAACCGGGAACTCATCGAGCGCCACGGGGCCGTGCTGATCGGGCCGAAGGCGGAGACGGCACGGATCCCCGGGATGGACATCACAGTCGCCGAGGGTGATGTCGTGGACTTCGCGGGCCACACCGGTGCGGTGTTCGAGACCCCGGGCCACACCTCCGGGCACATCGCCTTCTGGTTTGCCGATTCCGACGCCCTGTTCTGCGGCGACACGCTGTTTGCGCTCGGCTGCGGCCGCGTGTTCGAGGGCACGATGGAGCAGATGTGGTCGTCGCTGCTGAAGCTGCGCGGTCTCGCCTCGACGGCGCGGATCTACTGCGGCCACGAATACACCGTTTCGAACGCCCGGTTTGCGCTGAGCGTCGACCCGGACAACGTGCGCCTGCAGGCACGCACCCGCGAGTTCGAGGAGATGCGCGCGCGGGGCACGCCGACCATTCCGGCAGTGCTTGCCGACGAGCTCGATACCAATCCGTTCCTGCGCGCCGATCATCCGGGGCTTGCGGCCGCGGTCGGGATGGCGGGTGCCGACCCGGTGGCGGTGTTTGCCGAGATCCGTGGTCGCAAGGATCGGTTCTGATCCCGCCTGGCGGGCCCATTCCAGTCGATGCGAGGTCGCGAGATGAAACTTTTCCATGCCCAGGCATCACCCTTCGTGCGCAAGGTGATGGTGCTGATCCACGAGACAGGCCAGCTGGACCGGGTCGAGCTGGTCCCTGGCGAGACCACTCCGCTTGCCGCCAACCCCGAGCTGGCGCGGGCCAACCCGGTCGGCAAGATTCCGGCCCTGATGCTTGAGGACGGCACCACCTTCGCCAACTCCCCGCTGATCTGCGAGTACCTGGACACGACCCATGACGGCCCGCGGATGGTGCCGGCTTCGGGACCGGAGCGCTGGGAGGTGCTGCGGATGCAGGCGATCGCCGACGGGCTGATGGATGCCGCCGTGCTCAACCGCTACGAGATCATGATGCGCCCGGCCCAGCTTCGCTGGCCGGAATGGAGCGACGGCCAGATGGCCAAGGTGGACCGGGTCATGGACGTGTTCGAGGCGTCGGTGCAGCGATCCGGCGCCACGGTTGACCTGGCGACAATCAGCATGGCCTGCGCCTGCGGATACCTGGACTTCCGGTATGCCGGCCGCGACTGGCGTTCCGCTCGCCCGGCGCTGGCGGACTGGTACGCCGGATTCTCCGACCGTCCCTCGATGCGGGCGACGGTCCCGCCGGCCGGGTAGGTTACGACGGCAACTGTCACAGCGGAGGACGCGATGGAATTGTCCGAAGTGATGCGGACCACCTTCGCCTGCCGGGAATACACCGACGAGGCGGTGTCCGACCGGCAGATCCACGATATCCTGGAACTCGCCCGGTTTGCGCCGAGTGGCGGCAACCGGCAGGGCAACCGGGTGGTGGTGGTACGCGATCCGGCGACCAAGAGCCGGTTGTCCGAACTGGCGGAGCCAGCAGCGAAACGCTACGGGGCGCAAGTGGCCGCGGGCGAGAACCCGTGGAACACGGTGATCCCGACCGCGGTGTCCGACGAGACCATCGCCGCAACCGAACCGCCGGCACAGCTGGTGCGGACCTTCCGCACCGCCCCGGTTCTGCTGGTGTTCCTGGTCGACCTGCGGGTCGTTGCCTCCATGGACAAGAACCTCCCGCGCGTCGGTGTCATCTCCGGCGCATCGATCTACCCGTTCGTCTGGAACACCCTGCTGGCGGCCCGCGAGGCCGGGCTCGGCGGGACCATCACCACGCTGACCTCGGCCGAGGAGCCGCGGGTGCAGGAGTTGCTGGGGGTCCCGGCGCACTACGCGGTTGCCGCCGTGGTGCCGCTCGGCAGGCCGGTGCGTCAGCTCACGCGCCTGCGGCGCCGCTCGGTAGCCGAGATCGCGACCATGGAGCGGTTTGACGGCGAGCCGCTCTCCTGAGGTTTCAGTCTCTCACATCGTCCTGCGTGCCTCGAGCGCCTGTGACAGCGTGCCATCGTCAAGATACTCGAGCTCGCCTCCGACCGGCACACCGCGGGCCAGCCGGGTGACCGTGACGCCGCAGCCGGCCAGGCTCTCGACCAGGTAGTGGGCGGTGATCTGGCCGTCGACGGTCGCGTCCATGGCCAGGATCACCTCCTCGACCTCGGGTTGCTCCGCCCGCCGGCACAGCATCGGAATGTTCAGGTCATCCGGTCCGATGCCGTCCAGCGCCGAAAGGAGGCCCCCGGTCACGTGGTAGAGGCCGCGATAGGTCGCACTGCGCTCCAGTGCCCACAGGTCCGCGACTTCCTTCACCACGCAGATCTGGCGCTGGTCCCGCTCCGGATCCCGGCAGATGCCGCACGGATCCTCGGTGTCCAGGTTGCCGCAGCGGCTGCAGGTCGACACCTGGTCGGCGGCGTCGAGCAGGGCCTGGCCCAGCGGCCGCATCAGGCCGTCGCGGTGCTTCAGCAGGTGCAGGATCGCGCGGCGCGCCGACCGGCGCCCGAAACCCGGCAGCCGTCCGAGCAGGCGGACGATCTCCGTGATCTCGACCGGCGCCTCGCCTCTGCCCATGCGGCGTCAGTTCCCGAAGGGCGACAGACCGGGCGGCAGCAGCGAGCCGATCCTGGAGGCGAGTTCCTGTTCGACCTTGGCGCGGGCGTCCGCGTGCGCGGCCCGCACAAGGTCCTCCAGCACGTCCACCTCGCCGGGATCAACGATCGAGGGGTCGATGTCGAGCGAGAGCATTTCGGACTGGCCGTTCAGCCTGACGGTCACCATGCCGCCTCCGCTCGTGCCCTCGACCTCGACGGCGGCCATGGCCTTGCGCGCGGACTCCATGCTTTCCTGCATGTCCTGGAACTGGCGCAGCATGCTGCCGAGGTTCTTCATCTCTTGTGGCTCCAGCCTGTCTGCCGGGTCACCTGGCGGTCTCGCCGGTCCTCCGGTCCCGTACCTCGCGCACCGTGGCGCCAGGAAACTCGCGCAGCACGGCGGCTACGGTCGGGTCGGCGGTGACGGCCTCGATCCTTGCCCTGGCCTCGTCCCGTTCCCGCTCGACAATCGTTGGACCACCCTGTGCGTCCGCCTTCAAGATGACCGACCAGGAACGGCCTGTCCAGTTCGCGAGATGGCGCATCATCTGGGCGGCAAGATCTGAATCAAGACCGGTGCTCGCGGCGAGTTCGACCGTGCCCGGTTCGACACGGACCGGTCGGGCATGCCGCCGCAGCCGGGCGACGATGACCGCCTCCCTGTTCCGCTCGAACAGGGCCACGATCTCGTCCAGGCTCTCCGGCAACCCCGGTTCTTCCACCGGACCGTCGGCGCCGGCCGGGGTTTCGGGTTCCCTGTCGGCGTAGGCCGCGTCGGCTTCGACGGGCCCGTCTGCAGGCCCGGACTGGGCCTGGCGGTCCCGGGGAGCGGCTGCCGTCCCGGCATCGACGGGCTCGTCGGCGGACCCGGTTTCGGCCGGGCGTGCCCGGGGGGCGGGTGATGCCGCGCCGGTGGAAGTCCGACTGTCACCCCGGCGTGGCGCGGTCCCCGGCGGTGTGTCTGCGAGATGGACCAGCCGGATCAGCAGCATTTCCAGGGCGGCGAGGGGGACGGGCGCGCTCTGGATCTCCTCGACGCCCTTCAGCATCATCTGCCAGGCACGGCCGAGATGCGGCATGGCAAGGCCGTTCGCGAGCGGTTCGCAGTGCTCCCGTTCGACCTGGGATGCCTCGAGCGCAGCCTCCGCAGGGGTCACCTTGAAACGGGTGACCAGGTGAATGGCGTCGAGCAGGTCCTGGGTGATGACAAGCGGGTCGGTGCCCCGGTTGTGCATGGCGCGGACCTGCGCCAGGACCTCCGTGATCCGGCCGCCCATCAGGCCCGAGAACAGGGTGAAGATCTCGGCACGGTCGGCAAGGCCGAGCATGTCCTGTACCAGGTCGGCGGTGACGGGTCCGCGGGCGAGCGCCATGGCCTGGTCAAGCAGCGAGAGGCCGTCGCGGGCCGAGCCGTCGGCGGCGGTCGCGATCAGCCGCAGGGCCTCCGGCTCGGCCTCGACCGATTCCAGGCCGCAGATCCGCTCGAACAGTCCGGACAGGTCCGCAACATCGATCCGGCGCAGGTCGAACCGCTGGCAGCGCGACAGCACCGTGATCGGCACCTTGCGAATCTCGGTGGTGGCGAAGACGAACTTCACGTGTTCCGGAGGCTCTTCCAGCGTCTTCAGCAAGGCGTTGAACGCGTTGCGCGAGAGCATGTGCACTTCGTCGATGATGTAGATCTTGTAGCGTGCCGAGACCGGCCGGTACTGCACGCCCTCGATGATGTCGCGGATGTCATCGACACCGGTGCGGCTGGCAGCGTCCATTTCCAGCACGTCGACATGCCGATCCTCGGTGATCGCCCGGCAGTTGGCGCAGACGCCGCACGGGTTGACGGTCGGACCGCCGTTTCCGTCCGGGCCGAGGCAGTTGAGTCCCTTGGCGATAATGCGTGCGGTCGTGGTCTTGCCGACGCCCCTGACACCGGTCAGCACGAAGGCATGCGCCACCCGACCCTGTTCGAGTGCGTTGCGCAGTGTCCGGACCAGGGCGTCCTGGCCGATCAGGTCGTCCAGTGTCTGCGGGCGGTAGGTTCGCGCGAGCACGCGGTATTCCGCAGTCGACCCCGCGCTGTCATTCATGGCCCGGCCCCGGAAACAACATGGAAGGCTGGGTCATGACCCAGGCCGGAACTCGTTACGGCTGCTTCCTTCCGGATCTGACCGGGTTGGCGAGGAGCCTGTCCATTCCAGCCTTCCGTCCGCACGCTACCAGAGCCGGGCGGTGGCGTGCAACCGGACGGACGCTCGCAACACGGAAATGCCCGATGTCAATTGCAACTCAACCGAACCCGGAGCATGGGATGTTCCTGCGGTGTCGGTGGAACACGAGATCGATGGAATGACTATAGTAAGGCAAGTGGGTGGCACCGCATCCGCAAGACTGTTCGGAAACGGGGAAGGTAAAGACCATGCACGACGAGATTGCGGACAGGATCGACGAGATCGCGCAGATCTGTCTACGCCATCGTGTGCAGCGTCTCGACCTGATCGGTTCGGCGGCCCGGGGGACGGATTTCGATCCGGAGACCAGCGATGCCGACTTCCTCGTCGAGTTCGAGCCGCCGCTCCTGCCGGGCGTTGCGGAGCGCTTTTTCAGTCTCCAGTCCGATCTAGCCGAGGCGCTGGGACGCACGGTCGAACTGAGCCAGGAGGGGGCAATTCGTAACCCGTACGTCCTGGCATCGATCGAGCGCGATCGCGAAACAGTCTTTGCAGCGTAAGGCCCAGGCCCTTCTGTGGGATCTGGAAGACACCGCCTCGGGGATCGAGGCGTGTATCACGGGCCTGGACAGGGTGACGTTTCTTGCCGACCGCATGAGGCAGGATGCGGTTGCCTACCGGTTCATGGTTCTCGGCGAGGCGCTTGTTCGCCTGGATCGGGAAGCTCCCGAACTGGCCCGGATTCCCGAACGGAAGCGAGCCATCGGGCTTCGCAACCATCTGGCTCACGGTTACCATCGCATCGACTATGTGACCGTGTGGGATACGGCGGCCCGCGACCTTCCGGAGCTGCGCCGGAAAGTCCGGGACCGGCTGTCCAGGATCGAGAGTGCCCCTGCGGAAGCGACCGTGAAGGATGATGATGAAGGGCAGCCGACGGAGCCCTCGTCCTTCGATCGGTGACGGGGCTTGCCGGGAGCCGCTGTCTGCTGCGCGCATCAGCGCCTCGTCAGCCTCGATGGTGCGGTTGTTGGCACCAAGCGTCTCCGCCACCGGCCTATGCATGGGCAGGTCAGGACTTTCCCCACGCTCCGTGTGTCGAGTCGGTCTTGCGCTATGCGGTGTGTTTTCGATGTTGAACCGGCGTCGGGCAGAATTCGAATTGCAGATATCCTGCTGAATGCCCGGCGCTCGTTCACGGCACGGACCAGGGGCGCAGGACCGTCTCCACTTCCGCCGGGTCGACCGGCGCGAGACCCTTGTTCGCAGGATTTTCCCGCTTTGCTTGTGATGTGGCGAAGGGTGGATGCATGGGCAACGTCTCCGGCAGCTGATGGATGTGTTGGGGCTGCCCGGCGGCGGCGTGGCAGGGCCGGGTCAGGGCTCCGATAGCTTCACCGCGGTTCAACTCAGCCGCGGACCGATTGCCGGGGCCAGGACACAGTGGTCAGGGTGTTCGTCACCAGACGCACGAGGTACGGCGCGCGGGAAGGTCCTGCCGGACAACCGGCCGGGACGGATGCCCTGAAGGCCCGGCGAGCACGGCCAGGAACCGTCCGGCCTGAAAACAGGGACGGACATGGCGCACATGGCCACCAATCCTGATCTCCCGGCGTCAACGCTGCCCGGGACCGTTGCGCGAAGCCCGATCAAACGGGGAACATGGGCGTGGCAATGCCTGAAATTCGCACCCTGTTCGGCTTTATTTTTGTCCCTGTTCAAGGTATTTCCCATGGTATTCGAAGTGCACTCCTAGTATCCAAATTTGCATATCGGGGACCGGTATGTTAAAGCCACAATTATCTGCTGGTTGACGTTGAAATTCCTCTTTGGAAATTTGCGTCGGAATCCGCGTTTTTGGTCAGGGAATCCATTTCCTTGATAGTCAGTTCTGAAAGGATGAACGAATGGTTCGGAAATTGACCCGCCGGGATTTCATGAAGGCCACGAGTGCTGGTGGCGTTGCTTTGGCAACAGCGGGTGCGACCGCGTCGCTCGGGCACCGCGCGTGGGCCGCCGACCCGCTCTCGGTTGTGGACTGGGGACCCCCGTGGATCGACAGCACCAAGGGGATCGCCGAGGAGTGGGGCAAGTCGGCAATCAACTGGACCCTGCACTCCGGCGGCGCGGCATCGATCCTGCCGAAGATCAAGGCCGCCTGGCCCAATCCGCCCTACGATCTGGTGGATGTCTGGAGCCCGGTGTTCGTGTCGATGGTCAAGGAAGGCTGGGCGGAGACGGTCACCCTGGACAACTGCCCCAATCTCGCCGACACGCCCGAAGGCTTCATCACCAAGGACGCGGACGGCAACTGGAAGTCCATTCCTCGCGGCACCAGCGGCGTCTTCTTCACATATGTGCCGGAAAACTGCCCGATCGAGATCAACCACATCGACGATCTGCTCGATCCGAAGCTCGAGGGCCAGATCCTCTGGCCGAACCCCACGCTGAACACCAACCTGCAGGTCGTCGCGCTCGCGAAGGCTCGAGGGGGCGACGAGTTCAACATGGAGCCGGGCTGGGAGTTCCTGACCGAGATCGCGAAGTCCGGCAACATCGGCCGCGTGTCGGCGAACACCTCGGACGTCATCACCTCCCTGGAGACCGGCGAGACGTCGATCACCTTCGTCGACCAGGGGACGCTCAGCGGGGTGAAGGGCGCGACGTTGCGGCATCTCACCAAAACCGATCCGTCGCTCAAGACCTTCATGTTCGTCTCCGGCTGGGTGGTGCTGAGCAGTTCGAAGAACAAGGAACTCGCCTTCGACTTCGCAAACCACACCATCAGTGCCGAGAACAGCGAACGTTACTTCAGGGAGGTGGGCGAGGTTCCGACCAACTCGAAGGCCTCGCACGACATCGAGCATCTCCGGTTTGCGGCAGACGAGGTCGGCACCTTCGCCGTGGTGCCGGACTGGGATCAGCTCGGCAACGAGCTCGACAACTGGAACAAGCGCTTCGAAAAGGACATCGTGCCGCTGCTGTAGTGAGGCTTCTCCCCCGGGCGGATCGGGAACAGGCAGCGTGGGCGTCCCGCTTTCGGCGGGACGCCGGTCCCGCCATGGACACGCGGAAAGGGCGCCTGCGCTCCGGGGGGAGCCACCGGGGACGCGTGGCCCGGCCGGGGCACATGCGCAGGTCCGCGGAGCATGCCCGGCCCGGCTTGACGTGCGGGGGAACCGGCCTGCCGTCGCCGGTCGATGGTGACCGACCGTGAGACTGACGCGCGGGACAGCCCTGCTGCTCGTTCCGGGACTGGGGCTCTTCCTGGTCCTGCTGGTCCTTCCGCTTGCAAACGTTGTCGAGGAGAGCTTCCGGCTGTTCGAGCCCGGGCGCATTGGTGCGGCGAAGGATGCGCCCTACACGCTGTTCAACTATGTCGAACTCGCCGAACCGGCCTATCTCTACTATTTCGCCGAGACCGTCCGGTTCGGCCTGGTCTCGTCGGTCACGGCGCTCCTGATCGCGTTTCCGATCGCGTACATGACGGCGCGCCAGCCCCTGCCGCTGCTGCGCCGCCTCACCATCGGTTTCCTGATCGGAATGATGTTCCTGAGCACGCTGGTGCGGGTCTACGCGCTGCAACTGACCTTCGGGCCCACCGGGTTCGCCCGTTTCCTGGCCGGCATCCTCGACATCTCGCCCAATGGCCGCACCTATACCGAGATGGTGGTTGTCTTCGGCCTCCTGCACTACCTGATCCCGATCTCGGCAATCACGTTGCTCGGGACGATCCAGAACGTCGATCCACGCCTCGGTGAAGCCGCGCAGGCACTGGGCGCGTCCCGCTGGAAGGCCCACCTGACGGTCACCGTGCCGCTGTGCGTGCCCGGGATCCTGTCGGCGTTCCTGATCTGCTTCACCCTCTGCCTGAGCGCCTTCGTCGTTCCGATGATCCTGGGCAAGGGAAAGGTCCTGTTCATCTCGAACCTGATCTATTCCCGCTTCAGCGAGATCGCGAACTACCCCAGCGGTTCAGCCGTCTCGATCGTGATGCTGATCATGTCGCTTGCGATCATCTACACGATCACGCGCCTGGTTTCGGCGCGCTGGGGCAAGGTATGAGGTTCGGTACTTCCATGCGGCGTCACGTCGACGATCTCGGGTTCCTGCTGGTCATCGTGATCCTCGCGCTCACCCTGGTCTTCCTCGTGCTGCCCATCGTCGTTGCGATCATGATGTCGTTCGATGGCCGGGAATACCTCGGAAAGTTCCCGCCACCCGCCTACTCGGTGCACTGGTATGCCCGCTTCTTCTCCGACGCCTATTATCTCCACGGCCTCAAGACCAGCCTGGTGATCGCGGTGATCGCCACGGTCGTGTCCACCACGGCCGGTGTGAGCGCGGCCATCGTGCTGGACCGGTGCACGTTCCCCGGCAAGGCGGCGCTGGAAGCGCTGTTCCTGTCCCCGCTCGTGGTGCCTGCGGTGGTCATCGGGTTCGCGCTGTTGCTGTTCTTCGCCCTGCTCGGCGTGTTCGACGGATTCACCCGACTGCTCGGAGGGCACATCATCATCACGTTTCCCTACACGGTCCGGACCACGCTCGCCGGCCTGGTGGGTATCCGCAAGACCCTGACGGAAGCCGCACTGAGCCTGGGGGCCACCGAGCGCCGCGCCTTCTGGGACATCACCTTTCCGCTGGCGCGCACCGGAATGATCGCCGGCGCGGTCTTCGCGTTCGCCTTCTCGATGGACGACGTGGCGGTAAGCCTGTTCCTGACCTCGCCGGAGACCTACACCCTGCCGGTGGCCATGACGAGCATGATGCGGACCAATTTCGACCTGACGATCGCGGCGGCGGCGACGGTCCTGATGCTGGTCACGGTCGGCCTCCTGTTTCTGCTCGACCGGGTCGTGGGCATGGACCGGCTGATCGGGACGGGCATGCATCGTACACGGGAGGACGGGCGTGACGGTTCTTGAACTCTCGCACGTGACAAAGCGCTTCGGTGACTTCACCGCGGTCCGCGACGTATCGCTGACCGTCGACAAGGGGCAGATCCTGGCGCTTCTGGGCCCGAGCGGCTGCGGCAAGACGACAACCCTGCGCATGGTTTCCGGTTTCGAGGAGCCGAACGAGGGCAGCATCTTCATCGCGGGCGAGGACATGAAGGGCAAGCGGCCGTACGAGCGCAATGTCGGCCTCCTGTTCCAGGACTACGCACTGTTTCCGCACATGACCGTGATCCAGAACGTGGGCTACGGACTGAAGAACCGCGGATACGAGAAGAGCCGGATCCCGGCGCGCATCGGCGAGATGCTGGAACTCGTCAAGCTGACAGGGTTCGAGCACCGGCGTCCGGCCCAGCTCAGCGGCGGCCAGCAGCAGCGCGTGGCGCTTGCGCGTGCACTCGCGGTCAGCCCGGAAGTGGTGCTGCTCGACGAACCGCTCTCGGCCCTCGATGCGAAGCTCCGTCAGGAACTCAGGATCGAGCTCAAGGAGATCCTGTCGGCCGTCGGGGCCACGACCATCGTCGTGACACACGACCAGGAAGAGGCGATGAGCCTGGGGGACCAGGTCATTGTCATGAGTGAAGGGCGGATCATGCAGCAGGGCCGGCCGACCGAAATCTATGCCGACCCGAAGACCAGGTTCGTGGCGGAGTTCATCGGACGCTCCAACTGGTTTTCCGGCCGGCTCGGAGCCGAGGTGGCCGGCAGCGTTCGGGAATTCGTCACCGGTGACGGACACCGGTTCCTGGTGCCTCTCCCGGACGGGCCGATCGACGATCCGGACGCGTACGAGATCTGCATCCGTCCGGAGAGAATCGGCATTGAGGCAGTGGACGGCGCCGCGACCGGGCCGGTCAACCGGCTGCAGGGCACGGTGCGCGACATGGCGCACCTGGGTGCCGTCATCCACATGGTCATCGAGCTCGCGGGCGGCCGGCACATCACCGTCACCCAACAGTACCTGGGACAACCCCTGGAGCAGGCCGGCAGGCCGATCGGCCTGATCTTCCGGCCCGAGGACTGCATCATCGTCCCTGCCGCCTCCTGAAGCCCGAAACCCCGGTGCGGTGAACGCGGTCGCCGACCGGGGCTCGTTCGGTCGCCGGGTTTCCGGGCCGGTCGGTTGAGCCCGGTACGCTGCCGGCGGGCGTGGTCAGCCGGCGACGGCGCGCTTGACCGAGTTCCAGAGCTCGCGCTTGAACTTGGTGTCGATGGTCACGGTGGCGGTCATGCCCGCGCGCAGCGGCGGGTGGTCGGATCGGTGCTCGAGTTCGATCCTGACCGGCAGGCGCTGGACCACCTTGACCCAGTTGCCCGACGCGTTCTGCGGCGGCAGGACCGAGAACTCGGCGCCGGTGGCCGGGCTGATGCTGGCCACCCTGGCCAGCCAGACGACGTCGGGGTAGGCGTCGACCTCCACCTCGACGGTCTGGCCCTCCTTGACGTGTGTCAGCTGGGTTTCCTTCAGGTTGGCCTCGATCCAGGTCCGGTCGACCGCGATCAGGCCGAAGGCCGGCTGCCCTTCTTCCACCCACTCGCCCGGTTCCAGCCGCAGCCGGGTGACCACGCCGTCGATCGGAGCGCGAACCTCGGTGTAGCTGAGGTTCATGCGCGCCATCGAGATCTCGGTCTCGGCGGCGAGAAAGTCGGGGTGAAGCTCGGCTGCCAGCGACGGGTTGCCGCCGAGGCGGGCGAGCACGGTCTGGATCTTCTGGTTCAGCGTGGCGACGCGCCGGTTGGCGGCCCGCAGGTTGTGTTCCGCCTCCTCCAGCCGCGAGCGGGTAGTGACCGCCTTGCGCGCAAGCTCGCGCTGGCGCTGTGCCTCCTTGCGGTAGAAGTCCACCGCCGATTCGGCCTCCAGGGTCTCCGCCCTGATCTGGTGGAACTCGGCGCGCATGGCCTCGATGCTGTGGCGGGCGTTCTCGCGCCGGGCCTCGGCACGGCGCACGAGCATAAGGTGCGGCGTCTGGTCGAGCGTGAACAGCAGGTCGCCGGCGTTCACCCGCTGGTTCTCCTCGACCAGAACGCTGGTGACCCGCCCGTCCACGTCGGGACTGACCGCGATCACGTGCGCCTTCACATACGCGTTTTCCGTGGTGACGTACCGCCCGGTCGAGGCGTACCAGGCACCGCCGCCGACCACCGCGACTGCCGGAATGGCAACGAGCAGGAACAGGCGCAGCACCGTCCGGCCCCACCTGCGGCGTGTCCGCACCGGCGGCTGGCCAACGGATCTGGTGTCGTCTTCACTCATGTCGAGCCTCAGTCGTCCGTGCCGAGTGCGATTCTGCGTTCCTGGGTATCCGGACCGATGTCGTCGAGACCAAGCAGGTTGGTCCTGATCCGGATCAGCGTGTTGACGAACCGCTCGCGTTCTGCCTCGTCCAGATCGCCCAGCGCGTCGCGCCGGACTCCGGCGGCGGTGCTGCGCAGCGCCCGCATCAGGCTCTGGACGGTCTCGGTGAGGTACAGTCGATTGACGCGTCGATCAACCGGATCCTGCCGGCGTTCCACCCACCCCTTCTCCTGGAGCCGGTCGAGCAGGCGACCCAGCGATGGCTTTTCCCACTCGAGGTAGTCGGCGAGTTCCGACTGGGTGACACCCTCGCGCGCGTACAGCATGGTCAACACCCACCACTGCGACCGCGTCAGGCCGAGTTCACGGCCACGACGGTCGAACACGGTGCGCATGAGCCGTGCCACGTCATGCAGCAGAAAGCCGAAGTTCCGCTCGAGATCCTCGCGTTCCATGGCGGCCAATATGATTGCGCTGGCAATTGTTAGCAAGATTATTATTGCCGGTGCATTCTATTTCCGACGTCGTGACGGATCGGGAACAGGAGGCAGCCGGCCCGCAGCGATCCGGACCTCCGGTAGCGGGTGACAAGGCAGGGGCTCGTGTTCTAGGTTCCCGGCACCGGACGGACCCCCGGGGGGGTGGCGGCAGAACGAGGACATCGCATGGAATACCGAAACCTGGGAACGTCGGGCCTGCGGGTGTCGCTGGTCGGACTGGGCTGCAACAACTTCGGCATGAGGCTCGACACGGAACAGACCCGCGCCGTGGTTGACCGGGCGATCGATTGCGGGATTACCCTTTTCGATACCGCCGACATGTACGGCGGGCGCGGCGGGTCGGAGGAACAACTCGGCCAGATCCTCGGCTCGCGTCGCAAGGACATCGTTCTGGCTACGAAGTTCGGCATGGACATGAGCGATGACGGCCGCAAGCGCGGCGCGTCGCGACACTACATCATGTCGGCGGTCGAGGCGTCGCTGCGCCGGCTGCGAACCGACTGGATCGACCTGTACCAGCAGCACCAGCCTGACCCGCTCACCCCGATGGACGAGACCCTGAGGGCGCTCGAGGACCTGGTGGCACAGGGCAAGGTGCGGTACGTCGGGTGCTCGAACCTCTCGGCCTGGCGGATGGTTGAGTCGCAGTGGATGGCGCGCGATGCCGGTGGCGTGCGCTATGTTTCTTGCCAGGACGAGTACAACCTGCTGAACCGTGCGATCGAGACCGATCTCGTGGAGGCGATGGCGGTCTACGGCTGCGGACTGCTGCCGTACTTCCCGCTGGCGAGCGGCATGCTGACCGGCAAGTACCGGCCCGGTGACATGCCGGCCGGAGCCCGGCTCACCGAAAACCCGTCCTTTGCCAGCCGGCAGTACGTGACCGACCGCAACTTCGCCCTCGTCGCCGAACTCGAGAGCTATGCGACGGCGCGCGGCCGCACCCTGCTCGAGCTTGCCTTCGGCTGGCTGGCGAGCCGTCCGGTGACCGCGAGTATCATTGCCGGTGCGACGCGGCCCGAACAGATCGACGCCAATGTCGCGGCCGCCGGGTGGGTCATGGAGGCCGGGGAGGTTGCGGACATCGATGCCATCACGGCACCATGACACCTGCCCGCACGGTTCGCGGAGACGGATATGGCCTTTCTGACCGATAGCCTGACACTCGGGCGGAGACTCGGCAGCGTCGACAGGGTGCTGCTGGTGTTTATCGGCCTTTTCGCGGTGCTGGCGCTGACGGTTCCGGACCAGGCGGTGCGCAGCCTCGAATTCACCGGCGACGCCCTGCTGTTCATCGCCCCGTTCATCGCGGTTTCGGTGCTGGTGGCCGCCAGTGCCAAGGCCAGCGGCTTCGATCGCCAGATCGCGCGCGCCTTTGCCGGCGGACCGTGGCGCGCGGTGTTCCTGGCCGCCGCCTTCGGGGCACTGTCGCCGTTCTGCTCCTGCGGCGTGATCCCGCTGATTGCGGGCCTGCTCGCCGCCGGCGTGCCGCTGGCGCCGGTGATGGCGTTCTGGCTCGCCTCGCCGCTGATGGACCCGGAGATGTTCATCCTGATGCTGCCGATCTTCGGGACCGGGTTTACCGTTGCCAAGCTGATCGCGGCCTTCGCCATCGGCGTGGTGGCCGGCGGGGCGACCCACCTGCTGAGCGGAACGGCAATGCTCGCCGATCCGCTGCGCTCCGGTATCGGCGGGTGCGGCGGCTGCGGGGCAGGCACGACGCTTGACTCCGCTCCCGTGGTCGCAAGGTTCTGGCGTGATTCCGCACGGCGCTCCGTGTTCGTGCGCGAAGGACGCAGCAATGCGTGGTTCCTCGGCAAGTGGCTGGCGCTTGCCTTCCTGCTCGAGAGCCTGATGATCGCCTACATTCCCGCCGACCTGATCGGGTCGGCGCTCAGTGGCGAGAACTGGTGGTCGATCCCGGCGTCGGTGATCTTCGGCGTGCCGGCCTATCTCAACGGCTACGCGGCGATACCCACGGTCCATGCCCTGATCGAGATGGGAATGGGACCGGCGGCAGGTCTCGGCTTCATGATCGCGGGCGGAGCGACAAGCATCCCGGCCGCCATGGCCGTGTTTGCCCTGGTCCGCATGCCGGTGTTCATGCTCTACGTTGCCTGGGCCTTTGCCGGTGCACTCGTTACGGCGTACAGTTTCCACGTCGTGATGCTCGTCCTGGCCGGGTAAAGGCAGCGGCGGAGGAGGCGGCATGGCTGGACCTGGACCGAGACCGGAACCCGTCCTGGATCCGATCTGGGTATCCATGCGTCGCGATGCGCGGGAGTGGCTCGACCGGGAACCGGCCCTGGCCGGCCTGCTGCACGGCGCGGTGCTGGACCGGGTCGACTTCGAGGAGGCTCTCGGGTGCCTGCTGGCGATCAGGCTGGAGGGTCCCGGGGTGGATCGCCTGTTGCTCAGCCGCATGTTCGACGAGGCAGTCCGGGGCGATGCGTGGATCGTCGAGGCGTCCCGGGCCGACATTTCGGCCACCCACGAGCGTGACCCAGCCTGCACCAGTTATCTCGAACCCTTCATCCTGTTCAAGGGCTACCAGGCGCTGCAGGCGCACCGCATCGCACACTCGCTGTGGCATGGCGGGAGGCGCATCATGGCCTGCTACCTGCAGAGCCGCGCCTCGGCGGTGTTCGGAGTCGACATCCATCCGGCGGCCAGGATCGGCAAGGGCCTCATGATCGACCATGCGACGGGCGTGGTGATCGGAGAGACCGCGGTGATCGGGGAAGGGGTCTCGCTGCTGCACGGCGTGACCCTGGGCGGAACCGGCAAGGAACGCGGTGACCGTCACCCGAAGATCGGTGCCGGAACCATGATCGGCGCCAACGCATCGATCCTCGGCAACATCTCGATCGGATGCTGCTGCAAGATCGGGGCGGGCAGCGTGGTCCTGACCGACGTGCCCGACAACACGACCTATGCCGGTGTCCCGGCGCGCGAGGTCGGCACCATCGGTGGAGAGGACTGGCCGGCCCTGTCGATGAACCAGGAGTTCTGAGAGCACCGCTGCTGCCGCGCACTCAGTCGAGTTCCCCCGCCATGACCATGCCGGCCACCTCGAGCAGACCGTCCGCCAGGGTTCCGAACCGGTCCGCGCCGGTGATCCCGCCGTCGCCGGCCCGGTGGCGGCGGTAGATCTGCCGGAACACCACGGCCAGCCTGAACTGCGCGACGGCGCGCCAGGGCGCGAGGCCGGACAGGTCGCGGCCGGTCGCGGCGGCATACCGCGCTGCGACCTCGCGCCGTGACGGAAACCCCGGGGCAGCGGTGGGCATCTGGCCGAGAGTGCGCAGCGCCTCGGGATCCCGCGGTTCGCTCCAGTAGCTGAGCAGCACTGCCAGGTCCCACAGCGCGCTGCCGCGGGTGCCGAGATCCCAGTCGATGAGCGCGCTGGGCTCGAGGCTGTCGGGATCGAGGATCAGGTTGTCGAGCTTGTAGTCGTTGTGCAGCAGCACCGCCTGGTCAGGAGCCTGGTCGTGGCGGGCGAGTCGATCGAGCAACTCGCGCGCCTGCTCCGGTGCGGTTCCGTCCCATGCCTGTTCCGCGCGCCTGGCCCAACCCTGCGCTGTCCGGGCCAGGAACCCGTCCGGACGCCCGAGCGTTCCGAGCCCGGCCCGGTCGGGATCGACCCGGTGCAGCCGGGCAAGCACCTCGACCAGCGTGTCGGCCAACCGCTCTCCCGTCCCGGCGACCGCGGCGTGGTGCTGCGGCAGCCTGTCGCGGATCACGATCCCCGGACGGTACTCCATGACGAGGAACGGCGCGCCCAGCACCCCGGTGTCCCCGCAGACGTGAAGGCATCGTGGCGCCAGATCGAACAGCGGTGCGAGGCCGGTGAGGATCCGGCCCTCGCGGACCATGTCGTGTGCGCCCGCCGGTGCCGGTCCCGGCGGTGGCCGGCGCAGGACCGCCGGGTGGCCATCGATGACCAGGCGGTAGTTCAGATTGCCGAAGCCGCCGGCGAACTGCACCGGCGCGATCCGGTCGTCGAAGGTCATCCCGTGGCCAGCGAGGTACCGCGCCAGCCGGGGCCAGTCCTGCGCGATCCGCCTGTCCTCGGGAACGGTGGGGGTCAGGTCATACGGGTCCATCCGTCTGGGTAGCACGGCGGCGTGTGCCTGTCGAAATCCGCCCCCGGGCGTGGTAGCGTCCCCGACCGGCCGGCGGCTGGGTGCCGCGGGCGAGACGAATGGACGGGAACCGGCATGACAGTGACGAACGTGATGATGGACCGGCTCAAGGCGGGTGAACTCGCCATCGGGGTCGGATTGCGCCAGGCCAGGACGGTCGACATCGGCAAGGCGATGAAGACCGCCGGGTTCGACTGGCTGTTCATCGACATGGAACACAGCACCATGGATCTCGATACCGCGGTGCAGATCAGCGTTGCAGCGCAGTCCGCCGGCATTGCGCCGATCGTGCGCGTTCCCGGGTTCCAGCACTTCCATGCCTCCCGCGTGCTCGACGGTGGCGCCCAGGGCATCGTGGTTCCGCATGTCGATACCGTCGAAACCGCGCGCGAGATGGTGGCGAACTGCAAGTATCCTCCGCTCGGACACCGGTCGGTGGCGGGAGCCCAGCCCGTGCTCGGATTCGAGACCCGGTCCGTGGCAGAGGCCACGGCCGAGGTCAACGCGGCCACTGCCCTGGTGGTGATGCTCGAGACCCCGCAGGCGATCGCCAATGCCGACGCGATTGCCGCGGTGCAGGGGATTGACGCCCTGCTGATCGGGACCAATGACCTGTGCATGGAAATGGGAATCCCCGGCGAGATCGGCCACCCCGACGTGGTCGAGGCGTACCGCACGGTGGTGGCGGCGTGTAAGGCGCACGGCAAGCACGCCGGCATGGGGGGCGTGTACGACCCGCCGCTGATGCGGACCTACATCGGGATGGGCGTCCGGCTGGTCCTGGGAGGCAACGACCTCTCGCTGCTGATGGCGGCCGGGCGTGAACGGGTCGCCGCGCTGCGGGCGGCCCAGTGATGGCCGCGACGGGAGAACTGCGGTGACCGAAGCCCTGTGGAGCCTCGATGCGATCGAGACGGCGCGCCGCATCGCCGGGCAGGAGGTCAGCGCCGCCGAGGTGGTCGAGTCCCATCTCGAACGCCTCGACGCGGTCAATCCGGCACTGAACGCGGTCACCCGGCCGCTGCACGACGCTGCACGCGAGCAGGCCCGGGATGCGGATGCGCGACAGGCCCGGGGCGAGAACCTCGGCGCGCTGCACGGCGTTCCGGTGACGATCAAGGACAATGTCGACATTGCCGGGCAGTCGAGCCCCAACGGTCTTGCGGCACTCGACGGGATCGTGGCCGAAGCGAACTCTCCGGTGGTGGACAACCTGCTGGCGGCCGGCGCCATCGTGATCGGCCGGACCAACACTCCGGAGTTCAGCCTGCGCTGGCATACCGACAACCCGCTGTTCGGGGCGACCGTCAATCCGTGGAACGCGTCGCTGACACCCGGCGGATCGTCGGGTGGTGCGTCGTCGTCTCTTGCCGCCGGCATCGGCTGCATCGCGCACGGCAACGATCTCGGCGGGTCGCTGCGCTACCCGGCCTACTGCACCGGGCTCGCGACCATCCGCCCGACCCAGGGCCGGATCCCCGCCTTCAACCCGACGTCCACGGGCGAGCGTCCACCCGCGCTGCTGCGCATGTCCACCCAGGGACCGATCACCCGCTCGGTGGCCGATGCGGGGTGCGCGCTCGAGGTCATGGCGGGACACGATCCCAGGGATCCGTTCTGGGTGCCGCCCCGCCGGGAGCAGCCGGAACCGGCATCCCCGGTACCGGTGGCCCTGGTCCGCACCCCGCCCGGTACCCCGGTGAGCCCCGGCGTCGCCCGCGCCCTCGAGCGCGCGGCACGGATGCTCGAGGCGAGCGGCGACTACCGCGTCGAAGAGGTCGATCCGCCGGAACTCGGACTGTGCACCGAGGTCTGGACCGGCCTGATCACGGCGGAGACCCGCACCATGATGGGGGAGGCCATTCGCGAAACGGGATCCCCGGACATCATCGCGTCGCTCGAACACTTCGAGTCCTACCATCCGGCGGTGGACATTGCCGGATACATGGGGCTGCTTGCCGAGCGAACCCGCCTGCTGCGGGCCTGGACCGGGTTCCTGCAGCATCACCGCCTGATCGTCGGGCCGGTGAGCACGATTCCGCCGTTCGCACCCAACGAGGACGTGGGGCCTCGTCCGGGCGCGGAGCGGATCTTCAGGTCGCAGTCCCTGCTCGTGACGGTGAACCTGCTGGGCCTGCCGTCGGTGGCCGTGTGCACGGGGCTCGACGAGGGGTTGCCGCTCGGGGTGCAGGTGATCGGGGCGCGGTTCAGCGACGAGCTGTGTCTCGGGGCCGCCGCGACCATCGAGGCGGCGGCGGGGCGGGTAACGCCGATCGACCCGCGCTGAAACGGCCGACACCACGGGCGACTTCGCGCGCCCGGCCGGGTAGACTGGTGATGTGGAAGGGAGGGCGTGATCATGGCTGTCAGGGCCCGGGACTTCCTTGATGACCTTGATGCGCGGGTGGACGGCCTGCTCGATGCCTGTACCGCGTGCGGCGAGTGCGCGCGCGCCTGCCCGACCCCCGGGGTCGCCGGGTTCGACATCGGCGATCCGGAAGCGGTCACCGAGGGCGTGCGCCGGATCCTGCGAACCGGGGGTGGACCGCAGGCTGCGGAGCTGTGGGCCGGCTCCTGCTGCGGCAGCGGCGCCTGCCTCGACGTCTGTCCCCACGGCATCAACCCGCGTTTCATGCTGGCCATGGCGCGCCGCGCCATGACCGTCGCGCGTCCGGCAGACCAGCGGCGCGCCGACGGCAAGGCGGCGTTCGGACGCATGAGCCGCGGGGTTCGCGTCCTCGCCCGGCTGACCATGGCGACACCGTCGCTCGAGCGGCTCAGCCCGCGTTCGCATCCCGAACGCAACGAGGTGCCGGACGTGGTGTTCTATACCGGCTGCAACATGCTGAAGACCCCGCACATCGGCCTGCTCTGCCTCGACGTGCTTGACCATCTCGGCGTGACCTACGAGGTCCATGGCGGTCCCGGCAGCTGCTGCGGCATCCTGCAGACGCGGGCAGGCGACATGGAGAACGCGGCCCGCCAGGCGCTCTCGACGCTCGACCGGCTGGCCGGTGCCGGAACCTCGCAGGTGCTGTCCTGGTGCCCCACCTGCCAGATCCAGTTCGGCGAGACCATGATCCCCGGCTACCGGGACCTGACCGGGACCGACCTCGACATGACGATGTTCCCGGTCTTCCTGGCTGCGCGCCTGGACAGGCTGAAGCAGCACCTGGTCCACCCGGTGCCGCGCCGGGTCGCGCTGTACGAATACGCCGGGGGGCTGGGCGTGATGGACGCGGTCCGGGAGCTGCTCGGCGCCGTGCCGGGCCTCGAACTGGTCGAGACCGGCCATGCCAGCATCGGCTATACCAGTACCGCCCTCGCGCCGCTCGGCTCCTATCACCGCGATACGATCGCGGCCGGGCTCGCGGCGGCCGAGGCCGCAGGTGTCGATACCCTGGTGGGTGTCTACCATGCCGATCACCGCGAGTTTTCCGGTCACGAGTCGGCGTGGCCGTTTGCGGTCGCCAACTACATGGAGCTGATCGGCGAGGCGATGGGGATCACCCAGCCGGACCTGTTCAAGCGTCTGAAGCTGATCGGTGATGCCGACGCGATCATGGCGACGGTCGGGCCCATGATCGGCGAACACGGTCTTGATGCCGGCGAGGTCCGGGACGTGGTCCTGGCCGACCTGCTCGGCGACCAGCATCTGCCGACGGACCGCACCCGGCACGGCGAGGCCTGACGCCCGCGTCGGCCCGGCCGGCCTGCTCCGGCACACACGGAGGCGACACCGGGCCCGCGTGCTGGTATCAGCATGCGGGAACGCGAGCGACCAGGAGGAGACAGCATGTCCGGGCTCTTCTACGAGCAGTTCGAGGTGGGTATGGAGTTCAGGCACGCGCTGACGCGCACGGTGACCGAGATGGACAACGTGCTGTTCTGCGCCCTGACCCATAATCCGCAACCGCTGCATCTCGATGCGGAGTTCGGCCGGCAGACCGAGTTCGGCGAGCGCATCGTCAACAGCCTGTTCACGCTCGGCCTGGTGATCGGCGTGTCGGTCGGCGACACCACGCTCGGGACCACGGTTGCCAATCTTGGCATGACCGACGTCCGGTTCCGCAGCCCGGTCCTGCACGGCGACACGATCCGATCGGTGACCACCGTGCGCGAAATGCGGCTGTCGAAGTCCCGGCCCGACGCCGGCCTGGTGGTCTTCGAACACTTCGGGTTCAACCAGCGCGACGAAGAGGTGGCCTTCTGTGTTCGCACCGCGCTGATGCGCAGGACCCCGTCATGATCATCCGCTCCTGGCTGTTCGTTCCCGGTGATTCGGAACGCAAGATGCAGAAGGCGCGCGACAACGAGGCCGACGCGCTGATACTCGATCTCGAGGATGCGGTCTCCGATGACCGGCAGGAAATCGCGCGGGAGCTTGTCCTGGACTGCCTGCGCGAGAGGGCCGACCGGTCGCGCCAGCAGCTCTGGGTGCGGGTCAACCCGCTCGACTCGCCCATGGCGCTGCCGGACCTGGCCGCGGTGATGCAGGGGGCTCCGGACGGGATCGTGCTTCCGAAGGTGTACTCGGCGCACGACGTCAACGTGTGCGCCAACTACCTCTCCGCGCTCGAGGCGCGCGAGGGACTCGAGCAGGGATCGACCCGGATCCTGGTGGTTGCCACCGAGACGGCGGCATCCCTGCTGGGTTTCCACACCTATCTCGACGGGGTGACCGAGCGGATGACCGCGATGACCTGGGGAGCGGAAGACCTGTCGGCGGCACTGGGCGCGAGCGACAACAGGCACCCCGCCTCGGGGGCATACGATGATCCCTACCTGATGGCGAAGTCGTTCTGCCTGGCGGCCGCCCGCGCCGTGGACGTTCAGCCGGTCGGCGTGGTCTACGTGAGCTACCGCGACCTCGACGGGCTGGCGCGGGAGTGCCTGCACGACAGGCGGGCCGGGTTCGTGGGCAAGATCGCCATCCACCCCGCGCAGTCACGCGTGATCAACGACGCGTTCACGCCCGGCGAGGACGAGATCGCCCATGCGAGACGGGTGGTGGAGCTGTTCGAAGCGAATCCCGGGGTCGGCACCGTCGGCCTCGACGGTCGCATGCTCGACATGCCCCACCTGAAACAGGCGCGTACCCTGCTGGAACTCGCCGGACAGATCCGCGCCCGCGAGGCCGCGCTCTAGCCGAAACGCTCTACTCGGCTGCCCTGAGCGACGGGTCCTCCTCCTGCTGCGAGGCGAAGATCGAGGTATAGCCGTTCGACCAGTCCGGGGGCAGGGGACACGGGTCCGCGTCGAACCGGGCCCATCGCGCCGGCTTGCCGCGCACTACCTGGCCGACCTGGGGACACGGGGAGGGATGTGCGGTGATCGGCAGCGCGTCGGCCGCCGAGTAGGCGTTGATCAGCAGCGGGCGCATGCGCGGAGAGTTGTTCGGCATCGACGCGTGCACGGTCCGGCAGTGATGGACGGTGATGGTGCCGGCCGGTCCCTTCATCCAGCCGGTCCTGTCGACATCGAGCCTGGCCGCGTCCTCATCGCGCATGGAACCGACCCACTCGTCGTGTTCATTGTAGTGGGAGTAGATCTGGCCATGCTGGCTGCCCGGGATGCCGCCCATCGGGCCCATCTCGTCATCGACATCGCTCATGTACAGGCCGATGGCGAGCACCGAGTAGTTGGTGTGAGGGTAGAACGGGATGTCCTGGTGCCACTTGACCTCTTCGCCGCCACCGGACCACTTGAAGTTGAGCTTGGAGTGGTGGAACACGACATCGGGACCGAGCAGATCCTCGGCCACGTCGACGATCGGGCCGTTGCTGGCAAATTCCCAGTAGGTCTCGTGATGCGAAACCGGGGCCGTGAGACGCCGCAGGCGGGGCTCGTCGGCGGTATGGGCGGGTTCGAGGTCGAACTTGGTGTCCGAACGGGTCCAGGACCGGCTCTCGTCGATGAAACCGTTGGTGACCTCCCACAGGCGGTCGAGCCAGTCGCGGCCGATGAACCCCTGGAGCACGAGGTATCCGTTGGTGAAGTACGCCTCGCGCTGTTCGCGCGTCAGCACCTTCAGTTCACGCTTGCGCACCTGCTCCGGTCTCATGGCAGCCTCCGGTTCCCGTGACGGTCCCGCAGCATACAGTACGGGGATGCCGGCATGAAGTACTTCGCCGTCCCCGGCTGGCCGCGCGCGCCTGGCGATCGGTCCGTCCCGGCCCGGGCATTCGGGCCGGAGGTAGCGGCCGCGTGACAGGCCCCGTGAGAAATTCCAGAGGTTGTGTCCCCGGTGGTGGTCAAGGGGACCGGGCTTTCGCCGGTAGCCTCAGGTCAGTGGCCCGTCGAAGCGGCGCAAGGGACGGCGAGCCCGCTTCTGCGCCTCCTTCTCCCGCTTCGGCGCGAGCTGCACACGGTGCGGGCCCGATGGCGAGATTGACTGCGGGGGCAGGCGTGCTAAGCGTGCCGGGAGGAATATCCCCGCAGACCGGCAACGGAGGTCCGCCATGGCCGTACCACCCCCTTCCGACCGGGTCCGGCTGCGCCGTTACCACGAGCGCGGCGCCCACGATCCGTCCGTCCTTCACGCCATTATCGATGCCATTCCGCTGTGCTCGGTCGGCTACGTATTCGACGGCCAACCCTACGTCACTCCCACGCTCCACTGGCGCGAGGGCGACCACATCTACTGGCACGGATCGTCGGCGAGCCGGATGCTGCGGGCGGTCGAGGACACCCCGGTCTGCCTGACGGTCTCGATCACGGACGGCATCGTGCTGGCGCGGGCCGGCTTCCATCACTCGATCAACTATCGTTCGGTCATGATGCTCGGCACCGCCCGGAAGGTGGATGATGCCGAGGAGAAGGAAAGCCGGCTCAGGACCTTCGTCGAGTCGATGTTTCCTGGACGCTGGGACCTGCTGCGACCACCGACCGGCCAGGAGATCAAGGCGACAACGGTCATGACCATGCCGATCGACGAGGCGTCCGCCAAGATCCGCCAGGGCCCGCCCGGTGATGACGAGGAGGACTATGAACTCCCGATCTGGGCCGGCGTGATCCCGGTGCGCACGCAGATCCTCGATCCGGTTCCCGATCCGCGCAACATCGAGGGCGTGCCGATGCCGGACCACGTCACCCGGTTCCGGATGGGGTGACCGGCCCTCGGCGGGACCCGGTTGCAGCGCGGCTGACCGCGTCGCGGGCCCACGCCAGGCAGGCTGCGCGGTCGGCCTTGAGGCCGTCGCCGATCCAGCGGGTCTCGAGTTCGCGCAGCATCGCGCCGATCCGCGGACCGGGCGCGATTCCGAGCGCGACGAGGTCCTCTCCGCGAAGCGGGAACGACGGGACGGGCCAGTCGCGCGCCAGCGCCAGCGCGCGGTCGGTTTCGGCATCCGCCAGGCGGTCGAGTGCGTACCCGGCAAGCGCCGCGTCGGCAAAACGCCCGGGACCGCTGCGGTAGAGCAGGGCCTTCAGGTCGCGCTCCGACATGGCGGGCGCCAGGCGCACGCGCCGGATGCGGTCGTGCCGCGCCTTCTGCGCCGAGGACAGGCGCAAGAGTTCCGGAATACGACCATCGTTTGCAAGAACCGCGAGGCGGCGCACCGGGTCCGGCTGTTGCTCGCGGCCGACCAGGCGGGCGAGCGCATCAAGCCGCTTCCGGCCCGGCAGGACAAGGTCGAGCACACCGTCCTCGTCCATGGCCATGACCGCGGCCATGACTCCGGGAGCTTCGAGCAGCTTCAGGACTTCCGTGCGTATCCGCTCGGCGGGAAGTGTGCGCAGCCCCGGTGCCGCGTTGCGGCAGGCCTGGCGCGCCGCGTCGTCGAGGGGGGTGCGGGCAAGGGACGCCGAGAAGCGGTAGAACCGCAGGATCCGCAGGACGTCCTCTTCAACCCGTCTGGCCGGATCTCCGACGAACCGGACCTTGCCGGCCTCGAGGTCGTCGCGACCGCCGACCAGGTCGTGGACCACGCCGTCGGCATCCATGAAAAGTGCGTTGATGGTGAAGTCGCGCCGCTTCGCGTCCTCCGCCCAATCCTCGGTGAAGCCGACCGTTGCGCGGCGCCCGTCGGTCTCGAGATCGCACCGCAGCGTGGTGATGTCGAACACCATTCCGCCGGCGATGGTCGAGACCGACCCGTGCGAGAACCCGGTCAGCCGGGTCGGCAGGCCCGCCGCCTCCAGCAGTGCCGCGGTTCGCTGCGGCAGGTGGACCGTCGCCATGTCGATCTCGGTGAACCGTCGGCCGAGCAGCGTATCCCGGACGCATCCGCCCACGTACCGCGCCATGTCGGCGCCGGTCTGCATCGCGGCCATGACCGTGCTGGCGGGCGGCCGCCGCCACCAGTCTCCCATGGCGCCGCTGCCCCGTTGCCCGACCACGCCGCGGCTACACCGGGTGCCGGTCCTGCAGCAGTTCTGCAAGGTTGACGAGCATGCCGGCCGTCGCTCCCCAGATGTAGTGTTCGGGATGCGGAAAGACGTAGAAGTACCGGACCTGGTTCTGCCACTCACGGCTGTGGCGCTGGTGGTTGGAACGGTCAAGCACGAAGGACAGCGGCACCTCGAACACGGCCGCGACCTCGACCGGGTCGGGCCTGGTCTCGAACGGCGGACGCACCAGCCCGACCACCGGGGTGACCACGAACCCGGTACGGGTGACATAGGTGTTGAGCTGCCCGATCACGTCGACGTGGCTGCGGTCGAGGCCGATCTCCTCCTCGGTCTCGCGCAGCGCGGTATCGACCGCGTCCCGGTCGCTCCTTTCGACCATGCCGCCCGGAAAGCTCACCTGTCCGGCATGGTGCGGCAGGTCGGCTGCGCGCCGGGTCAGCAGGATGGTCGGTTCGTGTTCGCGCCCGATGACCGGGATCAGCACGGACGCCGGACGGCAGTCGCCGGGAACCGACATCCCGGGGTTCAGGTCATGGTCACCGCCCTGTTCGCGTTCCAGGGTGCGGGCGCGGTGGAACCGGTCGCGGAATTCCTCGAGGGTCAGCATTCGATGTCGGCCGGCCCCAGGACAAAGAACGTTCCCCTGCTCCATACGCCGAGCACCCTTTCGCCTTTGATATCGCGTTCGCGCGCAAGTTCCGCGAGTTCCAGGAATACCGACCGGGTGAGCCGGGCCTCCAGGCCGTCGCGCACCATCACATAGGGCCTTGGCCGGCCGGTGTCATCGTCGACCTCGACCCGGAGCGGCCGGTTGCTGCCGCATTCGACCCGGTCATCGACATTGGTTCGAAAATCGATCATGTCGTCCCGGCCGTCGGGGTGCGCCCCGGCCCGCCAGGACAGTTCCACCGCCGCGAACGGCGCATCGTCGACATCGACGAGACCGCGCTCGGCAGGCGTCACCATCCAGAACCGGCCCTGGTCGTCGCGACGCAGAACCGACGCGAACAGCCGGACCATCGCGATGCGCGGGATCGGGGTTCCCCGGTAATACCAGGTGCCGTCCGCGCCGATACGGATCTGCAGATGCCGCGGCGCCTCCGCGGCCGGCGTCCGGGGCTGTTCGAAGTTGCTGCCCGTTTCGGTATGCTTCCTGCCCATCCCGGTACATCATCGCACACCGCGATCCCTACCGGAACAGGAGCCTGCCTGCCCATGACCGACATCTCCAGTCTCGAACAGACAGTCGAGCATCGTCTTCTCCAGGACATGGACGCACTGGCTGAACGGCTCGGCCGGGTCCGCCAGCAGGTGGAGCGCATGATCTACGGGCAGCGGGAGGTGATCGACCAGACGCTCACCTGCATCCTTGCCGGCGGACACGTACTGCTCATCGGTGTTCCGGGGCTGGGCAAGACCAGGCTGGTGAGCACGATCAGCACCGTGCTCGGACTGGAGAGCAAGCGTGTGCAGTGCACCCCCGACCTGATGCCGGCAGACATCGTCGGCTCGGAAGTCATGGAGGAGGACGGCGACGGACGCCGGCATTTCCGCTTCATCCGCGGTCCCGTGTTCTGCCAGCTGCTGATGGCGGACGAGATCAACCGTGCCAGTCCCCGCACCCAGTCGGCCCTGCTGCAGGCGATGCAGGAACGGACCGTCACGGTTGCCGGACAGACCCATGAGGTCCCGAGCCCGTTCCATGTCCTCGCGACCCAGAACCCGCTGGAGCAGGAAGGTACCTATCCGCTTCCGGAGGCCCAGCTCGACCGGTTCATGCTGCAGGTCTCGGTCGGCTATCCGGGCCTCGGAGCGGAACGCGAGATGTTGCTGAACACCACCGGGGCCGGCGAGGACGGGCCGCTTTCTGTCCTGACACCCGCCGAGTTGCGCGATGCCCAGCTGCTGTTGCGCAGGGCGCCGGTTGGCGACAGCGTGGTTCAGGCGATCCTGGCACTGGTGCGTGACGGCCGCCCGGAGAGCAGCGATATCGAGGATGTCCAGCGTCACGTTGCCTGGGGACCCGGGCCACGCGCCAGCCAGGCGCTGCTGATGGCCGCACGCGCCCGTGCGGTGCTTGACGGCCGGCTGGCACCATCGGTGGAGGATGTGCTCGCACTGGTTCACCCGGTCCTGCGTCATCGCATGGCGCTCACCTTCGCAGCACAGGCCGAAGGGATGACACTGGACAGCATCATCGACCGACTGTGCGAACGGCATGGCTGATCCGGTGGCAGGCGAGACACGCAAGCGGGCCGAGGGACTGGCAACCCGGCTGCCGCCGCTGCAGGTGGCGGCAGCACGGGTGGCCGCAACGGTGCTGCAGGGCCTGCACGGCCGCCGCCGCCGAGGACAGGGGGAATCGTTCTGGCAGTTCCGGCGCTACCAGCACTTCGACGAGGCCCGGCGCATCGACTGGCGGCGATCCGCGCGCGGGACCGGACTCTACGTTCGCGAGACCGAGTGGGAAGCGGCGCAGTCGGTCTGGATCTGGTGCGACGGGTCGGCATCCATGCACTACCGCTCCCGGCGGCGCCTCGAACACGCAGGTGACCGAGCCCGGGTTCTCGCCGCTGCGCTTGCCATCCTGTTGACCGAGGGAGGTGAACGGGTTGGACTTCTCGGCAGCGGCGTTCCGCCACGCGGCGGCCGTGTCGGCCTGGACCGGTTTGTCGCCACCCTGTCGGGTGAGCTCCGGCCGAATCGCCTGCCCCCGGTCGTCCGGGTCCCGCGGCACTGCTCGCTGGTGCTGATCGGCGATTTCCTCGAGCCGGTACGGGACTATCGCGAAATCGTCCGCAACTACGTTTCCGCCGGATGTTCCGGGCACCTGCTGCAGGTGCTTGACCCGGCAGTGAGCGGGTTCCCGTTCCGGGGACGCATTCGCTTCCAGGGAAGCGAGGCGGAGGAACCACACCTGCTCAGGCGTAGCGAGCAGGTGCGCGACGAGTATCGCCAGCGGCTTGCGGAACACTGCGGCGCCCTGCAGGAGCTGGCCGCCCGGACCGGGTGGAGCTATGCCCGCCACACCACCGACCGCTCGGCCGACTCGGCGCTGCTGGCACTGCACGGCGCGCTCTCCGGCGCATTGCACTGAAGGGGCGGGACAGTGCTCTCGCTCGGTGTTCTCAGCTTCGCCAGCCCCCTGGTCCTGCTGGCGCTCGCCGGCCTCCCGTTGCTGTGGTTGCTGTTGCGCGTCACCCCGCCGGCACCGCGCACCACCGTCTTTCCGGCGATCCGGCTGCTGTACCGCCTTCAGGCACGCGAGGAGGCCCCGGACCGGACCCCGTGGTGGCTCCTGCTGCTGCGCCTGCTGATTGCGGCGCTGGTGATCGTCGCGCTGGCCCGGCCGATCCTGAATGCGGCCGAAGATCTCGCGGGTTCGGGGCCGGTTTTGCTGGTTATCGACGACGACTGGGTGGCGGGGCGGGACTGGTCAAGACGGATTTCGACCATCGACGCGTTGATCACCCAGGCCGAACGCCAGGGAAGGGAGGTGGGCCTGCTCGCCACGGCTGGATCGACCCACGCCGGGGACGGGCCGCTGACCCTGTATCCCGCACCGGAGGCCCGGGAACTGGTTCGCAACCTCGAGCCGGTCCCGTGGCGGTCGCGCCCAGCACGGCTTGCGACGCGCCTGCAGGATGCCGCGATCCGGCCGCCGGCGGAAAGCGTGTGGATCAGCAACGGGATTCGTGACGAAGGCGAGGACGATCTTCTTGCGATCCTGCGCAGCCTGGGCGCCGTGACCGTGATCGCGGAGCGGTCGCAAGGCCCGCGGGTCATCTCGCTGGAGCGGGGAGCCGGACGCGATGTGACGGTGAGGATCACTCGGCCGGCAGCCGGACCCGCGGCTCCGGTATCGGCTCGCGCACTTGCCGGTGATGGCCGTCTTCTCGCCGGGGCTGCCGGTACCTTCGATGCCGGCGACACCCATGTCCGGCTGCAGTTTGCTTTGCCGGTGGCGCTGCGCAACGAGATCGGGCGGATCGTTGTGGAGGGAGAGGGAGCGGGAGGCGTGCTGCTGCTCGACGATGCCTTCCGGCGCAGGCCGGTCGGCCTGGTGTCGGAAACCGCCTACCGCGGTGGCCAGCTGCTTCTCGATGAACTCCATTACATCGAACAGGCGCTTGCCCCGACCAGCGAGGTCACCCGCGGTCCGCTCGAGGAACTTCTGGAAACGGGAATGAGCGCCCTGGTACTGGCGGATGTCGGCCGGTTGCCGGACGCGGTCCGGACCAGGCTGTCGGGCTGGGTCAGGGACGGCGGCGTGCTGATCCGATTTGCCGGTCCGCAACTTGCCGACGGCGGTGCCGAGCAGCCGCGAGCCGCGCGCGATACCCTGGTTCCGGTGCGGCTTCGCGTCGGCGACCGAACCCTGGGCGGTGCGCTGTCCTGGTCGGCGCCGCTGCCGATCACCCGGTTTGCGCCCGACGGCCCGTTTGCCGGCATTCCCTCCTACGACGATGTCACCGTACGTCGCCAGGTGCTGGCCGAACCGGCTGTCGACCTTGCCGAGCGCACCTGGGCAAGGCTGGCGGACGGCACGCCGATCGTCACCGGTCGCGAGCACGGCGAGGGCTGGCTGGTCCTGTTTCACACCACGCCGACGCCGGACTGGAGTGATCTTGCGCTCTCCGGCCTGTTCGTGGAGATGCTGCAGCGTGTGGTCGCACTGGGCAGCGGCCTGGCAGCCGATACCGCCGGATCGCGGCTGTCGCCGCTGGAGACCCTCGACGGGTTCGGCCACCTCGGCACTCCCGAGGCTGCATCACGTGCATGGACGCCCGGAACCGGCGGCGCGGACAGCGTTGTCGGTCCCAATCTTCCGCCCGGCTACTACGGGCGCCGGGGAGCACCACGCGCGCTCAACCTGGTGATCGACGCCGAGGAGTTCGGCCTCGAGCCGGATCCTCCGGAAGGCATCTCGAGCCGCGGTCTCGATGCCGGGTCGGAGCGCAGTCTCGGCCCGCTGCTGCTGGTTGCAGCCTGCGTGCTGTTCCTTCTCGACCTGCTTGTCACCCTGGCGCTTCGGGGGGTGCTGTTTCACCCCCGGCCCGGCGTTCACGCAGGTGCGGTCGCACTGCTGATTGCGCTCGTTTCAACGGGAACACCCTCGCAGGCACAGTTGATCGAGCGGGACCGGGATCCCGAGGCGATCGCGGCGACCCGGCAGACACACCTTGCCTATGTCATCACCGGTCTCGAACGGGTCGACAGGGTCAGCCGGGCCGGTCTTGCTTCACTGTCGCGCGTGCTGCGCGAGCGCACCTCGGTCGAACCTCCCGATCCGGTCGGTGTCGACCTGGCAACCGACGAACTTGCGTTCTATCCGTTCCTGTACTGGCCGATCTGGAGCACCCATCCACCGCTGGCGCCGGGAGTGTCGGAGAGGATCAACGGCTTCATGCGAAACGGCGGCACGGTGGTGTTCGATACCCGCGACCGGTTCGAGACCGGACCGGGAGGGTTCGGGTCCGGCATGCAGCGACTGCAGGCCCTGACCCGTGATCTCGACCTGCCACCTCTCGCCCCGGTGGCGCCTGATCACGTGCTGGGCAAGGCCTTCTACCTGCTCAACGAGTTCCCGGGCCGATTTGCCGGGGGACCGGTATGGGCCCAGGACGAACAGTCGGCTTCGGCCACCGACGTAAGCCCGGTCGTCGTCGGAAGCCACGACTGGGCCGGTGCCTGGGCCAGGGACAGCAACGGCCGTTTCGCCTTTCCGGTCATCCCGGGCGGGGAACTGCAGCGCGAGTTTGCCTTCAGGTTCGGGGTCAACCTCGTGATGTATACGCTCACCGGAAACTACAAGTCTGATCAGGTCCACGTTCCGACCATCCTCGAGAGACTGGGCCAGTGATGGCGGACGCGGTCGGCCTGGACATCGAACCGCTGCTCAACCCGTGGGCCTTCGGAGCCATTGCGTTCGTGGCCGTGCTCCTGGTCGGCTGGGGCCTGCGGGTCGGTGCGTCCGGCATTGCGTGGCGGGCGTTCGCCGTGGCGGTTTTCCTGCTCACCCTTGCCAATCCGACCCTGGTCCGCGAGACACGCGAGCCGCGGGCCGATGTCGCGGTGCTCGTCGTTGACGACAGTGCCAGCCAGGGCGTGGGCGACCGGGCCAAGATCAGGGAACGGGTGCTTGCGGACTTGCAGGCGTCGATGCAGGGCCGGTCCGACCTCGAGTTCCGGATCGTGCGGACGCAGGGAACGCGCCGGCGCGGAACCCGCCTGTTCGACGCGATTTCCCGCGTGCGCGGCGATATCCCCGACCACCGGCTCGCAGCGATCGTCGCCATCACCGACGGACAGGTTCACGACACTGATGCCGCTCCTGACCGGACCCGGTTGCCGGCGCCGTTCCACCTGGTGCTAACCGGCAGGCGTGGCGAGGATGACCGGAGGATCGTAATCGAACAGGCGCCGACCTTCGGCATGGTGGGCCATACGGTCGGCATCAGGTTCCGGGTGGAGGACGCCGGGGTCCCGGCTGGCACGGTTGTTCCGGTATCTGTTCTGGTTGACGGCGAACCGTTCAGGACCATGAACGTGCCGGTCCAGCGGAATCAGGAGCTGGTGTTCGAACTCACCCGTGCCGGCGAGACCATCGTGGAAATCGAGGTCGCGGAACGGTCAGACGAACTCGGTGCCGTCAACAACCGGGTGGCCCACGCGATCAACGCGGTCCGGGACCGGCTGCGCGTGTTGCTGGTCTCGGGAACGCCCCACGCCGGGGAGCGGACCTGGCGATCGCTCCTCAAGGCCGATCCGGCAGTCGACCTGGTGCATTTCACGGTGCTGAGACCGTCCGAAAAACAGGACGGAACGCCGGTGCGCGAGCTGACGCTGATCCCGTTCCCGGCGCGCGAGCTGTTCGAGATGAAGATCGACGGTTTCGACCTGATCGTGCTCGACCACTATCACCGCCGCGGCGTGGTGCCGCGGGTGTACCTGGCGAACATCGTCAACTACGTCCGCTCGGGCGGGGCATTGCTGGTGGCCTCGGGACCGATGTTTGCCGGACGTTTGTCGATCGCCGCAACACCGCTCGGCGAGATCCTGCCGTCGTCTCCTCTCGGCAACGTCATCGAGGCCGGTTTCCGGCCGCGGATCACCGAACAGGGGTTTCGTCACCCGGTCACCGCCGGCCTGCCGGGGGGCGGGGAAATGGACCGGGACGGGATCCGCATTTCGGAAGCGAGCTGGGGCCGCTGGCTCCGCCATGTCGAGGCCGACACCCGGCAGGGGGACGTGCTGTTCGAGGGGGTCGGGGGACGGCCGCTGCTGATGCTTGCCAGGATCGGGGACGGCAGGGTGGCGCAGCTGCTGTCCGACCATGTCTGGCTGTGGAGCCGGGGCTACGAGGGTGGCGGGCCGCAGGCCGAACTGCTGCGGCGTCTCGCACACTGGCTCATGAAGGAACCGGCCCTGGAGGAAAACGACCTGCGTGCGACCGTGACCGGCAAACGGATCGAAGTCATCCGCCGGTCCATGGACGATATCGCCATGTCGGTGACCATGACCGCGCCGGGCGGGCACAGCGAGACCCGGGAACTGGAGCGGATCGGGATCGGGACCCATACCGCGGCCTTCGAGGCGGACCGGGTCGGCCTGTACCGTTTTTCCGATGGGGACCTGGTCCGCCTGGTTGCGCTCGGCGACCTCAACGACCTCGAGTTCGCGCGGCTGCCCACGACGGCGGACATCGTCGGCCCCGTGGCGCAGGCCACCGGCGGAGGTGTGTTCTGGGCGGGAGATGACGGCACGCCCGCCGTGCGCCGGGTCCGGCCCGGCCGCGCCGCGGCAGGCCGCGGCTGGCTGGGACTGCGCGCCAACGAGTCCCATGACGTGACCGGGGTTCACACGACCCGGCTTCTGCCGGAGCTGCTGGCCCTGGTCCTGTTGCTGGGCAGTGCGATCCTCGCCTGGCGGCGCGAGGCCGACTGAGAGTTCAGATCCCGACTGCCGATCCGTCGCGGCGCGGGTCCGCGGTTCCCAGCAGTGCCCCGGTCTCGGGGTCGCGCATGACCGCCTGCATGCCGCCGCACAGCATGGTAAATCCGGCCTCCGCCCGTTCGACTTCGTGGCCCCGGTCCCCGAGCGTCGTGACGACCGCGTCCGCGATCCGGTCCTCCACCACGACGCGGCGGCCATCGAACAGCCTGGCGCGGGGCGCCTCGATGGCCTCGCGGATGTTCAGCCCGAAATCGACGTGGTGGACCATGGCCTGGGCCTGGGTCTGCATGATGCCGTAGCTGCCCGGGGTTCCGATCGCGAGCGTCGCATGCCCGTCGCGGGTGCAGATGGCGGGCGACAGGCACATGGCCCATCTCCTGCCGCCTACCAGGTAGTTCGGGGAGGCGGGACTGAGATCGCCCCAGTTCATGAAGTTGTTCATGCACACGCCGGTGCCTGGAATGACGACCGTCGATCCCCACTGCGAGCCGAGGCTCTGGGTGATGCAGACCATGTTTCCGAACCGGTCGGCGACCGACATCGAGGTGGTATGTCCCCGGGCGTCGGCGACCTCGGGCGGCGGCGCGTCACCGAACTGCTCGGTGCGTCCGTCGACCGGCCGGGGGTCGGAGACGCGGTTGCGCAGCGCCGCGACCTCGCCTTCGCCCAGCAGTGCCTCGATCTCGGCCCGGCTGCGGTTGTTGTTCATGATCCGTGTCTCGGCGGCAAGCCGGATGGAGCGCAGGACAAGGTCGAGATGGTTCGCTCCCAGGTGTTCGAGTGAACCGAGGTCGAACCCGTCGAGGATGCGAAGCGTCAGCAGGAACTGGAAGGCTTCGCAGGGCGGCGGGGGGACATGTGCAATCAGCCCGCGATAGCCGGCGGAAATCGGGTCCTCGAATTCGGGCCGGACCGCCGCGAGATCCTGCATGGAAAGACATCCGCCGTGTTGGCCGAGGTGGGCGACCATCGCCGACCCGAGCGGCCCGCCGTACAGGTGGCCCGGTCCGTCGGCGGCGATGGCCTCGAGCGTGGAGGCCAGGTCGGGTTGCCTGAGAATTTCCTCCTGCCGGGGCTCCTGGCCGGTGGGCCGGTAGACCCTGTGCCACTCGGCCCCGCTCGCATGCGGCGCGGTAGCCTTCGCGAGATGGCAGTAGAGCGCGGAGAGCGGAAAGCCGTTGCGCGCATGCCGGATCGCGGGTTCGAGCACGCGTGCAAGCGGCAGGGAGCCGCGGGTCTCGTGCAGGGTGCACCAGCCCGCCAGGTTGCCGGGTACGCCGCTCGCCATCGGGCCGCTGACGATCGACTCCCGGCTGACCCGGGTCGGGTCGAACCCGGCCGGGACCGGCGGGGTGAAGTCGAGACTGCGGACCCGGCGCTCCGATGCGTCCCAGAAGGTGGCCATGCCGAGCCCGGCCAGACCGGACATGAACGGCTCGACGACGTTCAGGGTTGCTGCCGTCGCCACGACTGCGTCGAAGGCAGTGCCGCCGGCCTGCAGCATTTCGGCTCCCGCCGAAGAGGCAAGGGGGTGGGCCGAGGCGACCACGCCGCCAAGGGCGCGAACGGGAGCATGGGTAAGCGACATGGTTGAGGTTCCCTGCAGGAAGGTGGCGTGTTGCGGACCGGAACATGCCGGAGGGCGCATGGTAGACGAGAACGCCGGAGGGTGCACAGGACCGGTTTGCGGCGCGACAGCGCCGCTGATCCGGTGAAATCCTGCCTGACGGTGCGAGGGCCGGTACCCCGGACCGGGCAAGGGGAATGGAGTTGGGACTCTTGTCGATTTGTTGACAGCGTCACGCCGCCAGCCACCGATCCGTTTCACGGGTCACGGGAGTCGGCAGAACCGAACGCTCCTCGTCGTGCAGCAGCGCCAGTCCCCGACGCCGGATGTTGCGGGCCGCGTTCAGGTCCGCGTGATCCACGTGGCCGCAGACCACGCACTCGAATGCCCGGGCGCGCCGGGAGCGGGCATCGACATGCCCGCAAGCCGCACAGGTCTGGCTGGTGTGCCGGGGATCGACCGCGATGACCCGGAGTGCCTTGTACTCCAGCATCCGGCGCAGATTTCCCCAGCCGGTTGCGAGGATCTCCCGGTTCAGCCCTGCCTTTGCCTTCACGTTCCGCCCCGGCTCCTCGGCCGTTCCCTTCGCGCTCCGCGTCATGCGCCCCGTCTCCAGGTTCTCGACGACGATGGTGCCGGCTGCGTCGCGCCGTTCAGGCGCGCGTCCTCGAGGAGCTGTTGCTGGCGATCCAGCATCCGGTTCCAGACGAACCGACAGGCGCCGGAAACCGCGGCCAGGCGTCTGGCCATCGCCGGGCTGTCGAACAGGACCCGGTATGTGACCTGGCGGTATTCGGGCTGTGGTTTCGGCTCGTGTGGCATGCGGTGACTTCTGAACAATACAGGGTATTTATATGAACATATGTTGGATATACAGGAGAGAAATGCCTGTCAAGTATTCGATATAAGAGTTCCATGGAGTTCAGGGCGGTCCCGGTCCTCCGGCTCGGTGCGTAGCGGTTCCCGGGCCGGCAGGTTGGCGGGGATGAAGGCGCCGCGGCCGCCGATCGGGCCCGGCACCGGCCACGGTGGGCCGGGGGTCCGTCATGTCGGTCCGGCGAGAGCCGTTCTCGGCAGGACGACGTGGATGCCCTTGTTGCCGTTGACGATCTGGGTCACCCGGAGATCGGCGGCGAGCGAGCACAGCTGGTAGGCCTGGGCCGGGCCAAGGTTGGTGCGCGCGGTGATCTGCCCGATCATCTGGCGCAGCGCCTCCCGGGCGGCGGCATCGAGGTCCTCGTCGAACGCCATGGTGATCAGGCTCTCCGGGGTCTCCGCCCACGGCAGGTCACAGCGGATGTCGTCGCGCACGGTGAGTCGGAAGCGCCCGCGCAGCGCCGTCTCCACCGCGGTCACGCACACCTCCCCGTCGCCCTGGCAGCCGTGTCCGTCTCCGGCGGAAAACAGGGCGCCGTCGACGAAGACCGGCAGGTACAGTGTCGTGCCCGCGATCAGTTCCTTGTTGTCCATGTTGCCGCCGTGGGCCCGGGGCTGGATCGAGCTGATCATCCCCCAGGCGGGTGGAGGCGCGCAGCCCATGACGCCGAAGAAGGGCCTGAGCGGCAGCCGCGTACCCCAGGGGAGTTCCGCCTCGCCTTCCTCCTCGCCGCTCCCGGCGTGCAGGCGAATGGTCATCTGCACGGTTTCCGGGAACTCGCCGGCCAGCGCGCCCATCAGCGGCTTGATGTAGTTGTAGCCCCAGTCCTGGCGCAGGCCGACCTCGAGGATGTCGACCTGCAGCACCTGACCGGCGCGCGCACCGCTGACCCTGACCGGTCCGGTGAGCAGGTGCCCGGGCAGGGGACGCGGGACCTCCCGGTGGATGTCGAGCAGCTCCGGCGGCACGTGGTAGCCCGGCCCGGGCAGGACCTCCGGTCCGCCGGAGACCGATTCAAGCACCAGCGTGTCACCGGACGCGATCTCGAGCACCGGATCGAGAGCGGCGTCAAAGAAACCCCAGTGCACCGTGGACGGAGAGGGGGACAGGTGATGGGTCGCGGACATGGCTCGTGTTCCGGGTAGCGGAGGGGTACGCGGATCGATAGCGTACCCGAGAGGTCCGCCACCATGTCAACCGGCCCGGACGGGGACGTGCCGCACGCAGGGTCCATGCCGGGCGGGGGGAGGAGACATCATGAGCAAGCCGGATGCCATCATTATCGGGACCGGGGTGATCGGCTCGGCGATCAGCCTCGAACTTGCCAGGGCCGGGTGGAAGACGCTGTCGCTCGATCGCAACCGGGAAATCGGTCACGGCTCCACCGCCGGCTCCTGCGCCATCGTGCGCATGCACTACTCGACCTTTGACGGGACCGCGTTTGCCTGGGAAGGGTACCACTACTGGCGTGACTGGGCCGAATACCTCGAAGCCCCGTCCGGCAGCGACCTTGCACGGTTCAGGGAAATCGGTTGCCTGGTCATGAAGACGGACGGCAACGGGCAACTCGCCCGGCACATGCGGTTCAGCGCCATGCTCGACTGCCCGTTCGAGGAGTGGGACAGTGCGCAGATCCTCGATCGGCTGCCGGTCTACTCGCTGGAGAGTTTCGCTCCGGCGAAGCGGCCTGACGACCCGGATTTCGGCCAGCCGAACGGGAACCGGATCGAGGGCGCCGTCTACTGGCCGAACGGGGGCTACGTCACCGATCCGGCGCTGGCGGCGCGCAACCTGGCCGATGCGGCGGTCCGCCACGGTGCCCGGATCCGGCTCGGCGCGACGGTCGCCGCGATCGTGCAGCGGAACGGCCGGGTTGCCGGTGTGCGGCTCGACGACGGCGAGGTGATCGATGCGCCGGTGGTGATCAACGTGGCCGGCCCGGGCTCCGCGCGGATCAACGCGCTCGCGGGCGTGTTGGACGACATGACGATCGCAACCCGTCCCCTGCGCCAGGAAGTGGTCCATGTACCGGCACCGGAAGGGTTCGATTTCGAGCGCAACGGGACCGTCGTGTCCGACGGGGACATCGCCTGCTACTGCCGGCCGGAACACGGCAATCACATCCTCATCGGCAGCGAGGATCCTCCGTGCGATCCGCACGTGTACCCCGATGATGACCAGGCCTACGACCGCGGTTTCACCGAGCAGTGGACGACCCAGGCCATGCGCTACGCGCAACGGGTTCCGGCGCTCGGTATTCCCAACCGGGCGCGCGGGGTCGTTGACCTCTACGACGCCTCGACCGACTGGATCCCGATCTACGACCGTTCGGCGCTTGACGGCTACTACATGGCCTGCGGTTCGAGCGGCAACCAGTTCAAGAACGCGGCGATCGCTGGAAAGATGATGGCCGCGCTGGTGGAATGGTGCGAAAACGGGGGTGACCATGACGCCGGTCCGATGCGGTTCCGGTTGCCCCGCATCGACCGCGACATCGACACCGGATTCTATTCGCGCCGGCGGCCGGTCAACGAACAGTCAAGCTTCTCGGTGCTCGGCTAGGAGACGGGTGCGCCGGAACTAGGCAAGCGAGGGGAACTTGTGGTAATCGCCGGGCGCGAAGTATATGACTGTTTCGATTGAGTGGCGCGGGGCAACCGCGCCCGTGCGGCCGGTTCGCACAGGGCGGTGTGCCGAAGGAACTGGGGAATGCCGACATGAGTGAAGTCGCCGAAAAGGTGAAGTCGATCGTCATCGAACATCTGGGTGTTGATGGCGCAAAGGTGACCGATACCGCCAGTTTCATAGATGACCTCGGTGCCGACAGCCTCGACACAGTCGAACTTGTCATGGCGTTCGAGGAAGCGTTCGACGTGGAAATCCCCGACGACGCTGCCGAGAAGATCGTGACCGTCAAGGATGCGATCGCGTTCATCGAGCAGGCAACAGACTGAGCGTGCATTCCCGACTGGGTCAGGCCGGCATGAGTCCGACGTGTGACGGGACGCGATGAGGCGCGCCGTCATTACCGGCATGGGCCTGGTGACCCCGCTCGGAGTCGGCATCGAGCACAACTGGTCGCGGCTGATCGAGGGACAGTCCGGCATCCGGGCGGTCGAGCATTTCGATGTCTCAGACCTTGCCAGCCGGGTCGCCGCCATGATCCCCGCCGGTCCCTCCGACCAGGGCCTCTTCGATCCGGATTGCTGGGTCCCGGCCCGCGACCAGCGCAGGATGGACCGGTTCATCCTGCTCGGACTGTGCGCCGCGGCGCAGGCGATCGAACAGTCCGGATGGGTGGCTGATACCGAGGAGCGGCAGGACCGGACCGGCGTGATGATCGGGTCCGGCATCGGCGGACTCGAGACCATCTACGAGACCACCCTGAAGCTTGCGAACAGCGGTCCCCGGCGGATTTCGCCGTTTTTCATCCCGTCGGCACTGATCAACCTGGTCTCGGGGCAGGTTTCGATCCGGTTCGGCTTCAAGGGTCCGAACCATGCCGTGGGAACCGCGTGCGCCACCGGCGCCCATGCCATCGGCGATGCCGCGCGCCTGGTGCGTGACGATGCGGCCGACGTGATGATTGCGGGTGGCGCGGAAGCCGCGATCAATCGCCTGGGACTTGCCGGCTTCATCGCCGCAAGGGCGCTGTCCACGGGATTCAATGACACCCCCGAACGCGCCTCCAGGCCTTGGGACGAGGATCGCGATGGTTTCGTCATGGGAGAGGGGGCCGGTATCGTGGTGATCGAGGAGCGCGAACACGCGCTCCGGCGTGGCGCAACCATTCATGCCGAGGTCACGGGGTATGGCCTGTCCGGGGACGCACACCACATCACCGCGCCGGAGGAGTCCGGCGACGGAGCGTTCCGGGCCATGCGGAACGCCCTGGCGCGCGCCGGAATGGCGCCGGAGCAGATCGACTACATCAATGCCCACGGCACCTCGACCCCGCTCGGGGATGCGATCGAGGTCGGGGCGGTCCAGCGACTGTTCGGTGATGCCGCCGGCAGTATCAGCATGTCATCGACCAAGTCGGCGATCGGGCATCTCCTGGGGGCAGCCGGTGCGGTAGAGGCGATCTATTCGATTCTCGCGATTCGCGATGGCGTGGCTCCTCCGACCCTCAACCTCGATCGGGTTTCCGACGGCTGTCACGGCATCGACCTCGTGCCCCGAACGGCGAAGGAACGCAGGATCGACAACGTGATGTCCAATTCCTTCGGCTTCGGAGGGACCAACGCGTCCCTGGTTCTGACTCGAGCAAACTGATCTTGACGGGGTGCCATGCGGCGGGTGCTGCTGACGCTCGGGTATCTGGTTCTGGCGACGGGCATCATTGCGGCAGGTGTGGCGATCTGGGGCTACGCCGAATACACCCGTCCGGGGCCGTCGGACGTCTCCCGGGTGGTGGTGGTCGAGCGCGGCCGCGGCATCCAGGAAATCGGCGAGATCCTGAAGCGCGCCGGTGTTGTCCAGCACGCGGAGGTGTTTGTCTTCGGAGCGCGGGTCTCCGGCCGCGCCAGTCGACTGAAGGCTGGCGAATACCGTTTCCCGCCCTCGGTCAGCCCCCGCGAGGTGGTGGAAATCCTGATGTCGGGCCGTACCGTCGTGCGGCGCATTACCCTGGTCGAGGGTCTCACGACGGGGCAGGTGCTCGACAGGATCAGGGCGAGCGACGGCCTTTTCGGCACGATCACGCGCCAGCCCAAGGAAGGTTCGCTGCTCCCGGAAACCTACCATTTTTCCTGGGGAGACACCCGCGACGGCCTGATTGCACGCATGCAGAAGGACATGCAGGACCTGCTCGCGCAGCTCTGGCCGGAGCGCAAGCGCGGACTGCCCATCAGCACGCCCGAGGAGGCGGTGATCCTGGCCTCCATCATCGAGCGCGAGACCGCCAAGCCCGACGAACGCGCGGTGATCGCCGGTGTGTTCACCAACCGCCTGCACCGCGGCATGAAGCTGCAGTCCGATCCGACGGTCGCCTACGGTATCGCGCCGCGCGGCCTGAACCGGCCGTTGACCCGGACCGATACCGCGACACCCACGCCGTACAACACCTATGTCATTACCGGGCTGCCGCCGGCCCCGATCTGCAATCCCGGCGAGGCATCGATTCGGGCCGCGCTCAATCCTGCCGAGGTCGACTATCTCTACTTCGTTGCCGACGGGACCGGCGGACACAGCTTTGCCCGCACCCTGGCGGAACACCAGCGCAATGTCCGCAACTGGCGTCGGCTGCGCGATCGTCGAACGGGTGCGGAGACCGCCGGTCAGGGGGACGGCACCAGGCAGTGACGGCAACCCGCGCGCCGCGCGACTGCCCCGTGCAGGGACCGGACCGGCGCACGAACCCCTGCACGAGGTCGAAGGAACCCCTTTGGGCAAGGAAACTGTGCCGGACGGCGTGGCGGGCCCCCGCCCCGTTCGATACCGGAACCGCGTGGTGCCAGGGTGAAGGCGTGCCCGATGACGGGGTCCGGGGCAGCGCGGCGCCGGATCGCCCGCGGGCAGGTCCCGGTCACGACCTTGTTGCCTACCCCGTGACCGTATATTCAGGAAGGGGTCCGCGGGGTCGGATGATGGGGTGCAGGTGACGGTTTCGAGCATGACCGGGTATGCGCGCACCGACGGCCTGGCCGGCCCGGATCAATCCTGCCACTGGTCGTGGGAACTGAAGAGTGTCAATTCCCGCGGACTGGATATCCGCTGCCGGATACCGGCAGGCCCTGCGGCTCTGGAGCCAGAGGCACGGCGCATGGTCGCCGCGCGGCTGGCGCGGGGATCGGTGACCGCGACCCTGACGTTGCGGCATGACCGTGAAGCGGCCGCGGTCAGGATCAACCGGCCACTGCTCCGCGACCTGCTGGCCCTGCACGAGGCGCTGGCGAAAGACGGAATGCGGGTGGAGGCGCCGCGGCTGGATGCCCTGCTGCAGGTCAACGGTGTGCTCGAACGTCCCGAACCCGGAGACATCACGGTCGATGAGGCCGCGCTGGAAGAGATCCTGGCCGGCCTGGACCGGGCGCTCGACGGGCTGTGCGAAATGCGACGGCACGAGGGTGCGCGGCTCGGGGAGGTACTGGCCAGCGGACTGGCCACGCTGGCCGCCCTGGTCGAGCGCGTTGGACAGCAAGCGCAGGAGCAGGCTCCCCTGCTTCGCCAGCGCGTCCGGCGCCAGACCGATGAACTGCTGGGCGCGGTGCCCGCACTCGACGAGGAACGGCTTGCCCAGGAGGTGGCGCTCCTCGTGACGAAGGCGGATGTCCGGGAGGAAACGGACCGGCTGCAGGCGCATGTGTCGGCCTGTGGCACCCTGCTGGAACAGGGAGGGCCCATCGGCCGGCGGCTTGATTTCCTGTGCCAGGAACTCAACCGGGAGATCAACACCGTCTGCGCGAAATCCGCCGACCTGGCCCTCACGCGCCTGGGACTCGAAATGAAGGCGGAGACCGAACGGTTCCGCGAACAGGTGCAGAACGTGGAATGACGGGAGGAGCGGTGATTCGCCGGCGCGGCGTCATGCTGGTGCTCTCCTCGCCGTCGGGTGCGGGCAAGACCAGTATTTCCCGCCGCCTGCTCGCGACCGATCCCGAACTGGTGATGTCGGTCTCTGCCACCACGCGGCCACGTCGCCCGGGCGAGGTCGAGGGCCGTGACTACTTCTACGTCGACTTGCCGCGGTTCCGGCAGATGATCGAGGACCGGGAGCTGCTCGAGCACGCGTGCGTATTCGATCACCACTACGGAACCCCGCGCGCTCCGGTGGAGGACGCCCTGGTTTCGGGACGTGACGTGCTGTTCGACCTCGACTGGCAGGGAACCAGGCAGCTGGCCGAACACGGTGGCCGGGACCTGGTACGGGTGTTCATCCTGCCGCCGTCAACCGCCGAATTGCGCCGTCGGCTGACAACCAGGGGCCGCGACCCCGCGGAAATCGTCGAGCGGCGCATGGCGCAGGTGCTCGAGGAGGTCAGTCACTGCTCCGAGTACGACTACGTCATCGTCAACGAGGATCTCGAGACCAGCATTGACGAGGTACGGTCAATCCTGGTCGGAGAGCGGCGCCGCCGGAGCCGGTTGACCGGGCTCGACGACTTCGTTGACCGGTTTCGCCGCGGCTCCTGATGTCGCCGTGCTGTCGTATGCGCGTGCGAGACGGCAGAAATCCGCGACGTCGAGGGTCTCCGGACGCGCCTGCGGGTCGATGCCGGCCCCTTCCAGCAGTGCTTCACCGCCCAGGTGGCGCAGGCTGGAGCGCAACATCTTGCGCCTCTGACCGAAGGCGGCGGCCGTCAGCCGCTGCAGCGTCGCGCACCGGGCCGGGTACAGCGGCTGCGGGCGTGGTACCAGCCTGACAAGCGCCGAGGTCACCCGCGGTGGTGGTGTGAAGGCGCGGGCAGGGACCTCGAACAGCAATGTCGGCTCGGTGAGCCAGCGCACCAGGATGCCGAGGCGGCCATGGTCGGGTGAGCCGGCGACGGCACACAGCCGCATCGCCACCTCCTTCTGGACCATCACGGTGATGCTCTCGAAGGCCCGGGGCGTCGCGAGCCACCGCACGATCAGCATCGTCGCGATGTTGTAGGGCAGGTTGGCCACCACGCGCCGCGGCGGGGTCCCGAGCGTGTCGAACGCCAACCGGCGCGCATCGCCCTCGATCACGGCGAGCCGGTCTTGCGCCGCCTGTCCGAGGTCGCGCAGGGATGCGATGGCCCTGGGGTCGCGTTCGATTGCGATGACGTGTCCCGCGCCCTCGATCAGCAGGGCCCGGGTAAGGCCTCCCGGACCCGGTCCGATCTCGATCGTGGTTCCGGTCCCGAGGGGGCCGGCCTCACGGGCAATGCGCCGCGCCAGGTTGAGGTCGAGCAGGAAGTGCTGGCCGAGCGAACGGCGGGCCGACAGGCGTTGCCGCCCGATCACGGTGCGCAGTGGCGGCAGGGCCGCAACCCGCGCAATGACGTCATCCGCGGGATGATCGTCAGGCACTGCGCCGCCTGCCCATGGCGGCAGCAAGCTGCAGCGCACGTACCAGGCTGTCCGGCCGGGCCCTGCCGGTCCCGGCCAGGTCCAACGCGGTACCGTGGTCCGGCGACGTGCGCACGAACGGCAGGCCGAGGGTAATGTTGACCGCTCCCCAGAAGTCGAGCGCCTTGACCGGGATCAGGGCCTGGTCGTGGAACATGCAGAGTGCGGCGTCATACCCGGCGCGGGCCTCGTCGTGAAACATGCTGTCGGCGGGCAGCGGGCCGCTGACCTGCTCGCCTTCGGCGCACAGCATGGCAACGGCGGGGCCGATGATCCGGCCGTCTTCCTCGCCCAGAATGCCGCCCTCGCCCGCGTGGGGGTTCAGGCCCGATACCGCAAGCCGCGGCTCGTCGATGCCGAAGTCGGTCCTGAGCGCCTGCAGGACGATGCGGGCGGTCTCGACCACCAGGTCGCGGCTGATCAGCTCGGGGACCCGGGCGAGCGGAACATGGATGGTTGCGGGCACCACCCTGAGCCCGTTCCCGGCCAGCATCATCACCGGGCGCCGGTTGCCGCCGGCAAGCTCGGCAAGGAACTCGGTGTGGCCGGGGTGAGCGAAACCCGCCGTGGCGAGGGTGTGCTTCTGGATCGGGCAGGTGACCACGGCGAGCGCAGTTCCGTCCCGGACCGCGGCAACCGCGTCTTCGATCGCCCCGGTGACACTCGCGGCATTGGCAGGGTCAGGGTGGCCGGGAGCACAGTCCACCGCGAACTCCGTGGGCAGAACGGGAACTCCGTGGCGGAACGCTTCCGTCGCCTCCGCCGGGTGACTGATGGCGATACAGCCGGCCGTCAGGCCGGACCGGGTGGCGCGGCGACGCACCCTGTCGGGGTCGTCGAGCAGGAAGAAGGCGGGCACCGCTCCGGTCGCCCAGGCGCCCAGGGTGATTTCCGCCCCGACGCCGGCCGGTTCACCGGGGGTCAGGACCAGCGGGGGCAGCGCTTCGGTCACTACCGGGTCTCGATAAAGGCGGACTGGCGCAGGTTCCTCATGTACCTGCGGGCCAGGGATCGCAATTTCTCGGCACGAAGCCGCGCAACGATGTTGTCGCGGTCCGGCGTGTTCTCGGGTGCGGCCGTACGTTCGCACACCATGAACACCGATATTGCCGTTCCCGTCCGGACGGCGCGGCTGGCGTTCCCGGCATCAAGGTCGAGCACGATCTCGCGTATGGCCGGCGCCGCTTCTTCCAGCCGGATGGGACCCAGGACACCGGACGAGGCTCCGTCCCGGGCCTCGGCCAGCTGCGCCAGTTCCGGACAGCTTCCCACGTCGGCGACATCCTGCTCGATTTCGCGGATCAGTCCGGCGTCCGTGTTCTCCTCGCCGCCGCCCGGCAACGGCACCGACAGGAACCGCAGTCTCACCTCCGACTTCAACGGGTCCGACGCCCGCAGGATCCGTCGGTTCTCGAGCTTGACGATCTGGAACCCGGAGTCGGTTCGCACCGGTGGCGCGACTTCTCCCGGTCCGAGTTCGGAAAGGAGCGTTTCGATTTCGGGCGCCAGCTGACCCGCGGTCACCCAGCCGATCAGACCGCCCTGGGCCGAACTGGCCGACGACGAGAACTGCCGGGCAATTGCGCGGAAATCACTTCCCTGCTGAAGTTGCTGGTGGATCCGCGCGGCAAGGTCGCGAACCTGCGCCTCGGTGCCCGGGTCATTGACCGGCAGCAGGATCTCGGAGACCAGGTACTGGGGCCGTCCCAGGCTTCGCCGGTAGATGTCCAGGACCTCGTCGATCTCCTCTTCGGCAACCGTCGCCACGGACCCGAAACGCTGGCGGACCAGCTTGGACCAGGCGATCGATGCCCGCATCTGCCGCATGGCCATGGGGCGGTTCAGCCGGTTGGCGGCAAGAAAGTCGTCCAGCGTCCCCGGCCTGATGCCGAGACGCTGCTCCAGGAGTCCGGCGGCGTGTGACATCTCCGCATCGCTCACGGTGACGGAATTCTGCAGGGCCTCCTGCAGGTACAGGGTGTCGTTGATCAGTGACTGCAGGACCTGGCCCTGGATCCGTCTGCCGGTCTCGGGGGTTGCCGGCAGCCGGGAGACAACCACTGCCAGCCGTATTGCGTTCTCCAGGTCGCGAACCGAGATGACCTCGTCGTTGACAACCGCGGCGATACGCTGCGTTTGCTGGGCCGTGGCCGGCGAGGCCACGATCGTCGCAAGCGCCAGGACCAGGCCAAGCCGGCATGCGGTGATGAGTGCTGCGGCGATTCGCGTCATGACCGTCGACCCATGTGCTGTTCCCCGGGGACGCCGGTTACTGGATGTCGGTGCCCTGCACCGAGCCGAGATACTTGAAGTTCACCTGGAAGGAAAACCGGTGTTCCGGCCTGATGTCATCGTCGGTGAAATTAAGACGCTCATACTGCAGTCCGAACGAAAAACACTCGTCTGCGTACAGCAGGCCGGTGCTGGCGGAACGGATCTGGCTGTCATTTTCGGCCAGGTCCTGGATCAGCCGGGTTGACGCGAACACGTAGTCATCGACCTTGACGTTGACCTGCAGATCGAGCTGTTCACGATCGCCGAACTGGTGCTCGGCCACGTGATCGTCGAGCTGCACGTAGTCGAGCTGGACGCCGAAGTCCTGCCGGTGCAGCTGGACGCCGAGTTCGGTGCGCCGCGGTTGCAGGTTGTCCTTGCCGAGCCGGTAGCGCCACAGCAGGTCGACCCACTCGGCCGGCGAATACCTGAGCCGGCCCACCAGGTCGGAGAGGTTCTCGTCCAGACCGGAGCCGGGGTCGAACGAGCTCTTGCCGGCCAGCCGGTAGCTCTGTCCCAGGAAGGCCTGACCGCTTCCGAACTCGGAATCCAGCATGGTGAAGTTGACCCCGAAATCCACGCGGGTGCCGGATGTCACCCGGTCGGTTCCGGAGAACCTGTTCACGTCGAAGATGTTGATGTCGTCAAACTCGAAGGCCTGGCTGTCCTCGTCGGGAATGTCAGGGCCGTAGCCGCCCGTCGGTCCGGCCACGAGGTTGATGACCGGTTCGATCACCTGGCTGCCGCCCGCCCGGGCCCGTGCCAGCGGGAACCGCCAGTTGAACGAGAACTGCGGGAACAGCCTGGTGAGGTAGGTTTCGTCGGGTTTCTCGTCGTCCGTGTACGCCATCCTGGTGGCGTAGAGGTCCGACTGCACGACGGCCTTCAGTTCGTAGATGTCTCCCGCCAGGGCGTACCAGGGCCGGGTCCAGCTGGTCACGAGCGACAGCTTGCGGCTGTCGGGCCCGTGGGTGCGGCTCAGCGAGAGGGCCGTGGCGTCGAAGTGGACGTTTCCGCCCGCCGGCCTCGCGAGGCTGTCATAGCTGTACCGGGCGAGCGGCAGGACGGTGGGCTGGCGGCTGCGGTCGTCACTGGAGCGCAGCCCCTGGAACTTGAACGCCTCGACCGCGACGTACTGTTCGGGCCAGAACCCTTCCATGAACGCCCGGGATGTCAGGATGTCCTCCCCGCCCAGCCGGTACCGGCGCAGATAGGTCCGGTTGCTGGCCTGTTCCACGTCGAAACCCGAGCGCCAGTCTTCCGACAGCGAGAAGCGGCCGGTCATGTCGACGCTGCCCTGCAGGTCGTGCTCGTCGGTCTCCTCGCTCCCTTCCAGAAGCCCGGCGGTCGCCTCGAGATCGAGGTCGCCGGTGTTGAAGGCATGCCGGTAGCGGCTGCGCAGTACCATGCCTTCCCTGGTGTAGAGGATCGGCTCGACCTCGATGTCGCTCGACTGGTCGATCACGTGGTAGTAGCCCTGCCCGTAGATGAATCCCAGTTCGTCCGAATGCCCCATTGTCGGCGACAGCAGCCCGGACCGGCGTTCGACCGTAGGGTCCGGGTGGGTGAGGTACGGTGACCAGGCAACCGGAACTCCGAACATCTCGAGGGTTGCATCCTCGTAGATGACGTTCCGGCCGACCTCGTCATGGATCATGTTCTCGGCCTTGATCTGCCACAGCGGCGGCCGACCCGAGCCCTCCTTGCACGGCAGGCACGGTGAATAGACGGCGCTCTCCATGGTCTTGCTCACCCCGGCCTGGCGGCTGGCCCGGTGTGCAGCGACGCGTGATCCGTCGGCGAGGACCATGCGGAGGTTCTCGATGATGCCGTCCCTCAGCCTGTTCTCGAGGACCACCAGAGTCGCGTGCACGACCTCCCCGGTCGGCTCGTGCAGGATCACCCTGCCTGACGCGGTGACCGTGTTCGCCTCGATGTCGTAGACGACCTCGTCGGCCTGCAGGATCCGGTTGTCCTGGGAAATCTCGATGTTGCCGCGAACGGTGACAAGGCTGCGGGCCTCGTCATGGACGATTTCGTCAGCGCGCATCAGGACCGGGGGATCATCCGCAAGAACCGGCACACAATACAGACAGACAGTGAACACGGCGGCGGCGAGGCAGCGTGCGACACGTGTGTCCAAGCTCGCGCCTTGCCGGCTTGCAGCCATTGCCTACCCGTCCTCCAGGTGCAGGAGACTCCACGCGCCGAGCAGTGTCGTGACAGTCGCCGGGGCCCATGCTGCCAGGACAACCGGGATGCGCGAGGAAAGCCCGAGGGCAAATATAACATCAGATGCAAAGAACAAAAGAAAGGCGCACAGCAGACCGGCGCACACGCGGGCGGTAATGCTGCCGTGCCGGGTGCGGCGAAGCGAAACGGCGGCCGCGATCAGGACCATTGCGCAAAGGAGCAACGGGGTGGCCAACAGGACGTGCCAGTGAAGCCGGTGGCGAACCGACGAGAAGCCGGCCTGTTCCAGCAGCCTAGTGAATTCCGGCAGGTTCCAGAACGAGACCGCCTGCGGCGACCCGAAACTGTCGCGGATACGGTCCCGCGTCAGTTCGGTTGCGACCCGGTAGATGTCCTGGGCGTGCTGGGTCGCGTCGTTGCGCGTCACGACCGCATCGGCCAGCTCCCAGAAACCACGGTCGAGCCTTCCGCTTGCCGCGTCGACGCGCTGGATGAAGGTGCCGTCGCCGTCGAACATGAACACGGTGACCCCGGCGAACTGCAGGTCGTCGGGGCTTGCGCGTCCGTGCACGACCGAATGGCCGTCGGGCCCGGTTTCCCGGATCCACAGTCCCTGGGCCGACAGGGACAGGGCGCTGTTCCTGTTGCCCATGATCCGGTCTTCCATTTCCTCGTAGCGCTCGATGAGGATGGAGACCACCGGGTTGACGGCCCCGACGAGCACGGTTCCGAGAATGGCCGCGATGACCAGCGCCGGGGCGAGGAACTGCCAGACCGAGATGCCCGCGGCACGGACGACGATCAGTTCCTGGCTGCGGCTCATGCGCATGAACACGATCATGCCGCCGAAGAGGACCGCGAAGGGAATGACCGACATCATCGTGCCCGTGGACTTCATCAGGGCCATGCCGAGGACGGTATCGAGCTGTGCGACCTGCTTGCCGGCGCTGCGGCGCAGCAGTTCGATGGTGTCGGTCATGACGATGATCACGCCGAGGCCGAACAGCATGCCGAGACAGCCGAGGAGGAACTCGCGGCCGATGTAAACGGAGAGCGTGCCGGCGTGTCTCATGGCGCCGCCGGTACCGGCCGGCGACGCAACCGGTGTCCGATCAGGGCCATGAGGGCAACAAGGCCCGGGAGCAGTACCGCGATGTAGAGCCCGGGGATCAGCCACGCGTGCCTTGCCGCCAGCAGCTTGCCCGCAATGACGAGCACCTCGAGCCCGACGGCAATGGCCACCGCGACGATGATCCGCATCGCGCTGCCGCGCCGCGACAGTTCGCCCCTCAGCAGGACCGCCAGGCCGGCCAGTGGAAGGACCAGTGCGAGCAGCGGTGCGGTGAGGCGATGGTGTCCTTCGGCCACCAGCGAGCCGAAGTCCCGTTCGAGTGCGAACTCGACCCTGGGGTTGAGCAGATCGGAGATGAACAGTTCGTTGCGGTCGCGCGCGGCCCTGCCGGTGTCTTCGCGAACCGAACGGAAGTCGACATCGTAGCTGTCGAAGGACAGGAACTCGACCTTGCGTGACTCGATGTCGCGGGCCTGACGGGTTCCGGAGGTCAGTCCGAGGGTCGGTCCGTCCGGGGTGATGGCGAGGCGCCCGGTTCGTGCGAAGTAGGTGACGGACTCGTCCCTGTCACGTTGATCGTGAATGATGATGCCCTCGATCTCGTTGCCGGCCCGGTGGGTGCGGACGAACAGCATCACGTTGTCGGTAATGCTGTTGAAGACGCCTTCGCGCAGGATCAGCCCGGCATAGTCGTGCCGGATCTGGTACTGCAGGTCCTTGAATGCCCGGTAGGACACCGGGATGACCCACAGTGACAATGCGTAGCACATGACCGTGGCGACGGCGGCGACCATCAGGGCCGGCCGGGCCAGCCGGATCGGGCTGAATCCGGAGGCCTCGAGCACGACGATCTCGCGATCGCCCGTCATCCGGTTGTAGACGAACAGCACGCTCACGAAGACCGCGATCGGCAGGACCAGCGACAGCCATGACGGAAGCAGCAGCATGGTCAGGTAGACCAGGGTCTCGAGCGGAACGCCGCGGTTGATGATCAGCTCGACGAACCGCAGTGACTGGCTGAGCCAGATGATTCCGGTCAGCGACCCGATCACGATCAGCGAGGCCGCGAGCGCCTGACGCGCAATGTACAGGTCGAGCCGCATTGTTCCCGCAAGCCGGCGTAAGTCGAATGCTCATCCTACCGCAGGCGACGCACGGGACGATACGACTTGTGGTGGTTCGTTGACAGTGCCCCGAACGGCCGGTAGTGCAGGGATGTCGCAGCCAGACGGGAATGGATCATGCAGGTACAGTTCGCAACACCGGGCGAGTCCTGGGACGGAGCCCTGGCACTCGGGGTGTACGAGGAGCGCAGGATGCCGGCCCGGACGGCAGAGTTCGATGCATCAGTGGACGGCCTGCTTTCACGGGCGATGGAAGCGAGCCGCTTCGCCGGCAAGGCGCACCAGATGCTGACCGTGTTTACGCCGCGGGGCCGCGTGGTGCTCTACGGCCTTGGCGGCGGCGAGGACACCGATGATCTCTGGTGCCAGAAGGCCGGCGGCACGCTCGTGGCGGCGCTTGCCGATTCAGGGGAGGTCGGGCTGACCGTTGTCCTCGAAGAGCGCGACGAAGCCGGTCTGGACGCCGCCGGTCGTGCGGCTCAAATCGGCTATGGCGCGATGCTGCGCTCCTACCGGTTCGACAAGTATCGGACCACCCAGAAGGAAGAGGACCGGCCAAGCCTGCAGCGGGTCACGCTCGAACTCGAGGGTGCGGATGCGGCGCGGGAACTCTTCGGCGAACTCGAGGCGGTGGCGGGAGGCGTGTTCCTGGCGCGCGACCTGGTCTCCGAGCCGCCGAACGTGCTTTACCCGGCAAGCTACGCCGAGCGGCTGCAGGACCTCTCGAACTACGGGGTCGAGGTCAGCGTCCTTGACGAACAGGCCATGACCGAGCTCGGGATGGGAGCCCTGCTCGGGGTCGGGCAGGGCTCGGCGAAGGAGAGCCGTATCGTTCTCATGGAATGGAGGAACGGTGACGACGGTGACCCGCCGGTCGCGTTCGTCGGCAAGGGCGTCTGTTTCGATACCGGCGGGATCTCGCTGAAACCGGCCGCCGGAATGGAGGCCATGAAATGGGACATGGGCGGATCGGCGACCGTGGCCGGTGTGATGCGGGCGCTGGCGGCCCGCAAGGCCCGGGTCAACGCCATCGGTGCCGTTGGCCTAGTCGAGAACATGCCCGACGGCAATGCGCAGCGTCCAGGTGACGTCGTCACCTCCATGAGCGGCCAGACCATCGAGATCATCAACACCGATGCCGAGGGCCGGCTGGTCCTTGCCGACGTGCTCTGGTACGTCAAGGATCGCTACAAGCCGAAGTTCATGGTCGACCTTGCCACGCTGACCGGTGCGATGCTGGTGGCGCTGGGCGAAGAGAACTGCGGCTACTTCGCAAACGACGACGAACTCGCGACCCGCATCGCCGATGCTGGTCGGGCGGTCGGCGAAGGGGTGTGGCGCATGCCGCTTGGCGACGGATACAACCGGATGATGGACTCCGACATCGCCGACGTGAAGAACGCGGGTCCACGCAACGCCGGGAGCATCACGGCGGCCTGTTTCCTCGAGAGGTTCGTCGACGGGTGTCCGTGGAGCCACATGGACATCGCGGGCATGGCGTGGGCGTCGAAGGACGCGCCGACGGTGCCGAAGGGCGGGACCGGGTGGGGTGTGCGCCTGCTCGATCACATGGTGCGCAGCTGCTACGAAACGCCGGGCGCGTGATCCGGCAATGAGCCGGGTCGGGTTCTATCACCTGCATGGAAACCAGATCGGGTCGGTCCTGCCGAAACTGCTCGAACGCGTGCTCGGGGAAGGCATGCGCGCAGTCGTGATTGCGCCCGACGAGGCCCGGGTCCGGGCGCTCGACCGGATGCTCTGGACCTATGAGTCGGCGTCCTGGCTGCCGCACGGCACGGCCCTGGAGGGCAGTCCCGACCTGCAACCGATCCTGCTCGGCACCGACGCAAACAATCCGAACGGTGCCACCTGCCTGTTCCTTACCGGAGGCGTCTCGCCCGGGCCCTTCGAGGGCTACGAGAGGGTGTTCGCCCTGTTTGACGGCAACGACGACACCGAGCTGCGCCAGGCCCGGGCCCTGTGGCGCAGCCTGAAGGACAGCGAGCACGAGCTTGCCTACTGGAGGCAGGACGGACGGCGCTGGCGCAAGGCGGGGTAGGCTCATGCAGACTGTCGCATTCCCGGCCGGGGAGGCCGTTCCGGCGCTCGGCCTCGGAACCTGGAGGATGGGCGAACGTGCCGGCGAGCGGGACCGGGAGGTCCGGGCGCTTGCCCGTGGTCTCGATCTCGGGATGACGCTCGTCGACACCGCCGAGATGTATGGCGACGGCGGAGCGGAGCGAGTGGTCGCGAATGCGATCACCGGGCGTCGGGACGCGGTGTTCCTGGTCAGCAAGGTGCTTCCCTACAACGCCAGTGCCGCAGGAACGGTCGAGGCATGCGAGAACAGCCTGCGCCGTCTCGGCACCGACGTGATCGATCTCTATCTGCTGCACTGGCCGGGCCAGCATCCGCTTGAAGAAACGGTCACGGGTTTCGAGCGCCTCCGGCGCGACGGCAAGATCAGGTTCTGGGGAGTGAGCAATTTCGACACCGCCGGGATGGATCGACTCGCCGCCGTCTCCGGCGACTGCCAGACCAACCAGATCCTCTACAACCCTGCCCGTCGCGGTGTCGAATGGGACCTGCTGGCCTGGTGCGCGTGCCGCTCGATGCCGGTCATGGCCTACTCGCCGCTCGAGCAGGGCCGGCTGGACCCGGGAGGGGTACTGGGCCGCATTGCCGCTCGGCACGGGGCAACTCCGATGCAGGTCGCGCTTGCCTGGTGCATGCGCGACGGCCGGACCATTGTCATTCCCAAGGCAAGTTCCGTGCGCCACGTCGAGGAAAACCGGGCCGCCACAACGATAACGCTTACCGAGGCCGATCTCGCCGAGCTGGACACCGCGTTCCCACCGCCGCGTGGTCCGAAGCCGTTGGATATCCTGTGACCGCCTGCGGGAGGCGGCCGTGAGCGCGATGCGGCGGTTCAGGATCGAGATCCCGGACGAGGACCTGGCCGACCTGAGGCGGCGGATCCACGCGACCCGCTGGCCCGACCGCGAGACCGTCGATGACTGGTCGCAGGGAGCGCCGCTCGCATACGTGCGGGAACTCGCGGCCTACTGGGCCGACGACTACGACTGGCGCGAGCGCGAGAGGGCGCTCAACCGGTTCGACCAGTTCCTGACCGGGATCGACGGGCTGGACATCCACTTCATCCACCAGCGTTCTCCCCATCCGGATGCGCTGGCGCTGCTTGTGACCCACGGCTGGCCGGGTTCGGTCGTCGAGTTCCACAAGATCATCGGGCCGCTGACGGATCCGGTCGCGCACGGGGGCAACGCGCGCGACGCGTTCCACGTCATCTGTCCGTCGCTGCCCGGGTACGGGTTCTCGGGCAAGCCGACCGGGACCGGATGGGGCGTGGAGAAGATTGCCGAGGCGTGGCGGGACCTGATGCGGCGCCTCGGCTATGACCGCTACGGGGCCCAGGGCGGCGACTGGGGCGCGGCGGTGACCACGTGTCTCGGCCGTATCGCGGGTGACGGGTGCGTCGGGATTCACCTCAACATGCCGATCGCGCGACCGACAGCGGCCGCGCGGGACAATCCGACAGCGCAGGATGAGGCCGCACTTGCCTCACTCGGGCACTACCTTGACCGGGACTCGGGCTACGCGAAGCAGCAGCGCACCCGGCCGCAGACACTGGGCTACGGACTGGTTGATTCACCCGTCGGGCAGCTTGCGTGGATCATCGAGAAGTTCTGGTCCTGGACCGACTGCGACGGGCATCCCGAGAACGCGCTTGGCCGCGACGAGATGCTGGACAACGTGATGATGTACTGGCTGACCGGTTCGGCCGCGTCTTCGGCGCGTCTGTACTGGGAGAGCTTCGGCAGGATGGGCCGCGACCGGGTGGAGGTGCCGACCGGTGTCGCGGCCTTCCCGAAGGAGATCCTGCGGGCACCCCGGTCGTGGTGCGAGCCGGTCTACAACATCGTCCACTGGACGGACATGCCGCGCGGCGGTCACTTTGCGGCTTTCGAACAGCCCGACCTCCTCGTCGAGGATATCCGCGCCTTTTTCGCGCCGCTGCGAGGCCGCTGATCAGCGAAACACCGGCCGGCCCCGATGTCCACGACCCGACCGAACGTGTGAGCGTGGCCGTCCGGGGCGTTGCAGCGGGGCAGCGTGCTCCGGCCCGGGCAAGAGGCCGTGAGCGTCACGGAACATTGACGTGCCGGTCCTGGCGAGGACATTCCCCGGAAAGGCCGGTGGCGCGCGCAAGCCATGGACCGCCGCCTTGAGGGTTAGATCTTTGCGGCCATGGTCTGCATCAACCCAGGGTCCTTACGCCAGCGTGGCCGCTGACGCTCGGTTTTGCTCCGCCGCTTCTCGCGCTGACTTCGCGCGCGCTCGGAGCGTGCCTGCAGAGGGATGTATCCCTGTGATCCCAGCTTCCTCATAGAGGCGCGCTTGTTCTTCGTAGGCGGCGGCTACTTCGTCATTGTCTTCCGCCAGTTTCAGAAATCCGGCCTTCGTTTGGTCGACCAAAGCCAGCCGACAAGATTGATCCTCGGTCATGTCCGCTTGGCTCCAAGGCTGCAGAGTGGGATGCGGTGGGTCTGTGTCCAGCAGGGATATGTGGTTGGATGGGCCGAATCTCAATGAGCCGACACCAATTCCGACTTTGCGCACAACGGCGCGTCCGGGATCATCGGACGCCAGCAGGCGCATTGAGCCGATACTCGAACACCGCGTGGGGACGTCAGGAATTGCGATTCGCCGGAGCAGGTAGATGGCCTGGCGCCCATGCGGCCCCAGGTCGCGTTGTGCACGAAAGTGGTAGTGGTTATGGCGGAGACGATGCGCCCTCCCCGTGTGTTTGCGGCATGCGGACCAATAGTCATGCTGCCTACAGTCATCACGGCCATTGCCCTTGAATACGACCGAAACGGTTCCCGGTGTCCGTTGTACTGGCCCGATCGCGCGCCGTGCCGGATCCGTCGATTTCCACGTTCGGCTCATCAACGAGGGGCGCACAGCCTGTCTACGGCAGTGCCGGTACGACGGTAGCCCGTCCGGGGACATCCGCACGCGAGTTTCGGGCCCCGGTATTCATGCCGTGATACGACCCTGAGACTGTTGGGTGTCGTCCCAGGGGCAGGCAAAGCGCCGGATTTGACTCGACTGCACCACGGGGCGATTGGGCGTTCGTTGCAGGAAACGCGTCAGGGCATCCATGCGGTTTGCAAGCAATCCCTCGATCTCCGGCCTGCCGGACCCCGGGCAACAGCGCACAGGCGGATGTTCGAACTGCCCTCGCATTCCGAATGAGTGTGCGCCGTAAGAGCGCGCGGTGACCGGCCTGGTGTCGGGACCCTGCGGTCGTCGCTGTGCGTGCTGCGAGAAGGATGTGGGTATCAGCCGCGTGCGGTGTAGACCTCGAACCTGTCCTCGTCGAAGACGAAGTTCTGGACGACGCCACCGGCCTCCTCGATGACCTCGGCGAATTCCGGCACCGCGATCGCGTTCTCCCAGACCCGGGAAAGGACCGGGAATTCGCCCGGCAGGTCGATGCCGGCGAGCAGGGCGTTGCGGACCTGGGGAACCAGGAAACAGTCGGCGACGGTGATTTCGTTTCCCACCGCGTAACTCCCCGCGGTCTGTTCGAGGATAGTCTCGATGGCGCCGAACTCGCGGCGGATGTAGTGGCAGCGCAGCGGGTGGACCAGGGGTGGCGCCTTGGCGAGACCCCATTCGCCGATGGCCTGGATGATGAAGGGCACATTCTGGTACGGCTGGGTATCGGCGGCGATGATCGAGGTGATCCGGCGCGCCTGCGCGCGGTCCCACGCGTCCTTCGGCAACAGGCTCGGCCCTCTGCCGGCCGGGACTGTCTCTTCTAGGTACTCCAGGATCGGACCTGTCTGCGTCATCATTCGCCCGTCGTCGAGCAGCAGAACCGGGACACGTCCTTCCGGGTTGAACGCGGTCAGGTCGGTGGTACCGCGTTTCACGGTCTCGGGATCGCCTTGCGGCATGGTGAACACCGGGATGCCCCGGTGATCGGTCTCGAACCCGGTCTCGACCAGGGTGATCGCGATCCGGCGGCGGCGCAGGTACAGGGTCACGCGCATCGAGGCGCTGCTCGTGGTGTGGTAGTACAGGCGCATCCCGGGCCTCCGCCAGTGTGAAGGCGGCGACCATGGGACGTTTGGACATCGCTGACAAGGTTCGCGCCCGCGTTCGGCCGGGCGGTGCCGCGACCGCGACGGGGAGCACCGGTGCATGGATCATTACCGCATCGTGGGAACAAACGGGTCGGGCTACTCGCGCAAGCTGCGTGCGATCCTGCGCTATCGCCGGTTGCCGCACGTCTGGGAGCTGCGCACCGACCGGAACATCGACGAGTTCGCAGGCGTCCGCCCGCTGCTGATGCCGATCCTGCAGTATCCCGAGGACGGGAGCATGCACATCGATTCAACGCCGATCGCCTATGCGCTGGAGGAGCGCCATCCGAACCGGCGCTCGATCGTGCCGCCGGATCCGGTGCACGCCTTCCTCAGCCACCTGATTGAGGACATGGGCGACGAGTGGCTGACCAAGCCCCTGTTTCACTACCGCTGGTCCTCTGACAAGGACATCCGCTACGCGAGCTTCTGGATCGCGGACGATTTCCACCCGGACCGGACGGGTGAAGAGCGTTCGGCCGCGGCCCGGGAGTTTGCCGAGCGCCAGATCGCCAGGCTGCCCCTGGTCGGATGCACGCCCGACAATGCCCCGCTCATCGAGGAAAGCTACCGGCACGTGATAGCGGTCCTGGACACGCATGTGAGTGCGTTCAGCTACCTGTTCGGGTCACGCCCGGCACTCGGGGATTTCGGCCTGTTCGGCCAGCTCGCCACCCTTGCCTCCGATCCGACGCCGATGGCCATCATGCGCAGCGAGGCACAGCGCACCGAGAGCTGGGTCCGCACGCTTGACGATGCGTCCGGCATCGAGGGCGAGTGGCTGAAGCCGAGTGAGGAGCTGCCGGACGCAACGGTGCAGATGGTGCGCTACTGCGGCGACCTCTACCTGCCCTTCCTCGAGGGCAATGCACGCGCCGCGCGGGCCGGACACACGGAGTTTACCGTCGAACTGCTTGGCCGGCCGTACAGCCAGTCCGTGTTCGGCTACCAGGTGAAGTGTCTCGAGGACTTGTGCCGGCGCTACCAGGCGCTTGACGAGGCTGGCCGCAAGAGGGTTGATGCGCTTCTCGGCCAGACCGCTGGCATGGACGTGTTGCGCCGGGCCGCGGCGTGACCCGACGACATCATCGACAGGACAGGGCGGAACATGCGTATCCTCATTACCGACAGGCATACCCGTGGTGACGAGCACATAGAGCAGAACGCGGTGGGACCGGAGGTCGAGCTCGAGTTCTTCGACCACCAGGACGAGGTCACCGACGACGCGTGGGCGCGAGCGGACGGGATCGTGACCTACCGCGGGACTGCCGCGGTGATGGCGGCGGTCCCGATGATGCAGCGTGCCCGGATCGTGGTGCGCGGCGGGGTCGGTTTCGACGGTCTCGATCTCGAAACCCTGGGGCAGCGGGATATCGCGGTATGTACGGTGCCCGACTACGGAACCACCGAGGTCGCGGATCACGCGCTCTCGCTCATGCTGGCGCTGCGGCGGGGTCTCGACCGCTACGATGCCAGGATGCGCAGCGATCCGGCGGGCCTGTGGCGGTATGTCGAGAGTCCGTGCATCGACCGGCTGCGTGGACGCACCTTCGGTGTCCTCGGGCTCGGGCGCATCGGGCTGGCAGCCGCGCGGCGCGCCGCGGCCTTCGACATGAACATCGTCTTCCATGATCCCTGGCTGCCGGATGGAGCCGATCTCTCGACCGGGTACCGCCGGGTCGCCACGCCTGAGGAACTGTTCGAGACCGCGGACACAGTGAGCCTGCACGCGCCGCTCTCCGAAACGACCAGACATGTTGCCAATGCCGACAGGCTGGCCCGGATGAAACCCGGAGCCATTCTGGTGAACACGTCGCGCGGGCCCACGGTCGATCTCGACGCCTTGTACGAGGCGCTCAGGGCAGGGTGCCCGGCGGGCGCGGCGCTTGACGTCCTGCCGGACGAACCGGCGGACGACACGCACCCGCTGATCAGGGCCTACATGGCGCGGGAGGAGTGGCTCGAGGGCAGGCTGATCATCACGCCGCACGCCGCCTTCTACAGCCCGCCCGGACTGGTCGACCTGAGGTCGAAGGCCGTGCAGACGGCCGCGGCCCGGCTGCGTGACGGCACCTTGCGCAACTGCCAGAATGAGAGATTCCTGCCAAACTGACCTGACCCGGTTCCCGCGGGTCATGCAGGTCATCTGCCCTCGCCGACCCACCGGCGGTGCCCAGTGACAGCCGGCACGCGATCGCCGCGCTGGCCGCACCTGCGTGTTCCGTGCCTGCGGTCAGGTCCTGGCGGGAGTTGCCGCGACCGGTGTGACGGCCAGGGAGACCCGCTCTTCCCGGGCTCAGTCCGCCGGCGGACGTAAACGCCGTTCCGGCACGCGGGGGGATGGCGCGTGCGGTGAACGGGTACGCCACCGTGCACCGCCTCGCCCGGCATGGCTGACGGCACGACCTGGTCAAGCCCGGGTTCCCGGCGTGGTCGCGAGGGCGACATGCACGCCTCAGGCACTTCCTCAACGGAGCGGTGCTTCCGACAGCCAGGGCCCCAGGCTGTCGCCATAGGCAAACAGCGCCGGCAGCCCGCCGGTATGGATGAACACCACCCGGCTGCCTGCGGCAATCCGGCCCGTGCGTACGTGGTGGATCAGTCCCGCCATCGCCCGTCCCGTGTAGACCGGGTCCAGCAGCAGCCCCTCGTGGTTCGTCGCCAGTGCCATCGCCTCGCGCACCGCGTCGTTGAGCTTCCCGTAGCCCGGCGAAAGAACTTCATCGGAGACCTCGACATCGCCTTCACCACATGCGTCCTCCCGGCAGAGAACGCGTGCGAGCGCACTGACCACGTCCGTCACCCGGGCTGCCTGCCTGTCCGCGTCCCGGCGCACGCAGATCCCGAGCACGGGCATCTGCTCGCCGAGCGCCCTCCAGCCCGCCAGGAGGCCGGCATGGGTGAGCGCGCTTCCCGAAGCGGTGACAGCCGCGTCGAAATTGATGCCCATCCCGCGCGCCTGATCCTGGATCTCCCAGGCAGCCAGCACGTAGCCCAGTCCGCCGAGAGGAACCGGCCCCGGCGCGGAATGGACGACATAGGGCTTGCGCCCCTCGGCCGCGAGTGCGGCTGCGCGCCGTTCCATCGCCCGGTCCGCCGCTCCCTCGTCCTCGCCCACGGGGAAGGTATGCAGCGTCGCCCCGAGCATCCGGTCAAGCAGCAGGTTGCCTGATGTGCGATAGAGTTCGCCCGTGGCGTCCACCCGGTCCTCGAGCTGGATATGGGCCGCCATGTTCAGCCGGCGCGCGGCCGCGGCCGCAACGCGAACAAGGTTGGACTGCACGGCGCCGGTGACAAGGACGGTATCCGCGTCCCTGGCGCGGGCCTCGCCGAAGTGGAATTCGAGCTGGCGCACCTTGTTGCCGCCAAGCGCAAGTCCCGTGCAGTCGTCCCGCTTGATCCACAGCTCGATTCCGAGCACCGCGCCCAGGTTCGGGGCGGGCTCCAGTGGCGTCGGCGCATGGCCGAGCCGGACCCGGGGGAAGCGGCTGACGATATCGAGCGGACCGGACATTGCGACCCTGCCTCCTTTTGTTTCGATCGGGGGGCGCACCCTGCGCCGCCTCCCGACAGGTGCCACCACGGTCCCGCTATTGCAAGCGGCGCGGGCAGGGCACGGGTGTGCACGGGGTAACGGGATATGGCCCGGTACCATGCAGTCAGTTCGACAGCGCTATCCGCGTCTCAGCAACAGTGCGCCGCCGACCAGGGCGGCGGGCAGTGCGATCAGGCTCCAGGCGGCAAGATAGCCGGCAAGCCAGAATGCTGCGCCGAACAGGACCGGGTAGAACAGCTGTCCGGCGGCACCGAAGGCAAGCACGCCGCCGGTCAGGCGTCCCGCTTCGCCGGTCGGGGCCAGCCGTGCGATCTCGGACAGGAGCACGCCGTGCCAGGAGAGCACAGACAGGCTGATCGCGCAGTTGACCGCGAGGATCGCAGCGTGACTCCAGTGTGGATCAAACGCTCCGACCAGCGCGGTCGATGACGCCATCAGCAGTGCGAGAAGGGCGAGCAGGGTTCGGGGCCGGACCAGGGTACTGCCGATCCAGCCCCAGAAGACCCGGGCCGGAATGGCGACGATGGTTGCAAGGCCCAGGACGCGCCCGGCCTCGTCAAGCGAGAAGTCGAGTTTCTCGTAGAGATAGGTGATGGTGAAATTGGTGTAGATCGCCTGCATCCCGACGAAGATGAAGGCGTTGATGGCCAGTGTGCGGGTCTCGGAGTGCACCATCACGTTGCGGATGGTGTCGGCGAACCCGCCCAGGCCGATCGCGGCGCGGGGGTCGCGCGTACTGTCGAACCGTGCGCGAAGCGGTTGCAGCAGAACCGCCATGGCAAGGCAGAGCAGTGCGAGGCCAAGCGTGGTGCCGCGCCAGCCGAACACGACGGCTATCGGGGCAAGGACCAGGCCCGAGATCGCCACGCCGGCCGGCACTCCCGTCTGCTTGATCGAGAAGACGAGAGGTGCCCAGCGGGGCGGTGAGTAGGCAGCCAGGATCTGCGAACTCGCCGGCGTCGCCACAGTCGACCCGACGCTGATCAGCAATGCGGTCACGGCGAGCACCGGCACAACAACGAGCGGGGTTGCAAGGAGCGCAGCCGCGGCCAGTCCGGCCGCCATCAGGACACAACCGGCCTGGCTGGTCCGCAAGCCGCCGTAGCGGCGGATGGCACCGCCGCAGCCGGCCATGACCGCGAGCGAACACGCGGCGTAGACCCAAGCGTAGGCGAGCACGTATTCGGCATCGAAGTCGAGGTCGCCGGCGAGTGCCGGGAACAGGGCCGGCAGCCCGATCTTCGCCGTGGTTGCGACGGTCTGCTGCACCAGCATCGCGATGACGGCGATCAGGAGCACGGACATGGGCAGATGCCTGTTACCTGCGTCCCATGAGGCGGTCGGTCGCGCGCCGCTGTTCCTTGGTCGGTCTTCCGTCTCCCGCCGCACGCCGGGCCGGCCGGGCCGGAAATTCGACCGGATCCCGCCGCTTCATCTGGTTCTCCACCGGTTCCAGATCCTCGTACAGGGTGCGGGCGACGGGAGCGGGTCCCCGGCGTTCCGCCAGTTCCAGCACCCTGACCACCCTCAGCAACGGTCCCTGTGGGAATGTCAGCACGTCACCGGGGCGAACCAGCTGGTGGCCCTTGGTAACCACCTTGCCCGAAAGCCGCAGCCGTCCGGAGCCGAGCAGCTTGTGCGCAAGGTTGCGGCTCTTCATGAACCGGGCACACCACAGCCACTTGTCGAGACGCTGGCTCTGGTCGGGATGCTGCATGGGCAGGGCCTGGTGGTGGGAAGACGGCGTGTGTCCGGCCGTGCCGGACTATGGCACGGCGGCGGGTACCGCGTCACCGGTCTCCGCCGCTCGTGACCGGGTCGCCGCGCGAGGCTACCGCAGGGTCTGGAACAGGCGGCGCAGCAGCAGCATGCGCGGGACCAGGGACGGAATGAGGAGATGCTCGTCCATGGTGTGGGCGCCCGCGCCGTCGACTCCGAGACCGTCAAGGGTCGGCGAAATCGCGGCGGTGAAGTTTCCGTCGCTGCCACCGCCGGTAAAGGTATCCTCGAGCTCGAACCCGAGTTCGGCCGCAAGGCCGCGGGCGTGTTCGAACAGTGCCGCTACCGAGTTCGACTTGCTGTAGGGCGGCCGGTTCATGCCCCCGGTGGCCGCAAGCCGTACCGAGGGATCGTGGGGCGCGAGGTTCCGGATCCTGGCTACGGTCGCGTCGCCGTCCTCGGGGTGGATCACCCTGATGTCGATTTCCGCGGTGCAGAATTCGGGTACGACGTTGACGCCGCTGCCACCGTTGACCATGCCGACATTCAGCGTGATGCCCCGGTCGTAGTCGGTCAGCGCCTCGATCGCGACGATTTGCCGCGCGATCTCGAGAACCGCGCTCGACCCGTCCTGGTGACGCGTACCCGAGTGCGACGGGACGCCGTGAGCCGCCAGCGACATGCGCGCCGAGCCCTTGCGCCCGGTCACGACCTTGCCGCCGTCGCGCGCCGGTTCGGTGACCAGCACGTAGGTCGACCGCTCGGCGATTGCCTCGATATGCGTGCGTGACGTCGGACTTCCGACCTCCTCGTCAGAGACCACCAGGAACCGTATCGGCAACGGCGTCGGTGTGTCGGCATCGATAAGGGATCGGATGGCGTTGAGCGCCAGTTGTACCCCGCCCTTCATGTCGTAGATGCCCGGGCCGTAGGCGCGATCGCCCTCGGTGCGCAAGGGGTTGCGCTCAAGGGTGCCGGCCGGGTGGACGGTGTCGAGATGGCACAGGACCGCGATTCCGGAACGCTCGTCATCCCAGGGGACCGCCGCCTCGAAATGCGGACCGTGGCCGTCACGTCCGGCAATTTCCCGCACCGCGAGGCCGGCATCGCGGAATTCCGACATTGCCTGCTGCATCATCCGGTTGATGCCTGCCTCGTCGTCGGTCTTGCTTTCGATGGCGGCCCACCTGTTGATGCCGTCAAGCAGCTCCGTCGCGTCCGGTGTCTGCATCGCCTTGGTCCTTTCGTGTGCGGGGGGAAAGTGTGCCGGCCCCTGGCCGGACCGGCACGGTTCAGTCCAGGCGGTCCGCCTCAGCGTGGTAGTAGTGGCCGCGGTGGTACAGGCCGTCCGGTCGCGGCAGCGCCTCACGCCGCCTGCGGGTCTCGTCATGATCGATGACATCATCACGAAACACCACACCATAGATGTCTTCTGCGGCCTTTTTCGACACAAATCCGTCGAGAACGTCATCAAGGACCAGGTCGGCCGGGCGTTCCGCGGGATTGCCCCATCCGCCTCCACCCGGGGTTATGATGCGCAGCAGGTCGCCCCTGCGAAGGCGGGTGCCGTCGCTCATGGTCGCGATGTCCCGCTCGTCGGGCTGTCCGGGATTGACCAGAACCCGGCCCGGCTGGCCGCTGCGACCGCCGTTGACGCCGAAGGCCGGGTGGCGGCAATTGTCGAGACGCAGCCCGAGTTCCGCCTCGTCCGCGAGCACCCGGACATCGCGGATGATGCCACACCCCCCGCGCCAGCGCCCGGCACCGCCGGAATCGCGGTGGATGCCGAACGCCTCGATCTCCACACCAAACTCCATTTCGGCAAACTCGATCGGGTAGTTCTCCTGGGCGACGTAGTAGACGGCGTCGATTCCGTCAGCGAAGGTCCGTGCTCCGAAACCGACCGAGAGCCCCTCGATGCACAGGGTATCCTCCCGACCCGCACTGCGCCCGCGCAGGTAGTAGAGCACGTAGACCGCCGGTGCGGCCGACGCCCTGCCCCCGGTGGCCTGTGCGAGCACGCCGAACAGCGCGCTGGTCACCCGGATCATGGTGTGCGAACGCAGGCCGAGCGGCGCCGGGGACCGTGGTGCGACCAGGGTGCCCGGCCGGGTCGCGATAGCGTCGACAGCGCGTTCGAACCCGCCGTTCATTCCGATGCCCGGGTCGTCCATGCACATCCACAGCCCGAGCATGAACTTCGGTACCGAGTCATCCATCAGGAAGTTGATCGGGCCGTCGGCCTGGCGGTCGGAGCGGGAAAAATCGAGAATGAGCGACCGGCCCTGCTTCTGCAATTCGAGGTCGACGAAATACGACCGTTCGGTAACCGCGTCGGAGTCGATCCGGTCCCGGAACCCCCATGTTCCATCCGGTATCCGCTCGGCGATCCTGTTGCGCAGCGCGGTCTCGCTTTCGGTCAGCATCGCCTCGAAAGACTGCTCGACCTGCCCGACTCCGTAGCGCGCGATGGTCTCGTCGAGCCTGCGCGCGCCGAGGCGGCATGCTGCCATGATCGCCCTGATGTCGCCCACGTGCATGTCCGGGAACCGCGAGTTGCGGGTGATGATCCGCATGATGTCGCGCGCTTCCACCCCGTCGCGCATCAGGCGTACCGGTGGGATCATGATGCCTTCCTGGAACACCGACGTCGCATGTGGGCTGATCGAGCCCGCCACCATGCCGCCGATGTCCCACAGGTGCCCCCATGACTCGACGAAGGCGATCAACCGATCCTGGTGGAAGACCGGCATCACGAACGCCATGTCCGGGAGGTGACTGACCGCGCCGCCGGTGCCGTAGGCATCGTTGTAGGCGTAGATGTCGCCCGGCCGCATGGTTCCGGCCGGGAACTCGTCGAGCACCGCGTCGACCAGGTTGCCCGCAAGGGTGAGAGCCGTCGAGACCACGAGTTCGCCCGCCGGGTTCAGGAACGCGGTGAAGTAGTCCTTCTTTTCGCGGATGAACGGCGACATGGCCGTGCGCGCGATCAGCGCCTCCATCTCGGCCCGCGCGCCGTTGAGCGTGCCCTTGATGAGCTCGATGGTGAAGGGGTCGACCTGCGGACCTGTCCCGGAGTTCATGGCGCACGCTCCCGGCTCGTTCTTTCCCGGATGACCAGTGTCCCGTACGGGTCGGTCAACGCCACCTGGCCGTCGAGGACGACCGCCGTGGAGTCGAACTGTTCGACGATCGCCGGCCCGGATATTTCGTGACCGGCGCACAGCGCGGTGCGCCGGTATACCGGGACCGGCACTGCCGTCCGGCCGTCAAGGCGCACCCTGCGTTCCGTTGCCGGTTCCGGTCGCGGTGACGCGGCCCGGGCGACCTCGGGCAGCGAAAACTCCCCGGTGTTTCCGGACGCCTCGAGCCTGAGCGTGACGATCTCGACCGGCGCGGACGGATCGGAGAAGGTGTAGAGGCGCTGGTGCAGGGCATGGAAGTCCTTGACCAGGGTTTCGAGTGTTGCCGTGGTAACCGGGCCGTCCGCGAGCCCCACCGTGAGTTCAACGCCCTGGTGGGCATACCTCATGTCGGCGGCGCGCCGGCACAGGCGGCGTTCCGGCGGTATCCCGTCCGCGGTGAGCCTCCGGTCGGCCTGGTCTGCGAGGTCGTCGAGGACTTCGCCCGTGAGCACGGGATCGATGTCGCCTGCGCGCTGCAGCCGTGTCACCGCGAAGTCGTACCTGAGATCGGTTGCCAGCAGGCCGATGGCACACATGATGCCGGGATGGCGTGGAACCAGCACGCAGCCGGTGCCGAGGCTGCGCATCAGCATGGCGGCATGCACCGGTCCGGCGCCGCCGAATGCCGACAGCGCGAAGTCGATCGGGTCCAGTCCGCGTTCGACCGACATCACCTTGAGCGCACCGGTCATGGAGGCGTTTACCAGGTCGATGATGCCGAGCGCGGCGTCGCCGGCCGACGTGTCCAGAGGCCTGGCCACATGTTCGTCGATGGCGCGTTCGGCCGCGTCCGGGTCAAGTGCGACCTCGCCGTCCAGCAGCGACGCCGGGATGCGTCCGAGCACCAGGTTGGCGTCGGTCACCGTCGGGCGGGTCGCGCCGGCGCCGTAACAGGCGGGCCCGGGATCCGCACCGGCGCTCTCGGGTCCGACCCGGATCCCGCCCTCGTCCGTGATCGAGGCGATCGAGCCGCCTCCGGCACCGATGGTGTGGATATCGATCATCGGCAACGACAGCGGGTGGTGGCCTATCCCGCCCGCGGTCGTGCGAACCGGCTCGTTCGCGCGCACCAGCCCCACGTCGGCGCTGGTGCCGCCCATGTCGATGGTCAGCAGGTCGGGGAATCCGGCGAGCCGCCCGAGCCAGGCGGCTCCGGCCGTTCCGGCTGCCGGTCCGGACAGGGCGAGCGAGACCGGGGCCCGGGCCGCTTCGGCGGGCGGACAGGTGCCGCCGTTCGACTTCATGAGCAGCAGGGGCGCCGCGATGGCACGTTGCTGGAGCCCGGTCGCGAGTTCGCGGACATAGCGCGCGACCACCGGCTGCACCCTGGCGTTGAGCGTGGTTGCCACCGTGCGTTCGTACTCGCGAAAGACCGGCAGCACGTCGACCGAGAGCGAGATGTCGATATCGGGCAGCCGCTCGCGCAACCTCGCACCGACCCGCCGCTCGTGATGGGGGTTGGCGTAGGAGTGCAGCAGCACCACCGCCACGGTGTCCAGTCCGGCGGCCCCGATCGCGTCGGCAACCGCGTCGAGCGCGGCCTCGTCGAGCGGAACCGCCTCGCTGCCGTCGAGCCGGATCCGGCCCGGGACTTCGAAGATGTGCCGGGCCCGCACCGGCCGTTCCGGCTTGACCCACGAGAACAGGTTGGCGGCGCGTGGGATCTCCGCCCGGCCAATCTCCAGCACATGCCGGAATCCGGCGGTGGTCACCAGCCCGGTCCGCGCGCCGGTGTTCTCCAGTATGGCGTTGGTCACGATGGTCGAACCGTGCAGGACCGAGGCGATATCTGCGGGTCCGGCGCCGGCATCCGCGAGTACCCGGTCGACACCGGAGAAAAATCCCCGTGCGGGTGCGGCGGGAACCGAGGGGGTCTTGGCGATCGCGAACTCGCCGCTGTTCCGGTCGACCAGGATCACGTCGGTGAAGGTGCCACCGACGTCAAGGGCGAGCAGGCTGTCCGCACAGGTTGTCGTCATCACGTCACGGTCCGCCGGTCACAGGCAGGGTCTGGCCGGTGATCCAGCTCGCACGGTCGGATGCCAGGAACAGGACCGCGTCGGCGATGTCCTCGGGTTGTCCCAGCCGGCGCATGGCGGTGCTCTCGATCAGGGCTTCCTGTCCGGCCTGGCCGTAGGAGTCCCACTGGCGCACGTAGTCGGGCGAGGTCGGCATGAAACCGGGCGCGACGGTGTTAACCGTGATCCCGAAGGCTCCGAGTTCGGAGGAAAGCTGTCGTGCGAGGCCGAGCAGGGCCGTCTTCGCGGTCCCGTAGCTGTGCAGGCCGGTCTTCGACACCCTGAGCGCGGCCCCGGACGAGATGAACAGGATACGGCCGTTCGCCCGTGCCTTCATGCCCGGCGTCACCGCCCGCGACAGGTGGAAGGCGCCGTCAAGGTTGACGGCCTGGATGGCGCGCCAGTCCGCGTCGCCCAGTTCCTCCAGCGGACCTGCAGTCTGCCCGAGCACGCCTCCGGCCACGTGCACAGCGATATCCACCGTCCCGATCGCCGCCACGAGGTCGTCAATCTGTTGTGACCGGGTGACGTCGAGCCGGTGCCATTCGACCGGAGCCGGGGCGCCGGCCGCGACCTGTTCGAGGGCCGCGACATCGATGTCGGTGGCGTGCACCCGGGCGCCTTCCCTGGCAAAGGCGTGGGTGATGGCCGTGCCGATCCCCCGTGCCGCACCGGTGACGAGGACGGTCTTGCCCGGAAAGGTGATATCCATCTGTGCTCCGGCTGCTGCGTGGGCCGGGCGAATAGTGGTACGGCGGGCCCCGCCCGTTCAAGTCCGACACCGCCGGGGTCCGGGTCCCGCCTCGCCGCCATCAGCGGGATGATGGCGGAACCCTAGGTGCCGGCAACGCCGTAGCCGGCGAACCTGGCGAGGGTTTCCTCCATTTCCCGGTCACCGAGGATCACCGGATCGCCCGCCTGCAGCGCGAGGTGATACTGGCGCGCAATCGCCTCCAGTTCCACCGCCCGCCACATCGCCTGTGCGAGCCCGCAGCCCCCGGCAATCATGCCGTGATTGGCAAGCAGGCAGGCGGTCCGGTCCTCCAGCGCCCCGATGGCCAGCTCCGCCAGTTCCGCCGATCCGAAGGTGTGGTAGCCGGCACAGCGCACGCTTGTCCCGCCAAAGGCCGCGACCATGTAGTGGCAGGCGGGGATTGACCGGCGCAGGATGGCGAGTGCCGTGCAGTATGGGGGATGGGCATGCACCACCGCCGTCATGTCGCTCCGGGTCTTCAGGAGCAGCCAGTGAATTCGCCACTCGCTCGAGGGCGCGAGCGGTCCGTCCCATGACCAGGTCATGTCTCCCGACAGGTCCATCGATGCGATCATTTCGGGCGTCATCTCGCTGTAGGGTGTCGCCGACGGCGTGATCAGCATCCGCTCCTCGTGGCGTACCGAGATGTTCCCGGAGGTCCCCTGGTTGAGCCCGGTTGCATTGAGTTCGAGGCACGCCTCGATGATTTCCCTGCGGATATCGGTTTCGGTAGCCATTGACGTTCTCCCCGCGCTTGCTTCCTCCACCGACGACGATCGGAATACGGTTCGTGGAGTCGAGTTCCCGGGAGCGGCGCTCAGCGTCGGAACGGCCGAGACGTCAACCTCGCGGGCCGCGTGCCATGCATCGTAGGCGCTCTGTATCCTGATCCAGAACAGCGGCGCATTCCCGAACAGCTTGGCGAGGCGAACGGCAACCTCGGGGCTGACGCGTGTGCGTTCCCCCAGGAGGTCATGCAGGTGTTGGCGCGAAACCCCGAGCATCCTCGCAATTTCGGCCTTCGGTTTCCCGGTCGCCGGGATCACGTCCTCGCGGAGCAGTTCGCCCGGATGCGTCGGGCAGCGGTCGGGGTCGCGGCACATTCTCGCCTCTTGGTGACAGTGTTCGCGGTGCAGCACACAGGCGTCGCCATCGCTGAATCCACAAGTGACGCGCCACAGCCCGGTCACATGGCCCGTGAAGCAAGTCTGGTTGTGACCTTGCAACGCATGGAAACCGCATCCGGGACTATGCACCGGACGCGATCCACGCAGCGTCAGATGCGTGCTTGCTCGCAGTTTTGCAAGCAGCTCTTCGGTCAGTTCCGAACCGTCCCTGCCACGCGAACCGGTGCTTCGATCCTGCGCGGCACGCCAGGACGGTCAGCCGGCCGGGGAGGTACGCAGCCTGTGCGCCGCACACAGCACGAAGCCGGCGGCGATCGCCGGCCAGTGCAGCTCGGCCGGGGCGGCCATGACCAGAACGGCACAGGCGAGCCGGGCCACGCTCGTGACCGGCGACAGCGCGGTGCGGTCAAACCGGGCAAGTGCGCTCGCCAGCAGGTAGAGCGCGAGCACCAGGCGCAGGCACAGCCAGGCGACGCTTCCCCATGCCAGGTCCGGGCCGTAGCCTGGCAGGTGCGCGATACCGCTTCCGGCCGGGTCAAGCCTCGCCGCTTCGATCAGCAGCAGTTCCGGGTAGAAGGCGAACACGAACGGGATTGCGAACATAACGATCCCGGCCCGTACCGCAGCCACGGCGGTCACCACCGGCTCCGAACGCGAGATCGATGCCGCCGCGAAGGCGGCGACGGCGACCGGAGGCGTGATGGCGGAGGCCACCGCGAAGTAGAAGATGAACATGTGCGCAGTGAAGGTCGCAATCCCGAGTCCGACAAGCAGCGGTCCCATCAGCAGCGCGACGTTGATGTAGGCGGGAACGGTCGGCATTCCCATGCCGAGCAGGATGGCCAGCACCATGGTCATGAACAGGGCCGCGAACAGGAACACCCCGTGTTCGCCGATCGCGTGGCCGAAGGTGTTCAGCGCATGGATGACGTCGCGGGCCACGTAGCTCGACAGCCCGGTGAAGTTCAGGCAGAAGTCGATCACCGAAACCGCGAGGAACATCAGGTAGAGCGTGCTGACCAGCACCCCGGCCTCGGCGAGCGCCCGCACCAGCCGGCCCGGTGCCGCGCGGATTTCCCGGTCAAGGAAGAACAGCCCCATCAGCAGCACCGAGGCCCACCACCCGGCCGAACCCGCGTCCCCGGCCGAGTTCTGGAACAGCTGCAGCAGCCACGGCAGGGTGTCGGGGGTACATGCCCCGTCCGCTCCGATCCGTGCGATGCCGATCAGACGGGAGACCGGTCCGCAGCCGACGGCTTCCTTCGGCGTGAGCAGCAGGACCAGGATCAGCAGGATCGGCGCGATGATCATCAGCAGGTGAACGGCGTCCTCGCGGGTGAGCCGTACGTCCTCGTCCATCCCGTCCTCGATCCGGATGCCCTGCCTGCGGGCCTGGAAGACCACCGTGAAGAACAGGCAGCCGAAGAAGGCGACGGCGGGGATGACCGCGGCGATGATCACTTCGCGGTACGGGACCACGGTCATGGCCGAGAGCACGAAGGCCGCCACCCCCATCACCGGCGGCATGATCTGGCCGCCCGAGGACGCCGCCGCCTCGACCCCGCCGGCAAAGGGCCGGCTGAACCCGCGGCGCAGCATCATCGGGATGGTGAGCACACCGGTGGACAGCACGTTGACCACCGGTCCGCCGGAGATGGTGCCGAACATGGCCGAACTCACAATGGCGGCATGGGCCGGCCCGCCACGGAGTCGGCGGGTGGCCACAAACGCCAGCCTGATCAGCGACCGTCCGCCGGCAGAGGCACCGAACAGGCTTCCAAGCACGATGTAGGGAAACACCGTGTTCATCAGGATGCCCATGAACCTGCCCAGCAGCCCCTGGGCATTGTTGACCAGGACGTCATGGATGTTCGGTCGACCATCGATCAGCTGGCGCGGTTCGCCACCCAGCTTGGTCACCAGGTAACGGTTGATGTCATCCGCTCCCCAGAGATACCAGACCAGGACCGTCAGCAGCGTGTAGCAGGCCACCAGAATGGCCACCATCACCAGCGGCAGTCCCCAGACCCTGACGTTGTAGACGAGGAACACCGTGATCGCGGCTCCGACCAGCGGAAAGATCCACACGCCGAGCGTGTTGATGCATGCGGGGTCGTCGACACTGTCGGGGATGGGTAACCCGTAGAGAACCGCGAACTCCCGTTCCTCCTCGAGCGCCCGGGCGATGAGGGCGGCGCGCTCGCCGGTCAGCTGGTCGACAAGACAGACCGAGTCGATCTCGACAAGGTAGGCCAGCGAGATCGCGACCGCCGTGACCACCAGCACACCGTCCATCAAGGCGCAGGCCAGGCGGCGCAGCAGCTGCCGCGTGGGCGTGGCGCGCAGGAAGGAATGCTGCAGCGCCACGATCGTCATCATGACGACGAAACAGGCGGGATACAGGTACTCGTAGGAAAACCTGCGAATCCTGAACTCGCCGACGCCAATCCCCTGCTGGATCAGCGCCTCGAGTCCCGGCACCGCAGGCTGGGTGTTGGCCATGCCGACCAGCACCAGGCAGAACCCGAGCACCAGCGCAAGCCGGCCGGCTCCGCCCGGCCTGGCAGCGAGGGTCTCGCCCGGGTCCGACATCTCGGTCAGCGGCCGGCCGGTCCGGGAGCGCCCCAGCCGGCGCGCAGCTACTTCGCGCAGTCAGGCACGGTGTAGCCGGCGTCTTCCCACGCCATGACGGCGCCCGGGTGGTACTTCACCGGGTTGACGCCGCAGAATCCCGACTTCTGGGGATCGAGTTCGGCCAGACCGATGTTCTTCACGTAGGGTGCCCGCGCCAGCAACCGGTCGATGCTGGCGATGTATGCCGCCGTCAGGGCGCGGACGAGGTCCGTATCCATGTCCTTGTGCACGACGTCGGTGAACGCCGTTCCCATGCCCCGGAACACCCCGTCCTCCGAAATGAGCGTGACACCCTGGTCGGCGCCGTAGCCCATCTCCGCCTCCGGCACCACGATCGGCACGTTGCCCGGCGCTTTCAGGATCCGCTGGAACGCCTCGCTCTCGAACACCGCCTTCGGGGTGGAAATTATGCTGACCTTGCCGGCCGCCAGCGACACCGTGACCCGCTGGGATGGAAAGGTGAGGGGGATGACGAAGGCGTCCACCGAGCCGTCGACCAGGATGGTCGCAAGCTGGCCCCAGTTGGCCTGGAACCCGTCGTAGTCGGTCCCGTCCTTCAGTCCGGCCGCCAGCTGGATGGCCTGGCGGGCGTTGACCAGGGCGGCGCCGCGCGGCGGGCCATTGAACACCTTCCTGCCCTTCAGGTCGTCCCATGAACGGATGTTCTCGGAATCGTGGGCAAACAGCCCGTAGGCGCCTGCATTGTACGGATAGAGCGCGCGCAGGTTGGCCGCCAGTGCCGCGCCCGCGTCACCGAGCTTGGAGTAGGGGCCGCGTCCCTTGCTCATCAGGAAACCGAGGATGATCGGCATCGGCGCGATGTCGGTCTTGCCCTCCGCGACGTTCTTGACCGAGTTGGTCAGCGTCTGGCCTTCCTGCACCTGCAGGTTGGCGATGCCCGCCTCGCTGGCGATTTCGGCCATGTGGATGATCGAGAGGTGGGGAGAATTGCCGGGGCTTGACGCCTCGGCCGAGAGATTGACCTGGGCATGGACCGGCGTGGCCATGACCGATCCGGCCGCCAGGGCGGCCAGGACCGGCAGGGTCCGTCTGATCAGTGCGTTCATGGTGGCAGGACCTCCGTTTGCGCCCGCACCCGACCGGCGCCGGCACTCGTTCGCATGCACGGCCACGGTAGCGCGGCAGCCTATGTGACGGAACAGCCGATACCGCCGTGGCGGTGCGTCAGCCGGCTTCCCCGCCCGCGCCCTTGCCGAACAGCCGGACCCTGGCGCCCGCGAGCATGTCGCGCAGCGCGCTGCGGATCGCCCACAGGCAGACGAGCGACGGGATCACCATGAGCGTGGTGATGACGAAGAACGTGCCCCAGTCCCCCTCGAGCCAGTCGACCAGTTCGCCCGAGGAGGCCGCAAGCAGGGTCCGGCCCGCGGTTCCGATCGAGGCGAGCAGCGCGTACTGGGTCGCGGTGTAGGTGCGGTCCACGAGCATGGAGATGAACGCGACGAAGGTGACGGTCGCGAACGCGCCGGTCAGGTCGTCGAGAACGACCGCGACCGCGAACAGCGCCTCCGACTTGCCGGACCAGGCCAAGGCCGCGAACAGCAGGTTGGTGCCCGCCATCGCGATGCCCGAGAGGAACAGCGCCGGTATCACGCCTGCCCGGATTGCGACCAGGCCGCCGAGCAGGGTGAACGCGATGGTGGTGATCCAGCCGAACCCCTTCGAGTACAGCGCGATGTCCGACTTGGTAAACCCGATCTCCGTGAAGAAGACCAGCGACATGCGGCCAAGGAACGCCTCTCCGACCTTGAACAGGAAGATGAACCCGAGCACCGCCAGGGCGATCGCGAAACCGTTCTGCCGCAGGAAGCTCATCAGCGGGCCGATCACCGTGGCGGCGAGCCACACGGCGGCACTTCCCAACGGACCCGGCACCGCCAGCCGGGATGCGAGCCGCTGCTCGTCCTCCGCCTGGGCGGCGATGCGCCCGGCAGCCGGCGCCTCGTGCACCATGGCGAGGCCCAGCGTGCACCCGATGACCAAGACACCCATGATCAGGAAGGTCAGTTGCCAGTAGTTCGCGAACCCGGCCTGCTGGAGAGTGTCCGCGGAGACCAGTGCGACGATGCCGCCCAGCTTGAAACCGCTCCACCAGCCGACAACGGCCACCGCGGCGCCGGCCGCCATCTGCCGGTCCTCGGACCTGCCGAACTGCTCGATCCTGAGCGCGTCGATGGTGATGTCCTGGGTCGCGGAAGCAATGGCGATGGCGAGGCCGACAGCGACGACGCCGGCGAGGCCCGACGCGGGTTCGGACACGCTCCACAGCACCAGGCAGGCCAGGATGACCGTCTGCAGCACCACGATCCAGGCCCGTCGTTGCCCGATCCGCCGCGACAGCCACGGGAAGCGTACCCGGTCGACCAGCGGTGCCCACAGGAAGTTGAAGGCGTAAACGCCGAAGATGAGCCCCGCCCAGCCGATGGTGCTGCGGCTGAGCCCGTCTTCCTTCAGCCACAGGTTGAGGCTGCTGCCGATGAGGACCCACGGCAGCCCGCTGATGGCGCCGAGCAGCAGGATGCGGGCCATGCGCCGGTCGGCGTAGATCGCAAGTGACGAGAGGACTTCGCGCACGACGGGTTCTCCCGCTCTTCCCGGCCCAGGTCGGGCCATGGTGTGGTGCGGGTGCCGGGCCGGCAAGTCAGGCTGTCGCCCCGTCATGTGCGCGCAGGGCGTGAAGGCCCGTCACACGTGATAAACCGTGCGCCGGGCACCGTGCCCGCTCGCGGGGGAAACGGTCCGGGCGCCGGTTGCGCGGTCCGGGAATCGCCGTCCCGGCCGGGCGGCGGGTCAGTCGGCCGCGTCGGCGAGTTGCGGGAACTCGGTCTGCAGCGTGGCCAGGATCCGGTGGACATCGGAGCCGTCCCCGCCGCGTGTCTGCGGGTCCATGCGGTCCATG
>JAJEAR010000017.1 GCA_022822665.1 Alphaproteobacteria bacterium | reverse complement strand
CACGCTGCCGAGGCGGCGAAGCTCCGGCTCCGACAGGAACCGTTCCCGGCCCTTGCGCCGGTAGCGCCGGATGCCGGCGCAGGGATTGCTGCCTTCCGGGCGGTAGCCGTAAATCTCCGACTGGCGCATGATGACCGAGAGGATCGGCGCGGACCGGTCCGCCGCCACAGGCGTCGCATGCAGCGAGGCGAACCAATCCTGCACGTCCCGCTTCGTGATGTCGGCGATGTTCCGGCCCCGGAACCGGGGAAGGATCGTGTTTTCGAAATACTTCCGGTTCACCCTCATCGTGCCGGGCTTCCAGTGACGCCCGTAGCGGCAGAAAACCTCCTCGGCCACGGCCTCGAAGAGCCTCTCTTCCGGCAGCGCCGTTCCCTCCTCGTCGCGCCGGATCGCGGCAAGGAGTTCCCTGGCGCGCAGACGCGCCGTGTCGAGGTCCATGCAGGCGGCGTCGCCAACGGTCTTCCAGACGCGCCGGCCCTCATGCTGGCTATGAACGAAGAAGCGCTTGGCTCCCGAGGGCAAGACGCGGACGCCGAAACCCTTCAGGTCCCCGTCACGGACATCGTAGGGCGACTTTCGGGGTTCAAGAGCATCGATCCGGCTCTCCGAGAGGCGGGCACGGGACATGGATATTCCTCCTGCATTCTGTTGCAGGCGGGGGAAAACGCGGTTGCATTTCCGCCCCGATCTGCAAATTGCACGAGGAAAAACAACGCTATATCAACGCTTTAGCACCGTAGGTGCGTCAGCTTGGTGTCCACGTCGATCATGTACCTTGCATACTCCCCGCAATAGGACTTGACCCAAATCAATTTTCAGACTGCGCGCGACCGGACTCCAATGGCGCTCTCATGGCGCTGCAGGAAGAGGATGAATGACCGCCCCCAAGGCTCTGCTGCCCCGTCCCGGCGCGCGGACGCCGTTACAATAAAATTAGAATACTCTATGTGAACTTACCGTGATATTATTAGGGATAATATGATTTAATCGTGAAAATTGGTCCCAAACGGTATGCGGAGAGCCGCAGCACCGCCCCGGGCGGGAAATCCGTCGGCCCGGCCTCGCCGGGCCGGAAGCGGACAGACTTGACCGGCGGCCCCCCGTTTCCTACCAAGCCGGGCGAACGGCCCCGTAGCTCAGCCGGATAGAGCGGCGGATTCCTAATCCGCAGGTCGCAGGTTCGAGTCCTGCCGGGGTCGCCACGGTCCCAGGGCCGGCACGGCGGCCCTCAGGAACAAATACGCAAGGTAAAAGGCCCGCCATCGCTGGCGGGCCTTCCACGGTATCGAGCCTCGGGCCCGGCCTTACATCATGGCTACGTCCAACCAAGGCTTCCACTTGGCCTCGTTGTCCTCCATCCACTTCGCCGCCGCGGCATCCGCTTCCATCTTGTCGACATCGACCAGCTTGGCCATGACGGCGATGTCGAGGTTCGAGAAGCTCATGTTCTGCAGCAGCTTGTAGGCCTTCGGCCATTTATCGGGGAACCCTTTCCAGACGCCGAGCTTCAGGTAGCCGTCCTTCGGGTTGCCGCAGTCATAGGCCTTGTCCGGGTTCAGGCCCCAGGCGGGATCCTTGCGGCATTTTTCGTCATACTCGGGGAATTCGACGAATTTGCCCTCGTAGAGCGCCTCGATGAAGTTTGGCGTCCAGTTGAACAGCACGATCGGCGCGTTGCGCTTGCTGGCGGATTTGAGCTCCGCCCACAGCGCCGCGGCGGAGCCGGCGTTCACCACCTTGAAGTTCATGCCAAGCCCGTCGACCCGCTCCTGGTCGTGCTTGAGCCAGTCCACCGGCCCGGCGAGGAAGCGGCCCTGCGGCTTGGTGGCCGCGGTCGCGAACATTTCGGCGCAACTGTTCAGCGCCTCCCAGTCCGGCAAGCCGGGGCAGGCCTCCTCGACATAAGCCGGATACCACCACTCCTCGCGGGTCTTGGCCTCATGGGTTGCCGCGGTGATCACGCAGCCCGCGTTCAGCTGCTTCTCGTAGCTGACGCCGAACGCGCCCTGCCAGACCTCGTGCACGAGGTGGATGTCGCCTTCGCACATCGAGGTGTAGACCACCTGGCTGTCGGCCGACACATAGGCGACCTTCTCGCCCACCATCTCCAGCAGATTGCCGACGATACGGGCGCCCACGAGCTGGCTCGACCAGTTGTGGAGCGGAATGTTAATCGTATCGGCAGCGGCGCTTTGGGCGCCGGCGGCCAGCAATATGGCCGCTCCCGCTGCCTTCGCGATCTTTCGCATGACGAACCTCCCTTCGTCGTGTGGCGTCGAACCAATTGGAACCAATTGTGAGGATTTTTCGACGCTCTGAGGTTATGGTCCATCTCGAAGTCAAGAAGTCAACCGAATTAAAAGGTTAGTAACAGTGACAAATGGTTGGAAATGGTCAGCAATGGTGCTATCGACTCACGCTGGGACGGCATCGCATTTCCCGGTCCGGCAAAAAGTCGTACCGTAATCCCGCCGCTTCGGGGCGGCAGAATGGAGAGGAAGGCTTTGGACGCCAAGATCGCCTGCCGCAGCGTCTGGAAACTGTATGGCAGGGACCCGGAGGGTTTTCTGGCCGCGCATGGCGGCAACCCCCCGGACGGCGCCATCGCGGCCGACGGCTATATCCCCGCCGTGCGCCACGCCAGCCTGGAGGTCTTTCCGGGCGAAATCCTGGTCATCATGGGACTCAGCGGCTCCGGCAAATCCACGCTGGTCCGCTGCCTGTCCCGCCTGATCGAACCGACTGCCGGCGAAGTGCTGTTCGACGGACAGGACCTGCTGAAAATCCCCGCGAAGGAACTGATCGAAATCCGCCGCCACAAGATGGGGATGGTCTTCCAGCATTTCGCCCTGCTGCCCCACCGTACGGTGCTGCAGAACGTTGCTTTCCCGCTGGAGGTGCAGGGCGTCGAACGCGCAACGCGGGAGAAGCGGGCGCTGGAGATCATCGATCTGGTCGGGCTCAAGGGACGCGACGGCTATTATCCGCGCGAACTGTCGGGCGGCCAGCAGCAGCGCGTCGGCATCGCACGCTCTCTGGCGGTTGAACCGGACGTGTGGTTTCTCGACGAACCCTTCTCCGCGCTCGACCCCCTGATCCGGCGCGAGATGCAGGACGAGTTCCTGCGTCTCCAGACCATGCTGCGCAAGACGATCGCCTTCATCACCCACGACTTCGACGAAGCCATCCGGCTTGCCGACCGCATCGCGATCATGAACGAAGGCCGGATCGTGCAGATCGGCACGCCGGAAGAACTGGTGACGCGGCCCGCCGACGACTATGTCGCCAATTTCACCCGCGATGTCGCGCGCGAGAAACTGCTGACCGTCGCCTCGGTGATGGAACCGCAGGCGGACGGCGAGGCTCTGTCGGACGGCGTTGTGCGCCAGACCGACAAGGTGGCGGACGTCGCCCGCCTGATCGTCGCCAGCGAACTGCCGCTCCGGGTCGCCGACGACAGCGACCGGATCGTCGGCATCGTCAGCCGCGCCCGCGTTCTCGACATGCTGTTCTCCCGGGAGCCCGGCCCCGGTGGCTGAAGCGGCGGCGCCCAGCGGCGAACGCGCGGTCCGCCGCTGGGTGGCGGGCGCCGGGCAGTCCGGCCTCCGCGTTGCGATCTTCCTGCTGGCGCCTTCCGTGTTCGTCCTGTCGATCGGCCCGTTCCTGCCCGAGTGGCTGAGGATTGTCCCGCAGGAGTGGGCGGCGCCGTTCGTCGGCTGGATCAACGCGGCAGTCGAAGTCCTGCGCAGGGAGGAGATGCTTGGCCTCTTCACCTTCCGGGACGTGACCCGGGCCATCGCCAACCTGATCGATTATCCGCTGGATTTCGTCGAGGCGATCCTGGTCGCCGGCTTCTCCGAGTCAGTCCCGGGACTACCCTGGATCGCGGTGACCGGGCTGGCAGTCGTACTCGGCTGGTATCTGCAGGGCCGCCAGCTCGGCATCATTGCCGGCGTCTGTTTCGCCTACATGGCGATCTTCGGCAAATGGGAGCTGTCGATGGTCACCCTGTCGGTGGTCCTGGTGGCGGCGCCGATTGCGGGCGCCATCGGGGTCGCGCTTGGCATCGTGGCCTACAAGAAGCGCTGGTTCGAGGCCTTGCTGTGGCCGATCCTCAACGTCATGCAGGCGCTGCCGCATTTCTCCTACATGATCCCGGTCGCCATCTTCATCGGCATCGGCCACAAGGCGGGCACGATCGCCACCATCATCTTCGCCTTCCCGGTGATGGCGCGGCTGACCATCCTCGGCCTGAAAGGCGTGTCGCCGGAGGTGCGCGAGGCCGGCATCATGGCCGGCTGCACCAACCGGCAGATGCTGTGGAAGGTCGAACTGCCGGCGGCGCGGCCGACCCTGATGGTCGGCGTCAACCAGGTCATCATGCTGTGCTTGGCGATGGTCGTCCTGGCGTCCTTCGTCGGCGCCAAGGGGCTGGGCCACGACCTCCTCAACCGGTTGCGCTCGCTGTGGATCGGCCAGGCGCTGGAGATCGGCGTGGTGATCGTGTTCATGGCGATCATCCTCGACCGGCTGAGCCAGGCCTGGGCTCGAAAAGAGCCGGAGCACATGCGGGAAGGGCCGTTCCATGTCCGCCATCCCTTCCTTGCCGTCGGCGCAGCCGTCGTCGTCGTCTCCTACATTCTGGCGGCTTTCGTTCCGGCGCTGCAGCTCTGGCCGAAATCGCTGTCGATCACCACTGCGCCGCTATGGGACGCGATGATCGACTACATCATCGTTTACGCCTTCGACTATCTGGAACTCATCAAGGACACGCTCCTCGTCCACGTCCTGATTCCGATGCGCGACCTCTATCTGCTGCTTCCCTGGTCGGCGCTGCTGGTCTTCGCGGTCACGCTCGGATGGTATTACGGCGGCTGGCAGGTCGCCGGCATCCAGGCGCTGTTCGCCCTTTATCTCGCCTTCGCCGGCTATTGGGAGCGGACGCTGATTACCGCCTACATGGTCAGCTTCGCGGTGGTCGTCTGCGTGATATTCGGTTCCGTCGTGGGCATCTGGGCGGCGGCCGGTCCCAGACGCACGAAGGTCGTCGAACTGATTCTGGATACCTTCCAGACCTTCCCGTCCTTCATCTACCTGATCCCGGCGATCATGCTGTTCAACGTCAACGACTTTGCCGCCATCATGGCGATCGTGATCTACGCGACGATCCCGACGACCCGGTTGACGATCTTCGGACTGCGCACGGTGCCGCACGATATCGTCGAGGCGGCGATCACGTCGGGCTGCACACCGCGCCAGGTGTTGTGGAAGGTGCGCATGCCGCTTGCCTTCCCGGCGATCATGCTGGGCATCAACCAGACGATCATGTACGCGCTGTTCATGGTGGTGATCGCCGCCTTCATCGGCACCACCGATCTCGGCCAGGAGATTTTCCGGTCCAAGGCCGACAACAATGCGGGCCAGTCCCTGGTCGTCGGGCTGTGCATCGCCTTCATGGGCCTGATCGCCGATCAGCTGATCAACGCCTGGGCCCGGGAACGCAAGAAGGTGTTGGGGCTGGAATGACTGACGAGACGACGAAACCGACACTCGCGCAACGGCCCTCGACCGCCGGCGCCGTCCTGCTTCCCGGTGTCCCGACCTTGGGATTCGGAGTCGAGCGGTATGTCGCCGAGGGCGGCGCGGCAACCGTCTTTTCACTGGAACCGGGCGACGCTGTCACGGTTCGCGACCGGGAGGGCAGGCAGGCCGCCCAGGTCGCCGCGTTCGCTCCCGACGGCGCCGCCGATACGGAAGCTCTGGGCGTCGCCGCGACCGGAACCGCCGAAGGCCTGAAGGCGATCCTGGGCGCGGGCGGCGAGCAGTCCCGCTCGCTTGCAGGGAGCCTGCAGCGGCGCGGCCTCGATATCGCTGCGGCGCGGTCGGTCGATGTTCTCGGCGGCGATTCGCGCCCGGGCGACGAGGCAACGCTCACCGCGGAACGGCCCCTGGTCTGCTTCGTGGCGGCGCCGGGACCCGCGATGCGCGTCGACCGGCAGGATCCCCCGACGCCGATCGAGATCTTCGTCGCCCGCGCCAACCCTGCCGCGCCAGCCGAGCACCCGGCGCCGGAGCCCCTCGCAGACCCCCGCATCGACCGGCGCATCGCGGCCAGTACGGCCGAGGCCTACGAGGTCAAGGCCGGCGAGTTCATCCAGATCATCGACGTGCAGGGCCGGCAGTGTTCGGACTTGCAAGCCTTCACCGTGGCCGGGCTCGACCGGGGGCGCGAACTCTGCCTGGACGCGACGGCTACCCGCACTCTGATGGGCAGCGCCTATCCGGCGCCGGGCCTGATGTCGAAATGTTTCGACCAGGACCTGCAGCCGATGGTCGAGGTGATCCGCGACACATGCGGCCGGCACGACAGCTTCCTCTATGCCTGCACGGCGAAGTACTACGACGATATGGGCTATCCCGGCCACGTCAATTGTTCGGAGAACTTCAACCGGGTGCTGGCGCCGTTCGGGATCGCGCCGCGCCGCGGCTGGATGGCGCTGAACTTCTTCTTCAACACCGGGTTCGACGACGCCAACCAGGCGCTCAACGACAATCCCTGGTCGCGGCCGGGCGACTATGTGCTGTTGCAGGCCTTGACCGACATCGTCTGCGTATCGTCCGCTTGTCCGGACGATATCGACGCGGCCAATGGCTGGGACCCGACCGACATCCATGTGCGGGTGTACCCGCGCAAAAACGTGTTTTCAAAAGCGGTGGCCTTTCGCATGACCCCCGACGCCGACCCCAAGCTGACCAGGGAAACCGGGTTCCATTCCCGGTTTTCCAGGCACACGCGGAACTTCACCGAATATAACGGCTACTGGCTGGCGAGCAGTTTCACCAACCGGGGCGCGCTGGACGAATACTGGGCGTGTCGCGAGCGCGCGGCGATCATGGACCTGTCGGCGCTGCGCAAATTCGAAGTGCTGGGGCCGGACGCAGAGCGGCTGATGCAATGGGTGCTCACCCGGAACATGCGCCGGCTCGCCATCGGCCAGGTGGTCTATTCCGCCATGTGCTACGAGACCGGCGGCATGATCGACGACGGCACCGCCTTCCGCCTGGGCGCCGATAATTTCCGCTGGATCGGCGGCTGCGACTATGGCGGTGAATGGATGCGCGAGCAGGCGGCGAAGCTCGGGCTCAATGTCTGGATTCGCTCATCGACCGACCAGCTTCACAATGTGGCCGTCCAGGGGCCGAAAAGCCGGGACATCCTCAGGGAGGTGGTGTGGACGCCGCCCGCCCAGCCCTCGATCGACGAGCTCGGCTGGTTCCGCTTCGCGATCGGGCGGATCGGCGGTCATGACGGTATTCCGATCATCGTTTCGCGCACCGGCTATACCGGCGAGCTGGGCTTCGAGGTGTGGTGCCATCCGCGCGACGCGACCGGCGTATGGGACGCCATCTGGGCGGCCGGCGAACCTCACGGGCTCTCGCCCTTCGGTCTGGAAGCGCTCGACATGGTGCGCATCGAGGCCGGCCTCGTGTTCGCCAACCATGAGTTCGACGACCAGACCGACCCCTTCGAAGCCGGCATCGGCTTCACCGTGCCGCTGAAGACGAAGGAGGACGATTTCATCGGGCGGGACGCCCTGGTCCGGCGCAAGGAATCGCCTCAGCGCAAGCTGGTCGGGCTGGAACTGGAGGGACAGGAGGCGGCGGCGCACGGCGACTGCGTGCATATCGGCCGCGCCCAGGTCGGCGTCATCACCAGCGGCATGCGCTCGCCGATCCTGCGCAAGAACATCGCGCTGTGCCGGATGGACGTGACGGCCTCGGATGAGGGGACCGCCGTGGAGGTCGGCAAGCTGGACGGCCACCAGAAGCGCATTCCGGCCCGGGTGGCGCCCTTCCCCTTCTACGATCCGACGAAGTCCCGGGTCCGGGCCTGACGAAAGCCGGCGGCAGCGGCCTCCCTACCCCGACGCGGCGCCCATCAGGTCCCGACGGGCCTTTTCCAGATGCTCGCTTATGTGCCTGACCGCGGAGACGATGTCCCGGCGTTCGATCGCCTCGAACACGGCGCGATGCTGGCGGTTATATTCGTCGATCTCTTCGGGTGACAGGATCTTGTTCCTCATAGCGACCCACTGGTCATGGCCGCGAACCGCATTGATCTGCTGGTAGAGGTGGAGCAGCAGGGGGTTCTTGGAGCTCCTGGCGAGCCATTCGTGGAACATGCTGTCGTGCCGGGTAAAGGCTTCCTTGTCCTTCCGGCACTGTTCGAGATCGTCCAGAATCGATCCGAGCACCTTGATCTCGTTCGCGGTCGCGTTGAGCACCGCAAGACGGATCATGTGCGGCTCGACGGCCAGCCGCGCTTCGATCAGCTCAAGCGGACTGACCCGGCTGACGATGTCATGCGTGGCGCTCGTCGACATGTCGTCGCCCTTGACGAACGTGCCGCTGCCGACCCGCCGTTCGATCAGCCCGTCGGTCTCCAGATTGAGCAGAACCTTGCGGATGGTGCTGCGCGCGGTGTCGAAGCGCTCGGCAAGCTCGCGCTCGGCCGGCAATTGGTCCCCGTCCACGTAGAAACCGCTGCGAATGGCCTCGCGCAGCCGGGCCGTGATCTGCCCGACATGGCGGCCGCGCTCCCCCTGGCCCGGAGTGGAGGCCGGCCGGACTTCCTGTGCGGATCCGCGCACGTCATCCATGACGGCAGGCTCCCGAATTCGCCGAAAACGTCATCGTTGCGCTAAATTGGTTGACATTGGCACCATTGGTTTGCAATTGGTCTCATCGTAGTGCAAAATGGAGATCGTTCAGTCTGACCCTGCTGTTGGTCTGAGCTGGTTATCAAACTCGCAAATGCCAATGAGAGCTTGGTCCTTCGATCCAGATTATGCCAGCCGCCGTCGTTCGGTCCGGGCGAGTGTAATGGTTCGTATTGGTCAAGTCAACGGTCCGAGCGATGCGGCAAGCTTTTGGAAAGCGCGCCAGGAGGGGACGGCGACATGATGGATATCGAAACCTTTGTAAAGCAGGACGGTCGCGGCGAGCTGGTCAAGCAGGTGCGCGGGATGATCGACGAGATGGGGATTCAGTACCTGTATCTCCAATTCGTGTCGATTACCGGCCGGATATGCGGCAAGGGCATTCCGGCGGACCACTGGGAATCGGTGGCCGAACGAGGCTTCCAGCTGGTCTACGGCGCGACCGTCAACCTGTTCCTGAACCGGCATGGCGACTATCTCGGCTACGGGCCGCAGGAAAAGGAGCTGGTCGGCATCCCCGAGCCGGAGACCTTCTGCCAGTTGCCGTGGGACAAGCGGGTCGCCCGGATCTGGTGCACCCTGTTCCGCAACCGGGAAGAGCGCGAGAGCCCCGGCACCTTCCTGACCTCGGACGGCCGCGGTAACCTGCGCCGCATCCATGCGCAGTTCCAGGAAGATCACGACGGCCTGCACCTGCGCCACGGCACCGAGCCGGAAATGATGTGGCTCAAGCGGGGTGAGGACGGCAAGCCGGACGGCGGCTTCTCGAAGCCCTATTGCTACCATATCGACCAGTTCGAGAGCCTGCGTCCGGTCTATATGCGGGTCATCGAGTATTCGCGGGCGATGGGGCTGGACATGATCCAGGGGGACCACGAGGACGCGCCCGGCCAGCTCGAGCTCAACTTCACCTTCGACGACGCGCTGCGCACGGCCGACCGGTTGACGACCTATCGCCAGATCTGCGCCCAGGTTGCCCGCGAGTTCAACCTGATCGCCTGCTTCATGACGAAGCCGTTCATGGGCGTCTCGGCTTCGGGCTGCCATCACAACATTTCGCTGTGGCGCGGCGGCGGGGAGGAACTGAAACCGCTCGGCAACGATCCGCTGCCCGGCATGGAGAACAATTTCACCTATCTGAAGGGCGGCGAGAACACCTTCATGCCCGATACCGACGACCCGCAGCTGCCCGGCAAGGTCGGACTGCAGGTGGTGGGCGGGATCGTCAAGCATCTGGGCGCGCTGACGGCGATCGGCGCATCGACCGTCAATTCCTACCGCCGCCTGTGGGATACCGGCTTCTGGGCACCGGTCTTCGCCGACTGGGGGTACCAGAACCGGACGACCGGGCTGCGCATATCGGCGCCGGGGCGCTTCGAATACCGGTCGGTGGATTCGATGGTGAACCCGTATCTGATGGCCGGTGCGATCCTCAAGGCGGCCGACGACGGCATCAGGAACGACATCGATCCCGGCCCGCCGGAAGACCGCAACATCTACCAGGCCATGGAAGCCGGCAAGCAGGTCAAGAAACTGCCCATGACGCTTGGCGCCGCGCTTGATGCGCTCGCCCAGGACGAAGTGATCAAGTCATCCATGCCCGGCGACATGTACCGCCTGTACGAGGAGTACAAGCGGGACGAATGGGAGCGCTTCCTGCACACCACGACCGAGTGGGACATGGAGACCTACCTGAATTGCCTGCCTTAGGCACGACCCTCGAAGGGAGAGACACGTTATGTGCGGCATTGCAGGACTGATCTACCGAGACGGTGCCCGCAATATCGGCGGGGAAATGACCGCCATGCTTCAGGCGCTGAAGCACCGCGGCCCGGATTCCACCGGGTTCGCGGTCTACGGCGAGCCCGGACCGAGCGAGTACATCCTGCGGTTCAAGGTGGCCGAGCAGGAAGACCTGGGCCGCGGGACCAGGGTCCGCCGGGCCATTGCCGAACGCAGGACAGCTGTCGACGGCTTGCTGAAGGAACTGGGCGTTGTCGTTCTCGGTGCGGACGAACCGACGGAGTATGCGACCCGCTACCGGATCTCCTATGACGGCGACATGAAGGACCTTGCCGACCAGATGGAGGAAATCGAGGGTACGGAGATCCTGTCGATCGGAAGCGCCCTGGAACTGGTCAAGGATCTGGGCGACGCGGCCGACGTTTCCGGCGCGTATGGCCTGGGCCGGTTCAGGGGAACCCACGGTATCGGCCATACGAGGATGGCTACGGAGTCGGATGTCGATATTCGTTCCGCTCACCCGTACTGGGCCTATCCGTACAACGACATCGCAGTCGTCCACAACGGCCAGATCACCAACTACTGGTTGATGCGCCGCCAGCTCGAGCGTAGCGGACAGCGCTTCGTCAGCAACTGCGATTCGGAGCTTCTGGCGGTCTACACCGCGGTCAATCTCGAGAAAGGCATGACGCTCGAGGACTCCCTGCGGAAGTCGATCCACGAGATCGACGGGGTGTTCACCTACCTGATCACCACCCGAAACGAACTCGGCATGGCCAAGGATACCATGGCCGCGAAACCGATGGTCCTCTACGAGGCGGACGACATGGTCGCACTGGCGTCGGAGGAAGTCGCGATCAGGGCGATCATCCCGCACGAGATTGACACCACCGACCCCTACGACGAGGAGATCCGGGTATGGCAGGCGTAAGCGACTCCGCGTCCACACTGATGGGCATGCATACCGAGCCCCTGACCGGCCGGGACATCAAGACCAAGTTCACGCTTCGGAATGAAGGCGGCTTCGCCTACCACTTCGCGCGGGATGTCGATTTCAACCGGCGCGCCGAAATCGACTGCGCCGATCTGGAACCCTCGGAAATCAACCGGAAAATCCGTGACCTGATGGATTCCGGTCACGGCAGCATCGTGCTCCGGAATCCGGGCGCCAAGCATTCGCTGATCGTCGGCATCCTGAACCGGATGAACTTCATCGTCGATGGCAGTCTGGGCTATTTCGGCTGCGGCCTGCTCGACGGCCCGTCTGTCCGGATTGCCGGCCGCGTCGGCTGGTCGTTCGGCGAGAACATGATGGCCGGGGTATGCGTGATCGAGAAGAATGCCGGCTCCACCTTCGGCGCCGCGCTGCGCGGAGGCGATCTGGTGTGCAAGGGTTCGGTCGGCTCGCGCACCGGAATCGACCAGAAGGGCGGCACCATCATCGTCGGCGGCGATACCGGCGCGTTCTCCGGGTTCATGATGCAGCGCGGGCGCATCGTGGTCTGCGGCAATGCCGGAAAGAACCTCGGCGATTCCATGTATGACGGCACCATATATATCGGCGGCGAAATCCAGGACCTCGGCGTCGACGCAGTCCCGGCGGAGCTTACCGACCTCGACCGTGCCTGGCTGACCCGCAAGCTGACCATGTACGAATTGCTGCCCGGGAAGGGCGTTGATCATTTCACCAAGATCGTCGCCGGCAAGCAGCTCTGGAGCTACGACAATCTCGAACCGACGGAGAAGAAGCTGGTCCTCTAGGCAGGGCCTGTTTCACGAAGCGCCGTCGAACCGCAGGGAGAGACCGACATGCTGCACGATCCGGACCCGGGGGACACCGGTCATTCCAGGCTGGCAGACGAGGAACAGTACATCCTCGGCAAGAGCCAGATTTTCACGCGGGAAGTCATAAACGACATCCATGTGAAATCTGAGCTGGGCCGCTACCGCATGCGCGGCTTCTCGCTCTTCAAGAAGATTCCACACTGGGACGACCTTACCTTTCTGCCCGGGACGCTGACCCGTTTCGTGATCGAAGGCTATCGCGAGAAGTGCGAAACCCGGACGGTGATCGGCCCGCGCGCGAAGCGGCCGATGGAACTGGACATACCGGTCTACATCACCGGCATGAGCTTCGGCGCGCTCTCGTTCGAGGCCAAGACGGCGCTGGCCCGCGGCGCCACCATGGCCGGCACCGCCACCTGTTCCGGCGAAGGCGGCATGATCCCCGACGAACGGCGCTATTCGTCCAAGTGGTTCTACCAGTGCATCCAGTCGCGCTACGGCTTCAACCCGCATCACCTGCTGCTGGCAGACGGGTGCGAGTTCTTCATTGGCCAGGGCTGCAAGGTTGGTCTCGGAGGCCACCTGATGGGGCAGAAGGTGACTGATCAGGTGGCCGAGATGCGGTCGCTGCCGGCCGGTATCGACCAGCGCTCTCCGGCCCGTCATCCGGACTGGCTGGGACCCGACGATCTGGCATTGAAGATTCTGGAAATCAGGGAAGCGACCGACTGGCAGATTCCGATCCAGCTGAAGCTCGGCGCCGCGCGCGTGTACGACGATGTCCGCATGGCGGTGAAGTGCGACCCGGACTCGATCTACATCGACGGCATGGAAGGCGGCACCGGTGCCGGCCCGCATCTGGCGACCGAGGAGACCGGCGTGCCGGGCATCGCTGCGATCCGACAGGCCCGACGGGCAATCGACGACCTCGGCAAGCGGGGCGAGATTTCCCTGGTCTATGCGGGCGGTATTCGCAACGGCGGCGATGTGGCCAAGGCGCTCGCACTCGGCGCGGACGCCATCGCGATCGGCCATGCGGCACTGATGGCGCTCAACTGCAACAAGGCCATTCCCGAAGCCGACTACCCGTCGGAGATGGGAGTCCCTGCCGGCGCCTGCTATCACTGTCACACTGGCCGCTGCCCGGTCGGCGTCGCAACCCAGGATCCGGACTTGCGCAGGCGGCTCAATCCCGACGAAGCGGCGGAGCGCGTCTACAACTTCCTGCACACGCTGACCATGGAAGCGCAGATGATGGCCCGCGCCTGCGGCAAGACCGACATTCACAGCCTTGAGCCCGAAGACCTGGCCGCGCTGACGATGGAGGCTTCCGCGATTGCGCAGGTTCCGCTTGCCGGCACCGAGTACACGGTCGGCGTCAAGGACTATCACCACATCTAGACGGAAGGGCGCACAAGATGGCCGGATCCGGATACAAGGGCGCCAGGATTGACGACGTCGACCATTTCCTCAAGGGCGACGGGCTCGATTCGGAGCGCGAGAAGACCATCGGGCAGCACATCGGCTATCGGTACGATGTCAACCTGCTGCCGGACTACGACAGGCTGACCCCGTTCTTGAGAGACTATCTCGAGTTCATGGGCTGGGATGACCTGAATTGGCTGGAAGACGTCCATATGGGCTATGACGAGGGTCAGGCCGCGGTGTTCGACAGGAACATCAACGGCTGGGTCGCGATCCCCGAGGACATGGAATTACCGGACAACCAGCAGGATCGGGACATGATCGCCCGGGAAATGCTGATCAAGTTCCAGATGTCGCCCGACCATCCGATGGTCGATCTCTACAAGGCCTATCGCAAGTTCTGACGCTTCCGCGGCGGCGTCATTCAGACCCCGCGAGCAGCGCGGCTGCCGCGGCCCAGTCGGGCCTGAAGCCCAGAATGCGTACATCGTCCGAAAGCCGGGTGTTGAACAGCCGGTTGTGCCACAGCGTGTTGCGGTACGCCGGTTCCTCCGTCGTCATCTCGCGCACGGCCGAGGGCAGCCGGTAGGACTGCCCGAACTGACGGAACTCCAGACGGCAGGCCCCGAGTTCCGCCAGCAATGCCGCAAGCCGGGATTCCGGCAGGAAAAGGGCGGTCATTTCGTCTGAAAACCGGTTGGCCCGGTGGTAGTAGGTTGATTGCAGGAAGGTGAGGCCCTTCTGGTAGACCTCGTTGGGATCGTGGTTCTGCCGGACCTGGAACTCGAAAAAATCGGAACTTTCCGCCGGGTCGCTGCGGACCAGCAGGACGATCACACCCTCGGAAAGCGAGTGGCCTTCCGGCGACAGGACCTTCGGCCGCATCCCCTCGGCCGGCCGGCCGCCATCCTCGCGCATGGCGATCTGGCGCAGCCGGCATTGCCAGACAAGAAACTGTTGGCGAAGGGTCTCCGGGGTCACGACGCTCAACCTGTCTCGTTTCCCGGCGACGACGTTAGCAAAACCGGAAACAGCGTGCCAGCCGCCGCGGCGCCAGCGTCACGGCGTCGCACCATGGCCCCGCCTGGATGTCGGCCCAGGCGAGATGCCGACCGGAACCCGTCGCCGACGGCGATCCCGGAAACGCTCATGCCGGTCTGCGGGAGCAGTTTGGCGGCGCGGTCGGTCCGCTTCAGCCGCTACGCCGGGGGCAGGCTGCACCCGGCAGGCAACAGCCCGTTCCCCTGGAGCCGAGTGCCGACCGAAAGGCAAGCCCCCCGCCGGCGGACCGGCGGGGTTTGCGGTCGGGTGCGCGTGTCCTCCGGACACGCCGGTCAATCGACTTCAAGAGCCTCGTTGATCGAGGCCTCGTCACCGTGCCGACCGATGACACCGTCATAGTCGGCTTTCTCGGCCCGCGTCTGCAGGACGTGCCAGCCGAGCCACAGGACCACGCCGACAACCAGGAACAGCCCTTCCATGCCCTGGAACGGGTAAATGGCGGCGATGTCTTTCAGATCGACCGCCCAGCTCTCGATGCCTGTCGTAGACATGCCTATTCTCCTTTTCCGGCCCCCGGTCCACCGGCATGGAGATGCCGGCGGATACCGGAGCGAATGGGGTCAGCCGATCAGACGGCCGCCTTTTCGGTTTCGCGAACATCGGCTGCGGCCGCCTGTTCGTCGCGATTGGTCGCGAAGTCCAGCCCCAGCAACTCGACCTGCTTGGGAATCCGCAGCATGCCAGCCGCCGCCAGGATCCTGGCGACCACCCAGCCCGGAAGGAAACCGAGCACGAAGAACATGATGATCGCGCCCACGAACTGCCCGAGCGGGTTGATCGCTGCGTAGCCTTCATAGGGCGAACTCGGATGGCCCCACAGCACGAAGCCACAGATCACAAGGCCGATGAAGCCGGCATAGCCGTGGACCGCCACCGCGCCGACGGCATCGTCGATCTTGAACTTCCGCTCCACCCAGAAGTGCAGCTTGTAGGCACAGTATGTGCCGAAGCCGCCGATGATCATGGCGTGGATCGGATGGTACAGATCGTTACCTGCCGACGCCGTGATGATGCCCGCCAGGCCACCGGAATAAGTCCAGAAGGCATTGCCGCCGGACACCAGATAACCGACCAGCAGGCCGCCCGAGAGCGACATCAGGAAATTCACCGTGATGGCGCTGAGGGTGGTCGGCGTCAGGTAGATGGTCGTCGCCGTCCAGGTGTCGCCGGTGATCTGGCCGCCAATTCCTTCCGGGCTGATGATCGGCACGTTGCAGGCGACGTAGAAGCCCCAGAAGCCGGCATAGATCAGGAACAGGCCGATGCACACCATCCACGGGTTGTGGGGATTGATATCCCGCGGCGTGCCATCCGCGGCGAACTTGCCGAGTCGTGGACCCAGCACCACCAGTATACCGAGCGCAAATCCGCCGGCAATCGCGTGGATCACGCCGGAGGCGTAGGCGTCATGATAACCCAGCAACTGGACCATCCAGCCGCCGTAATGCCAGCCCCAGGCGGCGTCGATGATCCAGGCGACCGATCCGATGATGACGGCGAGGATCCAGAAGGCGCCGGAGTTGATCCGCTCGATCACCGAACCCGACACGATGGAGGCCGCCGTCCACGAGAACAGCAGGAAGGCTGCCCAGAACACGCCGGTGATCCGGTCGCCTGTGTTCGGGCCCATGTTTTCGGACCAAGGCGTGTTGGCCGCTCCCATCGCGAGGTCGAGGCCCCCCGTAATCCATGGCCCGTTCGGCATGGCCCAGTAAAGCCACCAGCCGAAGAAGAAGAACGTGATGGTCACCAGCGGAATCAGCATCGTGTTCTTCATCAGGGTGTGCATGTGGTTGCGCCGCCGGCTCGCGCCGACTTCGTACATGCAGAATCCTATATGGATGAAGAACATCAACGGTATGGTCGCCCAGTAATAGAACTCGGTGAATACCGTCGTCAGGGCGTTGAGATTGCCTTCCATGGCTCAGGCTCCCCAAACGGTTGTCTCTTGGCTCAGGCCGGTCTGTGGGACCGGTTCGAACCAATTTCGCCCGGCCGACGACCGCTCAGTCCAGAGAAGCATGGCGGTTCCCGTGGAATACTTCAATAAATTTAGCGGCTATACGATCCGAATTGGTCACAAATGGTTTCATCCACCCCTGGGCGGTCAACTCCCGCGCCGCGCGTCCAGGCGATGGGGTGACGGTGTTTCGCCGAATTGCTTCCGGCAGGCAGTAGCAAAATGGGCAGCGCCGGAGAAACCTGTCGCACTGGCGGTTTCAGGGATGGGCAGACCGGTCCGACGCAACAGCTCGCGGGAATTTCTCAAGGCACATGCCGCGACAGAACGCCCCGGCGCCGCGGTCCAACGCGGCACCGTATTGTCGGTTCAGCTGGCGCGTGCTCGAGCCGGCAGTCCAGCCAGCATCGGCACGTGACAGAGTGTCGGCGACATGGTTTTCCATGGCCTCCATGGCGGCCGGCACGGCGTGCGGGCCGGTGCCGCGGCACTCCGCGAGGCGGTTCGCCGGCGGAACGCATTTCGGCATGCATGAACCGATCGCCGACTTGCCGCGCGAAGTCCGCGCCGAGATGCCCGGCGACCGTGGCGTGCATCATGTCCGGTGGCGCCGTCCCACCGGCGCAGGTGATGCGGTCCTGGTCGGCCACGTAGAGGGTGCGGTCCGGGTGGCCCTTCGTCGCCCGGAGCGAGAGAGCGTTCGCCGCCGGGCGTTGCGGGCGGAGGTCATGGTGTACTCCGTGATCGCGATGTCGCTGTTCCGGCAGGCGTCGGCGCGTGAGGCCCTGCGCTGCCTGATGGCGGGGTTACGGTGGGTGTCGCCGGAGCTTCCGGTGCGGGTCCCGGGCAAGTCGTCGATCTCCCGGGCGCACAGACGACTGGGCCCGCAACCGTTTGCGGCGTGCGCGAGGCCTGCGTGGGGCCTCTGGCGGCGCCCTCGACGGCCGGCGCCTGGTACCGGAGCCATCGTCTGATAGCGATCGACGGGTCGAGCCTGTCGGTGGCGGACGAGGAGGCGACGTACCGCCGGCACTTCGGTCTGCCCGGCGCGTCGCCCGGTCAGGCGGGCTTTCCGACGCTTCGGCTCCCGGTGCTCATGGAACATGGCGCCCGGGCGCCGCTGGCCTGGTGTGGCGGCCCGTGGTCCGAACCAGAGATGGAACAGGCGAAACGGCTGGTGCCGGATCTCGAGCCTGGCATGCTGATGCGTGCCGACCGCTACTACGGTGGTTTTCCGTTGTGGTCACAGGCTCGGGACCGGCGCCGCGCCGGAAGCCCCGCACGTCGTTCGTCTGGCTCGACGTCGCGACGATCCCGATCCGGCGGGTTACGACTGCCCCGCGTGGGAGGCTCCGCTGTCATCCGCTGCCGGCGTGTCTGCGATGGCGGCCAGGAACGGTGCGGCAAACTCCCTCAGCTTGACCGCACCCACGCCGTTGATCCGGGCGAACTCTGCTGTCGTACGCGGCCGGTGGCGCACCAAATCGATCAGCGTCCGGTCGGGGAACACGGCGTAGGCCGGGACGCGACGCTCCCGCGCAATCTTCAGGCGTAGCGCCTTGAGCGCATCAAGCAGCACCGTGTCCCTGCCGGCCAACGCCGGTTTACCGGGATCGATGCCGGCCGCAGCGGGGGCCCGGACATTCTCGGGAGTGCGGACGATGACCGTGTTCGCGCGGTAGAGGAATTCGCCCTCCCCGCGCAGCAGGTCCCGCCCCTTCTCCGTGATCCTGATCCCGCCGTACCCCCCGATATCGATTCGCAGGAACCCTGTTGCCACCATCTGGCGGATCAGGGATCGCCACTCGTTCTTGCCACGCTCCGCGCCCACCCCGAAGGTAGGAAACCGGTCATGACCGAAGCGTGCGATCTTGTCCGTTCTGGTCCCCCGCAGGATGTCGATCAGGTGCGCGGACCCGAAGCGTTGGCCCGACCGGTAGGCGGCGGAGAGGATCTTCCGTGCGTCCTCGGTCCCATCGACGAGCTCCGACGGATCGAGGCAGACGTCGCAGTTACCACACCGTCCGATCCGCTCCCCGAAATACTCCAGCAGCGTCACGCGCCGGCAGGCCGGTGCCTCGCAGTAACCCAGCAAGGCATCGAGGCGCCTGTGTTCCCGGCGCTTGCGGTCCGGCTCCGAATCCTCGTCCTCGATGAACTGCCGCCGCATCCTGATGTCTTCAAGGCCGTAGAGCATGTGCGCCTCGGCCGGATCGCCATCGCGGCCCGCGCGGCCAAGCTCCTGATAGTATGCCTCGATGCTACCCGGCAGATCGGCGTGAAAGACGTAGCGCACGTCGGCCTTGTCGATCCCCATTCCAAACGCGATGGTGGCAACGATGACCACCCCCGGCTCGGTCATGAACGCGTTCTGGTGAGCTTCCCGATCTTCCTTTGTCATGCCGGCGTGATAGGGGAGTGCGCGCACTCCGTCCGCCGCCAGCATTGCGGCGGTCTCCTCGGTCTTGCGGCGCGACAAACAGTAAACGATGCCGCTTTCGCCCCGGTGATGCGCAATGAACGTCCCGAGCTGGCGCTTCCAGTTACGCTTCATCTCCACCGCGAGCTTGATGTTGGAACGATCAAAGCCAAGTACAAACTGTTCAGCCCGGCCACCGAACAGCTTGTCCACGATGTCGTTTCGCGTCACCTCGTCGGCAGTCGCCGTCAGCGCCGCGATGGGGATGCCGGGGAAAATATCGCGCAACCGGCAGAGGTCCTGGTACTCCGGGCGGAAGGCCGGGCCCCACTGCGAGATGCAGTGGGCCTCATCGATGACGAACAGGCTGACCGGCAAGCGTGCGAGTGCCGCCAGCATGCGCTCCGTCATCAGCCGCTCCGGAGCCATGTAGAGAAGCCGCGTCCGGCCTGCCGCCGCCCGACGCCACGCCGCGACGTTGGCGCTCCTGTCCTTCGCGGAATTGATGCAGTCGGCCGCGACACCCGCCAGCCGGAGTGCGGAGACCTGATCCTGCATCAGTGCGATCAGGGGAGAGACCACCACCGTGAGCCCGTCCATGACCAGGGCGGGGATCTGGAAGCAGAGCGACTTGCCCGAACCTGTCGGCATCACGGCGAGCGCGTGGTGCCCACCGAGCAGGGCTTCGATCACCGCCTCCTGGCCGGGACGGAAGTCCTCGAAGCCGAAGACTTCCCGCAACGCCCTGCGCGCCGCGTCCGGCGGACAGTCCGCTTCGCCCGGCGCGCACGCTGGTTGCTCCAATGACAGCCCGGTCGGTTGGCTCGACTGTTTCTGCGGCTCGGCCCCTTCGAGCGTCCCTTCAACAGGCATCGGCACTCTCCTCTCCGGCAAGGCATCCGCCACACCTTCCAAAGCGAACGCTTACTTCGCTCGTCGGCCGCCAGCATCTCGATCGATACGATCTCGGCCAGCTCGAAGTCCCTGCCGCCCGCGTGCATCACTCCGGTACAAAGATACATCTGTTCAACATAGACTACGTGGCAAGACCATAAAGCGACGGAGAGGACGCCCCCTTCCCCGGCCGGGCGGCGGTCGTTCGCTTGCCCTGAATCGGGCTTACCCTGTGCTGGGCGACGCCCGGACACTCGCCCACGCCGCGTTGAGCCTGCGCAGGCGCATCCGGGGTCGCACAATCCGGCGGTTGCGGCGAAACGGATCCGGGACCCGGCCTCCTTGTGGCCAGGGACAGTGAGCCAATCGTGCGCGAAATCACTGACATGCCGCGGGCTTCAGAAACCGGACGGGGACCCTTTCGCGGTGGATCCGGCCTGTTCGCTCCGGCATCCTCCCGGCGCACCGGACCACGCGTCCGCCTGCTGGTTCAGACCCGACGGGAGCAGCCCCCCGGGAGAATGCCGACGGCGTCATTGCAACACCTTCCGACGCTCACCCGGGAGGCACCGGGGTCCCGGCTCGCCGCATGCGACAGCCGGCATGACGACACCTGACTGCGGTATGCCGACGCCGGCAATGACGATCGCGGCAGGGACGGAATAGCCAGCCCGTTTTCGGCATCGCCCCTGCCGGCCGGCCGGAGCGCGCTGCCGATTTGACCGCACGCCCCGCGAAGGGCGCGCAACGCGCTGTCCGTTTCGGTCGTCGGCGAGCAGGGCGATGGCTGCCTGCATGCTTCCCTGGCTTCCACCCGCACTCGTCGCCTCGCCGGCCGCAAGGACGCCCGCCGGTCCCGACGGTACCCGGGATGGAGCGCGCGTCCCCGACGTCTGCCGGGAGGGGAAAATGGACGGGATGTGGACGATGAACGGCGAGACGATGGGGCGCGAATGCCGGAAGGACGGGCGCCGGCCGGCACGGCTCCTCGCTCGCCTCGTTTCTCGAGCGGCGGCGGGAGCCCGCCGGCAAGCGCCCCGGACCGGTGCTTCGCTCCGGCGCCGCCGGCTTGCTCCTGCTTGCCGAGGAGCCGCGGCTCTCCTGGCTTCCGTTCGCCTCCCTTGCGCGCCTGCCTGTCTTCGGGCTGAAGCCCCTGACCTTCGGGCGCCGCCACTGTCGCACCGGGCTCGTCACCCTGCATTCGACCGAGAACCCCGCACCCGTGCGAATGTTCTGAAGACATTGCGCGCGCCATCGCACACGAAAGACCCCGGATGACCGCCGTGCCGGCGCTGCGCCCACCACCGCGCGATACGGTCCAGGCAAAGGCCACCACGCAGAACAGCGCGTCTTCTCCGCAGACGTCCCGGCCCGGGACCGGGCAGGAGAGGTCGGTGCGTAATCGATCCACTGACCCGCGCAATCGACGGGCCGTTGTACGGTCCTGCCGCAGCAGGTCGTTGACCGTCAGCCGTACGCCGCCCCATGTTCGAACCAGCCGGAGCAACCATCACGGGCGGACGGTAGTGAATCCCCGGTCGGGTTCCGTCGATTCAGCTCTTCTCTTCGGGCGGGCGACCGATTCGGACGACCCTGAAGCGATTGTCGATCCGGATGCGCTCACCGACCCCCGGCTTCGTGATGAGGTCGGCGATATCGAGCTCGTGCCGCCGGAGAATCGCATCAACGGGCCCGGGACGACCGTCATCACGGCAACCTTCACCCTTCTGAACCCGAACGGCAGGCGGTTTCCGGACGGCACTGGCGGCCTGTTTCATGCCGCGAACGACCTGGGCACGGCCATTGCCGGGACCAAACACCATCGCGAACAGTTTCCGAGCGCCACGGCCCCGGCTCGCATGGAGATCGACATGCGAAACTGTCCGGTCGCCCTCAACGGGGATATGTGGGCACGCGCGGGATTTGATCGAGTGGCGAACGGGTGCGCGGTTTCCTCGAAACCGAAACCGTGCGTCGCGGGCAGCCCCATGGCGCGGACACATGCCGGATGACCCGGCCTTTTCCCTGCCTTCCGGCATGCAGGTCGGCATGGGGGTCCTCGACCGCCTGGCCACCGCGGTGTCCTCCGGCGCGAGGCAGACGGCTGCCATTGCGCACCGCCCCGTCGCCCGGGCACTGCCTGGTCGAACATGGACGCGATCCGGAGCCCGCCCGGAACGGCCACGGAAGCGGGCCGATGGCGTTTCGGTGTCGTCTTGCAGGAAGCTGAACGGGCTGGTTCGCACCGGCACCCGCAAACCCGTGCCGATACCGTGGTCCTGGATCAGAGTATTCGCGGCGGCATGCCCTCGGCAGCGGGCAGCGATGACCAGCCGTCCTCGGTCGGCGGCGGGTAACGGTGTTCGGCGACACGGGTGATGAGGTCGACCTGTGCGGGAAGACAGACGGTCTTCAGGTCATAACGCGCCCGCACGGTCTCGCGCGCGCGGGCGCGGATGGGCCGCATGGCATCCGGGTTCTCCAGCGCGTTCACCACCGCGTCGGCGATCTGGTCGGACGAAAAGAAGTCCACGAGCAGGCCGTTGTCGCCATGCTCGATCACCTCCATTACCGGCGGGGTGCGTGACCCGATGACCAGGCATTCGTGCGACATGGCCTCGAGCAGCGACCAGGACAACACGAAAGGATAGCTGAGGTAGACGTGCGCGCTCGAAAGCGACAGCACGTTGCGCAGTTCCTCGTATGAACACCGGTGCAGGAAGACCACCCGGGTCGGGTCGAATCGCACTTTCGACAGGATGCTCTCGCGCCAGGTGCGGGCATCCGCCGCCCGCTTGCTGTAGCTCACGTCATCCCCGCCGACCAGCAGCACCCTGGACCGGGGGCGGCGTTCGAGGATGGTGGCGATGCTCTTCATGAACGGTTCGAAACCCCGGTACGGCTCGAAGTTGCGCGACACGTAGGTCACGACCTCGTCGTCACGCGTGAGCGTCGTGCCGTTCGGCAGATCGATCCGCGGGTTGTCGATCGGGGTGCAATGGTCGGTGTCGATCCCGTCGTGGATCACCGAGATCTTGCGCCGCATGAATTCCGGGTGCCGGCTCCACTGCCACCAGGTCGGCGTGATACCCCAGTTCGACGCCTGGGTGCTCATCGCCATTTCGGTATTGTTCAACCGCATCCGGCACACGTCGTCCAGCGAGTTCTGGAACTGCGGATCGAAGTTCTGGTCGGCGCTGCGCCCGTCAAAATAGAACTCGCAGAAGGAGAGGATACCCGCATCCGGGTACAGGTCGCGCAGGAACAGTCCCTCGCCCCAGCCGGTATGCACGACAACGGCGTCGGGCTCGAACCCGGCCTCGCGCAACCGCAACGCCGCGCGTACGGTTCCCTGGCCGTACCGCACGGCGCGGTCGAACCGGGTCACGTAGGGGTGGGTTCCCCTCGCCTGCCGGTCGGTCGAGGGCCGCGGGTACCTCTCGACGGTCACGTTCTCCGGTGGCGGCGTGGAGCCCTCGGCGGTGATGAAGGCGACCCGGTTGGACGCCTCCCGGGCCAGGGCCGGTGCGAGGTGCTTGAACTGTCCCGGCATGTTCTGGTGGATAAACAGTACGTTCACGGCTGATCCCGCCCCGGAGAAGACCAGGCCGCCGTTCCCGGCGGATCGGCGACAGGATCGAAAATCGATTGCGACTGCCTGCCGGAACGCTTACATAGGGCCATCGTCGCGGAGCGTCAATTTTCGCAGGCGCGTCGGTCAGTCGCGTCCCGACGGGGAGAACCTGTCGACCCGGGGTACCAGCAGAACCATGCACCAACGGCTCGCCGGGCCCGCCCCGCAGCCGCGGCGGGCCGGACTGCATTTGGGACGACCGGGTGCATGCAGGGAAGGCCGGCAAGGTGAGCGATGGCAGTGCAGGCTGACACGTCCGACGGTGGCGATGGCGGCAATCCGCTTGGCGAGATGCTGGGCTCCTGTCGGAACGGGTTTGCGACCGCGGTCGTCTTCAGCTTCTTTGTCAATGTCCTGGTCCTGGTGATTCCGATCTACACGTTTTCGCTGTTCGACCGTGTGCTCGGTGGCGGCGGCAACGTGTTCACCCTCGCCTTCCTGGCCGGCACCGCGATGGGCGCGCTGCTGGTGCAGGCGCTGATCGAGGTGGCGCGGACCTTCCTGTTCGTGCGCATCAGCGCCTTCATCGACAGCGCCGTCAGCGAGAAACTGCTCGCGGTCTCGTTGCGGCTTGCCTGCGCGCGCGGCGTCCCCCGCAACACCGAGCTGCTCGCGCGGATGAACTCGCTCCGGCACTTCCTCGCCGGCCACCAGATCTTCCTGCTGCTGGACCTGCCCTGGGTTCCGCTGTTCCTCGCCTTCCTGTTCTACCTGAACATGTGGATCGGCCTGGTCTCGAGCGTGGTCGCTGTCCTGCTGCTGCTGCTCGCTCTCGCCAACCGCTGGCTGACCGCGCCCCTCAATGACAAGGCCCAGTCGGCGGTCGCGGACTCCATGCGAAAGACCGACGTCACGCTGCGCAATGCAGACATCATCGACGCCATGGGAATGGCGCGGGACCTCGGTCGGCGCTGGAGCGAGGACAACGACGCGGCACTCGATCACTACAGCGCCTACGCACGGCGTTCCGGGGTCATGAACGCGATCGGACGGACCATGCAGCTTTCGTCCATCATCGCCATCATGACGGTGAGCGTGGTGCTTGTCCTCGACCCGGCCAGCGGCCTGTCACAGGGCGCAATGATGGCTTCGGTGATTCTCGTCGGGCGGATCATGATGCCGGTCCAGTCCCTGGTGACCAGCTGGACCGCAACCCACTCCGCGCTCGAAGACTACCGGACGGTCGCCGCGGCCCTGCGGGCCGGGCTCATGTTTCCCGACCTTCCGGAGGATATTCCCGCGGACACGCACCAGCCCCGTATCACGTTCCGGGACGGGACCGGAACCGATACGGCGGCGAGCAACGGGGCGACCGGGGCCGAAGCGGCAGGCGATGATGACGGTGAGATCCGGTCGGACAAGGCTGCGGACGACGGGCCCGTGATCACCGTCAAGACCGGGTCTGAAGCCGAAGGGACGAACGGCGCCGGAGAGACGGCGTCGGCACCGGCGGGGAGCACGGTGGCGGGACCTTCCGACGGTGCGTCGTCGACCGCGGTGGCGACAGCCGGAGCGGGCGCGGTGGCGGTTCCGGGATCCGCCGACATCGAACCGACTATTTCGGTCAACGGGATCCACTTCCATCCGCGCACCGCGGAACGGCCGATCCTGTCCGATATCACCTTCATGCTGAAGGCCGGGAGTTCGCTGGGGATTCTCGGGCGGTCCGGGTCGGGCAAGTCAAGCCTCGCACGCCTGCTTGTCGGCATCGACCGCCCCACCACCGGGACCGTCCGGTTCGGCGGACGCTCGCTTACCGACGGCCGCGAGCTGCACAGCTGGCCCGGGCACGAGATCGGCCGGTATATCGGCTACCTCCCGCAGGACGTGTCGCTGTTCAGCGGGACAATCCGTGACAACATCACGAGATTCGCCGATGACTGGACCCGCGACGATGTGCTCGACGCCGCCCGGCTTGCCAATGTCGACGGCATGATCAAGTTCATGCCGCACGGCTACCAGACCCAGGTCGGTCCGGGTGGCGCGCTGCTGTCCGGCGGACAGGTCCAGCGCGTCGCCCTCGCCCGGGCACTCTACGGGCCGGTCCGCCTCGTGGTGCTCGACGAACCCAACGCCAACCTTGACGTACAGGGCGAGCAGGCGCTTGCTGCCACCATACTCGAGCTCAAGCGACGCGGTGTGACCGTGGTCGTGATCCTGCACAGGGAGAACATTCTGCGTGCGCTCGACAACCTCCTGATCATGGTCGATGGCCGGGTTGGCGCCGCAGGACCGCGGGACAAGGTCCTGGCACAGCTTCGCCGACCCCGGACACCGGTTCCACCGGAACCCGGGCCCGACACATCCCCATGCCAGTCCGCCAACGGGTGAGGAGACCATGACCCTTCAGACGGTCCAGACCGAGACCCTGCCGACCCGGCCGCTCCCCATCAGTTTCCGCAGCAAGCCGCGGCGGCCAGCCTGGGGCGGCGCCAGCCGGTTCGGCTATGTCGTGATCATTCTGTTCTTCGGCGTGTTCGGCGGCTGGGCCTTCCTTGCCCCGCTCGCGAGCGGTGTGACCGCAAACGGCGCCATCGAAGTTCGCTCCGGCATCAAGACCGTCCAGCATCTCGAGGGCGGGCTGGTCAAGGAAATCCTGGTCCGCGAGGGCGACCGGGTCACCAAGGGACAGGTGCTGCTGCGGCTTGACCCGATCCAGACCGACGCGCGGTCATCGGTGCACCGCTCGGCCCTGATCTCGCATCTCGCCGAGGAGGCCCGGCTGAACGCGGAGATCTCGGACGCGTCCGACGTGACCCTGCCAGCCGAACTCGTCGAGGCCAGCACCGATCCGGAGCTTGCCGGCATCATCGAGGCGGAGATCGAACTCTTCCACAAGCGGCGCGACAGTTTCCTGCAACAGCAGGAAATCCGGGAGGAACGCATCGAGCAGATCACCACCGAGGTCACCGCTCTGCGCGCCCAGGTGAAATCCATCGTCCTGCAGCTCGAGCTGATCGAGGACGAGCTTGCCGCGGTCCAGGAGCTGTACGACAAGAAACTGACCACCCACACCCGCCTGCTCGAGATCCAGCGTGCCCGGGCCCACCTGCAGTCGCAGCTCGCCACGGTGGAGGGCTCCATCTCGAGCAGCCTGCAGCGGATCAACGAGCACCGGCTCGGGATCGGGAACGCACGCCAGGTGCGCCGGTCCCAGGCCGCGGAACGCCTGAACCGGGTCGATTTCGACATCACGAGGACCCGCGAGAACCTCGAGCTGATCGACGACCAGCTGCGGCGGATCGACATCCGGGCCCCCGCCGACGGCAGGGTCAACAACATGACGATTCGCACCGTCGGCGGCGTGGTGAACCGGGCCGACCGGCTGATGGAAATCGTCCCCGACAACGAGGACATGGTGCTCGTCGCCGAAATCCAGGCCCGCGACATCGAGCAGGTTCACGTCGGCGCCGATGTCAGGATTCACCTCTCCGCATTCAACCCGCGGACCACGCCACCGGTTGACGGCGTGGTGCAGTCGGTTTCGGCCAGTACCATCCGCAAGCGGGCCGCCTATGCCCCGCCGACCTACAAGGTGGTGATCACGCTCGATCCCGAGGCGCTGCGCGACAGCATCGGCGACACGCCCTTGACCTCGGGCATGCCGGCGATGGGCATCATCAAGGTAGGCGAACGGACCATGTTCGACTATCTGGTCAGTCCGCTGACCACGAGTTTCGCGACCGCGCTGCGCGAACCGTGACCGCGAGGCTCGCGAGACCCTGTCCGGGACCCGGCTACGGCAACCTGACCAGGCGTGGCAGGGAACGGAACCGGTCCATCACCCGGTTGAGCGAGGTTGAACTGGCCAGTCGGCGCGGCCCGTTGAACAGGGCAAAGGTCGGCTGGTTCTGGTCGGGTTTATGGGTCTTGACGAAAACGTAGACAGGGTGTTCGCGGCTGCTGCGGAAAATCGAGAACAGCGCGGTGTTGTCGCTGCGATCGATGGCGTAGTCCCGCCAGTGCCCCTTGATGACGCCGCTGCTGTAGGCCGTGACAATTGCTGCCAGTTCGCTCCTGCTGAAGAACACGTCGCGCTCCGCACCGCGTCCCCCGTGAAATCGGATCAGGTTCGCCATGAATGCACGATGTCTCCGCCGGACCGTCATTTCGGTTAACGAATCATGACAATAGTGTCGCCCAAATCGCCGGAACGGTAAAGCGCCGGATACCGAAGCGGGCCCTGTCCGCGGTGTCTGGTCCGCTCTCCGGCACGGACATGGTTCTGCACGGGCATCGCCGGTTTTCCCGAACCACGTTGCGGACCGGCGACGTCATCGACACGCGCCCGTCGCCAGGCGCACGGGTCGACAGCACGGCGGAGGCCTTCTGGCGGGCTGCCGGTGAAGCGTCCGCCGAAGGCCGGGAAGCTCCAGGCCGCCTCCGCCTGCCGGTAGCTCACCGCCCCGCCGCCGATGCGGTTCCCCGGCAGGCCGGGGGCGAACAGGTCTTCAACGCCGACCTTGGCCGGCCCGCCCGCGTCCCGGCGCAACGAGAGCGAGATCCCGCGTTCGGCCGCCGGGCGGGGATCGAGGGCCGGCGCCGCCGGGATGCGCCGGTCCTCCAGGTCATTATCGTCATGCACGGCCGGCGTGCGGCCCTCGACATCGGGGGAGAACCCGAGCGCGCAAGCATTCCGGGCACGGCCGCCGCCAGGGCCTGTCTCCGCGACGCCGGACTGGAAAGCCGGGGCCGGACAGGTGGTATCGGATCACGCGGCGGACAGGCGCGCGTTGGCTGGTGCCGGCGCGGACCGTGCCTCTGGACCGACCCGTCACCCCGCCACGCTCGAGGGTCCGCCGGGTCCGGGCTGGCGGGGGAGAGGACTGTCAGCGTTGCCGGGTCTCCCAGTCGGGATGGATCCATGGCCGGTCGTTGGCGGCCGGCAGGGGAGCACGGCCCAGGATGTGATCGGATGCCTTCTCGCCAACCATGATGCTGGGGGCATTGAGGTTGCCATTGGTGATCTGAGGGAAGATCGAACTGTCGGCCACCCTGAGGCCGTCGACCCCGATCACCCGGCACTCGGGATCGACCACTGCATGGGCGTCGCCGGCATCGCCCATGCGACAGGTTCCGCAGGGATGGTAGGCACTCTCCGCCCCGGCTCTCACGTGTTCGTCGATCTCCTCGTCGCTCCGGACCGCGGATCCGGGTGCGATCTCGTCGCCGGTGTAGGGCGCCATCGCGGGCTGTTCCAGCACTTCACGGGTAAGCCGGACGCAGGCCCGGAAGGTCCGCCAGTCCTCCTCGTGCGACATGTAGTTGAACAGGATCGAGGGCGCGGCGCGCGGATCAGCCGAGGTGAGCCGGATCCGTCCGCGTGAGGGTGAACGCATCGGCCCGACATGGACCTGGAACCCGTGTCCGTCCGTGGCGATCCGGCCATCGAAGCGAACCGCAAGGGGAAGAAAGTGATACTGGATGTCCGGGTACCTGATCCCGGCGCGCGAGCGGACGAAACCGCACGCCTCGAAGTGATTGGTTGCGCCGAGCCCGGTACCCGTCAGCAGCCAGCGCGCTCCGATCAACGCCCTGGAGAGCGGGTTCCAGTGGCGGTAGAGCGTGATCGGCTGGCGGCACGCCACCTGCAGGTAGATCTCGAGGTGGTCCTGCAGGTTGGCGCCGACGCCGGGCCGGTCGGCAACGACCACGAGGCCGTGATCGCGCAAGTGCTCCGCGGGTCCGATGCCGGAGTGCATGAGCAGCTTCGGCGAATTGATCGCAGAGGCGGCAAGCACCACCTCGGCGCGGGCGCGGACCCGCCTGGACGAACCGGCAGTCTCGTACTCGACCCCGATCGCCCTGCCCTCCTCGATCAGCACGCGGTTGACGTGGCAGCGGGTGCGAAGTTCGAGGTTGCGCCGGCGCAAGGCGGGTTTCAGGTAGGCGTTGGCGGCAGACCAGCGCCGGCCGCGCCGGACCGTCATTTCCATCGCGCCGAACCCTTCCTGGCGCTCACCGTTGTAGTCCGCGGTGATCCCGTAGCCGGCCTCGCCACCGGCCTGGATGAAGGCGTCATACAGCGGGTTCGCCATGGCGCCCCGCGCAACATGCAGCGGGCCGGTGGTGCCCCGCCACCCCGGATCGCCGGCATGGGCCTGTTCCATGCGCCGGAAGTACCCGAGGACGTGGCGGTAGCCCCACCCGGCCGCCCCCGCGGCCTCCCAGGCGTCGAAGTCGCAGGCGTGGCCGCGCACATAGACCATGCCGTTGATCGAGGATGACCCACCGACCACCTTGCCGCGCGGGGTCGCAAGCCGCCGCCCGCCGAGGTGCGGCTCGGGCTCGGTGACATAGCCCCAGTCATAGCGCGCCATGTTTCTCGGGTAGGGCAACGCCGCCGGCATCTGGATGAGCGGTCCGGCATCGGTACCGCCGTGCTCGAGGACCAGCACCCGCGAGCCCCCGTCTTCAGACAGCCGCGCCGCGAGCACGCAGCCGGCAGATCCCGACCCCACGATCACGTAGTCGAACCCGTCCTCGAAACGCCGGGACATCGAGGTCAGCTCAGGACAGCCGCGACGGCCCGGCCGGTCCGCAGGCCCGTGCCGCACCGAACGCGCTCCCGCGGCGCGGACACACTCCGGGCTCTGGTGCGATCCTGCCGGTCGACGATCGCCACGAAGCGGATCACCGGCCCTCGCTCCCGTTGAGCGCCGAAACACCCTGCCGTCGGCGCAGGCCGGGGATCCTGCGCTGTTTCCCCGTGCGTCCGACCGGCGGCGCCCCTGTCATGTCCGCCAGAGCCCCGACTGCGCACGGGCGACCGGCCTTCGGTACGGTGCTGCCGATCAGGATCCGCGCTCGCGCAATCGATGCGTTTCATCACGATGTGGCAGGGTGTCGTGTGGCACTGGTCTCGATCACTGGAGCATCAGTGTGGCATCGCTCCGGCCCCGCATCCAGTCGGAAGAGGGACAGATCGCCTTCCGGTCGTTTCTGCCAGGCCGGGTTCCCAGACCGGATCTCGGTTCCCCGGACGCGCGACAGGATCATCCTCCCGGCCGCGGCGATCCCGCTGTCCGGTTGGCGGATCCGGAGATGCCGGTCCGGGAGCCGCGACGCCTGCGTCACCGGCATGAAGGCGGGAGCGGAGCAGTGCAGTCATTTGATTTTGCCACGGTGCGGGCGTAGTCTGCCGCGCCCGTCGGAAACGGGCGGACAGGCAGCAGCGGATCACAAGGCGGACAGTCCCGTGGCCGACATCTTCAGGGAAATCGACGAGGAACTTCGCCAGGACCGCGCCGCACGCCTGTGGAAGCAATACGGCTGGCTGGTGATCGCCGCCGCGGTCCTCGTCGTGGCCGCGGTCGGCGGCTGGCGCTACTGGCAGTACTACGACAGGACGGTCCGGGCCGAAGAGTCGGCGGCCTACGACGAAGGGCGCGGCCTTGTCGCCGCCGGCGAGACCGATGCGGCCCTGGATGCGCTCGGCACACTCGCGGTGGAGGGAAGCACGGGCTACGCGGTCCTCGCCCGGCTGCAACAGGCCGCGCTCGCCGCGCGCGCCGGTGACGTCGAGGGCGCGTTGATCGCCTGGACCGAAGTGATCGAGGACGAGGACGCACCGCTGGTGCTTCGCGACCTTGCCAGGCTCGGATCCGTCTCGGCCCGGCTCGAGACCGCAGCACCCGACGAGTTGCATCGCGATCTCGACAGGCTTGCCGCCGTCGGCAGCACGTGGCGTCCGATGGCGCTTGAACTGAAGGCGCTGCTGTGGCTGTCATCCGGTGAAACGGCGCTCGCGAGGGAGGCCTTCGAAACCCTGTCGGACGATGCCCGAACACCCCAGCGCATGCGCGCCCGGGTGACCGAGTTGCTGCATGCACTTCCCGCGTCCTGACGATACAAGCGCAACTCCGCACCGTCGAACGCGCCCCGTGTTGCGTCTGCCCCCGCTCCTGCTTGCGGTGCTGCTGCTCGCCGGCTGCGACCTCGGCTTCCTTGGCGAGACCGACAGCACCGCACCGCTCGAGGGTGAACGAATCGCAATCCTCAGTCTTGGCGAGAGCCTCGGCGTCGACCCGACTGTCGCATCCCTGCCGGTGACACTTCCCGCCGCGGTCCGCAATCCGGACTGGCCGCAGCCCGGCGGCAACGCGGCCAATGTCATGGGACACCTCGTCGGCCCGACCGTGCCCGAGGCAGTCTGGGAGGTGGATATCGGTGCCGGGTCGAGCAGCGAAACCCAGATTCTGGCCTCCCCGGTGGTCGCTGACGGCCGCATCTTCACCCTCGACCGCGACGGTCTGCTCTCGGCCTTCAGTGCCGCGACCGGACAGCGGTTGTGGGAACGGGAGACGGCAACGCCCGACGAGGAAGAGGTGGCGTTTGCCGGCGGGATCACGACCGGGGGCGGACTGGTCTTCGTCGCCAACGGCGCCGGGGCCATTCGGGCGATGTCGCCGGAGAACGGAGAACTGGTCTGGACGGCGAATGCGCCCGGGCCGGTCAGGAGTGCCCCGACCTGGAGCGACGAGCAGATCTACGTGATCACCATCGACAACCAGGCGGCCGCTTTCTCCGCCAGGACCGGTGAACGATTCTGGGTTCACTCCGGGATATCGGAAGTCACCGCGCTTCTCGGCAACGCCAACCCGGCAGTCCGGGACGCCATCGTCACGGTCCCCTACTCCTCGGGCGAGATCTACGCCCTTGCCGCTGGCACCGGCCGGGTGTTCTGGATCGACAGCCTGCGCCGCGTGCGCCGGTCGACCAGCGTGGCCAGTCTCGCCGACATCCGCGGCGACCCGGTCATCGACGACGACCGCGTGATCGCCGTCAGCCACTCGGGCCGTACCTCCGCACTCGACTTCCGGACCGGCACCAGGATCTGGGACAGTCCCGTCGGCAGCACCCAGACCCCATGGGTTGCCGGCAACTTCGTGTTCCTGGTCTCCAACCAGGCCGAGGTCATTTGCCTGACCCGCGACCAGGGCAGGGTTCGCTGGATCACCCAGCTGCCACGCTACCTCGACGAGGAGGATCGGGAAGATCCGATCACCCATGTCGGGCCGATACTGGTGAGCGGGTCGGTGCTGGTAGCAAGTTCGGAGGGCACGCTTGCCGTGCTCTCGGCGGAGACCGGAGTGATTACCGACATGATCGACCTTGATGACGCCGTTCACGTGCCCCCGGTAGTTGCCGACGGAACACTCTACGTCCTGACGGACAACGGCCGGCTCACCGCCTACCGCTAGTACCCGGGGTGCGGCACCATGACCGTGACCATCGCCATCATCGGTCGTCCCAACGTCGGCAAGTCGACCCTGTTCAATCGGCTTGTCGGGCGTCGTGTTGCCCTGGTGGACGACACGCCCGGCGTGACCAGGGACCGGCGCGAGGGGGCCGGCCGGATCGCCGATCTCGAGTTCCGCCTGTTCGACACGGCCGGACTCGAGGATGCCGACGACGACGCCCTCGAGGGCCGGATGCAGCGCCAGACCGAACAGGCGGTCGCCGACGCCGACATCGCCCTCCTGCTGATCGACGCGCGGGTCGGGATCACGCCGCTGGATGCGCATTTCGCCCGCTGGTTGCGCCGCGAGGGCGGCGAGGCGATCCTGGTTGCGAACAAGTGCGAGGGATCGGCCGGACAGGCCGGGCTGATGGATGCATTTGCGCTCGGGCTGGGAGAACCGGTCCCGATTTCGGCCGAACACGGCGAAGGCATGGCCGACCTCTACCAGGCAATTCGCGAGTGCACCGAGCGCCACGATGCCATGCCGCCCGGAGACGAAGACGCAGAGACAGACGGCGTCATACGCCTTGCGGTGGTCGGGCGGCCCAATGTCGGCAAGTCGACGCTGATCAACGCCTTTCTTGGCGAGAACCGGGTCCTGACCGGACCGGAGGCCGGGATCACCCGCGATTCCATTGAGGTGCGATGGCACTGGCGTGACCAGCCGATCATGCTGGTTGACACGGCCGGGTTGCGTCGGAAAAGCCGGATCACGCACCGTCTCGAACGCGCGTCGGTCACCGACACCATCCGGACAATCCGGTTTGCGCATGTGGTGATCCTGGTCACCGACGCGAACATGGTGCTGGAACGACAGGACCTCGCCATCGCGCGCATGGTGGTCGAGGAAGGACGGGCGCTGGTGCTCGCCGTCAACAAGTGGGACGCGGCATCGGACCGGCCCGCGGTCATCCGCATGGTCCGCGAACGGCTCTCCGATTCGCTCCCCCAGGTCCGTGACCTGCCATGGGTGACGATCTCGGCTCTGCACCGGCGGGGGCTGGACCGGGTGCTGGAGGAGGTGCGCAGCGTCTACCGCACCTGGAACCACCGGGTCCCCACGGCACAGCTGAACCGCTGGCTGAACTCGGCACTCGAGCGCCATGCGCCGCCGATGTCCCGTGGCAGGCGGATCCGCCTGCGCTACGTCACCCAGGTGCGGACCCGGCCGCCGTCCTTTGCCTGTTTCTGCAGCCAGCCGGACATGCTGCCGACCTCTTATGTCCGCTATCTGGTCAACGACCTGCGAGACAGCTTCGACCTGCCGGCGGTCCCGATACGGTTCACGCTGCGCCGCCGCCGCAATCCCTACGACGACCAGGCGGGCTGACCGCGCCTACGCGTCGATCAGTTCGCCGTGCCGCGTCGAGGCCGGTGACGCGAGTTCGAGGAACAGCGGAACCAGGGCTTCAGGCGTCTTCAGGCTCATCGGATCCTCACCCGGAAACGCGGCGGCGCGCATTCCGGTCCTCGTCGCTCCCGGATTGACGATATTGATCCTGAGCGCCGAGCGCTCGTTCTCCGCCGCATAGACACGGACCATGGCATCGAGAGCCGCCTTGGTGACCGCGTAGGCTCCCCAGTAGGGTCGGCAGATACGTGCCGCGCCCGAGGAGACGAAGATCGCGCGCGGCGCATCCGACATCCGCAGCAGCGGATCAAGAGAACGGATCAACCGCAGGTTGGCGGTGAGATTGACGGCGACGACCTCGTCCCACTCGGCGGGGTCCTGGTGCGGCAGCGGAGTGAGGGTTCCGAGGATGCCGGCGTTGGCGACCAGGATGTCGAGCCGGCTCCAGCGTTCGTGAATCCGGGCGCCGAGCCGGTCGATGGCCGGACCGTCGCGCAGATCCATCTCGACCAGGCTTGCGTTTCCCCCGGCCGCACGGATGTCGTCGTCCACCTCCTCGAGTCCGCCCACGGTTCGTGCGGTCAGGATCACGTGGGCGCCGGCAGCGCCGAACGCCCTGGCAAGCGCCGCACCGATGCCGCGCGACGCCCCGGTGATCAGCGCGATACGGCCGCCAAGATCGTTCATCCCTGCCTCCCCCCGTGTACACGCCGTGGCGCGGTCACCCGAACTCGCTGAGCAGCGAGAGCTGCTTCGGTGCCACACCCTCCTCCTGGTCCCGCAGCCGGATCGGGTAATCGCCGGTAAAACAGGCATCGCAGAACCTTGGGCTCCGGGCATCGCGCCCGGCCTCGCCCATTGCCCGGTAGAGACCGTCGATCGACACGAACGCGAGGCTGTCGACCCCGATCTCGCGGCCAATTTCCTCCACCGAGAACCGGGCGGCGAGCAGCTTGTCCCGCTCCGGCGTGTCCACACCGTAAAAGCAGGAATGGGTGGTGGGGGGACTGGCAATTCTCATGTGTACCTCGCGGGCGCCGGCCGCACGGACCATCTCGACGATCCTGGTCGAGGTGGTGCCGCGAACGATCGAATCGTCCAGCAGCAGGACCCGCTTGCCGGCGATCACCGCCCTGTTGGCGCTGTGCTTGAGCCTGACACCGAGATGACGGTCCTGGTCGGATGGCTGGATGAAGGTGCGCCCGACGTAGTGGTTGCGAACGATGCCGAGTTCGAACCGGATCCCGGAACGTTCCGAATAGCCGATGGCCGCCGGAACCCCCGAATCGGGGATCGGCACGACGATGTCGACATCGACCGGACTCTCGCGTGCGAGTTCGGCCCCGATGGCCTTGCGCGCCTCGTAGACACCCCGTCCCTCGACGATGCTGTCGGGGCGCGAGAAGTAGATGTACTCGAATATGCAGAACCGGCCCGGCCTGGAGGGAAACGGGCTCAGCGACTCGACCCCGTCATCCGACAGGATCACCATCTCTCCGGGCTTCAGTTCGCGGATGAACCGGGCTCCGAGGATGTCGAACGCACAGGTCTCCGACGCCAGCACCAGGGCATCGCCGAGCCGGCCCAGCACCAGTGGACGCACGCCAAGCGGATCGCGCACGCCGATCACCGAGTCCGAGGTCAGCAGCACCAGGGAATAGGCGCCCTCGACCTGGTGCAGTGCGTCGATGATCCGGTCCACCTGGGATCGGCCTGGACTGCGGGCGATCAGGTGGATGATGATCTCCGTATCGGTGGTGGACTGGAACAGGCACCCGCGTCGCACCAGGCTGCGACGAAGGTCCTGGGCGTTGGTAAGATTGCCGTTGTGGCTGAGCGCCAGACCACCCAGTTCCGTCTCCGCGAACAGCGGCTGGACGTTGCGCAGGTTGCCGCCGCCCGTGGTGGAATAGCGGTTGTGCCCGATGGCGGCGTGACCGGCCACCTGGTCAAGCACGCCGGAGGCACCCGCTCCGAAGTTGTCGGCGACGTGGCCCAGTCCGCGGTGGCTGCGGAACTGCCGGCCATCCCAGCTCACGATGCCGGTCGCCTCCTGGCCCCGGTGCTGCAGCGCGTGCAGGCCGAGCGCGGTGTTCGCCCCGGCGTCCGGCGATCCGAAGATACCGAAGATCGCACACTCTTCGCCGGGATGATCATCATCCGGTGTCGGGAAGCTGTCGCGAGGCCGGGTCATGGACACGTTCGGGCGAAAGACCTCGTTTCGAGTCTCATGTCCCTTCCTCCAGCTGACGGCGGCGGCTCACTGCAACTGCCTCAGTGCCTCGGTCAAGGCATTGCGCTCTGTCTCAGTGTACCCCTTCTCCCGCCCGGCTTCAGCATTCCCGCCCGGCGCGACCGGCGGATCGACCAGACGCTCGTAGGTCCGCTGGCGTTCCCTGGCCGCCTCGGGCCCATCGCCCTGCATGGTGAGCAGGTGTTCGCGCAGGTGCGACGGAACCAGATCGACCAGCAGTCCGGCGCCGGCCCGCATCATGGGATAGGTCCCGGCGGAACGCACCCAGTCTGGGTAGTCTTGTTCGCGGGGGATCACCTGCTGGAGGACCAGGAAGCACGCCGAGACCAGCACCGCGCCGCGAATCAGGCCAAACAGGAACCCGAGCGACCGGTCCACCGCCCCGACCCCGGCGCGTCGCAACAGGCGCACCAGCTGGGAGACCACCACCGAGAGCAGGAACAGAACACCGATGCCACTGGCCACGCCGGCGATCCAGTTCGCCGCGGTCGCGCTCGTCACGTACTCGAGCACGAACGGCGCCAGTTGCGGATACAGCTGGATGCCGGCGTAGATCGCCACGATCCACGCGACGATGTTGAGGGATTCTCGGACAAACCCGCGCCAGTAGGCGTGCAGTCCGGATACAAGGACGGTTGCAAAGACCGCAATGTCAAAAGCACTGTCGAGCAAATTGTCCATGACCCCGCGTCCTTCAACCGGCGCACTTGTACGCCTCCGGGCACACGACAACAAGGTTGGCAGGCCGGGTCGCGAGACGCACGGCGTCGCACAGTTTACATTGGATCGTTCTGGTGGTTCCCGGGCCAGGCAACCGCTTGGAAGCCCCCGGGCCCGTCTGTTCACCGCGGCATTGGCACGGGCGTGACCGGTGAGACCGCGGGATGCGCGGCCGATGCCGCCGCGTGACTGCGGTGCCCTGGCGTCAGGACGGTCGCGCACTGTCAAGCCTGCAACAGTGACAGAGACAAGGAACCGGCGCAAACTCGAGTGTGCGGCCCCGCTGTTACTCCTGCCTGTCATCCTGCGAGGTTGCCCGGGCGCAGTGGTTGCCGGCACACTCGCCGCGTTCCGTACGGAACCGGACCATTGCGACTTCCCGGACAGGAGATCGGGCGTGAGTACAGGCGAGAAATCTCTCTCCTGGGGGGAGTTGCTGTCGGCACAGTACCGGCGCGCCACGCTTGCGCTGGTCTTCGCCGTGGCACTCCATGCCACCAACTTCTTCATCTTCGCCACCCTGGCGCCCAGCGTCGCCTTCGACATCGGCGGCCTGGACCTGATCAGCTGGGCGACGACGCTGTTCGTCGTCACCAGCATCATCAGCTCGGCCTCGGGTGGCATGATCAGGGCGTGGTTCGGGATCCGGCGCTCGCTCATACTCGCCGCGATGGTGTTCGCCGCCGGCAGCCTGCTGGTGGCCCTGGCCTGGAACATGCCGGGCGTCCTTGCCGGTCGAACCGTCCAGGGGCTCGGCGCAGGGCTGCTGATGGCCTATTCGCACGGGATGATCCGCGACCTGTTCCCCCCGGCAACCTGGGCACGCATGTTCGCGGTGGTCTCGGGCGGCTGGGGTGTGGCGGCACTGAGCGGCCCGCTGCTCGGCGGGATCTTCGCCGAGTTCGATGCCTGGCGGTCCGGCTTCCTGCTGATGGTGGCCGCGGCCGGGCTGTTCGTTGTGCTGGTCACACGCAGCATTCCGCCGGACGGCCCCGACCGGGAACCCGGATCACTGGGACAGGTGCCGCGCCTGGCGCTGCTCGGCGCGTCCGCGCTTCTGCTCGGCTCGGTCGGCAGCGCTGCCGCCGCGGGGTTCGAACTGCCGCTCGCCGGTGCAAGCCTGCTGTGTTTCGCGGCCACCATCGCGCTCGAGATCCGCAGCAGCGACCGGCTGTTTCCACGCGACATGTTCCGCCCCGCCACCGTGCTCGGCAGCGGTGTCCTGTTCGTCTTCGGCATTACCTTCGCGACCGTGCTGACCTCCGTCTACGGCCCGCTGCTGTTCCGGATGATCCATTCGATCCCGGTGCTTGCCACCGGCTTCGTCGTGACCACCCAGTCAATGGCCTGGACCCTTGCGGCAATCGTCTTCTCCGGCCTTGCCCGGACCGGAAGCAGGGTCGCGTCCGCCGCCGGGCCGGTCATCACCATGGGCGGAGTGGTTCTGACCGGGATGTTCCTGCCCGCCGGCCCGCTGGCCGGAGCGGTCATCGGCGTCGCGGTGACGGGTTTCGGGATCGGGCTGGCCTGGGGCCACATCGGCCGCTTCCTGTTCGAGGTCGTCGACGAGTCCGACCGCCACCGGGTGGGCTCGGTGATGCCGTTGACCCAGTCGATAGGCATCATGTTCGGCTCCAGCGCCGCCGGCGTCATCGCCAATGCCGCCGGTTTTTCCGACAGCCTCACTACCGAGGCGGCGGGCAGGGTCGCCGAATGGCTGTACCTGGGGGTCGGACCGATGTGCATCCTTGCAGTCATCGGCGGACTGCGGGTCGCGATCGGAACCGAGTCCGCAGCGGAGCGCGTCAGCCGGGCACCCCGTTGATGAAGCGGTCCACCACCTCGTTGCCGCTGGCATCGATCCCTGATGTCGGGCCCTGCCACAGCACCCGTCCCGCGTGCAGCATCGCGATCCGGTCGGCGATGCGTCGCGCACTGTCCATGTCGTGGGTAATGGTGAGTGCCGTGGCGCCGCTTTCGCGCACGCATTGGACGATCAGGGAGTCGATCAACGCTCCCATGATCGGGTCGAGACCGGTGGTCGGTTCGTCGAACAGCAGGATGTCCGGGTCGGTGGCAATGGTCCGCGCAAGGGCGACCCGCTTGCGCATCCCGCCGGACAGGTCCTCCGGAAACAGGTCGGCGATCTCCGGACCGAGCCCGACCCGCGCCAGTGTGCGAAGTGCGTCCGCTCGCACCGCGGCGAGGGAATGAACCCGTCCGCGGGTGAGTGGAAAGGCGACGTTCTCGAGTACCGAGAGCGAGTCGAACAGGGCCCCGTTCTGGAACAGCATGCCAAAACGTCCGGACACCGACCGGCGCAGGGAACTGCCGGCAATCCGTATTCCGTCGATTTCGATCGTGCCGCTGTCAGGCTCAAGCAATCCGATCAGGCACTTGATCAGGACCGACTTTCCGATGCCGGAAGGACCGACGACGACCACGGATTCGCCGGGTCCGATCTCGAGATCGACGCCGTCCAGAACCCGGTTGCTGCCGAAGCTCTTGCACACCTGCGCGATCCGGATCCTGGGAACAGGCTCGCCCATGGCTCCTACCGGGCGAAGAACAGTTCGGTGACACCGTAGTTCGCCACCAGGATCAGGATCGAGGCCGAGACCACCGCGTTCGTCGTTGCGGCCCCCACACCCCTGGCGCCACGCCTCGAATGGTAGCCGTGGTAGCACCCCATCACCGCCACCAGGAAACCGAACACCGCCGCCTTCACCAGGCCCGAAATCACGTCGTAGGGCTCGAGGTAGTCGAAGGTGCGCTGCAGGTAGACCACCGGTTCGAACCCCAGCTTGTAGACCCCGACGATGTAGCCGCCGAACACACCGATCACGTCGCCGACCAGCACCAGGAACGGCAGGCTGATCACGCCGGCAAGAACCCTGGGGACGACCAGGTATTTCACCGGGTGCGTCGACAGGGTGGTGAGCGCGTCAATCTGCTCGGTGACCCGCATGGTGCCGATCTCGGCTGCCATCGACGCACCGATGCGCCCGGCCACCATCAGCCCCGCAAGGACCGGGCCGAGTTCGCGGGTGATCGAGAGCACGACGACCGTGGCCACCGCGCCCTCTGCCGAGAACCTCGCGAAACTGGTGTAGCTCTGCAGGGCGACGACCATGCCGGAAAACAGCGTCGTCAGCCCCACAACCGGAAGCGAGTAGTACCCGATCTCGATCACGTGCTGCAGCAGCAGCCGCGGGTACCAGGGCGGGCGCACGCAGTGCGACACGGTTGCGGCCACGAACAGGCCGAGCCGGCCGGTCCCGGCGAGAAAGCCGAGGAACGCCCTTCCGATCGCGGCCAGCGGGTTCACACCCGCCTCCCCCACGTGTCCCGGCTACGCGGCTGCGGCATCCTCTATGTACTCCCGGTGATAGCGTGTCCCGAGCGAAGTCAGGATCTCGTAGGAAATGGTGCCGGCCGCTGCAGCTGCGTCGTCGATGGTGTTCCGCCCGCCCAGAAGTTCGACCAGGGCGCCGGGGAACACCGCGGCCTCGGGGGCTTCGGTCACGTCCACCGTGATCAGGTCCATCGAGACCCGCCCGATCACCGGCAGTGCAATGCGTCCGAGATGCACCCGGGCACGGCCGGCGGACGAGCGCAGGTACCCGTCGGCATAGCCGGCGGCCACGGTCGCAACCCGGCCGGGTGCGCGTACCTGGTAGTCGCCGCCGTAGCCCACGCGCATCCCCGGCTCGATGTCGCGCACCTGCAGGATCCTGCCCAGCAGCGTAACCACCCGGTGCATCGGGTTTGCCCGGCCGGACTGCGGCCCGCCGCCGTAGAGTGCGATTCCCGGGCGGGCAAGGTCGAAATGCCAGTCGGGACCAAGCAGGATGCCCGCCGAATTCGCAAGGCTGACAGGCATCGCCGGCAGCCGCGCCCGCACGTTCCGGACCCGGTCGAGCTGGACCCTGTTTTCCGGATCGTCCGGTTCATCGGCGCAGGCGAGGTGCGAGACCAGACACCGCCAGTTCACACCTTCCAGCAGCTCCGGGGCCTCGGCCAGCCGGTCGGTCTCGCGCGGCGACAGTCCGAGCCGGTTCATGCCGGTGTCGACGTGGAGCATGGCGTCGAGCGGCGCCCCGGCGCGTTCGCCGGCACGCCGCCAGCGGGCAATCTGACCCGGGTCGTTGATGACGGGGATCAGCCGGTGCTCGGCAAGCACCGGCCCGGTCCCCGGCAACACCCCGCACAGGACGGCGATGTCGATGCCGGCGTCGGCTGTGTCGGCGCGCAGCGCCACGGCTTCATCCAGTGTTGCGACAAAGAAGACCCGGCACCCGGCCCTGACCAGGCGGCGGGTCACCCTGCGGGCCCCGATGCCATAGGCGTCGGCCTTGACCGCGGCCCCGCAGTCCGCGGTCGCGAGGCGACGACTCAGCAACTGGTAGTTGGCTGCAACGGCGTCGAGATCGATGCGCAGCAGCGAAGCCGCCGGGGCGGCGTCAGTACTGGTCGGGCAACCGGTCATCATCGATCGCATCGGAGAACTTGGTGATCTCGCCGTCGAAATGCATCCGCTCTATCCCGGTGGGGCCCTGGCGATGCTTGTCAATGATGATCTCGGCGACGCCGTGCGACCGCTCAAGCCTGGCCTTCCAGTTCTCGTGCCGCTTGTCGAACTGCTCATCGCTCTCGGCAGCACGCTGCTTCGGTTCGGCCCGCTCCAGGTAGTATTGTTCGCGGAACACGAACATCACCACATCCGCGTCCTGTTCGATCGAGCCCGAATCCCTCAGGTCCGAGAGCATCGGGCGCCTGTCCTCGCGCTGCTCGACCGAGCGTGACAGCTGCGACAGCGCCAGCACCGGCACGTCGAGCTCCTTGGCGACCGCCTTCAGGTTCTGGGTCACGATCGAGACCTCCTGCACCCGGTTGTCCGGCCGCACTCCCGGCGGCGGGGTCATGAGCTGGAGGTAGTCAACCACGATCAGCGACAGGCCATGCCGGCGCTTCAGGCGCCGGGCTCTGGAGCGCAGGGCCGAGATCGCCAGTGCGGGCGTGTCGTCAATGAACAGCGGCGCGGTCTCGATCTCGCCAGTCGCCTCGACCAGGCTCTGGAAATCGGCCCTCGCCAGTTCCCCCCGGCGGATCCGTTCCGATCCGATCCCGGTGCGTTCCGACAGGATCCGCGTCGCGAGCTGCTGCGATGACATCTCCAGCGAGAAAAACGCCACCGGCTGGCGCCTTCCGTCCGGATCCGGGTTGCGCGCCACCTGAAAGGCGATGTTGGTGGCAAGTGCCGTCTTTCCCATCGAGGGGCGTCCGGCGAGAATTACGAGGTCCGACCGGTGCAAACCGCCGAGCCGCCGGTCGAGATCGGCAAATCCGGTCGCCACTCCCGCAACCTGGCCATCGCGCTGGTAGGCGGCTTCCGCGGTCCGGACCGATTCGTTCAGTGCCTCGCGGAAATGGATAAACCCGCGGTCGACCTCCCCGGTCTCGGCCAGGGTGAACAGCCGGTTCTCGGCGATCTCGATCTGTTCGGTCGCGGTCAGGTCATGGTTGTGCGAAACGGCGTCGCTCGCGGTCTGTTGGGAGAACACGAGCAGTTCCCGTCTCAGGTGCGCATCACGGATCAGCGTACCGTAGTCGCCCGCGTTGACCACCGTGACGACAGAGGCGGCGAGATTGGCGAGGTAGGCCGAGCCGCCGTGCGCTTCCAGACTCTCGTCCTGGTCGAACCGGGCCTTGAGTGTGACCGGGTTGGCCAGCTGGCCGCGCGAGATCAGCCGGGCGCACTCGGCGTAGATGCGCCCGTGCGCCGGATCGGAGAACTGGTTCTCGGACAGATAGTCGCTGACCAGTTCGTAGGCCCGGTTGTTGACCAGGATTGCTCCCAGCAGCCCCTGCTCGGCCTCAAACGTGTACGGCAGGTCCGCCGGACGCGCCTGCGCCCCGGTATCGCCGTGAACCGGAAGGGGATGGGTCGCCATCGCTCAAGGGTAGCGAAGAGCCCTCGACGAAGCAAAGCCCGAGTCGGGTCTACGCCTCCTGCGAATCGGCCTCGGCGGACCGGCCGGCGTCGGCTCCATCCGCGTCCAACCCGTCATCGATTTCCGTCTCGTCCTCGTCCTCGTCCTCGTCATCACCGGTGCCCACCGCCCGACCGAGTTGCAGCTGGCGTTCGGCCTCCTCGTCGGAGCGGGCGATATTGATGGTGACGAACTCGGCTACCTCGGCATGAAGCTGGATCCGCACCCGTTCGAGACCGAGCGACTTCAGTGCCCGGTCGAGCGAGACCTGGCCGCGGGCAATGGTCACGCCCGCGACGGTCACCGCGTCGGCAATGTCGCGGGCGGTGACCGAACCGTACAGCTGCCCGCTCTCGCCGGCCGCCCTGATGATCGGCACCGTCAAGCCCACCAGTTCCACGGCAACCCGTTCCGCCTCCTCGCGGCGCGCCAGGTTCTCGGCCTCGAACTGGGCCTTGCGTTCGGCGAAGTAGGTCAGGTTTTCCCTGGTGTTGCGCAACGCCTTGCGGCGAGGCAGCAGGAAATTGCGGGCGTAACCGGCCTTCACGGTCACGACGTCGCCCATCTGGCCGAGCTTTTCTATGCGTTCAAGTAGGATGACTTGCATTGTCTCCGCTCCAACTGGCGCCGCGAACCGGGCACCGGGTGATCAGACCGACGGCGACTGCCCGCGCAGGCGCTTCTTCAAACCGGCAAAGTGGTCGATCAGGCCAATGGCGATCATGACCACGGCACCCCACCGGGTAACGGCAAGTACCAGGTACAGAAAGAACAGCAGCACCACGCGCAGTCCGGTCCGCGCGGCGAGCACATGCGCCACGCCGAGACCCGACAGCAGCAGCGGGAAGGCGAGGATCACGGCGGCATTCACGCCGATGAACCCCAACGGACCGTCGAGGGTCACGCCAAGCAGCATCGCCACTGCGAAGGCGACCACGAAGCGACGCGGCAGTTCGATGTCGCCCATCGCCGGCGCGGGCCGGATCGCACTGCCCCTTCGCACAAGCAGGCTCTGCGCCATGACACCGTTGATCGCGGTCAGCGTCATCCACAGGCTGGCCAGGAGTCCGGGCGCGATACGGGCAAAAAGCGATTCGAGAAATTCGAACTGTTCGGGGTTGGCCACGGACGTGCCATCGCCCGCCTGCCCGAGGATCTCGCGATACTGCGCCATCAGGGCACGGATCTCGGCGGCGATCAGCTGCTCGAGCGATCCGCCGGTGGCCGACACGTAGACTGTCACCAGCAGGAACAGCGCCAATGGCATCAGTGCGAGCCAGACGCACAACCGACCCGGCGGATACCAGTCGCTGGAGGGCCCGCCGGGGCCCGGGTACCTGCGCTCGGCCAGTTCGCACAGGACAGCAACCGGAATTCCGCAGAAACCCAGGTACAGCAGCGCCGCCTGCGGTCCGGCGGCGCCCGCGACCAGCATGGCCGCAACCGCTCCGGCCAGGCCGCTCAACCTGCCACCGAGCGAAAGTCCGAGCAGGAACAGCGGCAATGGCGTCAGATAGGTCAGCAGGAATGCCGCGACCGAGCCGGCCACGGTGGCAAGGTACAGTCCGGCACTGACCAGTACCGCACATCCGAGCCAGAGCCATGTGCGCATCATCCGACATCGCCACGCAGGGTCTGCGTCAGCTCACCACGTAGGGAAGCAGCCCCAGGAACCGTGCGCGCTTGATCGCCTTGGCCAGCTCGCGCTGCTTCTTCGCCGAGACCGCAGTGATCCGCGACGGCACGATCTTGCCGCGCTCCGAGATGAACCGCTGCAGCAGCTTGGTGTCCTTGTAATCGATCGTCGGCGCGTTCTTTCCCGAAAACGGGCACGACTTGCGCCGGCGCATGAAGGGCCGGCGTACCGCCGGACGTGAAATGGACAGTGTGCTCATGGTCATGTTCTCCCGTCGTGCTCGGCGGGCGCAGACTGGGTTGCCGCGGGACGCGCCCTGCCGTCATCACCCTGCCGCTCTCGCGGGGGCCGGGGGCCCCGGTCAAACCGGCGCCCCTCCCTCGGGCCCCGGTCGCCACGGCGCCCGCCGCGTTCCGAACGGATCTGCATCATGATCGACGGCCCTTCGGGCAGCTCGTCGAGCCTGAGCGTCAGGTAGCGCAGCACGTCATCGCTGATGCGCATGTTGCGTTCGAGCTCCGCGACCGCATCGGAAGGCGCATCGAGATAGAACAGCGTGTAGTGACCCTTGCGGTTCCGCTTGATCCGGTAGGCCAGGTTCTTGAGGCCCCAGTATTCGCGGGTCTTGACGGTGCCGCCGCTGGCCGTGACGATTTCCGCCATCTGGTCGGCCAGTTGCTCGGCCTGGGAGGCGGAAAGCTCCTGGCGGGCGATGAAGACGCACTCGTAGTAGGACATTCCTGCTCCTTGTGGCTGATCGGGACCCGGTTCGGGGCCCCAAGCCGGCAAGAACCGGCAAGGAGGTATGGCATCATCCGGTATGCAGGCCGGAAGGCCGGCACTATACAGCGAGCGGGCGCGGGTTCAAGCCGCACCTGCACCACGACCGGGGCGCCACGGCTGTTGACTTGACAGGCCCGGTGTGAAACGTGGCCACGACGATCACGCGGCGCGGGTTGCGGCGGACATGGACACGGACAGGCATCAACGGGCGATCGTCTTTCCCGGGCAGGGATCGCAGGCGGTCGGAATGGGCAGGGAGCTGGCCGACGCCGGCGCCGGCGATGTCTTTCGCGAGGTCGACGACGCGCTCGGCGAGGACCTGTCGCGCCTCATGTTCGAGGGACCGGCCGAGGAACTGGTGCTCACCCGCAACGCCCAGCCCGCCCTGATGACGGTCGGCATCGCGGCCGTGCGCCTGCTCGAGTCCCGGACCGGAACACCGCTTGGCGGACTGGCAGGGGTGGTCGCGGGCCACTCGCTCGGCGAGTACACGGCCCTTGCCGCCGCCGGTGCGATCGATATCGCGGACACGGCACGCCTGCTGCGGCTGCGCGGTGAAGCGATGCAGGAGGCGGTGCCGGTCGGCGAGGGTGCCATGGCAGCCCTGCTCGGCGCCGAGATCGAGACCGCGCGCGACATTGCCGGGCAGGCGAGCGTGCGCGGGGTTTGCGACATCGCCAATGACAATGCGCCCGGGCAGGTGGTGATCAGCGGAGCGCGCGAGGCGATCGAACTGGCACTCGACCTGGCCCGGGACAAGGGCATCCGCCGCGCCATCATGCTGCCGGTGAGCGCCCCCTTTCATTGCAGCCTGATGCAACCGGCGGCCGAGCGCATGGCCGAGGCCCTGTCCGGGGTTACCATCAGGCCGCCCGTCGTGCCCCTGGTCGCGAACGTGCTCGCCGCACCGGTCGAGCCGCATGCCGATGCAATCCGGGCCCGGCTGGTCGAACAGGTCACGCAGATGGTGCGCTGGCGCGAGTCGGTGCTCTGGATGGCCGGCCGGGGTGTGACCGGGATCATCGAACTCGGACCGGGCAACGTCCTGACCGGACTGCACCGGCGCATCGACCGGTCGCTCGTGGCCAGCAGTGCAGCCACACCGGACGCGATCGAGGGTCTGGCGGCCGACATCATGACACGGGAAGATCCATGATATTCGACCTGAGCGGAACCTCGGCCCTTGTTACCGGAGCAAGCGGCGGCATCGGCGGTGCGATCGCGCGCGCCCTGCACGAGCGCGGAGCGGAGGTCGTGATCTCCGGTACCCGGCGGGATGCACTCGAGAACCTTGCCGGGGAACTGGGAGACCGGGTCCATGTCATCACTGCCGACCTCGCCGATGCCGCGTCCGTCGACGGGCTTGCCGGGCAGGCCGAGGCCGCGGCCGACGGCGGGATCGACATCCTGGTCAACAATGCCGGGGTGACCCGCGACGGGTTGCTGTTGCGCATGAAGGACGCCGACTGGGACCGGGTCCTCACCGTCAACCTCGGCTCCACCTTCCGGCTCTCGCGGGCGCTGCTGCGGGGAATGACCCGCCGGCGCTGGGGCAGGATCATCGGGATTTCGTCGGTGGTCGGTACAACCGGGAATCCCGGCCAGGTCAACTACGCCGCCTCGAAGGCCGGGATGGTCGGGTTTTCCAAGGCGCTCGCCGCCGAGGTGGCCTCGCGCGGCATCACCGTCAACGTGGTGGCCCCGGGCTTCGTGCGGACCGCCATGACCGACGTGCTCACCGAGGCCCAGCGTGCGCCGCTGCTGGCTGCCACTCCGATAGGCCGGCTTGGCGAACCGTCCGACGTTGCCGCTGCCGTGACCTATCTCGCGTCGCGCGAGGCCGGGTTCGTGACCGGTGCTACCGTGCACGTCAACGGCGGCCTGTCGATGATCTGACCGCGGTCCGGCGCAGGGCCGCCGTGAGCACGGCGGCCGCGGCGTCATCGAAGGCGACCAGCACCACGCTCTCGATTTCCTGGCAACCGTCGAGAAACGCCGCGGTCTCCCGGGTCGCGATCTCAGCGGCCAGCTCCGCGGGAAACCCGTAGATGCCTGTCGAGATTGCCGGGAAGGCAACGGTGCGGGCGCCGACCTCGACAGCGCGCGCAAGCGCGGCGCGGTAGCAACGGGCCAGCAGTTCGCTTTCGTCCCGTTCCCCCTCGGCCCAGACCGGCCCGGCCGTGTGGATCACGTACCGCGCCGGCAGCCCGAACCCGCCGGTCACCACCGCCTCGCCGGTGGGACAGCCGCCGAGGGCTGCGGTCGCCTCGGTCAGCCCGGGACCGGCAGCCCGACGGATCGCGCCATCGACACCGCCGCCGGGAGCGAGACTGTCGTTGGCCGCGTTGACAACGGCATCCACGTCAAGCCGGGTGATGTCCGCAACCTCGATCCTGATCCGATCCGTCACGCCGCACCTCCCCTCCCCTGTTCCCGGCGCCGCCGGCCCCTTGTTCCGCGAGCGGATTTCCGGCACATACGGGGCCGGGCCACCGCGTCCGCATTCCCAAGGACACCAGCGCCAGGTGCAGGACAAAATGAACCAGAAGACAGCTCCACGCGAGGCCGGCGCCAGGCCGAAGAAGCGGTTGCTGAACTTCTACACCTCGAATTTCGACCAGTTGATCGAGGCGCGCAACCGCGACCGTGCGGAACGGTACCGCAAGGCCGAGGAACTGGTCCGCAATGGCCTGAAGGAGTATCCCGGACACCCGATGCTCGAATGGCGGCTCGCACTGCTGTCGAACCGCGCGGGCCGCACGGCGGCGGCAAAGAAACGCCTGGTCCGGGTCGTACGCTCGAATCGCGCCGGGTTTGATGCCCAGTTCTTCGTCGTCGGGGCCATGCTGGGCAGGGAAAGCCGGGACCGTTCCTACGAGATGTCGATGATCCGCGAGGGACTGAAGCGGTTCCCGCTGTTCCCGGAACTGCGGTTCCGGCTGGGACAGGCACACGCCGGCCAGAACGAGTTCGGCAAGGCGCTGCCGCATCTCGAGGTTGCGGTCAACCTTGATCCGCACCGGCCTTCGAAGCGCCGCGCCCTCGCGCTCGCTCTCGGCAAGCTGGGCCATGTCGACCGGGCCGAGCGCGTGCTCGGTCACCTCTCGGAGCGCTGCAGTGGATCCCAGCGCTGCGGGACCCTGCTCGAACTGGGAGTGCTGCAGCAGTCGCAACAGCGCTACGCCGACGCCGAGGCCAGCTATCGGTCGGCGTTGAGATCCGAGCAGCGCTCCTCGGTCTATTCAAATCTCGGCTCGGTCCTGAGGCAGACCGAGCGCTTCGACGAGTCCCGCACCGCTTTCCGGCATGCGCTGGTCCGCGACCCCGGGAGCGCCTCGGCCTGGTACAACCTCGGCAACCTCGAACGAGATGCCGGCAGCCTTTCCGACGCGATGGCCTGTTACGACCAGGCCCTGCGTATCGATCCGGACCAGCCGGGATTTCACTGGAACCGGTCGCAGGTGCTGCTCGGGCAGGGGCGCCTGGCAGAGGGATTCGAGGGGTACGAGTGGCGCTGGCGCGACCCGCGGTCCGGTTCCAGGCACCCCGAGTTCCGCCGGCCGGCCTGGGACGGCAGCGCTCTCGCCGGCAAGACCCTGCTGCTGCGGGCCGAACAGTCCCTGGCCGACCACATCCATTTTGCCCGGTTCCTGCCTGCGGTCGCCGCCGCGGGCGGTCACATCATTCTCGAGTGCCATCCCCCTCTCCGGCGTCTGTTCGGGCACGTGCCGGACGGGGTGCAGGTGGTCGAACCCGGATCGGTACAGCGTGATGTCGGTGTGCAGCTGCCGCTGCCGAGCGCCGCCCACGCCCTGGGCGTGACGACTGAAGATGACATTCCGGGCGGCCCGTGGCTCGACCTGCCTGGAGACTGGCATTTCGAGGTGCCCGAACTCGGGCAGGCCGACGGCCGGCGCCGGATCGGTCTGGTGTGGGCCGATACCTGGAATCCCGACGGTGACCGGCGATTCTCCATGCCCGTCGAGGCCACCCGCCCGATCGCCGCGCGCACCGACATCCGGCTGTTCGCCCTGCAGCCGGGCGAGGCGCCGGACGGGATCACGGGACTGGGCGAGCGGTTCGCCGACCTGTGCGATGTCGGCTCCGTGTTGCGCCAGCTCGACCTGGTCATCACCGTCGACTCGACCATCGCGCGACTCGCCGGAGCGCTCGGTGTGCCGTTCTGGGTCCTGCTCGGCCAGGCCTGCGACTGGCCATGGATGAAAGAACGCCCGCACAACCCCTGGTACCCGACCGCACGCGTGTTTCGCCAGGCGCGACCGGGCGACTGGGCCGGCGTCATCGAGGCGGTCGGCGCGGCACTCGGGAAGTCCGGGCGTTCCGCAGGTGACGAGGTCTTTTCCGCGCCGGCTTCGGGCGCTATTGTCCAGCCGGCACCAGGTGCCTGATACGGTCCAACCGAACCCGCTCCCCGCGCCCGACCTGTTCCCTGATGACATGCAAGCAGTTACCGCGACACCCCGGCACGTGTTCGACCGGCTTGACAGCCTGGGAATTGACACGGTCACCCACACGCATCCGCCGCTGTTCACCGTTGAGCAGTCAAAGGCGACGCGCGGCGACATGCCCGGCGGCCATTGCAAGAACCTGTTCCTGCGCGACCGGCGAAAGCGAATGTGGCTGGTCGTCTGCCGCGAGGATCTCCGGCTCGACCTCGGCTGGCTGCGCCGGCCGCTTGGTGCTGACAGGTTGTCGTTCGGCTCGCCCGACCGCCTGATGCGGGTGCTGGGTGTCGTACCGGGGGCCGTCTCCCCGTTCGCTCTGATCAATGACGCCGACTGCCGGGTCCAGGTGATTCTGGACAGGCGGATGCTGGCGCTCTCGCCGCTTAACTACCATCCTCTCTCGAATGACATGACCACGGCCATCGAGCCGGACGATCTCATCACCTATATCAGGTCATGCGGGCATGAACCGCGGATCCTCGACCTCGAACCGTGCGGCGATCCCGCGCCGGCGGCCAGCCACTGACGCCAGGAAGGGCCGAGTTCACATGGAGACACTGATCAACGCGCCTGCCGGGACACCGGACGTGGTGTCCGACACCACCACGGCAAGCTTCATGAGCGATGTCGTCGAAGCCTCCAAAACCACACCGGTCATCGTCGATCTCTGGGCACCGTGGTGCGGTCCCTGCCGGCAGCTCGGTCCGGTACTCGAGAAGGTCACCCGCGAGGCCGGGGGCGCTGTCAGGCTGGTGAAGGTCGATATCGACCAGAACCCGGAGATCGCCCAGTCGTTACGGGTGCAGTCGATACCCGCGGTCTTCGCGTTCAGGGACGGACAACCCGTGGACGGTTTCGCAGGCGCGGTGCCTGAAAGCCAGGTGCGCGAGTTCGTCGCCCGGCTCACCGGAGGTGCGGGCGCCGCATCACCGATCGACGACCTGCTTGAACAGGCCGGTGAGATGGCGGCTGGCGGAAACCATCGCGGTGCCGCCGGCCTGTACAACCAGATCCTCGCCCACGCGCCCGGCGAGACCCGCGCCCTGGCCGGGCTGGCGACCTGCCTGGTGGAGACAGGTGACACCGAACGGGCCCGCGAGATGATTGCGGGCCTTGACGACGAGCAGCAGCGCGACGCGGAAATCGTCCGGGTGCTCGCACGCATCGACCTTGCGGACGCGGGTGCGGAGGCCGGCGACGCGGCTGCTCTGCGCCGCCGTGTCCAGGACAGCCCGGACGATCTGGATGCACGCTACGACCTTGCCATGGCGCTGTACGGTGCCCATGATCGCGAAGGTGCGGTGGACCAGCTGCTCGAGAGCATACGGATCGACCGCAACCACAACGACGAGGCAGCCCGCAAGCAGCTGATCAAGCTGTTCGGTGTCTTCGGCCACTCCGACCCGCTGACCGTATCGGCCCGCAAGCGACTGTCCTCGATCCTGTTTTCCTGAGACCGGCGCGAGGCTGCGATGGACGGTGACAGCAGCGCGGACGCGGGGACCGGCGACCTGCCGAGGATCCTGCCCGTGTTTCCACTGCCCGGTGTCCTTCTGCTGCCTGACGGCGTGCTGCCGCTCAACATCTTCGAGCCGCGCTACCTGGCAATGACCGAGGATGCTCTCGGCGCCGGCCGTCTGATCGGCATGATTCAGCCCGCCTCCGGTGACGAGGCCGCACCGGTTCCGGAGCTCAGCCGGACCGGATGCGCGGGACGCATCGTCCAGTTCTCCGAGACCGGTGACGGCCGCTACCTGATCACGCTTGCGGGGCTGATCCGGTTTGACGTCGGGGAAGAGGTCGAGACCCGTCGCGGCTATCGCCGCGTCGTCGCACGCTGGACCCGGTGGCAGGCCGATCTCGGGGAGGACGATGGCGAGGATGTCGACCGCGAGCGGCTGATGTCCGCGGTCCGCGGCTACTTTGTCCGCCGTGGTATCGAACCCGACTGGAAGTCACTGGAACGGGCAGGTGATTCGCGGCTGCTGGCCGCGATCGGAATGAGCTGCCCGTTTGCACCCCATGAGAAACAGGCCCTGCTCGAGACACCCACCCTGGGCGAGCGGGCCAGGCTCACCGTCGCCCTGCTGGAAATGGCGCAGCACGAATCCGATGCCGGAGGAAGCGATGTCAGGCACTGATCCCGACATCACCCGTCCGGGGGAACCGGACCCGAAACTGCTCGAGATACTGGTCTGTCCGCTCACCAAGGCGCCGCTGCGCTATGACCGCGAGGCGCAGGAACTGGTCAGCGTGCAGGCTGGCCTCGCCTTTCCGATCCGCAACGGCATCCCGATCATGCTGGTTGACGAGGCCCGTCCGCTTGACGACGAGAATGATCCGGCGCGGCACTTCGAGGACCCGGTCGGGTGAGCCCCGATGACGCCACCCGGTATTGGCCGGTGGAGATCCGGGCGAACTCCAGGGACAGGGTGCTCGACGTCGTTTTCGACAACGGGGAACGGTTCTCGCTGCCCGCGGAACTGCTGCGTGTCGAAAGCCCGTCGGCCGAGGTTCGCGGACACGGGCAGGGCCAGCGGATCACCGTCGCCGGCAAGCGCCTGGTCGGAATCGCGGCAGTGGAACAGGTGGGCAACTACGCGGTGCGGATCAGGTTCGATGACGGGCACGACACCGGCATTTTCACCTGGCGCTATCTCCACGAGCTCGGGACGCACCGGGAGACGATATGGAAGCGCTACCTGGAACGGCTGGAAAGCGAAGGACTGAGCCGGGAGCCGTAGGTCAGGGCAGGCGCCCGGCGAGCAGCGCCGGCAGGTTGCCGCCGACACCCATGCCGCGGCGCATGAACATGCGCTTGAGCCCCGGGCTCCTCTGGACGATCGCGAGACCGGTCTGCCGGGCGGCACGCACCGGGACCGCCGCGTTCGAGAACAGGCGGTTCAGCCCGTGGGTTGCCACGGTAAGGGCAGTGGCGTCGACGCTGCGGGCCGCATCGTAGCGACGCAGGAGTTCCGGATCACCGGGGTCGAGGCCGAGCCGCCTGGCGCGCGCCAGCTGCTCCGCCAGTTCCGCGACGTCCCTCAGCGCCAGGTTGAAACCCTGTCCGGCGATCGGGTGCAGCGCCTGGGCGGCATCGCCCACGAGCACCAGCCGTGCCGAACGCCGGCGACGGGCCTGCACCAGCGAGAGCGGAAATACCCAGCGCCGGCCCGTGATCTCGAGTTCTCCCAGCATGCCCTCGAACCGGGTATCGAGCGCATCGGCGAATTCCCGGTCGTCCAGTCCGGCCAGGGCCTGCGCGGTCGGTCGCTGCTCGGTCCAGACCACCGAGGAGCGTCGCCGTGTCATCGGCAGGACCGCCAGCGGACCACCGGGCCAGAACCACTCGTAGGCGACGTTGTCGTGCGGGCGGGCATGGGCAAGAGTGCAGACCATCGCCGTCTGGTTGTAGTCCCAGCGCGTCGCGGCGATCCCGGCGCAGCGGCGGACCGCGCTGTCGCGCCCGTCGGCGCCAACGAGCAGACGGGCCCGCAGGGTTGTGCCGTCATCCAGCCCGACCGCAACCACCGCGCCCTGCCCATCGAGCCGCACCACCCCGGCGCCCCGATGCTGGGTGACGAGCGGCTGGGCGAGCACCTGCGCCAGCAGGGTGCGGTGCAGCAGGTGATTCTCGACGATGTAGCCCATCGGGCTGTCGCCGGCGGAACGATGATCGTAGGCGAGATAGCGCCGCGACGCACCGTCGCGCACCCGGATGTCAAGGATCGGCTCGGCGTGCGGTGCGAGGAATTCCCAGGCACCGATCGCGGCATAGAGCGCCTGGCCCGCGGCGCCGATTGCCGTGGTCCTTCCATCCGCCACGGCCGCATCAAGGGGCCGGCGTTCCACCAGGTGCACCCGGTGCCCGCATCGCGCCAGCGCCAGCGCGGTGGTCAGTCCGGCAAGGCCGGCGCCGACAACGAGGATGCCGTCGCCGGTCAACCCGCCGTCACCCGCGACATGGACGGGTCCCGCAGCGCTCGCGGGCCGGGCCGATCATCCGATGCGCACTCCCGCAGCCAGGCCGAACGATGGTCCCGTTCGAGGCGCGGCCGGCTCCGGGTCGCCGCGGTGAAACCGGCAAGATTCGCACCGATGCATCCCCTGCCGAACCCGCGCCGCCGGATCAGTGTCGCGCCGCGCTTCCCGCCGCGGGTGACCGCGAGGTGGTCGGAGGTTCGCAACCGGGCGCACCAGGCGGCAGCGACCGACCGGCCTGGCGGTGCCCCGCGCAGGCGGGCGTTTGGGCTGCCCGCACCGGGACAGCGTGAATGCACGGACCACGGTCGCATCGATCCTCCTGTTCGGCCGCGACAACGGCGGGATCATGATGCCCGCGCAGGGCGTGATGTCCAGCACCATGCGACGTCGCGACGGTGGATCATGCATATATTTTAATCAGACCGTTCCTATTGCATATATTTTGTTCATTTCTGTCCTTTCTCCCGACGAACAGGCCTCGGCATGACGCAGTGCAGCATGAATGGCACGGTTCTTGATTGCCAGTGTGATCGAGGCCGCGATCAGGTCTCGCACAACGATCTCGAAAGGGAGAGGCAAGACATGAAGCTGGTCATGGCGGTCATCAAGCCGTTCAAGCTCGAGGAGGTCCGCGAAGCGCTGACAGGCCTGGGAGTGCAGGGTCTGACCGCGAGCGAGGTCAAGGGGTTCGGGCGCCAGAAAGGACAGACCGAGATCTACCGCGGCGCCGAATACGCGGTGAACTTCCTTCCCAAGGTTCGCATCGAGGTCGTGGTCGACGACACGCAGGCGGACAGCGTGGTCGAGACCGTCCAGCGATCCGCCCAAACCGGCCGGATCGGCGACGGCAAGATCTTCGTCATCGACGTGACATCCGCAGTCCGCATTCGCACCGGCGAATCCGGCCCCGACGCTCTCTAGGAGGACACGAGAAATGAACAGGTTCAGGACCTGCATGGTCTTCTGCCTCGCCGCCGGCATCTCCACCGTGATGGTCTGCGGCGCGGCTTCGGCAGCCGTCTCCGCGGAAACGGCGTACATATTCAACACGCTCTCATTCCTGGTTCACGGCTTCCTCGTCATGTGGATGGCCGCCGGTTTCTGCATGCTCGAGGCCGGCCTGGTGCGTTCGCGCAACACCACGGTGCAGTGCACCAAGAACATCGGCCTGTATTCGGTGGCCGGCCTCACCTTCTGGCTGATCGGGTACAACCTCATGTACAGCGGGGTCGACGGAGGGCTGATCGGTGCTCCCGGACCGTGGAGCGCGTCCGACCCGTCGCTGACGCCCGACGGGTTCGTTGCCGACGAGGGCAACGTCTACGCGTCCGGTTCCGACTGGTTCTTCCAGATGGTCTTCGTTGCCGCCGCCGGGTCCATCGTCTCCGGCACGGTCGCCGAACGGGTCAGGGTGCTGCCGTTCCTGATCTTCATCGTGATCCTGACCGCGATCATCTACCCGATCCAGGGCTCCTGGACCTGGGGCGGCGGCTGGCTGTCGGAACGCGGGTTCTCCGACTTCGCCGGATCCACCATCGTCCACTCTGTCGGTGGCTGGGCGGCGCTCGCCGGCGCACTGGTGATCGGCGCCCGCCGCGGCCGGTTTGGCGCCGACGGGCGGGCAACCCCGATGCCGGGGTCGAACCTGCCGCTCGCCACCCTCGGCACCTTCATCCTGTGGATGGGCTGGTTCGGGTTCAACGGCGGCTCGCAGCTGGCTCTCGGGACCGGTGCCGACGCGGCCTCGATCGCCGCGATCTACATCAACACCAACCTTGCGGCCGCCGCGGGCGTGGTCGCCGCCATGGTTCTCACACGGATCATCTACAGCAAGATCGACCTTACCCTGGCACTGAACGGGGCGCTTGGTGGACTGGTCGCCATCACCGCCGAACCGCTGATGCCGGCGCCTGGTCTTGCGGTCGTCATCGGCGCCATCGGCGGGGTCCTGGTTGTCGTGTCCGTCCCGCTGCTCGACAGGCTCAGGATCGACGACGTGGTCGGCGCGATCCCGGTTCACCTGCTGTGCGGCATCTGGGGCACCATTGCGGTCGTCTTCAGCAATTCCGAGGCGACCATCGGAACCCAGTTGGTGGGCATCGCCGCCATCGGTGCCTTCACCTTCATAGCCAGCGCCCTTGTCTGGCTTGCTCTCAAGGTCACCATCGGGGTGCGGCCCGAGGAAGACGAGGAGAGCACGGGGCTCGATCGGTCAGAGTGCGGGATGGATGCCTACCCGGAATTCGGGCAGGGGTCCCAGACCATCTGAGGCCCGGTCCCGGCCCGGCGGAGCTTCTCCCAGCCGCCGGGCCGGACCGCGTCACCGAAAGTGGAGGTGCCCGCCTGGCCGGTGCACGACGCCACGGTTGTGGGAGCCGGACGCTGCAGGTCGCGGCACCCGGCTGGTCCGGCATCGGAAAACCAGGCCGGTACCGACCTGTCCATCCGCCCGCTTTGCGGGCTTCACCGGTCCCGACGCCATCCAGGGTTCGCCGCCGCTGTTGCGGCCGGCGGTCCGCACCAGCCGCGCGGTCACGGGCGTGTCATCCCGGGATGAAGTGTCCGGCATTGTCCCGCCGTTTGCTCCAGACCGTGGGGCCGGGAACGAACCTCGTTCGCACCCCTCGCACTCACGTCCGATCTGACGCAATCAGCCGTTTCAGGTGTGCCTCGATGTTCATCCTCTCATGGAAGATCTCGACTACTTCGAGCGTCTCCGCCTTCTCGCGCAGGATCAGGCAATGTGAGCCCTCGCGATAGAAGGATAGCCCCGGGGCGTCGCGCACGCCGTGCATCAGCCGCTCGCAGGACCGCGCCTTGGGACCGGTTCCAGCGGCGAGCGCGTCAATTCGTTCCGCCAGTTGCGCCGCGTACGCTTCGGCCCGCACCTCACCGAACCTTTCGATTGTCCAAGCGAAGATGTCGGCCAGCCGGTCAAGCGCGGCTGGCGCAAAGACAACTCGCTTCATCGCTCGCCGTGCGGGCGCTTCGCTTTCTCAAGCAATTCGCCCAGTACCGTAGCGGGCGCGCCGTCGCGGCCCTCACCACGGTCGAGTTGCGCGAGCCCGGCGCCGATCCGCGAGCGGATCTCCGTCAACTGGTCGGCGTACCTGCGCCGTTGCAGCTCGCGTAACGCATCGCGCACGACTTCGCTTGCATTGTTGTAAGTGCCGCCCGCCACGAGATCGTCGATGAAGCGGACAAGTTCGTTCGTGAGGGCGACGTTCCGGGCATGGCTTGCCGGCATGGTCTGATTCCCCGGTTGTTCTACCGCGAACATATCCCAGGGTGGCACAATATGCCACCCTCGAGGCTCAGAGCCTCTCCCTTTCCCCGGCGCAACCGGAACGCAGGGCGATGCGCCGTGCAAGCCGGATCAGCGAGCTCGCGCCGATCGGATTGACGTCCGGTCTCCGGCAACACTGTGGAGATCGGCGCGAGCGCCGGTCCCCGGTTTCTGAATTCCGGCAGGCCCGGACCTGGACGTGCGACGCCCTGCAGGGTCGAACCTCCCGCACCGGGAAGTGTGCGGACTTCGGGGACCGTGACCCGGGACCCGGTCAGTGCTGCCGTCACGGCCTCGAACTCCACTGACCCGGGCCCGGGTGACTGCCCTCCGGCCCGGTCGACGAGAGAGTGCGCGCTCGAACCGGCCAAGACGCCGAAGGTGCGGAACACCTGTCACCCACCCGGCACGGTCACACCGACGGTGTCCGGTCCTGACCTCCCCGACCGCAACGGCCCGCGTGCCCGGGAAGCGAATCGCGCGATCGAGCCCGCGCATGGCAGCCGTCCCGCCGGAACGCACATGGCCCGGCACCCGGACAGGCCGCGTCTCTTCGCGCACGGGGGAACCCGGGCGGCGCTGCCCGATGACCCGCTCACAGCCGGTCCTGCACCACGGGCCGGACCGGAGTCCATCAGGTTACCGGGCACGATTAAAGTTGTTGCTTAACTGCGCGCACCCTATACTCAAGCGGTTGTCGACCCAGTCGAGACCGCACGGATACTGCTATGCTGAACCCGGCCCTTGAACCGTTCGACCAGTATACCTTCGCTCGTCTGAACGCGATCCTCGGTACCGAGCCGCCGGTTTCGAACGAGCCGCCGATCCTGCTGTCGATCGGCGAACCGCAACTGCCGGTGCCCGATCTAGGAACCGATGCGCTTGCCGAACATGCCGCTCTGTGGAACAGGTATCCTCCACCCGCGGGAGACATCGCGTTCCGTACCGCGGTGGTGAACTGGCTCACCCGCCGGTTCGCGCTCGCGCCGGACAGTCTCGATCCCGAACGTCACGTGATCCCGACCTCGGGCACCCGGGCGCCGCTCTACCAGATGGGTTTCGTCTGCACACCCCCGCAAAAGAACGGCCAGCGCCCGGCGGTGCTTATTCCCAACCCGTTCTACCATGTCTACCAGGGTGCCGCGATCGCGGGCGGTGCCGAACCGATCTACCTGCCGACCCCGGCCGAACACAACCACCTGCCCGATCTCGATGCGCTTGATGACGAGTTGCTGGCGCGCACCTCGGTGTTCTACCTGTGCACACCGGCTAACCCGCAGGGAACCCAGGCCGGGCCGGAGTACCTGCGACGCGCGCTGCTCCTTGCGCGCAGGCACGACTTCGTGCTGGCGCTGGACGAGTGCTACTGCGAGATATACCGGGGCGAACCGCCGTTCGGCGGGCTGCAGACCGAGGGAGCGTTCGACGACGATCTCGCGAACCTGGTCTCGTTCCACTCGCTGTCGAAACGCTCCAACGCGCCGGGGTTTCGCTCCGGTTTCCTGGTCGGGGATCCGGCGATCATCCGCCGTTATCAACAGTTTGTCACCTTCGGCGGGGTGCCGCTGCCGTTGCCGGTCCTCCACGCCTCGACCGCCCTGTGGAACGACGACGATCACGTTGTGGGCAACCGTGCGCACTACGCCCGCAACTTCGAGATCGCCGAGGAAGTGCTCGCGTCGCGCACAGACGTGTTCATTCCGCCATCTGGATTCTTCCTGTGGCTGGACGTCGGCGACGGCATGGAGGCTGCCCGCAGACTGTGGCGCGAGGCCGCGGTGAAGACCGTTCCCGGCGCGCTGATGGCGCGCGAGGACGCCGACGGGCGCAACCCGGGCCTGCCCTACCTGCGCATTGCCCTGGTCAATGACGCCGAGACCACGCGCGCCGGACTCACCAGGCTCGCGGACATGCTCTTCGGCAAGTGACCGGCACCGGGATGCCCTGATTCGCACGAGGACCAAGGCCATGACCACCGACACGTCCGACCTGCTCCCCGACATCCTGCGCCACGGCATCCGGCGATGCCTCACGGGCCTGGCCGGACTGGGATTCCTGGCGCTGGTTGCAGCCCTCGCCGCGGCACTTCTCACCTATTCCTCCACCGATCCGTCCCTGAACTCGGCGGGAGACGGCACCGTCACCAACGTGCTGGGGCTGACCGGCTCGGTGACGTCGGACCTGCTGCTCCAGTACCTCGGGATCGCCGCGGTCCTGCCGGTGACCGTGCTCGCGGCCTGGGGTCTGCAGTTGCTGCTCACCAGCACGATCCCGCGGATACTGCGGCGGGTATTGCTGCTGCCGGTGACCCTGATCGTGTTCGCCGCCTTCGCATCCGGGCTGCCCGCCCCGGCGGCCTGGCCGCTCAACCAGGGTTTCGGGGGCGCCATCGGCGACATGCTGTTGTCCTTCCTGCTGGGGCTCGACACGTCGCTTGCGGCCCATCCGATCCTCGCCACGGTCGCACTCGCACTGCTTGCGGGCATGCTCGGGGTATGGAACCACGGCATCTCGCTCGAGTGGTGGCAACGCCTGGCATGGCAGTGGCCCCGTGCCGCCGTCGCTGCCCTGGTGCTCGGAACGCGCTCTCTGTTCGCACGTCCGCCTGCCGGACCGGCCCGACGGACCAGGACGTCACGCCGCGAACCCGTCCTGTCGGGACCCGCGACCGCGCCGGCCGAGGAGTTCGAGGATCCCGAACCGGCACCGGAGCCGGTGCTGCGCACCGGAACACCGGCGAAGCGGCGCAAGTCCGCCCGCACATCGAAGCGCGCGAAGCCACCGCAACAGAAGGTGCTTGATCTCGAGACGAACGATGGCCACATGCTGCCCTCTCTCGGACTGCTCGGGTCCGGTGAGCAGGGCCGCGGCGACGTGTCACCTCCCGAAACGCTGGAAGCGAATGCCCGCATGCTCGAGGCGGTGCTCAAGGATTACAAGGTCAAGGGAGAGATCGCGAATATCCGGACCGGGCCGGTCATCACGCTCTACGAACTCGAACCGGCGCGGGGTACCCGGGCCGCCCGCGTCATCGGCCTGGCGGATGACATCGCCCGGTCCATGACCGCCCTGTCGGTCAGGCTTGCCAGCATACCGGGACAGAACGCGATCGGGATCGAGCTTCCCAACAAGCGGCGGCGGACCGTGTACCTGCGCGAAATGCTCGAATCCCCGGCCTACAGCCTGAGTACGGCCAGGTTGCCGATTGCACTCGGCTGCGACATCGGCGGCGATCCCATGGTGGTCGATCTCGCCAGCATGCCGCACCTGCTGATTGCCGGGACCACCGGTTCCGGCAAGTCGGTCGCGGTCAACACCATGATCCTGTCGCTGCTCTACACCCTGCCTCCGGAGCGCTGCCGACTGATCATGATCGACCCGAAGATGCTGGAACTGTCGATCTACCAGGGCATTCCGCACCTGCTCACGCCGGTGGTCACCGATCCCAGGAAGGCGGTGGTGGCCCTGAAGTGGGCGGTGGGCGAGATGGTCAAGCGCTACGGAGCCATGTCCAAGCTCGGGGTGCGCAATATCGAGAGCTACAACGCCCGGCTGGCCCAGGCCAGCGCCCGCGGCGAGGTGCTGAAACGCCGTGTACAGGTCGGGTTCGACGGCGAGACCGGCAGGCCGCTGTTCGAGGACCAGATCCTCGACCTGAACCAGTTGCCTCACATCGTCGTCGTGATCGACGAGGTTGCCGACCTGATGCTGGTGGCCGGCAAGGAGATCGAGGGAGCCGTGCAGCGGCTGGCCCAGATGGCGCGTGCCGCCGGTATCCACGTGATCATGGCCACGCAGCGCCCGTCGGTTGACGTGATCACCGGCACCATCAAGGCCAATTTTCCAACACGGATCAGCTTCCAGGTCACGTCGAAGATCGACAGCCGCACCATTCTCGGCGAACAGGGCGCCGAGCAGCTGCTCGGGCAGGGCGACATGCTCTACATGGCCGGCGGAGGCCGCCTGGTCCGGGTGCACGGTCCGTTCGTCACCGACGCCGAGGTCGAGTCGGTGGTCGAACACCTGCGAAGCCAGGGTGCGCCGGAGTACGACGAGACAGTCACCCAGGACGACGCCGTCGGCGATCCGCTCGAGACGTTCGGTCTGGGATCGGAGGACAGCGGCGACAGCCTCTACGACCAGGCGGTTGCCGTCGTCGCACGGACCCGCAAGGCGTCGACCAGCTTCATCCAGCGGGAACTCAAGATCGGGTACAATCGCGCCGCCACCCTCATCGACCGGATGGAGAGCGAGGGCGTGATCAGTGCAGCGAACCATGTCGGCAAGCGCGAGGTGCTGGTCGGCAGTCACGACGACGCCTGACACTGCCGTGCGGAACCGGCCCGTTCGTCTCCCGGCACCAGCCACGGGAGTGCGGCGTGCACGCGCGCTGCTGATGGCCGGCCTGCTGCTTACGGCCGCGGCGACGGGTGCGCCGCAGCCGTCCGCCGCGCAGAGCGCCGCCCGCGACACCGAGCGCCGCGAGGTCATCGCCGAGGTCGAGGGGTGGCTCAACGGCCTGTCCACCCTGCGTGCAAAATTCATCCAGAACGACAGCGAGGGCGCCGCGGCCGCCGGGGTGGTCATGCTCAGGCGGCCCGGTCTGATGCGGTTCGAGTACGAACCGCCGGGAACCCTCGAACTGATCTCCAACGGCGTGTTCCTGGTTGTCGTCGATCACCAACTGCGCCAGATCAACAACATCCCGCTGCACCTCACTCCGCTCTCGGTGCTGACCGCAGAGCAGGTGGACCTCGAACGCGCTTACGAGGTGACGGCGACGAGACGCACGGAACGGGTCATCGAGGTCACGATCCGTTCGCGCGAGGATCCGGACGCCGGGTCGCTGCGGCTGTCGTTCAGCCGTTCGCCGCTCATGCTGCGACAGTGGCTGGTCACCGATGCCCAGGGACTAGAAGTCAGGGTATCGCTGTTCGAGATCCGGCGTGACGTCGAACTCGAACGCTCCCTCTTCATCGTGGACCAGGACCAGTTCGAGGACGACTCGAGTTCGTTTCGGTGAGACGCCGCGAAAGAAACGGCCGGACCACGAGCATTCCGAAGCCATGGTCGCGTGCCCCCTCGACACCGATCGGCATCCCCGCGGTTCTCGTCGTGGGACTGCGTGATCCGAACAGCCGGTCCCACGGGCTCAGGATGGTCGCGTAGTTCGAATCGGTGTCCCGGCGGACCGCGTGGTGGTGCACCCAGTGAATGGACGGGGTGACGATGATGCGGGAAAGGCCCCGCTCGAGGCCGGGCGCGAGCCGAAGGTTGGAATGGTGGAAGGCGGCCAGTGCCAGCACCAGGGTCTCGAACACCAGCACCGAGACGATCGAGATGTCGAACAGCACGATAACAACTGCCCGGAACACCGCCGACAGCGCCACCTCGCCGAAGTGGAACCGGACCGCGGACGAAACGTCGAGAAACTCGTCCAGGTGGTGGATCTCGTGGAAGCGCCAGAGCACGGGAACCACGTGGTTTGCCCGGTGCCACCAGTAGATGAGGAAGTCGAGCAGCAGCACATCGACGAGGAGTCCGGTCCAGCCGTCAAGCCAGTCCGGGCGCCAGTCTAGCGCGGTATCGGCGGCCCAGTACGACAACGGGATCACCAGGATCAGGGACAGGCCGATGTTCAGCCCCCACAGACAGGCATTGCGCAGAATTCGCAACCAGCCGCCGAGCCGGGCCACCGCCGGCAACAGCCGTTCGCCGGCAAGCATCAGCGCCAGCCACAGGACTGTCACGTAGCCCTTGTTCTCGAGTACCCCGTATGCGGTGTCTTCCATCCGGCAGGTATGGCAGACTTCGCCCCGGTCTTCACCTCCTGCCTGCGGAGCACACCATGCCGAGCGCCACATCACCGCCCCTGGTCGGGGTGTCCGCGTCGCGCGGGAACGAATCCGGACGGCCATCGCACCGCTGTGCCGAGAAGTACCTGCAGGCAGTGGTCGATCCCGGAGGCTGTGCGCCGGTGGTGCTCCCGGCCCTGCCCGGTCCCCGGATCCGTGAAACGTGGCTCAACGCTCTTGACGGGCTGCTGCTCACCGGCGGTGCCGCCAATGTCGAACCGCACCACTACCGGGGCGAGCCCAGCGCCGAGGGGACCCTGCACGACCCCCGCCGCGACGCGACCATGCTGCCGGTCATCCGCGCCTGCGTCGAACGTGGCATCCCGGTGCTCGGCATCTGCCTCGGAATCCAGGAGATGAACGTCGCCTTCGGCGGCAGCCTGCACCAGCGTCTCCACGAGAGCGACGGACTGTTCGATCACCGGATGCGGCGTGACGAGGATGACCAGACGCGGCGTTACCGCCCGTCCCACAGCGTCGATCTCGCTCCGGACGGCGTGCTGCGCGAGATCACCGGCACGGACCGGATGCTGGTCAACTCCCTGCACGCCCAGGGACTGGACAGGCTTGGCACGGGCATCAGGATGGAGGCCGTCTCGCCTGACGGCGTCATCGAGGCGATCAGCCTCGTCTCCGCACCCGGCTTTGCGCTCGGGGTGCAGTGGCACCCGGAATGGCCGCGCCCCATCGACGAGCACAACCAGCGCATCTTCGAAGCCTTCGGCGCCGCCGCACGGGCCCACGCCGAGGCGCGCCGCACACAGCCGGAAAGAGGCCGCACACCGGTCCTTGCCGGCGCTGCGAGCTGAGCGACCCGCAAATCCTCGCCGGGAGGAAGGCGACAGGCCGGACCAGGTACGCCAGTCCTCGACGCCTGTCGTCGCGCGAGGTTCGGTTCGGGCAGGGCGCCCCTGTCCTGGACGTGACCGGAGCTTCAGTCCGAAGGACAGGTCCCGGACAATCCCGTCATGTGGATGCGGCCCGTGGTTCCGGAACAGTGCTGTTCCGTCGCGTGCGCGCGGTGGCGCCTTGTTCACTCCCTCATCGTCGACGCAGGTGGTTGCGCAGAAGAAGTCCTCAAGGTTCACCATCACGCGCAACGAGGTTCATTTCCCACCTGCCGGCACCCCGACAACACTTCATGGACCGGCGCCCGTTTGCGGGTGAATTCCATCGCAACCTGACCAGCCCCAAATTTGTTCGAACCATTTCAGATGTTGCTCAAACCTGTCCCGATCGTGAAAGTCTCCGCCTGGCCGTCTTCCTGTTCGCACCCTTATTCGTGAATGATCGCGCCCTGCTCGCACAAGACCGACTGCAGCTCGTTGACCACCAGCTCCCGAATCGGTGTTCCGGTTCGTGCCGACAGTGCGGCCGCCGTGCCGGCCGCCTGGCCGGTTGCCATGCTCGTGCCGCTGATGCGGGCACTCGCCAGGGCCCTTCGCTCGGCCGATATGCACCGTCCCGCCACGACAATGTTCGCTCCCTGGTCCGGAACCAGGGCACCGAACGGAATGTCGTAGCCCCGGGGAACATGCTCCGTCCCGTCCATTCCCTTGCCCCTGGGATCATGGCTGTCGATGGGAAAGCCGCCTCTCGCGACCGCATCGGTCCTCGACCTGCCGGCGCGAACGTCCTCATCGGTAAGGACCGTCAATCCCCTTATCCGGCGACTCTCACGAACGCCGACGCAGGAAGCCGTTGCGGCAAGGAAGGAGTTTTCGAAACCCGGGACGCTCTCCCTGAAGAATCTTGCAAACTCCAGCACCTGCCTTCTCAGGACGGATTCGGCTCGTGACAACTCCTTCGCACTGGTCGCGTCAACGGCAACCCTGGTGACATTGAACACCGCCTCGTTCGTCAACACGTGCCCGGCATAGTGAAGTTCGTTCCGTTCAAGCGAGAGCCGGCCTTCGGCATATCCGCGTTGCAGGAATTCGCCGAACCCCCAGAGATTGACATAGGGCCTGTCACGAAGGCACCCGGGTTCAACGACCAGCTTGAAGCCCGCAGCATTGGCTTCAACATAGTCCAGCAAACTGTCGTGGTTCACTCCGCCGAGTTTGAACAGCAGGCTGACCGGCTGCGTTTCGGCGCCGTCCTGGCTCAGGAATTCGCAACCGGAAAACGCGCACACATCGGCATCGCCCGTTGTGTCAACGATCGCGCCGGCGGCGAAGGCGTGCCGACCCGACTTGTTTTCGACGAGCACGTACAACCGGTCGTTGTCCTCCTGCACACCGACCACCATCGTCTGGGTCAGAAAGTCGATTTTCTCGTCAACGATCCACTGCGTGACGGTCGATTTCACGATTTCGTGTTCGAGAGGAAGTCTGAATTTCGTATACCCGGTGTCGTCGCGTATATGTCCCGGTGAACCACCGTCCAGCCTGAGCCGTTCCACGAGAACATTCGCCAGTCCACCGACCGTGGCCTTGCCCGTGGCGTCAAACCAGCCAACGCTGTGCTCAAGCAGTTGCGTGACCGGGTGGCCGCCCAGGAAACCGCCGCGCTCCAGGAGGAGTACGTCAGCGCCGTTCCTGGCAGCGGCAACGGCAGCAATCACTCCCGCGGTCCCGCCGCCGGCGACAACGACATCGTAAGCCGCCTCTATGCGAGTCTGTCGAGCCGGCTCCAGCAATGTCGGCATCAGAATTCCTCCTTCCCCCATGGATACGGGGAATTCTAGGTCGCTGTCCGGGACAGACGCAATTTGCGGCGCGACGGCATGCCGACCCCGTTCCGCGGCCATTCCCGGACCGCTGTTGCTGGGTGTTCCCGGAGCCGCTCCTGCGCCCGTGACACCATCTCGTGGCTTTGCGATCGTTCCTGCGGTCACCGGCCTCTGGCATCGGCCCGATCATGGAAAGGCCCGGCGAGTAGAACCATGCGAGCACCTCGCCGACCTGCTTGACGGCACGCTCGCTGACTGTCGGCCGATCCCGTGACAGGGATTCGCCCTTCTGTAGTCGCCAGCCGTCAAGAATGGCCTCGACCGGGTGCAGGTCGGAGTTCCGTCGACCGCCCCATCATCAACGGGACAGGTCGGTTACGCCTGTCTTCAGCACGCCCTTACCGATGCTCCGGACCAGCGCCCCTTCCCGCTTTTCTGGAGCTTCGCCCAATCCCGCGTCGCCGCGTTCCCCTTCCGCAAGGGTTGATTGCGCTTGTGGCGTCCGACGACCGGTTCGGATGGCAGCCCCGGCCAACGAACGACGCCGGGCACAATGGCGGGCGCGCAAACTGCGCACCCGGTTTCCGGGCAGGCCGGAGGCTCTCGCACCACTCACCGGGTGTCAGGCGTCCGTCAAGACGTGGATCACCCGGTCGGCGAGCAGATCACTGTTCTTCGCGGCATAGGCCTTCATGTGTGGCGCTGCCGCGTGCGCCTTCAGGTGGTCCAGGCTGGCCCATTTCTCGATCACGACGAAGGTGTCGGGCCCGTAGGGAGCGGCGAAGGAAGCCTCTGCATCGTCGACCACAGCACCGTACTCGATACAGCCGTCCTCGGCGTGCACCGCCGGAACATTTGCATTGAAGTTGGCAAGCACCTCTTCCCGCTTGCCGGGCTTCGCGGTGATGACGGCGATTACATGAACACGTGACATCCGGTCTCTCCCCTGGTGCGCCGCCCGGGCCCGGGCGGCGGTCTGTTGGTCTCTTCCCTATAGGTGCGGGTTCTCCGCATCCAGTCCCATGATGTACCTGCCGACCGTCTCGTAGTGGCTGTGCCGGCCCTGCATCTGCTGCGACACCGCGTGCATGTCGCGAAACCGCCGCTCGAACGGATGGGTCTCGAAGATCGCGGTCGATCCGGCGATCCGGTAGGCCTGGTGCGTGACCTCGGTGCATTCGCTGATGGCATGGGTCGCCGCCAGCCGGATGCGGATCCTGTCATCGAAGGTCAGCTCACCGGTCCGGCACACGTTTTCCCACACGTCGATGAGCGTGACCTGCTGATAGCTGCGGACGGCCCCCCAGCGCGCCTCGAGTTCGGCGATCCTCGTCTGGAACACCGGGCTGTCACGCATCGATGTCCTCGCCGAGCGCTGGGTCTTGGCTCCGGCGAGGGTGATGAGGTCATCGAGCATCCCGCGGGCGATCCCGAGCGCGACACCGGAGAAACACGCGGCGTAGACCAGGGTGGTCGGAAACAGGTACAGCGGCGCCGTCGACCGGCATTCCGCGTGATTGTCGCGGTCGAGCGTGAGCCGGTCGGGAACGAACAGGTCGGTGACGGTGTATCCCTCGCTGCGCGTGCCCTTCAGTCCCATGACGTACCAGTCATCGTGAATGTCGGCGACATCGCGCGGAAACAGCGCGGTGCGGTCGGCATGCCGGCCGCGGTGATCGAGCCGGGGACTGCCGTCGGCCTCGAACACCTTGCAGTGTCCACCGATCCAGGTCGCATGCTTGCCGCCGCTGGCGAATTTCCATGACCCCGTGACCCGGTATCCCCCGGGGCAGGCCACGGCGCGGCCCATCTGGCCGGCTCCCCAGGCAAGCACCGCATCCGCCGGACCGAACACCTCGCGCGCCGGCTCGGGATCGAGGAACGCCGCCGACATGGCGCACCCGGTTCCCTGGCCGAGGCACCACGCAACGCTGGCATCGGCAGCCGCAACGATCGCGGTTGCCCGCGCGAGCCTGTGCGGCGGCCATTCCCGCCCGCCCAGCGTGCGCGGCAGGGCAAGACGCCACAGCCCGGCCCTGTGCAGGGTTTCAAGCAGGTCGGCGGGCAGTTCGCGCCCTGCATCGATCCGAGGGTGTGCGTCGGTGATCGCTGCGCAGAGACCGCGGATTGCCTCGAGCTCCGGGTCAGGCTTCCCGATCGCGGCAACCCGCTCGGGATGGAAACTACTGTTCATCCGTGACGACCGGTCCGCCAGCCTCGCGCCATCCCTTGAGCCCGCCCTTCACGTGCGCGGCACCGCCAAGTCCCATGCGGTTCACGGTCTGCACGGTGAGCGCTGAACGCCAGTCGGCGGCACAGTGGAACAGGAACCGCTTCTTCTCGTCAAACACCGGCTTGAAGTAGGGACTGTCGGGATCGATCCAGAACTCGACCATGCCGCGCGGACAATGAAAGCTGCCCGGGATGTAGCCGTCGCGCCGGCGTTCGCGAACGTCGCGGATGTCGATGACCAGGGTGTCGGGATCGTCCGCCTCGCGGATGGCATCGGCCGGCTCGACCTCCTCGATCTCGCCGCGTGCCGCCTCGACCATTTCCATGACGCCTATCTTCAGCTGCACCATCGCACCCGCTGCCTCCTTCTTGCCCGGTCCAATCCCTGTACGAAGCAGCCCCGCATGTCCAGTGAATTGAGATGTCCGGCGATTTCGCACAGGCGCCCCGGCTCCGGTTTGCCGCAACCGGCATATATCTGTATGACCCGCATTCCAGCGACCACCCGCACGCGAGGATCCCATGGAGTCCGGGGACGAAGGGTTCACGCTGAACTCCAGCTGTCCGGAGTGGTACGTTCGCGCGGTAGCACGTCCGCGCAGCAGCCATACGGTAGTCTCCGACGGCTGCCCGATTCGCTACCTGATGTGGGACGGACCCGACGACGCGGACGGGCTGCTGCTGGTCCACGGCGGCGGCGGCCATGCGCACTGGTGGAGTTTCCTCGCTCCTTTCTTCACCGATCGCTTCCGGGTAGCCGCGCCGGACCTGTCGGGCATGGGGGACAGCGGCACCCGCCCGTTCTACGACGCCGACATCAGGGCGGCGGAACTGCTTGCGGTGATCGAGGATGCCGGTCTCGGGCCCCGCGCCTGGGCGGTGGGCCACAGTTTCGGGGGGATCACGCTCACCCGGCTTGTCCACCGCTATCCCGACGCCGTTCGCGGCCTCATCCTTGCCGACTCCCCGGTCCGGTCCGCAGAGGAACGGGCGCGGCGCCGACCCCGGCGCATGGGAACACGGCGCATCTACCCGGACTTCGCGACCGCCCTTGCCCGCTTCCGGCTGCTGCCGGAACAGCCGTGCGACAACGAGTTCCTGGTCGAACACATCGGCCGGTCCTCGCTCGTGCGCATTCCCGAGGGCTGGACCTGGAAATTCGACCCGCGCGCCATGCATCACCGCCGTTTCGCCGAGCCCTACGACTCCTATCTCGCCGGCGCCAGCTGTCCGGTCGCACTCGTCCACGGCGACGACAGCGCGCTCGTCACCCCGCAGGTCATCGCCTTCATGCGAACACTGATGGGTACGGACGCACCGGTGATCGGCATCCCCGAAGCCCGCCACCACCTCACCCTTGATCAGCCCATGGCCTTCGTCACCGCGGTCCGGGCGGTCCTCGGCGGATGGATGCGCGACACTCGGGTCGATCAACGGAGGTAAATCGGGCCGGGGCCCCGGGCCCGGCGCATGATCCGTCCGGGCCTTGCCCCTTCTGCAGCCGGCCGGACAGTCCCGCGATTCGCACGGCACGGAGACCTGACCCCGGATCGTATGGACCGAAGCTCACTCCGTACGAATGCATGAGATCGACACATCGGCGTCCCGTATGACCCGTTTACGCCACGTCCGATTGACGACCATGGCGTGCGCACTCACGCTGTGGTCTGGACGTGAGCGCACCTCAACCAGGTCAGGAAGGTTCCGGTCATGCGAGCGACGCACTGCGTATCGGGAGTGCCCGGGGCGTGCGAGCGGACCGCGGGCCATGGTGTGCACTCGTGACCGATCCCGGCCTTGATGGCGCGCGTGGCCATATGCTGACCAGTGAAGGCGACGGGCGGGATGACGGGCCCGCTGACGCCCCGGCAGAGTATCCAGGCCGGGTGTCCCGTTCTCCGGACCTCACCGGAGCATGTCACCACCCCGTGCCGGGTCTCCGATGGCCGGTACCATGAAAACCCGCAGCCACGAACAGCTCAGGTCCCTGCCGTCGGCGTTCCCCGGGCCTCCGTGGCCTGCAACGGCAACCCGTTCGCAGGACCCGCGACGCCGGTCCGTCCGGTGCCGACTGGAGAGATGCGATGCCAAGCAACGTTGAAGCGGTTCACGACGCTGTCGACGAACCTGCGCGGGCCCGCTCCCGAACGGTCTACTCGGCAAACCGCACCCTCCGCGCCCCGGAGTTGACCCTGCCCGAGGCTCTCATCCCCGATACCCGGCTGAAGATGGACGGGCTGGCGTTCCTGTCGATGCTCCCCGCCGACACCTTTCCGGTTGCGTTCCTCGATCCCCAGTACCGCGGAGTCCTCGAGAAGCTGGCCTACGGCAACGAGGGCAGGAACCGGGGCAGGCGACGAAGTGCCCTCGCACAGATGTCCGTGGCGACGATCATGGAATTCCTGCACGGCATCGACCGCACTCTCATTCCTTCCGGGCACCTGTTCCTGTGGGTGGACAAGTTCCACCTGTGCGAGGGGATCCTCCCGTGGCTGAAAGAGACCGATCTCGCGATCGTGGACCTCGTGACCTGGGACAAGGGCACGTTCGGGATGGGTTACCGCACCCGCCGTCGGGCGGAGTACTGTCTTGTCCTGCAGAAGAAGCCGCACAGGGCCAAGGGGGTGTGGAAGGTTCACACCATCACCGATGTCGTCATGGAAAAGGTCTCCCAGCGCGAGCATCCACACGCCAAGCCGGTTAACCTTCAGGGCCAGCTCCTGGCTGCCGTCAGCAACGAGGGCGACTGCGTGATCGACCCGGCAGCCGGTTCGTTCTCGGTCCTGCAGGCCGCGCAGAACCACGGGCGCATGTTTCTCGGGTGTGATCTGAACGGATAGGGCCAGGGCCCGAAAACGCCAGCGAATTCAACCGGCTTCGAGTTCATCGAAAGCGGGCCGAACGCATGGAGGTCATGTTCGTGGCCTCCCGTATCCGGTCAGGAGGCAGGTGCAAGCGTCACGCAGCGGCTATGCCGCACTTCCGGTTCCCGGAACAAAGCCGGAGCATTTTGTAGGTAAATTCCATAAACATCCAAAGTCATTGAAGAATAGTCCCCTTACCCGAATGCGTGCGATCTGTATTCCGGGAACGATCATCAAACCGAATGCAGATTTTTTCCATACCGCGACTTGTGGAGGATGCGTCTGTCGGCCGATGGCGAACTTCGGGCCGAATGAAAGCCGTAACCGTTCGCTCTGACCGCGGAGAACCGAACCGCGAGAGGCAGCAACACTTCGAACCGTCAGCGCTGGCCACGGTCCACAGTGGCATGGCGGCCGGCGTGTCACCGGAGTGCGGCCGGCGAGACGCGGATGCAGCCGCACTCACGCGACCCGGGAACCGGCCTGTGGCCGCGGTCCTGCGAGAGCGCCGTCCGGGCGATGCCGCCCCGAGTCAGGCCAGCGCTGTGGGTGCGATGTCGCCGATCGAGGCCGCAAGCGCCCTGTCCTCCCTCGTTCCGGTCACCGTCGGTGCCGGCACCGGGGTGTCGAATTCGTACCCCGGTTCCGTCTTCTGGCGCCTGCGGACCTCGCTCATCTCGCGCCAGGCACCGATCAGGGTGCGCGGCTCGGGCATGTCGTGCGCAACCAGCTTGTGCAGCTTCTTCAGGTTGTAGCAGGGCACACCGGCGAACATGTGATGCTCGAGATGCCAGTTCATGCGCCAGTAGATGAACTCCGACAGCGGATCGAGCGTGATCGAGCGCACGCACTTGCGGAAATCGTTGACGTTGCTCCGCAGCCCGCTGTGCATCGGCATGCCGACCAGGAGTTTCAGCCAGTTCGCCGTGAACTGCTGGAAGCTGAGGACAAGGGGCAGTGCCCACACCTCGAACCCGATCGCGACCGCGAGGACGCCGCAGTGGAAGAGCAGGATCAGCCGGGCCCACCTCACAGCCTTTCCCCGCTCTCCTGAGTGGGTGGCGTAGAGGGCCCTGCTCCACTCGTTGGTTATGACCGAGCTTCCGTACCCGCGCAGGGCGGTCCGGATCGTGCCGCCGATGACAGGGACGATGCCGCTCGTCATCTGGCCGCCCGTGATGTTGAAGGTGAGAAGCTGTAGAAGGTACAGCGGTCTCAGGACCGGGTACTGGGGCAGCAATACCTCGCGGTCGCCGACGGGATGCAGGGTGTAGCGGTGGTGGTATGTGTGGCTGACCCCATATTCGTGGAAATTGTGCCAGCCGATCAGGCTGAAGACCCGCAGGAAGAAGCGGTTGAGCCATTTTGTCCTGAAGACGGTGCCATGTCCGAGCTCGTGGGCCGCGACACCCTTGAAGAATGTCGCGCAGGTGCCGTGCGCGAACAGGGCCAGGGCAAAACCGACCCACATCTGCTGGCTGAACAGGTAGAGGGCAAGGCCACCGGTCATGGTGAAAATAGCCAGATGGCCACCGGCCTGGATCCATCCCTGCAGGTCGCTGGGGCGCATCAGCTCGCGCAGCTGCGCGTGATCGACCGGGCAGCGGTACCACTTGATCCGGAGGTCCTTGCGAACCTCTGACAGCGGCGTGTCGGGGATATCCATCGAATGCTCCCATCGGTCACAGGGCGATGAGACCCGCGCTCGTGACACCCGTTCGGCAGGCTGATCCCGACCACGGGGGGCGTGCCGCAGGGTTACGGCATCGGGATGTGTTCAGAAACTCAAGGCGCTGGCCGGCCGCCGGCCGGCTTCCTGTTGTTGCCGGGGCGGCGGGAGGAGAACACCATCTCGTATGACAGGAGTGCCTCGGGCCTGCCGACCCAGGCATAGGTCACGAGCGTCGGCTCGAGCGCGCAGCTGGTGATCTTGTGATCGAAATCGGGCGTGTTCAGGATCAGCGAGCCAGGCATGTACACGGCCGCGTCGTTCTGCGACATCGCGCCGGAAAGGCAGATATAGCTTTCGGTGATTCCGGCATGGGCATGCGTCGGATAGACGGTCTTGGGCGCAAAGAGCACGCAGCCGAGGATCAGGTCGTCCGCAATCACCGGTCCGCTCGGCCCGAGGAACTCGGCATAGGCGTACTTGCGGTCGAGTTTGCCTGGCATGCTGCGGTAGCCCTGCTGCCAGGCCAGAGCCGGTGCGATCTTGTCGATGCAACGGACCAGCGGTCCCATTCCCGTTCGCTTGCCGTTGTCGAGCGCCCGGTCGAGATGGGCGCACACCGGCTTCGATTCCGGTGTCGCCAGGCACACGGGCGGATTTCCCGACGTCACGCGTCTCAGGCGTTCCCGGACCACGCGATGGTGCGAGCGGATGGGCGGGCTGCCGCCTGACGAACTGTGGCGATAGACCCAGTAGATCTCGCTCAGCAGGTATCCCCAGTCCGGGAGATCCTCCAGGGCCAGTTGCCCGGTTTCCGACTCGTCATGGGGACGGTATGACTGCATTACTCGCCCGGGCCTGTCCTTCGGCGATCCACGGCATCACTCGCTCAGCCACTGTCTTCACGGGCCGCGTATAGCTGGCGGGCCCGCATGTGGGGCCTGGTCCTCACGACCATGTCAGCCCGCTTGCCCGCTGCATGCGCCACCCCATCATCACATGCTAGGTCCTGCCTCGTGCGGCGTCCAGCGCGATAGGTCGCGCATGGCCGTCGGGCGCATCGGTTCGGGGGACCAGCGGGATCAACCGGACAGTCCGCTCCCGCAGCATGCCGACCCGACGCCAGGCATCGCCAGGCTGGTCCGGAATCCAGACCAGCGGTGTGGCGGCGATGAGGCACGGCCGCCAGCGTGGTGTCGGGAAACGACGCGCAGCCGATCCCGCCGGATGACCGGCATGACACCATCACGGGACCGACCAGTTGCTCGCAACGACATTCCTGAACCAGCCCGCGGCCGCCACTCAAGGGCAATGCCGCCCGCTCCCGTTGATCGCCGCGGGTGTCGGGATCCGCGAACGCACTGTCCTTGGGCGTACTCCCCCACCTGGGCTATCGTCTCAACGCGCTGACCATCGCGCGCGGAAGTGTTCGCGAAGGGGGGGCCGGTACCATGCGCAATATGTCCGTCGACCAGACACTCGAGGCATTCCGGAACAAGTTCTACGCCCTGGTTCCGGCACGATACGTCGCACACATGGACGAGGACACCCGCGCCGGCGCGGCGCGGGCGTTCTGGTCGCGTGCCGGCATGAGACCGCGGGGCACACCGCTCATCAGGGCCTACAATCCCGATCCGGAAGTCGATGGCTGGTCTTCCCCGCACTCGGTGGTCGAGATCATCACGGACGACATGCCGTTCCTGGTTGATTCGGTAACGGCAGGCGTCAGCAGCCTCGACCATGACGTGCACCTGGTCATTCACCCGATCATTCGGGTGAAGCGGGATCCGTCCGGCGCGCTCGTCGAACTCGTCGTCGACGACGAGGGTCTCGGTCCCCCGGCACCCGGGGTCACGCTCGAGTCCTGCATGCACCTGCAGGTCAGCCGGCAGTCGGGACCGGCACTGTCAGATCTCGAGGAGACGGTGCGGAGCGTGCTCGGCGACGTGGGCACTGCCGTTGCCGACTGGCGCGAGATGCTTGCGCGGGCCACCGCCGCCACCGACCGGCTGCGCGAAGCCGTGGACGGGTCGGACGAGGCCGCGGAAGCGGTCGCGTTCCTTGACTGGCTCATTGACGACAACTTCACCTTTCTTGGCTGGCGCGAGATCGACTTTCACACCGGCGGCGACGGGACCCTGTCCCTGATCCGCAAGCCAGGCCTCGGTCTGCTGCGTGACCCGGCGATGCGGGCATTCGACGATGTGCAGGAAACATCGTTGGCCGCGGGCGAGGTACGCGACTTCGTGCTCAACCCTCCCCTGTTGTCGGTGACGAAAGCCAACCGGAGGTCCACGGTGCACCGGCCGGTGCACCTCGATACCATCACCATCCGCAGGAACGGGACCGACGGGACCGCGGTCGGCGTTTTCCGCCTGGTCGGGCTGTTCACGTCGACCGCCTATCAGCAATCGGCGCGCACCATCCCGCTGATCAGGCGCCGGGTGAGCGACGTTATCGCCAGGGCGCGGTTTCGCGGGGCCAGCCACAATTTCAAGGCCCTGGTCAACATCCTCGAGACCTTTCCGCGCGACGAACTGTTCCAGTGCACGGCCGACGAGCTGTTTGCAACCGCAACCGGCATGCTCAACATCCAGGGCCTGCGCGACACCGCGGTATTCACCAGGGTCGACGCGCTGGAACGCTTCGTCTCCTGTATCGCCCTGATACCGCGCGACCGCTACGACACCCGGCTGCGCGAGCGTGCCAGCACCCTGCTGGCGGGCAGTTTCGGCGGCACCGTCGCGGCCTACTACACCCAGATGACAGACTCGCCGCACGCGAGACTGCACGTCATCGTCAAGACCACGCCCGGACGGGTCCCCGCCGTCGATCACCGCCGCCTCGAGGATCGGGTGCAGGCGCTCTGCCGTTCCTGGTCGGACCAGCTGCGCGAGACAGGGCTGCGCGAGCTCGGTGAAGAGAAAACCCTGTACCTGCTCGAGCGCTACGCCACTGGTTTCCCGGTGTCCTACCAGGAAACGGCGAGCAGCGAGGCGGCGCTTCTGGACATGCAGCTCGCCGACCGGGTCGAGCAGACCGGGGTTCCGCAGACACGGCTGTATCGTCCCTCGGGCGCCCACCCCTCGATCTTCCACCTGATCCTCGTACGCGCCCGCTCGCCGCTCCCGCTGTCCGACATCCTGCCGGTCCTCGAGAACATGGGGCTGAGGGTGCTTGCCGAGGCCCCGCACCGGATCGCCAACCAGGAAACCGGCGCCCTGGCCTGGCTGCACGATTTCCGCATGGAACGGAGCGACGGCGGCGTTCAGGACCTTGGCGCGATCGATACCCGGTTCCGCGAGGGGCTGGCCCGGGTCATGGACGGAACGCTGGAGAACGACGGGTTCAACCGCCTGATCCTGGCCGCCGGGTTCGACTGGCGGGAGGTCTCGGTGATCCGGGGCTACGCCCGTTACCTGCGCCAGATCGGCACCACGTTCTCGCACGCCTACATGATGGACACCCTGGCAGACAACCCGCAGGCGGCCCGCCTGCTGATCGACCTGTTCCTGCGCCGCTTCGACCCGCAGCTCGACCGGGACCGCGACGTGGAATGCGCCCGGCTCGTCACCGGCATCGAAGAGACCCTGAATGCGGTCGAGAACCTGGACGAGGACCGTATCCTGCGGCTGTTCCTCGACCTGGTCCAGAACACGCTGCGGACCGGGTACTTCCGCCCGGCACTCGAGGACGCGCCGGGCGCGGTCAGCTTCAAGCTCGACAGCCGCCGGATATCCTCCGTCCCCGACCCCCGGCCCATGGTCGAGATCTGGATCTGTTCTCCGCAGCTGGAAGCCGTTCACCTGCGCGGCGGCGAGGTTGCCCGCGGCGGCATCCGGTGGTCGGACCGGCGCGAGGACTTCCGCACCGAGGTGCTCGGGCTGATGAAGGCGCAGATGACCAAGAATTCCGTCATCGTGCCGGTGGGCTCGAAGGGCGGGTTCGTGGTGAAACAGCCGCCGGCCGGCGGCGGACGCGAAGCGTTCCTGGCCGAGGGCGTGCGCTGCTACCAAATCATGATGCGGAGCATGCTGGACATCACGGACACCTTCCGCGGCACCGAGGTGATTGCTCCCGCCGACGTGGTGCGCCGTGACGGCGACGACCCGTACCTCGTGGTGGCCGCGGACAAGGGAACCGCCACCTTCTCCGACATCGCCAACGCCGTGGCGCAGGACTACGACTTCTGGCTCGATGACGCCTTTGCGTCCGGCGGTTCCGCCGGCTACGACCACAAGGGCATGGGGATTACGGCACGGGGAGCCTGGGAATCGGTCAAGAGGCATTTCCGGGAAATCGGAACCGACATCCAGACCACCGCCTTCACGGCGGTCGGCTGCGGTGACATGAGTGGCGACGTGTTCGGCAACGGCATGCTGCTGTCCCGGCACATCCGGTTGCTCGGCGCGTTCAACCACCTGCACATCTTCATCGATCCCGATCCCGAACCGGAAGCCGCATGGCACGAGCGCAGGCGCCTGTTCGAACTGCCGCGATCGTCGTGGAACGACTACGACAGCACCCTTGTCTCGCCCGGCGGCGGCGTGTTCGACCGGTCGGCAAAGTCGATCACCACCACGCGGGAGATGCGCGCCCTGTTCGACATCGAGGCCGACACCGTCACGCCTTCGGAACTGATCAGGGCAATGCTGGCGGCCGATGTCGACCTGTTGTGGTTCGGCGGCATCGGGACCTACGTGAAGGCACGTTCGGAATCGCACGAGGCGGTCGGCGACCGCGCCAACGACGAGCTGCGCGTCGACGGTGAAGAGGTACGCGCACGGGTCATCGGCGAAGGCGCCAACCTCGGCGTGACCCAGCTTGGACGGATCGAGTATGCGCAGTCCGGCGGGCACATCAACACCGACGCGATCGACAATTCCGGCGGCGTCGCCTGTTCGGATCGCGAGGTCAACATCAAGATCCTGCTCGGCACCGCGATGGAATCCGCAGGGTTGTCACGCGAGGATCGGGACACGCTGCTCGCCGAGATGTCGGACGATGTCGCGGCCCTCGTGCTCAAGGACAACTACGACCAGTCGCAGGCGCTGTCCATGGCCGAGGCCGAGGGCGCCGCGGGGCTGGACGCGCAGGTCCGGCTGATGCGCAGGCTGGAACGCGGCCCGATGGAACTCAACCGGGGGATCGAGTTCCTGCCCAACGAGGAAGCGCTGACCGACCGCGCAGCCGCCGGAGCGGGTCTGACCCGGCCTGAGGTCGCGGTCCTGATGGCCTACGCCAAGATGGAACTGTACGACGAACTTCTCGAATCCGACCTGCCCGACGATCCGGCGCTGGAAGACGACCTCGTCGCCTATTTTCCCGGAGTGCTCGGCGAGCGGTTTCCCGACGCCCCGGGACGGCACCGGCTGCGCCGCGAGATCATCGCCACCTACCTCGCGAACAGCATGATAAACCGGGTCGGCCCGACCTTCGTGAACACGGTGCGCGAGCGAACCGGGGACGGGGCGGATGAAATCACCCGGGCCTACATCATCGCGCGAGACGTGTTCGATATCCGCCGGCTGTGGCGTGCCGTCGAGGCACTCGACAACCGGGTACCGGCAGCCGTCCAGACCGCCATGTTGCTGGCGCTGCGCCAGCTGGCCGATGCCGGGGTCGCCTGGATGCTGGACAACCGGGCGCGACCACTCGATCTCGCTTCGGGTGTTGCCGACCACGCCGCCGGCATCGGGGAGCTGCGAGATGTCCTGGACGAGGTGAGCGGCGATTTCGTCCGCGGGCAGATTGCCGCGCGCAGTGCCGAGTGGGAGGCCGCGGGGGTTCCGAGTGCGCTTGCACGCGACGTCGCGGCCGCAGCCCCCCTTGCGCGGGGCTGCGACGTGGTCGCGCTTGCCGCGGAGACGGGCATCCCGGTCGGTGCGGTGGCGCGGACGTACTTCGCCGTCGGCGATCATTTCGGCATCGACCGGTTGTGCACGGCCGCCCGGTCACTGCCGGCTTCCAGCCAGTGGGACACCCGTGCGGCGGAGAACATCACGCAGGATATCACCGCGCACCAGTACGCGATCACCCGCGGTATCCTGGCCACCGGAGAAGCGACCTCGATCGAGGCCTGGCTGTCGCGCAGGCCTGGAGCGGTCGAACGCACGCAGCGCCTTCTCGACGACCTCGCGGCCATGCCCAATATCGATCTCGCCGTCCTGTCGGTTGCCAGCAGCCACTTCAGGGCCCTGACCGAGGCCCCATCGCCATGACAAGCCGTGGACACCGGGGCAACCTGCGGACCATCGTCTCGTGGTGCCTCTTCGACTGGGCCAATTCACCCCATCCAACCATCATCGTGACCTTCGTGTTCGCGGCCTACTTCTCCCAGGCGGTGGTGGGCGACGAGATCCTCGGATCCTTCCTGTGGAGCCAGGCGATCACGGCGGCGGGGCTTCTGGTCGCCCTGCTCGGCCCGATCGTGGGCGCGATCGCCGACCAGGGCGGACGGTTCAGGGTCTGGAACGGGTCGCTGACCGCCGTCTGCCTGGCCGCAACCGCCGCACTCTGGCTGGTCACGCCCGAGGAATCGTCGATCCCGCTCGCCATGGTGGCGGTTGCCATCGCGACACTGTGTTTCGAGCTGGTTACCGTATTCTACAATTCGAGCCTCGGAACCGTAGCCCCGCCGGACCGGATCGGACGCATCAGCGGCTGGGGCTGGGGATCCGGATACATCGCCGCAATCCTGTGTCTGGTCCTGTGCCTGCTGGTCTTCGTGCAGGCGGACACGCCCCCGTTCGGACTCGATACCGATGCCGCGGAACATGTCCGGGTGACGGCACTGGTGGTCGTCGCCTGGTGGATCCTGTTCGGCTGGCCGTACTACCTGTGGGTTCCGGATCCGCCGGGCGAAGCGAAGCGGGTCGGCGAAGCGGTCCGGTCCGGCCTGGTATCGTTGTACACGACACTTCGCAACCTGCGTCAGCACCGGAACACCGCCATGTTCCTGCTGGCGAGGATGCTCTATGCCGACGGGCTCGCGACGCTGTTCCAGTTCGGCGGCCTGTATGCCGCCGGAACCTTCGGCATGAGCTTTGCCGAGATCATCCAGTTCGGCATCGCGATGAACGTCACCGCCGGTCTCGGAGCCTTCGCCTTCGCGTGGTTCGACGACCGACTGGGCTCGCGGGCCGTGATCGTGATCAGCCTGGCGGGGCTGCTCGGCTTCGGGCTCGCGACCCTGATGGCGCAGACTTCGCTGTGGTTCTGGATCTTCGGTCTCGGCCTGTGCGTGTTCATCGGCCCGATCCAGGCATCGAGCCGCACGTTGATGACCAGGATCGCGCCGGCCGACATGCGCACCGAGATGTTCGGCCTGTACGCGTTCTCGGGCAAGGCGACCAGCTTCCTCGGCCCGATGCTGTTCGGCTGGGCGACGCTGCTGTTCGAAAGCCAGCGCGCCGGCATGGCGACCATCCTGGTCTTCTGGCTGGCGGGACTGCTGCTGATCCTGCTGGTGAGGGTGCCGGCACCGCAGCGTCCGGGCACGCAGTGACTTCCGGGGACACGCATTGATCCAACATTTGTTCTTGATTTGATCACGAACTCATGCCATGGTGGGGCATGATGCGTCGAACCGATCACACCGGTCTTGCCGAGCGCCCGGACACGGCGCACAAGGGACGAGGTGCGATCAGCAACCGCAGCGGCCGGTTCGAGACCGAGCAGAGGGTCCGGACCTTCGACGACTGGCGTAACGAGGAACCGGGGCCGCGGCCGCAAACCACGGTCACGCCGGACAGCAGCCGCACGGTGATCGCCCGCAACAAGTCGCCCGACATCGGTTTCGACCGGTCGATCAACCCCTACCGCGGCTGCGAACACGGATGCGTCTACTGCTTCGCGAGGCCGACCCATGCCTGGCTGGGCCTGTCGCCGGGCCTCGACTTCGAGACCAGGCTGTTCGCCAAGCCCGACGCAGCCGCCCTGCTGCGCGGGGAACTCGCCGCGCCCCGCTACACCGTCGCCCCCATCGCTCTGGGGACCAACACGGATCCGTACCAGCCGGTCGAACGCACAATGCGGATCACCCGGTCGATCCTCGAGACCCTGGCCGAGTGCAACCATCCGGTGACCATCGTCACCAAGTCGGACCTCGTGCTGCGCGACCTCGACATCCTGGAGAAGATGGCCGAGCGCTCCCTCTGTTCGGTCGCGATCAGCGTCACGACGCTGGACCGGGACCTGTGCCGGCGCATGGAACCCCGGGCACCGGCGCCGCACCGCAGGCTGGAGGCGGTCAGCAGGCTCGCCGACGCGGGAATTCCGGTTCATGTCCTGGTCGCCCCCGTCATCCCCTCGATCAATGACCACGAAATCGAGATCATCCTGAAACGCGCGGCCGAGGCCGGCGCGCACGGTGCGGGCTACGTGCTGATCCGCCTGACCGGCGAGGTTGCAGACCTGTTCGACGAATGGCTCCGGCAACACTACCCGGACCGTGCCGACCGGGTGCTCTCGGCGATCCGCCAGACCCGTCGCGGTGCCCTGTACCGGTCGAACTGGGGTGAACGGCAGACCGGGACCGGTGCGCTTGCCGAACTGATTGCGCGCCGCTTCACCCTCGCACGCCGCCGTTTCGGACTGGCGCGCGAGACCAGGGGACGCGATCTCGACACCACCCTGTTTCGCCGACCGGGACGGGACGGGGAGCAGCTGTGTCTCCGCCTCGAGGACTGAGCGTGCCGGTGCCGTGTCCCGACTTCACGATCGAGGACGGTGTCGGACTTCCCGTCATCGCAGGTGTGGACGAGGTCGGTCGAGGCGCGCTGGCGGGTCCCGTGTTCGCGGTCGCGATCCTGCTCGACCGCAACCGTCTCGAGCCGGATCTCGCCGGGCGGATCCGGGACTCGAAGCTGCTGCGAGCTGACGAACGCCGCGCCATTGCCGCCAGGCTCGGGGCAGTGGCGCTTGCCGGCGAAGGCCGGGCCGACCGCGAGGAGATCGACCGGCTCAACGTGCTCGAGGCAACCATGCTCGCCATGCAGCGCGCCGTCGCGGCGCTTTCGGCCCGTGCGGAGCGTGTGCCCGACATGGTGCTTGTCGACGGACCGCGCTGCCCGCCCCTGGACTGCCCGGCCCAGGCAGTGGTCGGCGGCGACGGCCGGTCAATCACGATTGCCGCGGCATCGATCGTGGCCAAGGTCGCGCGGGACGATCACATGGCGACCCTCGCCGGCATTCACCCCGGCTACGGATGGGAGCGGAACGCCGGATACGGGACGGCGGAGCACCGGGCAGCACTCGAACGTCTCGGTCCCACGGGCGAGCACCGTCGCAGTTTCGCCCCGGTACGCCGACTGATTGACGGGTCCGCGTAGGCGCGCTCAGTCATCCCCGGCCCAGGGATCGTAGCTGCCGACATACCAGTCCCTTCCCTCCGGGTCGCGGACACCGAACAGCGAACCGCCGTAGTGCTGTTCCTCCGGCTCCATGACGATCTCGCCGCCACGCGCCCGGGCCCGCTCGTGGGCAGCGTCGACATCACTGACCACGATGTAGGTGCCCGATGCCGACACCGTCGGGCCGTCGCCCCGCTGCGAGCCGAGCATGATCATGCCGGTCCCGTGGGTGAGCTGGGCGTGGGTGATGCTGCCGTCGTCGGCCTCGACGACCAGGTGGCGTTCGAACCCGAGCACATCGCACAGCCAGGCAATGGCGCCGGGCGCATCCCGGTAGCGCATGCTGGCGATCACGGTCGACCCCGTCATCCCGCGTCCTTTCCGCTCACCAAATGCCGCGGCCACCATATCCCGGCCACCTGCACCGTTCCAGCGCAGGTTGAGCCCGGATCACCGGGTGCGGGCGTTTGATCTCGAACGCGTTCTTCGCCATGATCGCTCCGGTGCGAGCCTGCGGGCAGGAGGGAACGAGATGGAGGCCGGACCGGGGCACGGCCGGGTCCACGAGGCCGGGTCCGCACCATGATGTCAGCGTTCGTCCGGGCACACCCGGCGTGGTCAGCCGTGATTGCCATCGCGCTCGCCCTGCTGCTGGTTGCCGTGTTCGCGCACTGGCCCCCCGGTGTTGTTGCCGTACTCGGGCGCAAGAAGATCTTCCTGAACGCCTTGCTGAACGGCATCACCCTCGGTGGCCTGTACTTCCTGGTCGCCAGCGGGTTTACCCTGATCTTCGGCCTGATGAAGAACGTCAACCTGGCGCACGGATCCCTGTACCTGTTCGGCGGTTACATCGGGTTCGAGATTGCCGAGGCCACGGGATGGTGGCTGCTCAGCTTCGTGGTCGCCTTCCTGCTGGTTGCGGCCATCGGCGTCGTCCTGCAGACACTGGTGTTCCGCCGCATCGAGGGCCAGGACCTGCGCCAGACCCTGGTCACCATCGGCATCTCGATCGTGGTCGCCGATCTCATGCTCTGGATCTGGGGCGGGGATTTCTACCAGATCTCGACCCCGGAGTGGTTGCAGGGCCCGATGGTGCTCCCGGTGATCTCGGCCATCAAGAGCAGCGGCGCGGTGGTCTACCTCAAGTATCCTCTTGTCCGCATCGTGATCTTCCTCGCATCGGTGGCGATCGGGCTCGCCATGTGGATGGCGCTCAACCGGACCCGGATCGGCATGCTGATCCGGGCCGGTGTCGACGACCGGGAGATGCTTGCCGCTTCGGGGATCGGCGTGCAACGGGTATTCGTGCTGGTATTCGCGTTCGGCGCCGGCCTCGCGGGTCTTGCCGGCGTGGTCGGTGGCACCTTCCAGTCCCTGGCTCCGGGCGAGGACATCCGCTTTCTGCTCGCCTCTCTCGTGGTGGTCATCGTGGGTGGCATGGGTTCCATCGTCGGCGCCGCACTGGGTGCCCTGCTGATCGGGCTCGCTGAACAGTTCGGCTCGGTCTACATGCCGACCTACGCCGTGGTGCTGACCTTCCTGATCATGGTGCTGGTGCTGGCCTTCCGTCCGCAGGGACTGATGGGGCGGAGGACCTAGACGGTGAGCGGAATGCAACCGGGTGGACCACGGACCGCCGCCGCCTGGCTCCTGGGCCTGATCCTGCTGCTGATGCCGGCATTCGCCGGCGACTTCGTCCTGTTCCAGATCTTCGGCTGGGCGTTCATCCTCGGCATGATCGCGCTCAGCCTGATGTTCCTGGCCGGCTACGGCGGCATGGTGAGCCTGGTACAGATGTCGGTGGCCGGGTGCGCGGCCTACATGGTGGCAATCTTTGGCGACAGCGCGATCACCCAGATCTCGCTGGGCTGGCCATGGTGGATCACGGTCCCGCTGGCAATCGCCATCGCCACCCTGTTCGGTACGCTCGCCGGCGCACTCGCCGTGCGCACCCAGGGCATCTACACCATCATGATCACGCTCGCGATCGCTTCGGCCTTCTTCTACTTCACCCGGCAGAACTACGTGGTCTTCAACGGGTTCAGCGGGTTCAACGGTGTGCTTCCGCCTCCGCTGTTCGGCGTCGACTGGCGCCAGCCGGTTCCGTTCTACTACCTCGCCCTCTTCTTCGCGGCACTCGCCTACTTTCTGGTCCTGTACGTCTCGCGCGCACCGTTCGGACTGGCACTCCAGGGCATCCGCGACAATCCCCGGCGCATGGAGGCGCTCGGTTTCAACGTCGTCATGCACCGCATCGCCGCCTACGCGTTCGCAAGCGCGATTGCCGCCGTTGCCGGCGTGCTGCTGGTGTGGCTCAATGCCCAGGTCTCTCCGGGCACCGCCGGGATCGGCCCGGTCATCGATATCCTGATCATTGCCGTGGTCGGCGGCCTGGGCCGGCCGATCGGCCCCTTCATCGGGGCCATCATCTACGTCCTGCTGCGCACCTTCGCACTCGACTTCCTGGTCTCGCTCGGGCTGTCGGGTGAGCGGTTCCAGCTGCTGATCGGCGCCGGGTTTCTGGTCATCGTGTTCTGGTCGCCCGATGGCGTGCTGGGCCTGTGGGACCGCACCCGCGAGAGGATTGCCTCCCGCGATCGCCAGCGCAGTCCACTCTACCGGGCGATCCGCGGCCAGACCGGAGGGCCGGCATGAGGGAGGCGATTGCACAGCGCTTGTCCGCCACCGGAAACGCCAGCGCGCTGGAACTGCGTGGAGTGAGCCGGTACTTCGGCGCCCTGTCCGCAATCGAGGATGTCACGCTCACGGTCGGCGCCGGGGAACGCCGCGCCGTGCTGGGCTCGAACGGCGCCGGCAAGACCACGCTGTTCAACTGCATCACCGGCGACCACCCGCCCACCTCGGGCACCATCCGCCTGTTCGGCGAGGACATCACCGACTTTCCGCCGCATGAACGCATCCGGCGCGGTCTGCGCCGGACCTACCAGATCTCGCTGCTGTTCGGCGGGCTGGCGGTCATCGACAACATCTATCTTGCCTGCCGCGGCGTCGCCCGGGCGCGGTATTCCATGGTCCGGCCGCGCCGCGACGACGCTGTGATGCAGGCGGCGTTCGACCTCGCACATGCCGTTCACCTCGACGATGTCGAACAGACCCCGGTCTCGGAACTGTCGCATGGACAGCAGCGTCAGCTGGAGATCGCGCTCGCGCTCGCCGGCGCACCGCGCCTGATCCTGTTCGATGAACCGGCCGCGGGACTGTCACCGACCGAGCGCCGCGACCTGATCACCATCCTGCGTACCCTGCCCGACCACATCGGCTACATCGTCATCGAGCACGACATGGACGTGGCCCTGCAGGTATCCGACCAGGTAACGCTGATGCATAATGGCCGGATCTTCAGGGAAGGGAGCCCGGACGAGATCGAGTCCGATCCGATGGTACAGGAAATCTACCTCGGCACGGGACCGGACCATGGGTAGAAGTCCGATCAGGGGACGCTCCAGGCTCGCGGCGGCGCGCCCTGCGCCGCGGCCGGGTCCGGCACCCACGTCAGGTCCGGTCCTCGAGGTCCGTGCACTTGACGTGCGCTACGGCGCATCGCTCGCGCTACAGGGTGTGGAGCTGACACTCGAACGCGGCGCCCTGTCGGTGGTGGGGCGCAACGGCATGGGCAAGTCCACGCTGTGCAATGCCATCATGGGGCTGCTGCCGGTCACCGGCGGCGAGATCACGGCGCTGGGCCAGTCGATTGTCGGCATGTCGCCGGCGGCGATTTCACGGATCGGGATCGGCTACGTGCCGCAGGGCCGGCGGCTGTGGCCGTCGCTCAGTGTCGACGAACACCTGCGCATGACCGCGGACCGGGCCGGCGGTCCGTGGACGATCGAACGTATCTACACCACCTTTCCGCGGCTCGCCGACCGCCGCCGGCACGGCGGCGGTCAGCTGTCGGGCGGCGAGCAGCAGATGCTCGCAATCTCGCGCGCCCTGCTGCTCAATCCGCGCCTGCTGGTGATGGACGAGCCGACCGAGGGACTGGCGCCGGTCATCGTCGCGCAGGTGACCGAGATGCTGATCCGGCTGGTTGCCGAGGAAGGCGTCAACGCCCTGGTGATCGAGCAGAACATCGGGGTCGCGACCCAGGTCTCCGACCGGGTCGCGATCATGGTCAACGGCAGGATTACCCGGGTGATGGACTCACACCGGCTCGCGGGCGACCGCGACCTGCAGCACACCCTGCTCGGGGTCGGGCGCCAGGCCGGGGAACCGGAGCCGGAGGAAGCGGCGGCGCCGGAACCTGCCCAGGCGGGTCCGCGGCGTATCTACATCTCCAACCCGCATCCGCCAACCCGCTGGTCCGCCCCGGTACCGGTTGGGGTGATCGAAACCGCGGCCAGGTTCGAGACCGCCGGGCTGCCGGACCGGCAGGCCGCGCTCCGGGTGCCGCCGCCGTCTCGCACGTCTCCGGGCGAGGAGCGCTTCGTCATCGTTGCCGGGACCTGCGATACCAAGGGAGCGGAGCTTCGCTTCATGCGTGACATCCTGGTCTCGCACGGGCTTGAGACCCGACTGGTCGACCTGTCGACCTCGGGCAGGCCATCGGGCGCCGACGTGCCGCCGCACCAGGTCGCGGCACTGCACCCGCGTGGCACCGGTGCCGTCTTCACCAGGGACCGCGGCAGTTCGGTCGCGGCAATGACCCGGGCCTTCGAACGCTGGATCGGACAACAGCGGGGCATCGCCGGCGCGCTCTCGGCCGGGGGCTCGGGCGGAACGGCGCTGGCGGCACCTGCGTTCCGCAGCCTGCCGGTCGGCGTGCCCAAGATGATCGTCTCGACCGTCGCGGCCGGTGACGTTGCCCGGTACATCGGTGCGTCGGACCTGCAGCTGCTGCCGGCCGTGGCAGACATCCAGGGACTGAACTCGATCACCCGGCAGATCCTGGGCAATGCCGCGCACGCGCTCGCCGGAATGGTTGCGGGCCGCAAGCGGCAGCCGCCTGAACCGGACCGGGCCGGCACGGTCGGTCTTACCATGTTCGGTGTCACCACCACCTGCGTTGCGCAGATCGCGCAGCAGCTCGGCCCGGAAATCGAATGCCTGGTCTTCCATGCAACCGGAACCGGCGGCCAGGCGATGGAGCGGCTGGTCGAGAGCGGCGAGATCGACAGGGTGATGGACATCACCACCACCGAAATCTGCGACATGCTGATGGGTGGCGTGTTCCCGGCGACCGAGGACCGGTTCGGCGCCATCATCCGCACCCGGGTCCCGTACATCGGCTCCTGCGGCGCCCTCGACATGGTGAACTTCGGCCCGCCGGAGACGGTTCCCGAACACTACCGGGACCGAAGGTTTCACCGGCACAACCCCCAGGTGACGCTGATGCGGACCAGCCCGGAGGAAAACCGGCGCACGGGGCGCTGGATCGGCGAGCGGCTCAACCGCATGGAAGGACCGGTCCGGTTCTACCTGCCCGAGGGCGGCGTGTCGGACCTCGATGCGCCGGACCGCCCGTTCCACGATCCGGACGCTACCGCGGCGCTGTTCGAGGCACTGGAACAAACCGTCCACCAGACAGCGGCCCGACAGCTGCTGAGGGTGCCGTGGCACATCAACGACCGCGAATTCTGCGACGAGGTGGTGACCGGCTTTCGGGCCCTTCACGGTCCGGAACGACCGGTTCGACTGGGCGGGCGACCGTGACCGGACGGGATGCCATCCTGGCCGGGCTGCGCGCCAAGGCGGCGCGCGGGGAGGCGATCGTCGGCGGCGGCGCCGGAACCGGGCTGTCGGCGCGCTGTCAGGAAGCCGGCGGCATCGATCTCATCGTGATCTACAACTCCGGGCGCTACCGCATGGCCGGGCGCGGGTCGCTTGCCGGCATGCTGGCCTACGGCGATGCGAACGCGATCGTGCTCGAGATGGCATCCGAGGTGCTTCCCGTGGTTCGCCGCACCCCGGTGCTGGCCGGTGTGAACGGCACCGACCCGTTCCGGCTGATGGACCCGTGGCTCGACCGGCTGAAGCAGACCGGCTTCGCTGGGGTGCAGAACTTCCCGACGGTGGGGCTGATCGACGGGACATTCCGGGCCAACCTGGAGGAGACCGGGATGTCCTACGACCTCGAGGTCGAGATGATCGCGCGCGCCGCCGCGAAGGACCTGCTGACCACGCCCTACGTGTTCTCGCGCGACGACGCGCGGGCGATGGCCGAGGCCGGCGCCGACATCATCGTCTGCCATCTCGGCCTGACCACCGGCGGTGACATCGGCGCACACACGGTGCTCGACCGCTCCGACTGCCCTGTCCTGGTTGACAGCTGGGCCGAGGCGGCGCTCGCGGTCAGGCCCGACATCCTTGTGCTGGTCCACGGCGGGCCGATCGCGACGCCCGACGACGCCGACTACATGATGCGAAACACCAATCACTGCCACGGCTTCTACGGCGCGTCATCGATGGAACGGCTGCCGGTGGAACGGGCACTGACCGAGCAGACCCGGGCATTCATGTGCATCGGGCGGGGAGACACGCAATGACCGGGCATCTCATCGGCCAGATCATTCTCTGGTTCATCCTGGCGGTCGTCGTCATCGCCATCATCTACTGGGTAATGTACTGGCTGTACCGTCGCTCGACCAAGGAGGTCGCCTTCGTGCGCACCGGCTTCCTCGGCGAAAAGGTGGTGATCGACGGCGGCGCCTTCGTCTGGCCGATCATCCACGACATCACCCTGGTCAACATGAACACCCTGCAGCTCGAGGTCGTCCGCGAGCGCGACACCGCGCTGATCACGCGCGATCGCATGCGGGTGGACGTGGAGGCGGAATTCTACGTACGGGTGAGGGCGAGCCGCGAGGGCGTGTCCCTCGCCGCCTCGACGCTGGGCCATCGCAGCATGGAACAGGAACGGCTGCACGACCTGCTCTCGGGCAAGTTCATCTCCGCCCTGAGGGCGGTCGCAGCCGAGATGTCGATGGAGGAGATGCACGAGCAGCGCGCCCAGTACGTGCGCCGGGTGCAGGAGCTGGCGCAACAGGGGCTCGACCTCAACGGGCTCGAGCTCGAATCCGTCGCCATCCGCGATCTCGACCAGACCGGGCTCGAGTACTTCAACCCGTCCAACCGGTTCGACGCCGAGGGCCTCACCCGGCTCATCGAGGACATCGAGGGCAACCGCAAGCAGCGCAACGACATCGAGCAGGACGCCACCATCAGGATCCGGGCCCGGAACCTCGAGGCCGAGAAGGAAACCCTCGACATCGAGCGCGAGAGCGAGGAGGCGCGGCTGCGCCAGGAACGTGACATCGAGTTCCGGCGCGCCCAGCAGCGCACGGAACTGGTGCGCGAGCGCGCCGAGCGCGAGACCGAAGCGGAGCAGGCCCAGATCCTCGCCCGCGAGCAGGTCGAGAAGCAGCGCATCGCCAACGAGCAGGTCGTCGCGGAAACCAGGATCGAATCCGAGCGCGAGGTGCGCCAACGCGAAATCGAGCGCCAGCGTCTGATCGAGGAGGCGGAGATCGCCGCGCGCGAGAAGACGGAACGGGCGCGCATCGAGCAGGAACGACTGATCAACGAGGTCCGCATCGCCAACGAGCAGGAAATCGAGGCCCGAGAGATCACACGCCGCCGCGCAATCGAGGAGGTGGAGATCGCCGCGCGCGAGGCGACCGAGCGCGCGCGGATCCAGCAGGAGCGCGAGGTCAACGAGGCGCGGATCAGCAACGAGCAGGAGGTGCAGGAGCGGGAAATCGCGCGGCGCATGCAGGTTGACGGCGCCGAGATCGCCGCAACCGAGCAGACGGAACTGGCGCGGATCCGGCAGGAGCGGACCGTCACCGGCGACCGGATCTCGAGCGACGAGGAAATCCAGATCCGCGAGATTACCCGCAACCGGGCGATCGAGGAGGCCGCGGTTGCCGCCGAACGGGCGGTGGAGACGGCGCGGATCGCGCGCGAGGCCCATCTCGAGCTCGAGCGGATCGAGAACGAGGAGCGGACCAGGGAACGCGATGTCGGCCGCACCCTTGCCGTCGCCACCGCCGAGATTGCCGCCCGGCAGGCTACCGAAACCGCGCGTATCGCCCAGCAGCAGCAGGTCGAGACCGAGCGGGTAGCCTTCGAGCGCACCCTGCGCGAACAGGAGATCGAGGCCCGCCGGGTGGTGGAAACCAGCGATGTCGCCCGGGAACGGGCGCTCGAGGAGGCGAGACTGGAACGCCAGCGGGCAGTCGAACAGCTCGAGGTCTCGCGTCTGCAAGCGTTGCGCGAGGCCGAGATCGCGTCGCGCGAGGAGGTCGAGCGCGCCCGGATCGCCGCCGAACGCGGCCTCGACGAGGCCCGCATCGGCCAGGACCGGGACCGCCGGGCACTGGAGATCCGGCGCGACCAGGCGGTGCGGCTGGTGGAGATCGAGCGGGCCGTCGCGCTCTACAGGGAATCGCTTGCCGAGTCGGAGGCTGCGATCGAGGCCGAGAACGCCCGCGCCCGCGCGGCCGAGGCGGCGGAACAGGTCATCACCGCCAGGGAGATCGAGCAGGCGCGACGCCGGCGCGAGGTCGACCTCGCCATTGCGCGCAAGGCCGCGGACGAGCGGCTGATCGCGGCAGAGGCCGAGCGTGTGCGCGCGGAGGTCGAGGCGGAAGCGAGCCGGCTGCTGAACGAGGCCGAGAACGTGCTGAGCGACGACGCCCGGCTCAACCTGTTCCGGCGCAAGCTGCTTGAACATGTCGAGGGCATCATTGCCGCCTCGGTCAAGCCGCTGGAGAAGATACAGGACATCCGCATCATGCAACTCGACGGTCTGGGCACCGACCAGGGCGGAGGACGGGGGAACGCCACTGACGAAGTGATCAACTCGGCCCTGCGCTACCGGGTCCAGGCGCCCCTCGTCGACAGCCTGCTCAGCGACATCGGCATCGACGGCTCCAACCTCTCTCGCCAGCCGGGGCTGATAAGGGAGGCTGCGGACATGCAGCGGATCGCGCGGGAGACCGAGCGCCGGGACAAGGCTGGCGAGGCACCGGACAGTGGCGGTACCGACCCGGCGACGGGTGACGACGGCGACCGGCGGGGATCGTGACCATGGCCCGGGTCTACGTATCCAGCGTGGTCGATGCGCCGGCGCAGCGGGTATGGGAGCGGGTCCGCGACTTCAACGGCCTGCCGCGCTGGCACCCGAGGATCGCGGAGAGCCACATCGAGGAGGGCGAACCGGCGGACCGGGTGGGGTGCATCCGCAACTTCCGTCTGCAGAACGGTGACCAGATCCGTGAACAGCTGCTCGCGCTGAGCGACTACGACCTGGTGTGCACCTACTCGATCCTCGACTCTCCCATGCCGCTTGCCGACTACGTGGCCACGCTCAGGCTCACGCCGGTCAGCGACGGCGATCGCTGTTTCGTCGAATGGTCGGCGGAGTTCTCCTGCGAGCCGGAGGTCGAGGAGGATCTGGTCAACGGGATTTCCCGCGACGTGTTCCAGACCGGCTTCGACGCACTGAAGCGGCATTTCGGCGCGGGATGACCGGTCATGGTCACGGTCGAACGCAGCACCATTCTCGAACACCCCATCGACGAGGCGTGGGGGGTCCTGCGCGACTTCAACGGCCACGACCGCTGGCACCCCGCCATCGCCGAAAGCCAGATCGAACGCGGCAGGCCGGCGGACACGGTGGGCTGCGTGCGCCGGTTCCGGCTCGAGGACGGGTCGGTGCTGCGCGAACAGCTGCTGGAACTGTCCGACATCGAAACCGCGTACAGCTATTGCCTGCTTGATACCCCGATCCCGATATTCAACTATGTCTCTCGCGTGCGGCTGTTGCCGGTGACCGACGGGGATCGCACCTATTGGCACTGGCGCGGCCGGTTCGACACCAGACCGGGCGAGGCTGCGGCGCTGGGCGCCCTGGTGGGTGACGCGATCTACCAGGCGGGATTCGACGCGATCCGCGCTCACCTTGCCGGCGCCCTGACATGAGGCCGGTACCATGACCGTGACCGTCCAGTGCGTTCCCACCGTCGCCGAGGCCGCCAGGGCCGTCGCACACGACCGGTCGGCCCGCTACTTCGGCGGCGGCACCCTGCTGATGCGCGCGGTCAACGAGGGCGCGGACAACCTGGGCATCCTTGTCCGCACCACCGACCCGGACCTGAAGCGGATCACGTCGTCCGGCCCGACGGTCACCCTGGGCGCAGGCGTGACCATGCGCGAGGTGCTCGCCGATCCGGCGCTCGCCTTCCTGCACCCGGTGGCACGCACCATCGGCGGGCCGGCCCTGCAGGCGCAGGCGACGGTTGGCGGCAACCTGTTCGCTCCGCACCCCTACGGCGACATGGCGGCGGCCCTGCTGGCGCTCGACGCCGAGGCCGCATGCGCCGGCGGGCCGTCCCGCCCGCTTGCAGACCTGCTCCGGGACACCGGCGCGACCGGCTCCCAGGTTGTCCGGTCGGTCAGTTTCACCCGGCCCGAGGCCGGAACCTTCAGGTTCCGCAAGGTCACCCGGGTCCGGCCAACCGGCGCACCCGTTCTCGCCCTCGCCGCCAGCATCCCGGTGGTCGCGGGGCGGATTTCGGGCGCGCGCATTGCCTGGAGCGCGATGGCGCCGCGGCCGCTGAGGGCTGCGGAGACCGAACGTGCGCTCGAGGGGTGCCGGCTCGATGCGGCCGGGATCGTCGGCGCTCTCGCCGCGGCCGCCCGCGGGCTTGACCCGCCGGATGATGCACTGGCGTCAGGCTGGTACCGCGCCGAGGTTGCACCGGTGCACCTGCGCCGCCTGCTGCTGGAGGACGGGGAGGACTAGATGGCGCGCAAGCCGCTGCAGTTCCGGCTGAACGGAGCCGAGAAGGCGGTCTTCGTCGAGGATGGCGCCAACCTGCTGGACGTGCTGCGCCGCGGTGTCGGCGACCTGACCGCGAAGCGGGGATGCGCCCAGGGAGGCTGCGGCGCCTGCACCGTGCTGATCGACGGCGTGCCGGGGCTGTCCTGCCTGACACTTGCCGAGACGGTGGAGGGGCGCTCGGTCGCGACCGCCGGCGGTCTGCCGGGCGACGGCAGCCACCCGCTGCAGGAGGCCTTCATGGCCCACTTCGCGGCCCAGTGCGGGTTCTGCACCCCGGGCATGCTGATGGCGGCCACCGCCCTGCTCGAGAGTACCCCGCATCCCGACCGGAACCAGGTCGTGCACGCGCTCTCGGGCAACATCTGCCGGTGCACCGGGTACGAACCGATCATTGCCGCGGTGCTGGATGTTGCCGGCGAAGGTGGAGGAGGCCGGTCATGACGGTCGAGTTTCGCAAGGACCTGTTTGCCGACGAACGCGACGATGACCTGGTCGAGGTCGGCAAGCCGACCCGGCGCCAGGATATTCTGGGCCACGTCACCGGCCGGTCGCCGTTCTACGACGACCACCTGTTCGAGGGACTGCTGCACATGCGCTGCGTGCGCAGCCCGCATCACCATGCCCGGATCCGGTCGATCGACACCTCGCAGGCCGAACGCATGCCCGGAGTGGCCCGTGTGCTGACCGGCGCCGACGTGCCCAACAATCTCAACACCCTGCTCGGCCTGATGGACTTCGGGCGCGACGATGAACCGCTGCTGTCGACGCGCAAGGTCGCCTATCGCGGCGAGCCCGTGGCCGCGGTGATCGCCGACAGCGAGGCCCGCGCCAACGACGCGGTCGCCGAGGTCCGGGTGAGCTGGGAGGAACTGCCCTGCGTGTTCGACGTCGAGGAGGCGCTCGCGCCGGGGGCTCCGGTGGTCAATGATACCTACCCCAACAACAGCTTCGACTACCACGACACCTACGATCACCAGAAACTGCGGTTCGGCGATGTCGAGTCGGCACTCGCCTCGGCCGACCGGGTGATCGAGGGCTGCTACGAGATGTCACCGATCGAACAGGCGCCGATCGAGACCAACGGCGCGATCGCGGCGCCCGAAACCAACGGCCGCTTCGTGTGCTACACCAGCACCCAGGCCCTGTTCTTCTCCCTGGCAACCGCGTCGAAACTCCTCGATCTGCCCTCGAACCGGCTGCATTTCATCGGCGGCACCGTCGGCGGCGGTTTCGGGGGCAAGGTGGACAGCATCGTCGAGCCGATGGCGCTGCTCGGCTGCATGCTGACCGGGCGGCCCGTCCGCTTCGCATGGGACCGCGCGGAGGAGATGCAGGTCGGCGCGCCGCGCGGAGCCGAGCGGTGGTACCTGACCGACGGGGTGATGAACGACGGACGGATCGTGGCACGCAGGTTCACCGGCTACTTCGACGCCGGCGCTTACACCCGGCTGTCGAGCTACGCCATCATCAAGGCGACCGGCCACCTGCCCGGTCCATACACCATCCCCAACGTCTCCTCCGACATCCTGTGCGTGTTCACCAACCGGACCCCGGCGACCGCGATGCGCGGCTTCGGCATCACCGGGGTAGACTTTGCGATCGAGAGCCACATGGACGTGGTGGCGCACGAAATCGGCATGGACCCGGTGGAGCTGCGGATCCTGAACGCCTACCGGGACGGCGACATGAAACCGCATCGCCGGACCGCCAAGAACTGCGCGCTGATCGAATGCGCCCAGGTCGCCGCACAGAAGGCCGGCTGGACGATCGGCGATGCCTTCAACGCCATGGCATCGACCCGCGAGGGCGGCGGCGAGCGTGCCGCGATCCCGCCGACGGTCACCGACCGGGACGGACGCATCGGCGAACGCCGCGCAGGGCGGACCGGCCGCGGCGAGCGCCGGACCATCGCGCCGACACCAGGACAGGACACCGCCACCTCAGGGACTCCCGCCCGGTCCGGCGACGCGGCCAACTACGCCCACCCGGCGGCCGCGCCCCCCTGGCAGCCGGGCGCGGTTCCGCAACCACCGCGCACCGAAGAGGCGCCGCCCGCTCCGCAGGCGCCGCGCACCCCGGCACCGGGGCGCTACAGCCGGTTTGCCACCAACGCCGGGCTGAGGAGACGCTGATCATGACGGTCCACAGGGGGCGCGGGTTCGCCGCCATCAACTACCCGATCGGCATGAACCTGGGCGGAGACCCCAGCCAGGCGCTGGTCCATTCGGGTCCCGACGGCAAGTTCGCAATCGCCTTGTCGTCGATCGACCTCGGCCAGGGCATGAAGTCCGTGACCCGCCAGATTGCCGCCGAAACCCTGGGCGTCCCGGTCGAGGACGTGTACGTCGATACCGCGGACAGCGACACCGGTCCGCACTGCATGGGATCCTTCGCCTCGCGCGGCACCCACCGGGTCGGGAACGCGGTCATCGTTGCCGCGAAGGAAGCCCGCGCCATCATGCTGGAGGCCGCCGCGGAGGAACTCGAGGTCAATGCTGACGACCTGGAGACCGACGGGCGCGGCAACATTCATGTGCGCGGCGCGCCCGGCCGCAGCATCACCACCGGGGACGCATGCCAGGCGGCACAGTTCAGGCACGGGAAGACAGTGGCCGGCCGCGGCATCTTCCTCATCCCGCTCTCCGAGGTCGACCCGGAAACCGGCGAGATGACGCCGGTCTCCTGCTACGCCCACGCCGCCCTGGTGGCGGATGTCACGGTCGATGACGAGACCGGCGAGGTCACGGTGGAGCAGGTCAACTCCGCCTACGAGGTCGGACGCGCCATCAATCCGCGTCTGGTGGAGCAGCAGCTGGTCGGCGGAGCATGGATGGGGCTGAGCCACGCGCTCTTCGAGACCACCGAGCCACGCTACCCGGACCGGTCGCACGGGCCGGTCGACTTCTCGCAGTACACGATGCCGGGACCCGGCGACATTGCCCGGCATGACATCGCGATTCTCGAGCGCCCGGCACCGGACGGTCCGTTCGGCGGCAAGGGTCCGGGCGAGATGTGCGCGAACCCGATCATGCCGGCAATCGCCAATGCGGTGTTCAACGCCGTGGGCGTGCGGGTCACCGCACTGCCGATCACGCCGGAGAAGGTGCTGCGGGGCCTGAAGGCGAACGGAGGCGCCCGCCCGGGCCCGCGGCGCTGACGCAGGAGGTCGTCGGCGGTTTCCGATCGCGGCAACATGACCTATATTCTGCGCCGATCATGAGCAGCACTGTTTCGAGCAGCGGGCGGGTTGACACCGACCCGACGGCGCACACCCTCCCGTACGTCTCGCGGCTGGACGGACGGGTGCTGTGGCGAATCTCGGAACTCGCCTTCCGCCACCCGTACCGAATGGCGCTTGCCATGGTGGCGACGGCACTCGGAGCCTCCTTCCAGCTGTTCGTTCCGCAGTTCCTCGGACGCGCGGTCGACCAGGCCCAGGGCCTGCTCGCCGGTGCGGCGGCAGCCGGCGTGCAAACCGAAGCCGTGGACGCGTTGCTGCAGACCGCGATGCTGCTGGTTGCGGTCAGCCTGCTGCGCGGCGTCTTCACCATGGTGCAGAACTACCAGGGCGAGGTGGTCGGCCACTTCATCGCCCATCACCTGCGGCTCGACTACTACCGCAAGCTGCAGTCGCTGAGCCTGTCCTGGCACGACCAGGTCCATACCGGTGACCTGATGACCCGCGGCATACTCGACATCGAGGGTGTACGCATGTTCGTGACGACCGGCATGCTCCGCGTGATCCTGCTCGCCATCCTGATCGGCGGCGGGTTCGTCATCCTGTTCCGGATAGACCAGGTGCTGGCACTCGTCGCCTTCGGCTTCGTGCCGTTCGTCGGGGTCTCGGCATCGATCGCGCGCATCCGGCTGCGCGACATCTGGCTGCAGCTGCAGAACGAGCTGTCGGTGCTCACCAGGGCGATGGAGGAGAACCTCGGTGGCATCCGGGTGGTCCGCGCCTTTGCCGCCCAGGCCCACGAACTCGCCCGGTTCGACCGGATCTCCAGGAGGGCCCTGGGGATTTCGCACCGGCGCGTCGCCCTGTTCGTGCGCAACACCGCGCAGATGAACTTCGCCTTCTTCCTCACCATGGGCGCGGTGCTGTGGATCGGCGGCGTCAAGACCATCGAGGGAACGCTGACGCTGGGAGAGCTCACCGAGTTCCTCGCCTTCATGGCGATCCTGCAGATGCCGATTCGCCAGATCGGATGGATGTCGAACTCGGTGGCCCGGGCATCGACCTGCGGTGGCCGGCTGTTCAGCGTGCTCGACCTGGCGCCCTCGATCGCCGATCCGCCCGGGGCCCGGGGCCTGGAGGTTTCCGAGGGCGTGCTCAGGTACGAAAACGTCGACTTTTCCTATCCGGCCGCCGCCGCGGACGCCCGCACCCTGTCCGACGTCAGCTTCGAGGCCCGGCCCGGGCAGATCATCGGCATCGTCGGCCCGCCGGGAAGCGGCAAGAGCACCATCGCCCAGCTCGTGGGCCGCTACTACGACGTGACCGGCGGCCGGATCACCATCGACGGGCAGGACATTCGCACGATCTCGCTCGAGTCCCTGCGCAGCGCGGTCAGCATCATTCAGCAGGACGCGTTCCTGTTTACCGCCAGCATCAGCCACAACGTGGCCTACGGCAATCCGTGGGCCGAGGGCACCAAGATCGAACGTTCGGCCGCCGTCGCCCAGCTGCACGACCACATCATGAGCCTGTCGACCGGTTACGACACGCTGGTGGGTGAACGCGGCCTGTCACTGTCCGGCGGCCAGCGCCAGCGCATGTCGATCGCGCGCAGCATCCTGCCCGACAGCACAGTCCTGGTGCTCGATGACTCTACCGCGGCTGTCGACGCCGCCACCGAGGCGCGGCTGCAGGATGCCATCGCCGACATCTCGCGGACCCGCGCGGTGATCATCATCGCCCACCGGCTGAGTTCCCTGCGCCACGCCGACATGATCCTGTTCCTTGAACATGGCCGCATCGTCGAGCGCGGCAGCCGTGAGGAGCTGGTCGCACTCGGTGGCCGGTTCGCCGAACTGCACCGGCTGCAGGCCGCCTCGCCGGAGACCCGGCCATGACGGCCGGCGAACACGCGGCGGAACCCCGCCGGACCAGGCCGCTCGCGGTGGTCGGCTCGCAGATCTCGGTCGAGGAGGTGCTGTTCGGAAAGGCCTTCGACCGCTGGGTACTCGGGCGGATCGCGGGTTTCCTGGTTCCCTACCGTCGACAGCTCCTGCTTGGCGTATTCGGCGTGCTGGTGTTTACCGGCACGCAGCTCGCGATCCCGCTGCTGATCCGTACCGCCATCGACAAGGCCCTGGTGCTCGGCTCTGCGGGCGAGGACCTGCTGCTCATCATCGTGCTGGGATTCCTGGCCGTGGTCACCGTCAACTTCGTGGCCAACCTGGTCCAGGAACAGTTGGTCGGCCGCGTCGCCGGCCATCTCATGTTCGACCTTCGCCGCGCCATGTACCGGCACCTGCAGTTCGTTTCCATGGCCTTCATGGACCAGACCGAGATCGGGCGGCTGATGTCGAGGCTCCAGGGCGATGTCCAGGCCCTGCAGGAATTCCTCGAATCCTCGATCTTTGCCATCGGCGACCTGGTGCTGCTGCTGGGCATCGTCGTGGTCCTGCTGTTGCTCGACCCGCGGCTCGGCGCGCTTACCCTCATGGTGATGCCGGTCCTGTTCGCGGTCCGCATCATCTGGCTGCCCCGGGCCCGGAAGGCCTTCATCCATGCGCGCGAGACCAGCAGTGCGACCAACGGCGCACTGGCGGAAAGCGTGCACGGGGTCCGTGCGGTCCAGGAACTCGGCCGCGAGGACCTGAACTACGGGCTGTTCCGTGAACTGGCGCGCGAGAATGTCCGGGCCCACTGCCTCGCCTCGAGGTTTGTCAACGTCCTGATTCCCCTCGTCGACGGCCTGACCGGGCTGGCGATGGCAGTCATCGTGGTGTACGGAGGCAGCCTGGTCCTCGACGGATCGCTCGACGTGGGCGTGATGGTCGCGTTCCTGTTCTACGTGCAGCGGTTCTTCGACCCGATCCGTTCGCTCACCATCCAGTACAGCATCATGCAACGCGCCATGGCCGCGGGGCAGCGCATCTTCGAGGTCCTCGATGTCCCGATCGAGGTCAGGGACCGGCCGAATGCGCAGTCACTGCTGGGCACGCCGGGCTCGATCGAGTTCCGCCATGTCACCTTCGGCTACCGCCCGGGCGAACCGGTCCTTACCGACATCAGTTTCAAGGCCCGGCAGGGGGAAACCGTAGCACTGGTCGGACCCACCGGGTCGGGCAAGACCAGCATCCTCTCGCTTGCCCACCGGTTCTACGACGTGTGGAGCGGCCAGGTGCTGGTCGGCGGCATGGACGTGCGCGACGTCACCCAGAACTCGCTCGGCCGTCACATCTCGGTGGTTCTCCAGGAACCGTACCTGTTCTCCGGCAGCATTCTCGAGAACATCCGCTACGCGAGCGGTGCCGAGGACAGTGAAGTGGTCGCGGCCGCCCGCGCGGTGGGAGCCCATGACTTCATCACCCGGTTCGCCGACGGCTACGAGACCATCCTCGACCAGCGCGGCGTCAACCTGTCGATGGGTCAGCGCCAGATGCTGAGTTTTGCCCGCGCCCTGGTGGCCGATTCGCCGATCCTGATTCTCGACGAGGCGACGGCGAACGTCGACAGCTACACCGAGCTCGAGATCCAGCGCGCGCTGTCCCGGCTGCTCGAGGGACGCACCGCGCTGATCATCGCCCACAGGCTGGCGACGATCCGGCATGCCGACCGCATCATCGTGCTGCGCGAGGGCCGGATCGTGGAGTCCGGCACCCACGGCGAACTGGCCGCGGGCGACGGGCTCTACAGCATGCTCAACCGCATGAACCACGCCTCGTTCGACGACCTCGCCGCCGAGGCCTGACCCGCACACGACCCGGTCACCGGCCGGGCGGCCGGCAACCGCCAAGCACCGGGCATGCGGCGCAGGGCTGCGCGGCCGATGGCGGGGATTTCCCCGGCCGAGCCGGGCCCCAGTGGTGACATTCCGTCGGGGTCCCGGCCCTCCCCTGCGCACCGAGCGTCGTGCGGCCCGGCTGCGGGTTCCGGGCAAGGACGGTATCGGCCGCGCTCGCAGGTGCCCCGCTGGTCCGGTGATGCCGGTCCCGCCGCCGGCGCGCGACTTCCGTTTCCCCGGATCAGGGCCCCGCACGATCGGTCCATTACTGGTTGTCAACGAGGCGGCAATGAAGGCGTCAGGGCAAGGTCGGGCTGACCGCGATGTCGTCACGCCTGGTCTTGAACGGGAAGACCATCGGGACATGCTGGCGAATGAACACTCCGGGCCAGGGGCGATCCGCCATGGAAGTTTCCATCCGCGAGGCAAAAACCCGCCTTTGCGAATTGGTTGCCGCCGCTCGCAGGGGCGAACGCGTGATCATCACGAGGAATGGCCGGCCGACGGCTGAACTGGTGCGCTGTCACCGGCGCGGTGGGATCGATTTCGACAGGCTGGAGGCTGCCCGGCGGCGTCTCGGAATCGAAGGTGACGGAGACGGCTGGCCAGCGGAGTTCAACGATCCCGCCTTCAGCCGGAAGGTCCTCGGACTCGACGAACGGTAGCCGGACTGACCTGTGCGTACTGCCCGATGCGTCCTGCCGGTTCGACCTCATGGGCAAACCGGGAATCTTCCCCGCTTCCAAAAGGCTGGGCGCTCGCAACACACGGGACAGATATCCATGTCAACACTGTTTCGATTTGGGAAATGCGCCTCAAGCACAATGCCCGTTACCGATCGGGTGAACGCAAGAGTCGCTTTTCTCCCGAGAGTGTCGTCGCGGTACTGGAAGAACTGGACGTGACATTCGTGCCGATAACCATGCGTCATGCCGCCTGTGATCTCGAAATACCGCTGGGACACCAGGACCCTTTCGACGCACTGCTGCTGGTCCAGGCACAGGAAGAAGGTCTCCGGCTGCTTACCGTGGACAGACTCCTTCTCGGTCTTCCCCTTTCGGTCGCGATCCATGAGCTCGAGTAACGCGATCCATTCGCCCGCTGCCTGCGAAGGCTGCTGCTTCCGGGCACAGCCGGCATCCTTGCACTGGCGCACGGCGACCGGGCGCCGTGTCGGCCGCGCTCTGTCGCCGTCCCGAGGGACCTTGCCGGTATTGGCCGACATTGTACCGGTCCGCCACCAGGAAATCTCCTCCCGCCCAGACCGCAGCAAACGATCTCACATGGCGTTTAAACATGACATAATGCGCAATACAGTCGCGCCTGATATGGAATTCCAGGAGCAAGGTGCCCAGGCGGTTGGTGAAACGCGGAGACGAACGCCGCATCCACCCTGAGCATCGCGAGAGTGTGCGGGACATCCTGGTGCGACCCAACGCACCAGCAGCCCAGGATGACATGGACCTGCCCGACTTCCGGTTCCAGTGGCCGTTGGGTACCTATGGCGGGTTTCTGGCGGTCACGGTACGTGCCGACCGGCGGGTGAATTTCCGCTTCGAGAACAACCACGCCGCCGAAGTCGACGACCTTGACTATCTCCAGGCAAGCCACGCCCATGCTCATGCACGACCCGCCCCATCCCGGTGCGTTCATCCGCCGCCAGTGCCTCGAACCCCTCGGACTGACCGTCACCGAGGCCGCGAAGGGCCTTTCGGTATCGCGAACACGCTGTCGATGCTGCTCAACAGCCGCCTCGGCATCTCGCCCGAGATGGCGATCCACCTGTCCGTGGCTTTCGGCGGCAACCCCGAAACCTGGCTGACGCAACAGATGCAGTAGGACCTGTGGCACGCGCAGCGCAACCGGGCGCCGGTCGAGGTCCGCAGGTTCGCCGCCACCTGACCGCTGCGGGTCAACGCGACCCGCGCGCAAGGCCGCCTTCCCGAAGGACGTGCACAGGTACGCGGCGGCACTTCAGGGGCCGTGTCCCAGGCTGACAGGGCGGAAGCGGCCGGTCCGTAATCCGAAGCGTCAGATGCGGGGCGGCCAACCCGGTTTCAGGGAGAGGCTTCGGATCGGGATTGGTCCGTGCCTGCCAGTCGGTTTGGGCGTAGGATCGGGGACTGGACGCAGGTTCGAACGGAATGCCAGCCAATGCCGGTCACGCCCAGGATTGACGGAATCGGCTCGCCCGAGGAGCTCGATACGGCTTTCGGTGCAGCGCAGTACCTGTCCGACAGCGGCCTGTCGACCGCGGCCTACCTCGCGCTTGCGCTGGGCAAGCCGCTGCTGCTCGAGGGCTCTCCGGGAGTGGGCAAGACCGAAGCCGCCAAGGCGCTGGCATCGGTGCTCGGCCGCCGGCTGATCAGGCTGCAATGCTACGAGGGGATCGACTCCGCGGCCGCGCTCTACGAGTGGAACTACCCTCGCCAGATGCTGGCGATCCGGCAGGCGGGCGACGACTATGTCAACATCTACCGGGACGAGTTCCTGATCGCCCGGCCGATGCTCGATGCCCTGCAGGCCGGCGCCAACGGCTTCCTGCTGATCGACGAGATCGATCGCTCCGACCACGAGTTCGAGGCGTTCCTGCTCGAGTTCCTGTCGGACTTCCAGATCTCCATTCCAGAGCGCGGCACCATGCGCGCCGCCCATCGACCGGTGGTGGTCCTGACCTCGAACCGCACGCGCGAACTGCACGAGGCGCTGCGCCGGCGCTGCGTCTACCACTGGATCGACTACCCCGATCCGGCCCGGGAGGCGGCGATCGTGATGGTCCGGGCCAGCTCCGTCGCCCGCGAGACCGCGGACCGCATCGTGGCCGCGATCGGCCGGCTCCGCTCCGAACCGCTGGCCAAGCCGCCCGGGGTCGCCGAGACCGTGGAATGGGCCGAGGCCGCGACCCTGCTCGGACAGCACGGGCTTCCGTGGCCGGACGCGTTCGTGCGCGCGATCGGCGTCGCGCTCAAGGACCAGGACGATCTGGAGTTCGTGCGCCCCAGACTCGGGCAGATCGTAACCGGGGTCGCCGCGTGACCGGGACGACCGCCCTGCCCGGCCCGGCCCGGCCGCTGCTGGCATTCGTCGATCTCCTGCGCCGAAACCGGTTTGCGGTCGCACCCGAACAGGGCCTGGACTTCATTCGCGCCGTCGGGCTTCTGGGTCCGAGCGGGATGACGGCGATCCACCGGGCCGCCCGTGCGACCCTGGCGCCGATGCCGGAACGGCACGATGAGTTCGACGCCCTGTTTCGCGCCCACTTCTTCGGCCATGCGCTGGATGGCGCAGGTCCTTCCAGCCAGGATGACGAGATCCCCGTCGGCGAGGATGCCGACGGCGGGGCCGGGGAGCAGCCCGACGAACTCTCCGAGGCCGGAACCGACGCCACCGGGCTCGAGTTGCTGACACGGCGCCTGCCTGGCCGGGCGGGCGAGGAAGAAGCCCTGGCCGGGTTCCGGCGCCGGGCACCCGACATGCTGCCGAGGAGGCGTTCGCACCGCCGGGTGGCGCACCACCGCGGCAGGTTTCCCGACCTGCGCCGCACCCTGCGCCACGCGGTGCGTTTCGACGGCGAGGCGCTGGTGCTGGCTCACCGCAGGCGCAAGCCGGTCCAGCGCCGGATCCTGCTGCTCATCGACATCTCGGGATCGATGAAGGCGCGAACCGACAGCTGCCTCGCTTTCGCCCACAGCCTGGCGCAGGTGGCCCGCCATATCGAGGTCTTCACCGTCGGCACCCGACTCACCCGCGTCAGCCGGTCCTTGCGCCACCGACACCGCGATGCCGCACTCTCCCGGGTTTCCGGCCGGGTGGTCGACTGGGACGGCGGAACCCGGCTCGGCGACTCGCTCGCGGCGTTCCTGTCCATTCCGAGGTTCGCCGGGTTTGCCCGCGGCGCCCTGGTGGTCATCATCTCCGACGGCCTCGAGCGGGGCGACCACTCGGCCATGACGGCCGCGGTACGCTCGCTATCGCAGCTGGCCTGGCGCCTGGTGTGGCTGACGCCGCTTGCGACCGGCGACGATTGGCGCCCCGAAACCAGGGCCCTGCAATCGGTGGCTCCCTTCATCGATCACCTCGGTCAGGCCGACAGCGCGGCCGCGCTCTGCCGCGGGGTGATCGGGCACGCCCGGGACGAACGGTGATCATCGACGCGCACCACCACATCTGGCGCCGCAACGATCTGCCGTGGCTGCTCGGGCCGATGCAGCCGCGGATCTTCGGACCCTACGAGGCCATCAGGAGAGACTACCCGGTCACCGAGTACCTGCAGGACTGTTCCGGTTGCGGCGTGACCGGCTCGGTCTACGTCCAGGCCAACTGGGCGCCGGGCAGGGAACATGCCGAAGCCGTGTGGGTACAGTCCGTGGCGGACGAGCACGGCTGGCCGCACGCCATCGTCGCGTGTACCGATCTGACGGCACCCGACGCCGCGGACCGACTGCGCGAGCTTGCACGCATCCCGCTCGTGCGCGGAATTCGCCAGCAGATGCACTGGCACGAGAACCCGTCCTACCGGTTCGCCGCGCGGGCCGACCTCGTCTGCGACCCGGCGGTCCGGCGCAGCGTGGCCCGGCTGGAAGACTACGGCTGGTGCTTCGAGCTCCAGGTATTCCCTGGACAGATGCGCCACGCTGCCGAGCTGGTCCGTTCATGTCCCGGTGTCACCTTCATCCTGCAGCATGCCGGCATGCCCGAGGACCGGTCCGCCACCGGCCGCGCGGAATGGCTCGACGGCATGCGCCGGCTTGGCGAGTTTCCGAATCTGGTCTGCAAGCTGTCCGGTCTCGGCACCTTCATCCACCGCAACGATCCGCAGCATGTGGCCGACGTCGTCGGCCAGACACTCGACATCTTCGGCGCCGGGCGCACCATGTTCGGCTCCAACTTCCCGATCGAGAAGCTCTGGACCGGTTACGGGCCGCTGCTCGACGCCTACCGCGCCGCGACGTCCGGCCTGCCGGCCGCATCGCGCAGGGCGATCTTCCACGACACGGCCGTTCGGGTGTACCGGCCGGCGCCCAACCGCAGCAGGGGGAACGACAATGGGACATGAAGCGATCGACCGGTCCTTCCACGAGATCTTCGATACCGCTCAACCGGTCCAGCGCCTCGGGACCGGTTTCACCTTCACCGAGGGTCCGATCTGGCATCCGACGGAGCACCACCTGCTGTTCTCCGACATGCCGGCGGATACCCGCCGGCGCTGGGACAGCCGGGGTGTCGAGGTGGTGGCCAGCCCGTCGAACAAGGGCAACGGGATGACCTACGACGTCGATCTCAACCTGCTGGTCTGCGAGCACGCGACCTCGTCGGTGGCCCGGTTCCGTCCAGACGGAACCCGCGACGTGCTTGCCAGCCACTTCGAAGGCAAGGAGCTGAACAGCCCGAACGACATCTGCATCCAGTCCGACGGATCGATCTGGTTCTCCGACCCGACCTACGGGCGCATGCCCGGTTTCGGCGTCGAACGTGCGGTGGAACTCGGTTTCCAGGGTGTCTACCGCATCGACCCCGCCGGAGAACTGGCGCTCATGGTTGACCGCTATACGTTTGGCCAGCCGAACGGCCTGTGCTTCTCCCCCAACGAGCGGCTGCTCTACGTCAACGACACCGACCAGACCAATATCCGGGTCTACGAGGTCGGGGCCGACGGAACCCTCGACGGCGGACGGATCTTCGCCTCGGGAATCTGGGACGCAGCGCGGCCCGGCGTTCCCGACGGGATGAAGTGCGACGCCAATGGCAACATCTGGGTCACCGCGCCCGGCGGGGTGTGGGTTTACAATCCCGCGGGCACGCTGATCGGCACGGTCGAGGTCCCGGAACAGGTCGCCAACCTGCACTGGGGAGGCGAGGACTGGCGCACCCTGTTCATGTGCGCCAGCACATCGCTCTACGCGGTCACCACCAGGGTCGGCCCGCGCGATGAACCCTTCATGCGGCCGCGGCCCGGCTCGATATCACGCCCGGGCGGACGAACGCTCGGCGCCGCCCCCATCGGCGGCACCGGTGCGGCGTGGCTCGACCCGCGCCGCGCCGTCCTGGTGATCCAGGACATGCAGAACGATGTCGTGATGGACGGCGGCGCCTTCGCCGCCTCCGGCGCGCCCGACCATTGCAGGCAGCAGGACTGCATCGCCAATATCCGCCGCCTGGCCGACGCCTGCCGCCAGGCGGCGATCCCGGTGATCCACGTGTGGTTCATCGTCGAACCCGGAGCACCGGGCGTTACACGGAACGCGCCACTGTTCAACGACCTGGTCTCTGCGAACGCGCTGGTCCGTGGAACCTGGGGGGTCGCCCCGGTTGCCGGTCTGGAGCCGCAGCCGGGCGATCACGTCGTGACCAAGAACCGGATGAGCGCCTGGGAGGGCACCACGCTCGAGACCGTCCTGAAGGCCACCGGGCGCGACACCATCATCGAGACCGGGGCCTGGACCAACATGTCGATCGAGCACACGGCACGGACCGGGGCCGACAAGGGATACCGGATGGTCGTGGTGGAGGACGGCTGCTCGACCATGAATGCCGACTGGCACGCCGCCTCGATCAACTACGCGATGCAGAACGTGGCCGACGTGGTCCGGACCGACGCGGTGATCGACGCGCTGGTTGCCTGACCCCGCCGCCCCCTACTCGGCCGCCATGCGGCCGAACCTGGCCGACGGCATGCGGATCACGTCGTTCGGCATCTGGTAGCGCGCATAGGGCAGGACGACGATCTTCGCGTCCGGTCCGTGCCGGTCCAGCGCGCGGTCGACGGCGCCCTGCAGCGACGTCGTGGTCTCGAAACCGATCTCGCGGCCGAGCTCGAGATTCTCCTCGCGGGTGACCACCGTCAGGTGCTTGCGCGACATCACCTCGTAGATCGGGGCCCAGATGCATCCGGCCCACATGCCGACCCTGCGGTGATGGATGTCACGGGCCAGCCGCTCGATGTTCTCCGGCGACGGCGGCATGTACGGTTTCATCTCGTCGAACAGCGCGAACCCCGGAAAGCTGCCGATGCTCGTCTCGACCCCGGGGCTCGGCGAACAGTAGATCATGTCCCCGCCATCGCGCAGGACCATGTCGGCAGACATGCATCCCCACCCGGTGTGGAAGAACAGGTGGTCGGTGGGGGCAAACACGCCACAGATCGCGATGTCGGCCGGCCCCCCCATGGGACGCCGGTAGGCGTAGATCGAGTTGAAGACCCGGATCGCCTCGCGGTGTGCATCGGGGTGCGAGCCGAAGTTCAGGAAACACACCGATCCGCCGGTGTCCAGCACCACATTGAGCGTGCAGGTCAGCCCGCACATGGTGGCGACCTCGTCGATGTCGGAGCGCATCGGGCCGGCCATCGACCCGTAGCGGGTCTGCAGCGACATCACGAAGGCGCCGTGGTTGGACTCGATGGATTCGTCGGAGGCAACGCCGGGCAGGATCAGCTTGCCGCCACCGCCGTACCCCCAGTGGTTGGACTGGGCCTGGCCGATCGCGACCTTCACGGAGCAATCGGCAACCTCCCGGTGCAGCCAGACCGGTGTGCCGCGGGAGGAGATGCCGATGAACCTGTACATCTGCGGGTTTGTCGGGTCGTCGTTCTGGTAGAACGGGATTCCCATCGCCTCCATGCGCGCAAGCGTGTCGACACCGATCTTCTGTTCGGTGTCACGCTCCGACATCGGAAAGATCTTGCCATTGGCGCACACCACCCGGGCATCGCGCACGCCGTGGCGCTCGATCGCGTCAAGAAGTGCGGGCAGGATCCGCGAGGCCGGCGTTGGCCGGAACTGGTTGTCGATGATGATCGCAAGCGACGTGTCGGGTCCGAGCAGTTCGGAGAACCGCGGACCGTCGAACGGCCGCTCCAGGGCTGCCGCCGTCGCTGCCGTCACGTCGGCGAGCGCGGCCGGTTCGTTGGGCCGGATCCACGCCCACAGGTTGCGCCACGGTACCTCGGCCGAGATGGTTTCCCTGTAGATCATCGATGGATCGTCACAGGACCCGATGGTCAGCGGGTCCAGTGATTCATACGGAATCTCGACCGTGATCCGTCGGGACATCGCCCGGCCTCCCTTTCGTCAGGCGCCGTCCGCTCCGGATTCCCGTCCGAGCAGGAACCGCGGCAACGACCGGTCACCCGGAACATCCGGATCCACGTCCAGTCCGCCATAGGGCGCCTCGACCGAGGCCCAGGCCCGGCTTCGGGCGGCATAGCCGATCGCCACCCGCTGCCAGTCCGGCAGCGCGTCAAAGGCGGACCGCGCCCTGGCCCGATCGTCGGGCGCGCCGGTGGACGACGCGCGCAGCACGTGGAGCACGATCTGGTCCGTGTGTCCGAGCTTCTCCGCAACCGCTTCCGAGAGGATCTCGAGGGCGCGGCGGTCAAGCGGGTCCGCAGGCGTCATGGGAAGCTCCGTCCTGGCACGGTTTCATGATAGTATCCCCGAGTGACCCTGTCATCTCCACCTGCCCCGGGAAGTGGCGCCATGCCGTCAGCCCTGTCAGCCGACCAGACTCTCCGTTACCGTCGCGACGGGTACCTCGTTGTCGAGGAAGCGGTCTCACGCGGGCAACTCGCACGGCTGCGCGCGGAACTCGCGGCGTGGGTCGAGGAAAGCCGCGGTCATGACGCCCCCTACGGACCGCCGACGCTGGATGGCCGGCCACGGTTCGACATGGGCGAGGAACATACCGCCGAACAACCGGCGCTGCGCCGCGTCAACAATCCCTCCGACATCTCCGGGGCCTTCTACGACGTCATGTCCGCCTCGCGCATGGTCGACATGGTCTGCGACCTCGTCGGGCCGGACGTGAAGTTCCATCACTGCAAGATCAACCAGAAGTGCCCGGGCAGCCGGACCACCGTCCACTATCACCAGGACTTCGCGTTCACGCCGCACTCCAACGACGATGTCGTGACCGCACTTCTGATGCTGGACGAGGTGACCGAGGAGAACGGCTGCCTGCTGGTGGTGCCGGGCAGTCACACCGGCCCCATGTACTCGCTGTTCCAGGACGGGACCTTCACCGGACGGGTGGATGCCGCAACCGAGGAACGGCTGATGGAGCAGCAGGTACCGATCACCGGCCCGGCAGGCTCGGTGTGCCTGATGCACACCCGGCTCGCCCACGGTTCGGCGCCCAACCTCGCCGACACGCCGCGTGGCCTGTACATCTGCGTCTACACCGCCTGCGACGCCGTGCCGCTCGCACGCAATCCCATGCCGAGCCCGAACGAGGGGCTGGTGGTGCGCGGCCAGCCGAGCGCGACGGCGCGCATGATCGATTTCGAGGTGGAACTGCCCAGGCAACCCATCTCCGCGTCGTTCTTCACCGTGCAGGGCCAGGGTTCGGCAGGACGGTCAGCCGGTCCGGCGTGAGCAGCGTCAAACTTGCCGGCGTCACCCGCCGGTTCCCGGTGCGCCGGCGTACCGGATCCCTCCACGCACTCGGCCCGTTCGATCTCAGTATCGACGCCGGTGGTTTCGTGGCGCTCGTCGGCCCGTCCGGCTGCGGCAAGTCATCGTTGCTACGCCTCGTCGCCGGCCTTGACACCCCCGATTCCGGCACCATCCGGCTGGGCGGCGAACCCGTGAGCGGACCCGTTTCCTCCTGCGGCATGGTGTTCCAGGCCTTCTCGCTGTTCCCGTGGCTGACGTTGCGGGGCAACGTGGCCTTCGGGCTCGGCCGACGGATCACGTCGAAGACGGACCGCCTTGCGCGAGCCGACGCCCTGCTCGCGGCCGTGGGACTCGGTGAGTTCGCCGAGCATTATCCGAACAGCCTGTCCGGCGGCATGAAGCAGCGCGGCGCACTCGCCCGCGCCCTTGCAACCGAGCCCGAACTGCTGCTGCTCGACGAACCTTTCGGCGCGCTGGACCAGCAGACGCGCGGGCTGATGCAGGAAATGCTCGAGACCCTGTGGCGGGAGAAACGGCGCACTGTGCTACTGGTCACCCATGACGTCGAGGAAGCGCTGTTCCTCGCCGATCGCGTGGTCCTGATGTCGGCGCGCCCGGGCCGGGTGCTCGGCGAGTATGCCTGTCCCTTCGAACGTCCGCGCCTGCCCGAACTGAAGTCTGACCCCGCGTTCACCTCCCTCAAGGGGAAGGTGTCGGCCGAACTGCGCCGTGAGGTTCTTGCCAGCACCTGACCGGTCACGATTCGCCGGCGGGTTGCCGCACGCCCGCGCGGCCGGTATGCACGGGTCTTGATCAGCCTGCGGAGGTTCTCGCCATGACCGGACGGCCCGGTATCCGGATGATCGACAGCGCGACGCTGCGCACGCTGATGGACACGGGCGCGGTCACGCTGTTCGACGTGCGCGAGCCGCACGAATTTCAGGCCGAGCGCATACCGGGTTCGCACCTGCTTCCACTCTCGGTGTTCGATCCTGCGCAGGTTCACGTCGAGCCAGAATCGAGCCTCGTCCTGCATTGCAGGAGCGGCGTGCGCTGCGGGCTGGCTGCGGAACTCATGCTCCGGGCGGGCTACCGCCAGACCATCCTGCGGCTCGCGGGCGGGATCGAGGACTGGAAGCAGCAGGGCGGACCCACCTGCCCCGGATGACGCCCGCGTCGCCGACGCAGGCAAGACAAGGGTCCGGAAATTCTGTATTGTCCGGGTCCGACACCGGTACCGTCGACCATCAGGCCTGCGTTCCGGAGATCTGACAGGCAGCATACTCCATCCGGACGGCGAACCTCGGCCCATGCACATCTATCTCCCGATCGCGGAGATGTCCGTCAACATCTTCCTCATCTGCGGCATGGGGGGGATGATAGGATTCCTGTCGGGCCTGTTCGGCGTCGGCGGCGGTTTCCTCATGACACCGCTGCTCATCTTCATCGGGGTCCCGGCGCCGGTCGCGGTGGGTACCGAGGCCAACCAGATCGTCGCGAGCTCGGTCTCCGGCGTGCTCGCCCACTGGCGCCGCGGGAATGTCGACTTCAAGATGGGCGCCGTCCTGGTCGCGGGCGGGTTTGCCGGCTCGTCCCTGGGCGTGTTCCTGTTCAAGCAGTTGCAGACCGTGGGCCAGATCGATCTGGTCATCCGCCTGTGCTACGTGGTGTTCCTCGGTGCCATCGGCGGTCTGATGCTGTACGAGAGCATCCGGGCGATCCGGCGATCGCGGGCGATCGGAGCCCGGCGCGGCAAGCTGCACCAGCACAACTGGCTGCACGGTCTGCCGCTCAAGGTCCGGTTCCGACGCTCCAAGCTCTACATCAGCGCCATTCTCCCGTTCGGCATCGGCGCCGGTGTCGGCGTCCTGTCGGCGCTGATGGGCGTGGGCGGCGGCTTCATCATGATCCCGGCCATGATCTACCTGCTGGGAATGCCGACCTCGGTGGTGGTCGGCACCTCCCTGTTCCAGATCATCTTCGTGACCGCGAACGTCACCTTCCTGCAGGCGGTATCGACCCAGACCGTCGATGTCGTGCTCGCCCTGCTGCTGCTGGCCGGTGCGGTGGTCGGTGCCCAGTTCGGCAGCAAGTACTCGGTCCAGATGAAGGGGGAACAGCTGCGCGGGCTGCTCTCGCTCATGGTCCTGGCGGTGTGCGCCAAGCTCGCGTTCGACCTGGTGGCACGTCCGGACGATCTCTACTCGATCGCACCGATCGTGGGCCACTGAGGGTACCCCCGGTGTCCCAGGCCCCCCTGCTCACCCGGATGCTGGTTCTCCTGGTCATGAGCGCCACTCCCGCCGAGGCCGAGGTACTGGTCGCCGACACCTCGCGCCGGCACGTGGCCATCACCACCGGGTTTACCGGAACCGACGTCCTGCTGTTCGGAGCCGTCGAGGGTGCAGGCGACATCGTGGTGGTCATCCGGGGACCCGCGGAAACGGTGGTGGTGCGGCGCAAGCAACGGATCGCGGGCGTCTGGGCCAATACCGACAGCGTCGTGTTCCAGGACGCACCCAACTTCCACCAGCTCGCCACCAGCAGGCCGCTGGAGGAGATCGCCGATCCCGGCACGCTGCGGCAACTCAACATCGGTGCCGACAACCTCGAGTTCACCCCGGCGCCAAGGGACCGGCACCGCTCATCACTCGAGATCGAGGAATTCCGCAAGGCCCTGGTCCGCAACAAGCGAACGGACGGTCTCTACGACACCAAGCCGGCGCCGGTTTCGATCATATCCGAGCGGCTGTTCCGCACACCGGTGCATTTCCCGGCAAACATGGCCACCGGGAACTACACCGCCACGATCTACCTGTTTCGCGACGGCGCGGCGGTTCAGTTGATCGAAAAGCCGATCGTGGTCCAGAAGTCCGGGTTCGGGGCGGAGGTCTATACCTGGGCACACGACCGCGCACCGCTCTACGGTGCCGCGGCGATCGTCGTCGCCATTGCGGCGGGCTGGCTCGCCGGGGTTATCTTTCGAAATGTGTAGGGACTTCCAGCACCGGAGCCGGGCGCAGATGCACAGGAAGGCGTTGTCGCCGGGTACCCGGCGAACCGTGAAACCGGTCGAGGGCTCGCGGTATGATCCGCTGTCACGCTGTCGATATGCCCCCCCGAGGGATGGGAGGACGTGATGTGTGAAACAGCACTGGTGGACCACCACCATCACCGGATATTCCTGGTCGTCGTCGACGATACCGAGGAAATGCGGGTTGCCCTGCGATTCGCCGCGCTCAGGGCACGGAACACCGGCGGCCGGATCGCGCTGTTCCTGGCACTGGAGCCGGGCAACTTCCATCACTGGGCTGGTGTCAGCGCGCTGATGGAGGACGAGGCACGGCTCGAGGCCGAACACCGGCTGGTGGAACTCGTGGACCTCGCCCACGAGATTTCCGGGCAGATGGTGGTGATCTACATCCGGATCGGGCCGATCGTGCGCGAGCTTACGTCCCTTGTCAGCGAGGACCCGACCATATCGGTGCTGATCCTCGCTGCCGGAACCGGCGCCGATGGCCCCGGACCACTGGTCAGCTACCTGGGAGGCAAGGGCGCCAACACCCTGCGCATACCCTACACGGTCGTTCCGGGAACCCTGACCGACGCGCAGATTGACGCGCTCACCTGACGGACATGCCGCCTCGGCCCCTGTCGGGCGGCATCATCCGGGTTCGCTTGACCCGTACCATGGGGCGGGTCACAGTCGGGGGCTGCTGGAGCCACCGATCACCGGAAGTTGCATGAGCGTCAACCCGTTCGCGACGGTCCGAGAGACCGTCGACACCTCGCCGCCGGTTTCGGACGAGGTCAAGACCACAACCTGCTACATGTGTGCCTGCCGCTGCGGCATCAGGGTTCACCTGAAGGACGGCGACGTCCGCTACATCGAGGGCAACCCCGACCACCCGGTCAACCGGGGCGTGCTGTGCGCCAAGGGCTCGGCAGGCATCATGCAGCACTACTCGCCGGCCCGGCTGACCCGCCCACTGATGCGCACCGGGCCGCGGGGATCGGGCGAGTTCCGGCCCATCGGCTGGGACCAGGCGCTCAAGATGGCGACCGGATGGCTGTCCGACGTGCGCAAGACCGACCCGCGGCGCCTGGCGTTCTTCACCGGCCGGGACCAGAGCCAGGCGCTGACCGGATTCTGGGCAAGCCAGTTCGGGACACCGAACCACGCCGCCCACGGCGGATTCTGTTCCGTCAACATGGCTGCCGCCGGTCTCTACACCATCGGCGGCTCGTTCTGGGAATTCGGCGAACCCGACTGGGAAAACACCCGCTGCTTCGTCATGTTCGGCGTTGCGGAAGACCATGATTCCAACCCGATCAAGGCCGGACTGGGCACACTGAAGACCCGGGGCGCGCGGTTCATCTCGATCAACCCGGTCAAGACCGGCTACTCGGCCATCGCGGACGAGTGGATCGGCATCCGCCCGGGCACCGACGGCGTGCTGATCGGCGCCCTCATCCACGAGTTGCTGCGGGCGGACCGGATCGATCTCGCCTACCTCGTCAGCTACACCAACGCGCCCTGGCTGGTGATCCAGGACCCGGGTGCACAGGACCACGGGCTGTTCGCCCGTGATGACGAGGGGCGCCCGCTGGCGTGGGACAGCGATGCCCGTGCGCCGGTCCCGGCCTCGGGAACCGGGTTCAGGCCGGCGCTTGTCGGCCTGCACACCCTGCCCGATGGCAGGGAGGCGGCCCCGGTATTCCACCTGATGGCCTCGCGCTACCTTGAGGAAAGCCACGGTCCGGATGCCGCCGAGAGCGTCTGCGGGGTTCCTGCGGCACGCATCCGAGCGCTTGCCGCCGAACTCGCCCACCACGCCTTCGAACACCCGGTTACCCTCGACGTGCCCTGGACCGACTGGGCCGGCCGGCGCCACGAGACCATGACCGGACGCCCGGTCTCCATGCACGCCATGAGGGGAATCTCGGCGCATTCGAACGGGTTCCAGACCTGCCGCGCTCTCCACCTGCTGCAGATGCTGCTCGGCACCATCGATACCCCCGGCGGCTTTCGCTACAAGCCGCCCTTCCCCAAACCTGCTCCGCCGCCGCTGAAACCCGCCGGCAAGACCGGCGAGGTCGAGGCCGGCCAGCCGATGCCGGGTCCGCCGCTCGGGTTCCCGGTCGGGCCCGAAGACCTGCTGGTCAACGACGACGGATCACCGCGCCGCATCGACCGGGCCTATTCGTGGGAAGCGCCCATGTCGGCACACGGGCTCATGCACCTCGTAATCGGCAACGCGGCACGCGGCGATCCATACCCGATCGACACCCTGTTCATGTACATGGCCAACATGAGCTGGAACTCGTCGATGAACGTGCCCGGCACCATCGAACAGCTCACCGCGTGGGACGACGAGGCCGGGCAATACAGGATTCCGCGCATCATCTATTCCGACGCCTACTTCTCGGAAATGGTGCCCTACGCCGACCTGATCCTGCCGGACACCACCTACCTGGAACGATGGGACTGCATCTCCCTGCTCGACCGGCCGATCTGTGACGCCGACGGGGTCGCGGATTCGATCCGCCAGCCCGTGGTCAGCCCTCGCCGCGACGTCCGCCCGTTCCAGGACGTCCTGATCGAGCTCGGGGCAAGGCTCGGCCTGCCCGCCTTCGTGGACGAGAAGGGCAGGCCGCGGTATCCGGGCGGCTACGCCGACTACCTGGTCAACCACGAACGCGCCCCGGGTATCGGTCCACTCGCCGGGTTCCGGGGACCCGACGGCACCGAGGAAGGCAAGGGCGCGGTCAACCCCGACCAGCTTGAGCGCTACATCGAGAACGGATGCTTCTGGCGCCACGAACTTGCGCCGGAGGAGCGCTATTTCAAACACGCCAACCGGGCCTATCTCGAAAAGGCGGTCTCACTCGGGCTGATCGGCGCGCCCGAACCGATCACGCTGCAGATCTACGTCGAGGCGCTGCAGCGATTCCGCCTGGCCGCGGACGGCCACGGTCCCGTCCAGCCTCCCGACATTCACCGTGACCGGGTGAGGACGTATTTCGACCCGCTTCCGTTCTGGTACACGCCGTTCGAGGAAGATGCCCTGGATACGGCGGCGTTCCCGATGCACGCGATCACCCAGCGGCCCATGGCGATGTACCATTCCTGGGGATCGCAGAACGCGTGGCTGCGCCAGATCCATGGCCACAACCGGCTGTACATGAACCGGTCACGCGCCGGGGAACTCGGAATTGCCGATGACGACTGGGTCCGGGTGACCTCGCACCACGGCTCGATCAAGGTCCAGGTACGGCTGATGGAGGGTGTGAACCCCGACACGGTCTGGACCTGGAACGCCATCGGCAAGCGCAAGGGCGCATGGAACCTGTCGCCCCGGGCGCCCGAGGCCACCCGCGGTTTCCTGCTCAACCACGTCATCAGCGACCTGCTGCCCGAGCGCGAAACCGGCTATCGGTACGCAAACGCCGATCCGGTGACCGGCCAGGCGGCCTGGTTCGACCTCAGGGTCAGGATCGAGCGGGTGAGCGAGGACCGGCCCGGCGAGACCACCGAACCGCAGTTTCACCGGCTTGATCCGATCTGGACCGTGCCGAGGGGCGATGCGGTGCTGCGCACCGTGGTCCAGGGAGGGCAGGAGCGATGACGGCGCTGCCGGATTCACCGTCCGGGCGCAAGCTCGGACTGGTCATCGACCTCGATATCTGCGTCGGATGTCACGCCTGCGCGGTCAACTGCAAGGAATGGAACTTCGCCGGGCATTCCGGTCCGCTCACCGACTGGAACAGCTTTTCCGGAACCGAGACCCGCGACGGCGAGGATGCCGGTGCCTGGGGCGTGTGGTTCAACCGGGTGCACACCTTCGAGGTCGGCGACGGTCCGGACAGCCGGACGGTTCACTTCCCGCGCTCCTGCCTGCACTGCGAGGATGCCGCCTGCGTGACCGTGTGCCCCACCGGCGCCTCGTACAAGCGCGAGGAAGACGGCATCGTCCTGGTGAATGCGGATAACTGCATCGGCTGCAAGCTGTGTTCCTGGGCCTGTCCCTACGGTGCGCGGGAATACGATCACACCGACGGGGTGATGAAGAAGTGCACCCTGTGCATCGATCGCATCTACAACGAGAACCTGGAAGAGGTGGACCGGGTCCCGGCATGCGTGTCGACCTGTCCGGCCGGCGCCCGGCACTTCGGCGATCTCGGTGATCCGGACTCCGCGGTCTCGGTGCTGGTATCGGAGCGCGCCGGCTACGACCTGATGCCGGAACTCGGCTACCGGCCGACAAACAAGTACCTGCCGCCACGCCCGCGGCGCGACTGCGCCGACAGCGAAGAGGTTCCGGTTTCGCTCGCCGACCTCGCGGAACGGGACGACCAGGCGATTGGCTCCGGCCTGCTGCGCTGGGTCGACGCCGTCCTGTCACGCTAGGAGTCCGGCGCCGTGCATCCAGCCCTTTCGGTCATCATCTTTACCACGGCGTCGGGTGCGGGCTACGGACTGCTGGCGCTCTCCGGCCTGTTCGCCGCGGTCGACTGGCTTCCGCGCGACGGATCGGCGGGCGGCTGGGCGATCGGAGGCGCACTGGTTCTCGTGACCGGTGGACTGCTCGCCTCGACCGCCCATCTCGGTCGGCCCGAACGGGCCTGGCGCGCGCTCTCACAGTGGCGCACGTCATGGCTGTCGCGCGAAGGCCTGCTCGCGCTCGCCACCTACGGACCGGCCCTGGTCTTCCTCGCCGGCTGGCTGCGCCCCGAGGCGGTCTCCTGGGGGCCCTGGGGCCTGCTTGCCGCCGCGGCGGCGCTGCTCACCGTGTATGCAACCGGCAAGATCTACGCCACGCTCAAACCCATACCGGCGTGGAACAACGGGCTTGTCGTCCCCGGTTACCTTGTCCTGGGTGGTCTCGGCGGCATGCAGATCCTGAGCCTGATCATGGCCGCGACCGACCAATACCACGAGCGGTTCGGATGGATCGTGCTGCTGTTCGCGACCTGCGCCGCCCTGGTCAAGCACGGATACTGGCGTGACATTGCCCGCGCCCCGAGCGAGACCGGTTCGGCAACGGCAACCGGGCTTGGCACCGGGGGAGAGCGGGTGCGCCTGCTGGACGCGCCGCACACCACCGACAACTTCGTGATGCGTGAAATGGGATACCGGATCGCGCGCAGGCACGCGACCAGGCTCCGGCAGATCTGTACATCGACGCTGTTTGCCGTTCCGGCCATGCTGGCGCTGGTCTCGACACTGACCGACAACTGGTTCGGCCTCGTCGTCGCCACGGCGCTGGGAACCGCGAGTGTCGCGATCGGGACCCTGATCGAACGCTGGCTGTTCTTCGCCGAGGCCCGGCACGTGGTGACGGCCTACTACGGCACCGAAACCGTCTGAGGCGTGACCTCCATGTCGCGGTGCCGGGTTTCGGCCTCCCGGGGCGCAGGTTCCTCCTCGCCTTCCCAGGCAAGATCGGCGCGCGGATCGAGTTCCGCCACCGCGGGCGTGGTCCGCGGCACCAGCACGTAGGGTCCCTGGTCGTCCATGGCCGGTGGCGCGCGCCGTGTCATCCGCCACATGGCAAAGCCGCCGGCAACCAGGCAGATCATGCTGCTGGTCAGGAACAGTCCACGGGGCCCGGATGCCTGCATGACCGCCGACGTCACCAGCGGCCCGATAGCCGCCCCCATGGCCGCGGCCATGATCAGCCCTGCACTGGCGGCCACGAGGTCCGCCGGATCCAGATGGTCGTTCGCATGTGACACCGAGAGCGGGTAGATGGCGCTGCACACGCCGCCGTAGGCGGTGACGAGCACCGCCAGCGGCCAGAATCCCGGGGCCGGAAGTACGGCGATGACAAGGCTCATCAGCCCGCCGCCCATCAGCACCGCCGCCATCACGGACCGTCGGTCAAGATAGTCCGATGCCCTGCCGATCGGGTACTGAACCACCAGGCCGCCGAGGACGACCACACTCATGAACAGGGCAACGTCGAACACCGGGAAGCCGCTGTCCCGCAAATAGACCGGCAGCAGGCCGAACAGGATCGACATCATGGCCCCGGCAGCCAGGCACCCGGTCACGCCGCTCGGCGTGATCGCGTAGAGCGCACGCAGGCCGAGCCGGGACGGCGCGACCGCCCCGGTCGGTGCCGAGCGGGAAAGGACCAGCGGTACCAGGGCGAGCGAGAACAGGATCGACGAGACGGTAAACAGGACGAAACTGCTCGGAACGTGCAGGTTCAGCAGCTGCTGACCGGCGCTGATGGCGACGTACTGGATGATCGTGTAGACGGCGAGCAGGCGTCCACGGTTCGCGTTGACGGTCGAACTGTTGAGCCAGCTCTCGGTCGCGGTGAGCAGGCCCGCGATACAGACACCGTGAATGAATCGCAGACCGGTCCAGACCACCAGGTCAACATGAAGCGCGTAACCGATCACGCTCGCCGAGATCACCGATGCGAACGCGGCGAAGGCGCGGACGTGGCCGACACCCTCGATGAGCCGCATACAGAAAACGGCGCCCGCAAGCTGCCCCGCAAAGTACCCGGTCGTGACGATCCCGACATCGAGCGACGAGAATCCCTCCGCGCCGAGCCGAAGGGCCAGCAGCGTGAAGCACAGTCCGTTGGCGGCCCAGACCAGCGCCACGCTGACGAGGAGAGCCGCAGTCGTTCGGGTCAGGGCAGCCATGTCCACGCACCGGTGTCGCAGGGTGCGGCACGCTACGGGGTCCGGAATTTCCCCGCTCGCCTGAAGGCGACCACGAGGGCGAATTCTGAACTGTCGGCGTGTCCTGCCTGCATCGCCGTACCCGTTCCCCCACGGCAGCTTGCCGCTGGCGCCGTCCACGAAGTCCCCGGAGTCGTGCGGCTCGCCGAAGCCGCCGGGAACGTCGGCCTTCGGGACCGGGCCGTCATAGGTGACCGGCGCATCTTCGGTGTGTCGTCACAGATGACGAGCGCGGCCGGCCCTTCGACAGGAACCGGGGGAAGACGCGGGGAATTGCCACGGGTACAGGGTAGCGCCATCCGTCCCGGTCCGGCTCCCGCGGAAACAGGAAAACGGAAAGGAACCGAAGACTACATAGATGTAAATGTACCCGGCGTCTTCATTTAACCCTGTCATTGACAATCACATGAGGGCAACGTTATCTGACAACCTACAAACTTTCTTGATCAGGTACAATAATGAACGCAGAAAGAAAGATCGAAGTTTTTGCGCGCCGCAATGCCAGCAACGTTCTGCCGGTCATGTGGACAATCGGGGAACTCGGACTCCCCCATGTTCGGCACGATGTCGGTGGGTCGTTCGGGGGAACTGATACGGCCGCTTATCGGGCGATGAATCCGAACGGGAGAATTCCCACCATCAGGGACGGGGACTTTGTTCTGTGGGAGTCCAACGCCATCGTCCGCTATCTCTGCAGACGCCATGACAAGGACAATGTCCTGCTTCCCGATACCGAGGAAGGCTATGCGCTGGCGGACCAGTGGATGGACTGGCACAAGACGGTGTTGTACCCGCCCTACATCGATCTTGTCTGGGCTCTTGTCCGGACCGAACCGGCGGTCCGGGACCGTGGCAAGATCGCGGACCTGCTGGCAGGTACCGAGGACGCGCTGGCCGTTCTCGAAGGGCGGCTCGCCGAGTCGAGCCACGTCGCGGGGGACCGGCTGAGCATGGCAGACATCCCCTCGGGCGCACTGGTGCACCGCTATCTGAACCTGGACGTGCACCGAACGCCGTTGCCCCGCATCGAGGCCTGGTACCGGCGTCTGGCGGAACGGCCGGCCTTTGCGGAGCACGTCATGTTTCCGTTCGGACGGAATCCTGGCGAGTGGTATCGCCTGGAACGGGAAACGCCGCAGGGCAATCGCTCTTGATCAAGGTCAGCCCTCGGGTGTGCACCTGCCCGGGACGTCGCGGCAAACAGCCGGAATTCCGCGCTCCTGCGTCGCCACCGACGAAGGGTCGCCGACTGCAACGGTTTCGGGGTTAGCACAGAGGACGTCAGTCATGTCGGGATGCTCCGGACGATGTCCGCGCATGGCCTGACCGGCTCGGGCTGCTCCCCGTCTCAGGGCGGATGCCGGTGGCGGACTTCCCGCCGCGAACCGGGGATTTCCCTGCGGCACCCGATCCAGTCCAGGGCGACATGCAGCACTGCTGCCCACACGCCGTCCCGCCTGACCGCCAGGTCCGCGCCGGGTTGACAGGCATTTCCGCTCCGCCTGATGGAGGATCGTACGTGGTCCGCGCGTCGTTTCACGGGTTCGGTTGAGACCGTGTCGTCCGGTTCGACGCCCCTGCTGCCGGCATCTGCCCCTCACCCTCGTTGGCATCGACGGCGTTCTCGACCATTTCGCCTTCGGCCTCCTCCAGCGGCAGTTCGATCTCGCCGTGTCGGAACGGGACCCAGGAACCTGACTTCTCCAGGTAGCGGACACCATAGACACCGGTACACCACATCCGGCGTGACGGCGTGGCGTCAGCGCCCTCCTTCCCGGTGCGCTCCCGGTCAACGAGGTCTGAATACCCGAGCACAGTGCGTCGAGCTTCTCGTGCACTTCGAATTCCTCGGCCTTGATGTGCTTCACCACCTCCTTTCGCCGGATCTTGAGGCCGTGTCACCGTTCCCGGCGTCGTCGAAGCCGCCTTCCCGACCCCGCCACATGGAAGCCGAAACAATCCGGCACGTGATGGCGCATCGCCGGAGCAGACCTCATCATCCTCGCCCGCATCCGACCCCGACGCTTCGAGCCCGCCTGGGCCGTCCGATGCGTTCGTCCGGTTCCGGACCTCGACCGTATTGGCGATACTCGCCCCTTGCCGCAGGATTTTGCCGAGACCGGACCGGATCCGCATATGACAGCCCGAACAGTGCGACACGGACGCCGCGCCGACTACCAGGATGTGTTGAGTGCCCCGGCCCACATGGTCGCCGAGGTCATCGACGGCGCGTTGCACACCCGGCCCCGGCCCGCCATGCGCCATGCCTGGGCAAGTTCGGGGCTGGGAGCACGGCTCAGTCCGCCATTCAACTACGGCGACAGGGGTCCGGGCTGCTATCTCTTGAGTATCCGAACGGCCGTTCTTGAGTTATCCGAACGGCAGGTTCTGGATTCCGGCTCCGGCTGATTTTGGTTTTGGCCCCTTGTTGATTCTGGTTTTCAGGCCTGCCCTTGGCAGGCCCGGCTAGCACGGTATTGACGGTCATCGGCGAGGTCAAACAGGTTCTGGCAGTCGGTGCTGTACGCGGTGCTTCAGCACCGCCGCCTGTTGTTCGAGGGCGCGGCGGCTCGCCC
>JAJEAR010000013.1 GCA_022822665.1 Alphaproteobacteria bacterium | reverse complement strand
CGCGACCAACTTTCCGCAGTGCTACCGCACGGTAGACGAGTTCACGGCGCCCTTTGCCGACCCTGAGGGGCCGGTCCGGCGCGCGGGCCTGGTGCTCGAGCACGTCGAGACCCGGGTGGTCCGCTGCCCGTTTGCCGTGGCGTTCGGGGAACACGGCGATGCGGCCCGGTTCGCGCACGAGTACATCCCGACCCTGCGCTCCTGGAGCGAGGCGACCTTCGCCGCAGGACTGGCGCCGTCCCGGCCCGGGGCGGAGCGCCAGGCGATTCTCGACCGGTTCTACGATACCTACGAGTTGCGGGTGCGGACATCGCCCGACGGACACGCGATGGACTACGTTCACTGCTACCTGGTGGCCGCGAAGACGTGAATTCAGGCGGGGACCTGCAGCGCGTCAATCAACCTGTGGTCTCACCCAGATTGACGCGCTACAGGGACCGGCACCAGAACGAGAAGTGCGGGTGCTCCGACGGCGGCGAGACCGGTCTGGTAGAAGATGGTCATGATCCTGTCTTCCCGGGGTAAGCGGCCGGTCCGGGAGATGGCCCGCACGACCATTTGCATCACACGCGCAATCCCGGTCATGAATGCTGCCTCCACTTTGGCCGAGCCGAGGGTCCAGTACCGTTACCGAAAGAGATTTTCGAGCGCGTCGCGCTGGGTCTTGTGCTTTTGAGGATTCGACCGTTTGAGTCTTTCCAGGTTGGTCAGCTTCCAGCGAACTGCCGGGAGATCAGCGGCCTGGGGCAAGCCGATCAGGCGGAAGTCCGGCTCCGCGTCTTGAAGGGAGAGCAGGAAGGCCGCGACATCGCCGTTCAAACGAGAACCGATGTCTGCACACAGACGGTGGTGCGTCTCGATCAGGGCGTCCCAGGATACCGGGCGGCGAGTCATCCCCTCGAACTGTTCCCCATATAGCTGCTCCCCTGGAGGTGCTGCGGGCGCCAGCAATTCGTGCATCAGACGGCCGGAGCTCGCCACATAGACCATGAACGTTCGAAAGAGGTCTGCTGTCAGGCCTTCGTTCTCAAGCAGGAGCATTACATCGAAGAGATCACGCGGGTGCTGGCGATCGAATGCCGCATGGAGCTTTCCGCCGTAGAGATCCTCGAACGCGAGAACGGACGTCTCGACGAAGCCGAATTGCTCTGTCACTGCGTCCGACGCGATCATCGTCCGGGCCGGATGCACTGCCCCTCGCGTCACAGAGGTCTCGATCTTGATCCGTACCTGGCCATCGCTCACCATGATGCGCGTGTCGGCATTTCCTCCACCCGCAACGCGTCGCGCCTTGATCCGCGGGTTGTGCGCCGAGCGATGGCTACCATGATGCGGCCGAAGGCATCGTCGATCCCCTCAAGGGAGGAGTGCGGTCCGCCACCGGCAGGTAGGTCAGGTCGACATCAACAGACAGCCTCGGCATGTCCCTGTAGAACAGGTTGATCGCGGTGCCGCCCTTGAGCGCGAACACGGTTTCGTTGGCAACGTCCTGCAGCGTGCTCAAGAGCAGGCGAACCTGCGCAACGTACCGGTCAAGCATCGCCGTCTACCGCTTGCGGTGTCCCGGGCAGGAACGCTTCGGGTACGTAGATTCGGTAGGTTGGATGAACTCTGCCGCCCTCCACCAGGGCCCGCGGACCGGATCCGAAGTCTATTCCCGAGGTGTCCAGGTGCTTGCGCCATGCGTGCCGGTGCCTGTCGGCAAACACGAAGAACAGCCTTCGCACCTTCACGCTGCGGCACACCTGCAGAAGTGCCGTGAGTCGCCCCGGTCGGAGCGACACCAGTCCCTCGAAGACCTTGTCGAGAGTCTCGAAGGTCGTACTTCGCGGCAGCTCGTCGAGGGCTTCGAGGATGGCGCGTTCCGGTGAAGATGTCCTGAGGGGCCAGCGGTACATGTTCAGCATCGGTTGGGTTCCTGCAGTCCCGAGAGCGGTATCGTCGATACCGAGTGGGTCATCACCGAAGAGCGCGCGACGGTGCACGACGATCTCGGTCTGCACGGGAAGCCGCTTCAGCCAGGACGGCACCTCGCCATAGAAGTGAACCCGTGATCTTCCTCCAAGCCTCAGGTAATGGGCGTAGCCGCCCATGTCGAGGGCGCTCTCTCCACCGAGATGCACGGCGTATTTCATGAGCCACTGCAGGGAGAGAAGCGGTATCGCCCAGGACTCGTCATCGTCTCCTGGTACGCCAGCGGGAAGTGGACGGCGGTATACTCCTCGAACGACGCGTTCGAGCCACCCGCGGGCCACGTAGTTGTGGATGGACTTGGAGTCGATCCCCCGGGCTTTGAGCCATGGTGTATCCACCATGAAGCCTGGCGGGACGGTATCCAGGAGCGGTTTCAGTCGTGGCGTTCTTTGTTGGTCCATAACCATCAAAATGACGCAATATCAAAATATGCGCAACGAATATATTTTATGATAAGCGCATATACATGTATATGAACCATGTAAATTGAGAAATTTCAAAAATATCGTGTCGAGTTATCGGCTTCGGGCTGAAGCAAGTGACACGCTCAAAGGGAAATCCCGCCGACACGAGCTTGTGGTGGATGGTCCAGAGCGCGGTGGTCAGGGGACCGTGGACGATGACTGGCTGTCACGTCTGCGCGAGGCGGCAGCGGAGCTCGCCGAGCGGTTGTGTCCCCAGGAGTGTCAGGTTCGCCCATGCACGCGTGCCGAGCGATGTGATCCGATCGGGCACTTGGATGGAGTCTGACCAGACAGCGCTGACCCGTTTCTTCACCACGGCGGTGGCAAAGACCTGGTTGGCAAAGTATCGAGCCTTCAGGAACTGGAACACGGTTTCTACCGGGTTGAGTTCCGGGCTGTACGGCGGCAGGTGAAGCAACGAGACGTTGTGCGGCCATTCCAGGGCCTTGGACTTGTGCCAACCGGCCCCAACAAGAACGACCAGCGCATGGCGACCGCCGCCTGTGGCGGTGGACCGATCGCTCGGTCCCGCCTGTTGAACATCGCGCGGGACGCCAGACTCCCGACCCTCTGACGGAACCCGACTTTCCGGCCTGTATACCATGGATTCACCCTGCAATCCGGGGTAGCGTGACTGGGCGATACTCGGTTCGGCGGACTTGCGTCCGGTGAAACAGGGGTTGTACGAACCCGGGTCGCGAGCGGCCGGCCCGGCCGCGAGACAAGAGGGGAGGGCAAACCATGAGAAACAGACTGAATGCTGTCGCGGCTATAGCCGCATCCGCGATGGTCGCCATGGCCGCGAGTTCCCACGCGGCCGATGTAACGGTCGGCTTCCAGCTCGTCTACGGGCCGTGGAAGGCGAAGATGGAGGAGCTCAAGGCCAATGGCCTCGGAGGCAAGAGCATCGAGTTCGTGAAGTTCACCTCGGGCACCGAGGTCATCAACGCCATGGCGTCGGGCTCGGTGGATATCTCGCTCAACGGTTCATCGCCGACAGCGGCGGGATACAGCCGCGGCGTCGATCTCCAGGTCATCTATGTCTACGACAACATCAACGACGCCGAGGCCCTGGTCGTCGACGACTCCGTAACCGCTCCGCAGGATCTTAAGGGGAAGACGATTGCGGTTCCCTTCGGCTCCACGACCCATTTCCACATGATGTTCGCTCTCGAGCAGTTCAACATCCCGACAGGTGACCTCGAGGTGCTCGACATGTCACCTCCGGACATGGTTGCCGCCTGGGAACGCGGGGACATCAACGGCGGGTTCGTGTGGGATCCCGCGCTGGGCCGCATGAAGGAGAAGGGCAGGGTGCTGCTGACCTCCGGTGACCTCAGCAACTGGGGCAAGGCCACCTTCGACGCCATGGTGGCGCGCAAGGGCTTCACCGACGAGAACCCGGACTTCGCCTGCCAGTGGGTCAAGATGGTTTCTTCGGCCGACGCCGACTACCGCGCCAATCCGGGCGCCTACGGTCCCGGAACGGACAACGCGATGGGGATCGCAGACAGCGTTTCCGGCAATGCGGACCAGGTGGGCGGCGTGCTCGCGCTCTACGACTATCCGACGCTGGAACAGCAGGTGTCCGCCACCTGGCTCGGTGGCGGCGTGCAGAACGCGCTGATGGCGGCGTCGGAGTTCCTGGTGTCGCAGGGCAAGCTGGACAACGTGCTCGACGACTATTCCGACAGCGCGACGCCCAAGTTCGCCCAGATGGTGCTGGACGGCGGCTGCTGAGTGACTGGAAGGGGAGCCCCGGCTCCCGGGCCGGGGCTGCCCGCCACCAGCGAAGCCTGTTAGCCCATGACCGCAGTCGTCAGCCTCAAACATGTGACCGTCGAGTTTCCGGCGGTCGACGGCGAGGGCGTGGTCCGGGCGCTCGACAACGTGAGTCTCGAATTCCGCGACAACGAGTTCGTGGTGGCGCTCGGCGCGTCGGGGTGCGGCAAGACGACATTGCTCAATGTCATCGCGGGCTTCCTGCAGCCGACCTCGGGAGAGATCCTTCACGGGGACGAGCCGATCCGCGGCCCCGGACCGGACCGGGGCGTGGTGTTCCAGAAACACGCTCTCCTGCCCTGGCTGAACGTGCTCGAGAACACCGAGTTCGGGCTGAAGCTTCAGGGCGTTGCCAGGGACGAACGGCTTTCCAGGGCACGCGACTATCTGGCCCTGGTCGGGCTGTCGGATTTCGAGCGCTATCCGGTCTACCAGTTGTCCGGAGGCATGCAGCAGCGCGTGGGCCTTGCCCGGGCACTGACCTGCGACCCCGACATGCTGCTCATGGACGAGCCCCTGGGCGCGCTCGACGCGTTCACGCGCGAGAACATGCAGGAACTCGTTCTGGATGCGTGGAGCAAGACCAGGAAGGTCGTCTTCTTCATTACCCACAGCGTCGAGGAAGCCCTGTTCATGGCGACAC
>JAJEAR010000041.1 GCA_022822665.1 Alphaproteobacteria bacterium | reverse complement strand
GGTGGCGCGCTGCTCGAGGTGACTGGCGGCACCGTCACGGGCGCACGGCGGCTTACGCCGCAGGATAACAGCGGCTGGGAGGTATCCGCGCAACCGAGCGGCAACGACGATCTGGTCATCCGGCTTCCGAACCGCGCGTGCGACGAGGCGAACGCGGTCTGCATCGGCGGACAGCCGCTCGCCGCGGCGGTGAGCGTGACCATCCCGGGCCCTGAACAAGCGACCGAGCCGCTCGGACCCTTCACTGCCGCGTTCGCAGGTCGAGTCCCGACCGAGCACGACGGGTCGACGAAGATGGAGTTCGAGTTCCATCTGAGCCACAACCCGGGGCACCTGAGCTACGAGACCGTGCGCGACGATCTCTTCACCGTCACTGGCGGGAGCATCGAGAGCGCATCGCGCAGGACGCAAGGCGACGAGAAGCACATGCACTGGGACCTTCGCGTGGACCCGACAGGGGACGAGGACGTCACGATCACACTCATCGCGACGACCGATTGTGCGGGAACGCCCGGGGTGTGCAGACTGAGCGACAACGCGCCGCTCGACAGCTACCTGAGGCAGACCATCAACGGGCCCGCCACGCTCTCGGTCGCCGATGCGACGGTCGAGGAGGCCGAGGGCGCGACGCTCGACTTCGTGGTGACCCTGAGCCGGCGACGGTTCGGCACGACGACCGTGCAGTATGCGACCTCGGACGGGACGGCGAGCGAGGGGTCGGACTACACCGCGACCTCGGGCACGCTGAGCTTCGGGTTCAACGAGACCTCGAAGACGGTCTCGGTGCCGGTGCTCCCGGACGCCCACAACGACGGCGGGGAGACGGTGACGCTGACGCTGTCGAACCCGACGCCTTCGGCGTATGTCCGGATATCGGACGGTACCGCGACGGGGACCATCACCAACAGCGATGCGATGCCGCGGGCGTGGAACGCGCGCTTCGGACGCACGGTGGCGGAGCAGGTCCTGGACGCGGTGGAGGGCCGGATGCGGGCGGACCGGACGCCGGGGGTCGAGATGTCGCTGGCGGGCGAACGCATCGGCTTGCGGACGGAAGCCGGCGGGGCCGGGACACCCGCGGCCCGGGACCGCGGGGCACGGAACAGGGACCTGTCGATAGGGCCGGACGGGGGCGCCGGGACGGCGCACCTGGCCGAGTGGCTCCGGGGAGCCGGCATCGATAGCCCGGCGGGGCTGCGCACGCGGACGGTCGGCGGCCGCGAGCTTCTGCTTGGCTCGTCCTTCAACCTGACGGCGGAGTCCGAAGGCCCGGGTTCGGGCGGCGGCACGGTCTCCGTGTGGGGCCGGGGCGCGGTGTCGGACTTCGACGGACGCGAGGGCGAGCTCACGGTGGATGGAGAGGTGGTGAGCGCGATGCTGGGCACGGACTGGAGCCGGGGCCAGACCATGGCGGGCCTGTTCGTGGGCCACAGCACCGGCGAGGGCGGCTACCAGGCGCCGGCGGGGGCCGGGCAGGTCTCCTCGACGCTGACCGGATTCTATCCGTGGGGCCGGTATGTGCTGAACGACCGGGTCGAGGTGTGGGGTGCGGCGGGCTACGGCGAAGGCACACTGACGCTGGAGCCGGACGGACAGGACGCGATCCGCACAGATCTCGCCCTCTGGATGGCGGCGGCCGGTCTGCGGGGCGTCGTGATCGACGGCGGCGCCGACGGCTTTACGCTGCTGGCGAAGACCGACGCGATGATGGTGGAGACTTCGACGGATGCGGTTCGGGGGCTTGCGGCCTCCGAGGCGGGGGTGACGCGGCCCCGACTCGGTCTGGAGGGGACGTTGCCGATCCTCCTCGGCGACGGCTCGGTGCTGACGCCGGGGATGGAGATCGGGGTGCGCCATGACGGCGGCGACGCGGAGACCGGCTTCGGGGCGGATATCGGCGGCGGGATCGCGTGGCGCGACCCCAGGCGCGGCATCAGCGCCGAGTTGCGCGGCCGGGGCCTGCTGACGCACGAGGCGGACGACTTCCGGGAGCGCGGGCTGTCGGCCTCGCTCGGCTGGGACCCGGTTGAGGGCGACCGTGGCCCGTCGCTCTCGCTGACCCAGACGATCGGCGGGGCGTCCTCGGGCGGTGCGGACGCGCTGCTCCGGCGGGGCACGCTCGAAGGCCTTGCGGCCAATGACGACGGGGCGGGCGGCGACGGCGACCTCGGGGCCCGGCGGCTGGAGGCGCGCTTCGGCTACGGCTTCGCGGCCTTCGCCGACGGGTTCACGTTCACGCCGGAGGCAGGCGTCGGGCTGTCGGACACGGGGCGCGACTACAGCCTGGGCTGGCGGCTGGTGCGGGTCGAGCGGGGCTCGGGGCCGTCCGGGCGCTCGCTCGAGCTTTCCTTCGAGGCGACGCGGCGCGAGAGCGCGTCGAACGGCAAAGTTCCGCCGGAGCACGGCGTGGGGATGCGGCTGGTCTCGCGGTTCTGAGCGGGCATCGGACGGGCGATGGGTCGGAGCCCGGGAGACCCCCGCGAAATGGTCGTCCGGCTGGAGTACAGGCAGGACGGGGTGCCCCGCGCCGCCCACGAGCGGGTGGAGCTGCCCGGCGATGCCGACAACTCCCGACAGCAGGCGGAGGAGGCGGCACTGGAGGTGGTGATTGCCCTCACCGAGGCGCTTCGCCTGCGCGTGCAGCCGGCCGCGTAGGCCCCCTCAGTTGTCCTCGGGGCGCAGCGTCCACGCCTCGTCGTGCGCCGCCTCCAGAAGGGCGACGAGCGCCTCCGCCTCGGGGCGAGGCAGGAGGACGGGGGTGCGCCACGGGTTGCCGCGCTGCGGGTGAACCACCTCCAGCCGGCAGGCCATCGTCGCCCCCGTGCTGAACGTGACGTCCGACCACAGCGAGTACAGGGGCGCGCCGCTCACCGCCGGCCCCCAGAGCGGGCGGCGGGCGCGCCGCGCGGCTCCTGGGCCAGCTGCGCGGGAAAGATGCAGGCGCAGCCATTTGCGAATTCGACCGTCACACGGCCGGTTTCGCGATCGTAGTGTGCCGCGGCGGCCTGGTTCGACCCCCGCTTCGAACGGGGCCGCTTTCGGCCTCCTATTGACGCCTCCGCCGCCGATTCCTACGCTCGGTGTGGCCGGGCCCGAGAAGGAGGGAAACCATGCCGCTCGATAGCGCACATCCCGTCTCCGGAGCCGCAAAGGGACCGGGCGCCGGAGCGGTCGCAACGGTCCGTTCGGCCTGCCCGCACGATTGCCCGAGCGCCTGCGCGCTGGAAGTGGAGCGCCTGTCGCCGACGCGTATCGGCCGGATCCGGGGCAACCGGGATCTGCCCTACACCGCCGGTGTCATCTGCGAGAAGGTGTCCCGTTACGCCGAGCGCGTGCATCATCCTGACCGGCTGGGCTGGCCGCTGCGCCGGACCGGAACCAAGGGCGATGGCGCCTTCGCGCCGATATCCTGGGACGATGCCCTGGACGAGATCGCCGAAGCCTTCCTGCGCGCCGAAGCCCGCCACGGCAGCGAGACGGTCTGGCCCTATCATTCCGGCGGCACGCTGGGTCTGATCAGCCGCTGGGGCCTCGACCGGCTGCGCAACGCGAAACGCTATTCGAAGCAGCGCTCGACCATCTGCGTCGGTCCGTCCTCTTCCGGCTGGAAGGCCGGCATCGGCATGCTGACCGGACCCGATCCCGCGGAAGCGGCGAAATCCGACCTGGTCGTCGTGTGGGGCGGAAACCCGGTCGCCACCCATGTCAACCTGATGAGCCACATCCAGCGCGCTCGCAAGGACCGGGGCGCTGAGCTGTTCGTGGTCGATGTCTACGACACGCCGACGGTGCAGGCCGCGGACCGGGCCCTGATCCTCCGGCCCGGTACCGACGGCGCGCTGGCGCTGGCGATGATGCAGGTGATCCTGGCCGAAGGGCTGGCGGATCGGAACTATCTCGCCCGGCTCACCGACTTCGACCCGGACATCGAGCGCCACATCCTCAGCCGCACGCCGGCCTGGGCGGCGGCAATCACCGGCCTGGCCGAGCAGGACATTGTCGATTTCGCCCGCCTGTACGGCCGGACGAAGCGGAGTTTTCTGCGCCTCGGCCTCGGCTTTACCCGGTCGCGCAACGGCGCCGTCGCCATGCATGCCGTGAGCTGCCTGCCGGCGCTCACCGGCGCCTGGCAGGAGGAGGGTGGCGGCGCATTCTATGCCCGGCTGGAGGACTGGGGGCTGGACCTGAACCTCGCCCACGGCCTCGACCTTGACGATCCGGCGATCCGGTCGCTCGACCAGTCGCGCATCGGTCCGGTGCTGACCGGTGCGCCCGGCGCGCTGGAAGGAGGCCCGCCGGTCACCGCGATGCTGATCCAGAACGCCAATTCCGCCGAAGTGGCGCCCGACAGCCGCGCCGTGCGCGCCGGACTGGGGCGGGACGACCTGTTCCTGTGCGTGCACGAGCAGTTCATGACCGCGACCGCCCGCTACGCCGATATCGTGTTGCCGGCGACCACCTTCCTGGAATGCGACGACTTCTATATGGGCTGGGGCCACTCGGCGCTCACCGTCGGCCGGCGGGTGCTGGAGCCTTTCGCCGAAACGCGGAGCAACCACGATGTCGTGTGCGGCCTGGCGAAACGGCTGGGCGCCGAGAGCCCGGCCTTCGACATGAGCGCCTGGGAACTGATCGACGCCACGCTCCAGCGCTCGGACAAGGGCAGCGCCGACGCCGCGGCGGAAAAGGGCTGGATCGACTGCAATCATCCGTTCGAGGACGCGCATTTCCTGAACGGCTTCCCGACGGCGGATGGCAGGTTCCATTTCAGGCCGGACTGGGCGGCGGTCGGCCCCTACCATGCCGGTATGCCGGAACTGCCTGACCATTGGGCGGTGACCGAGGTGGCCGACGATGCCCTGCCGTTCCGCATGGTGGCGCCGCCGGCCCGCACCTTTCTGAATTCCAGTTTCACCGAAACCGCCGGCTCGCAACGGCGGGAGGGGTCGCCGACCGTTCTCATCCATGCCGCCGACGCTGCAGCCCATGGTATCGCCGATGGCGACGAAGTGCGGGTCGGTAACGACCGGGGCGCGGTGACGCTGACGGCGCGCCTGGCCGATGGTCTCCAGCCCGGCACCGTGATCGTCGAAGGCATCTGGCCGGGCGATAGCTACAGCGATCCCGCGGGCGGCGGCATGGGCATCAACCAGCTGGTCTCAGCTGAGGCGGTTGCGCCGATCGGCGGCGTGGCGTTCCACGACACGGCGGTGTGGATAAGGCCGGCGAGGCGGGCCGCCGCCGGGGCAGCCTGAGTCGCAACATTGTGCGGCAGATCGGGGCTTGCTCCGCCCCGGTCCGCTCGCCCGCCATGGCCGACGCCGACGCCCCGGAAGCGTCGAGACCGCCGATCCAGGCGGTGATGAGTCCGCTGACGCCCTTTCAGCAGGATTGCTCGCTGCTCTGCTGCACCGAGGCGATGCGCGGCACGGTCACCGATTCGGGCGGCGACCCGGAGCTGATCGAAAGCGCGATCGCGGAGCGGGCGGTCACGGTCGAGAAGGTCCTCATCACCCACGGCCATCTGGACCATGCCGGCAGCACGAAGGACCTGGCCCGGCGACTCGCGGTTTCGGTGGAGGGCCCGCACGAGGCCGACATGTTCTGGATCGGCCGGATGGAGGAGCGGTCCCGGATGTTCGGCTTTGCCGGCGCCATGGAATTCGAGCCAAACCACTGGCTGAAGGACGGCGATACGGTGAACTCCGGCAATGTCACGATGGATGTGATCCACTGCCCCGGCCACACGCCGGGTCATGTCGTCTTCGTCCATCGCGGGGCCGGTTTCCCGTGGTCGGGGACATGCTGTTCCAGAGCTCGATCGGCCGATCCGATTTCCTGACGGTCGGCAGTCACGACGAACTGTTTTCGAGCATCCGCAACAAGCTGTTTCCGCTCGGCGACGACACCGCCTTCATCACCGGCCACGGCCCGCCGTCCTCCCCGGGTCAGATGCCGTAATGGGGCTCGGCGCTACCTGGCGACGTGGAAAATCGCGCTTGACCGGGAACGCCCCATTACGGAAGGAGCGGTGGACCAATCCCTTCGTCTCCGACATGACGCTGGGGTTGGCCTGACTGTTTCGTGTGCCGGCGCCCGGCCGGATTGTGGAAGTGTCGTGAGATGTCCGCTTGCGTGAGACGGGCGGGGATGTCGAACAACGGGGACCGCGGGATTATCGCCATGCGCAGCGTGGCGTGGGGCGAGCACTCAGGCAGTGGAGGGTGCTGTACGGAGCCTACCGGAACCGGTTGGCCGTCGGGCTCCTGCGGGAGGTGCGGGTTCAGAGCCTGATCTGGATATCGACGAACCGGCCGGGTCGCGCGAGGGCCATTTGCAGCGTGGCCAGCAGGGTGGCCAAGATGGTCTGTCAGTCTGCCCAGACTGGTATCGAACTTAAAGAAATTCAAACATGCTGTCACAGAGTGGCAAAAATTCATCTACGTCCCCTTGAGAACGCATTTATCACAGAGTATCATGGAATTTCAGGGAAATGGACTGTTGGCTTCGTTTGATCAGTCAGAGGCACTAAAAATTCATGAGTGCCGTGCAGATGCGTCAATTTTCAAAACCGATCACGGTTTTCCGGGACAGACGGTTGCCGGAATTGGCGACACTGGCCGGTTATGCCGCCCTGATCGACGCCTGTAACCTGCAGGTTCCCCTGCCGCGGACATTGTTCGCTACGAGCGAGCGGCACAGGATCCTGGAGGAGGGGGGCTGGCGGCTTCTCACTCCTCGCCATGCCCCTCGCCCCACACTAGGAGCCCACCTGACCTTTGCCCTCAAGTACGAGGGGCTCGATCTTGCCGTCCTGAAGCGCCTCTTCCTCGTGGTGGATGCGGCCGAGATCGAAGCCATCGTGCGGGATACGCCGACGGGCAGCTACGCCCGGCGTCTCTGGTTTCTCTACGAGTGGCTCACCGGGCAGCAACTGGATCTTCCCGACGCCACGCGGGGCGACTATGTGCCGGTCGTCAATCCGCAGCAGCAATGGGCTGTCCCTGGCGAGAACTCTGCGCGGCATCGCGCCAGGAACAACCTGCCGGGCACACCGGACTTCTGTCCGCTCGTCCGGCGCACGGAAGCACTCGAGGAATTCGTCAGCCTTGACCTCGCGCAGCGGGCGCGGGCGAACGTGGCTGCGGTGCCGGAGGACTTGCTGGCCCGTACAGCCGCTTTCCTGCTCCTGAAGGATTCCAGGTCGAGCTTCGCGATCGAGGGCGAGCACCCGCCTCACACCCGCATTCAGCGCTGGGGCCGAGCTATCAGTGAGGCCGGCCGGCGACCCATCGACCTCGATGAGTTGCTTCGACTCCAGCATGTCGTGATCGGCGACAACCGGTTCGTGCGTTTGGGCCTGCGCACCGAAGGCGGATTTGTCGGCAGGCACGACAGGGACACGGGCGCACCGCTCCTCGACCACATCAGTGCGCGGCACGAAGACCTCGCGTCGCTGATTGAAGGCATGGTCGCCTTCGACCGGGATCGGGCAACCGCCCTCGATCCTGTCATCGCAGCTGCTGCGCTGGCTTTCGGCTTTGTCTACATCCACCCTTTCGACGACGGGAACGGGCGCATCCATCGCTATCTCGTTCATCACGTCCTGGTGCAGCGGGGTTTCAACCCGCCGGGACTCGTGTTTCCGGTATCCGCCGCGATTCTGGACCGAATTCACGCGTATGGCGCGGTTCTGCGGGACTATTCGCGGCGGCTCCTGCCTCTGATCGAGTGGGAGCCGACGGAGCGCGGGAATGTTCGCGTCCTCAACGACACGGCCGATTTCTATCGCTTCTTCGACGCGACGCCCCATGCCGAATTCCTGTTCGAATGCGTGCGCGGCACGATCGAGCAAGACCTGCCGAACGAAACGGATTTTCTCCGGCGCTACGACCGGTTCACAGGGCACCTTCAAGCGATCGTCGATATGCCCGATCGCACCGCCAGCCTGCTGTTCCGGTTTCTGCGCCAGAATGCCGGGCGTCTTTCGGGCCGGGCGCGCGCAAGAGAATTCGGGAAGCTGACGGACGAAGAAGCGGAACGGATCGAGCGCCTATATGGCGAGGTATTTCAGGCCTCGAATGGAAGTCCGTAGTTCAAGGCATCTCTACGTCCTGACCGAGCCCTCAGACGGGCAGGCCCGGGCAGACGCCGGTTCGCCGACGCTGCTGCGGATTGCCGGGATGCCGCGAAGCTCGGAGCTCTCGCACTTCTCCAGTGCGGCATAGCACGTGTCGGAACCGAAACGGGCGATCGCGGGAACAAGATGCACGCGCGTGGGTTCCGATGCCCTGGTGCGGAATCGCCCAGGGTGGCGGTGACCATGGGACCGAGTTCCAGAGCTGGGAAGGGAGCGTGGCGCGATGCACTGCGGGAGTGCCGGTAGAGCCGTGCCGGCCTTGACGCGAAATGACCGGTCACCAATGCTGGCTGCACGGACACGATCAACGCATCGGACTTCACGGCGCGGTGCCTTGCCATCCTGGACCACGTCCACAAAACCGGCAAACGGGTGACGATCCTGAAGCGGGGACGGCCCGTTGCCGAACTGTCGCGCGTCACCGGAGAGGCTGACGTCTATCCCCAGGCTGAACTGCAGGGAACGGTTACCGTCGTCGGCGATGTCGTGGGCCCGGTGTTCGCGGAAGGGCACTGGGAGAGCCTGAAGCGATGAAGGCGTTGCTCGACACACATCTCCAGCTGTGACGACACTGAGACCGTGATCGGCCGTGCAGGGAACAGCGGGACATCATCAGGGCTGATGACGCGAATTCGCCGCTGGGAGTTCCCGACATCTCGCTCCGGGAAGTGGCCGTGTTGCACGGCGACCTCGGAACCATCCTCAAAATGGCCAGAACCCGGCGCGGCAATACACGGACCGACCTCCTCTTGCCTGTGAAGTCGGTTTCGGTGGTTGCTGGGGCTTGCATCCGGCCTCCCGCGTGTCCGGACATCGAACGGCTCGCCGGGACGGCGGCTTGCGGGCCGGCCACTCAGGGAACCATACTCGCGGGAATGTCATTCGCCCGGGTCAATGCCGCGTCTCGTAGTACGCCGGTAATGATCCCAACAGACGTGACGGCCAAGGAGATGAAGGGCGTTCGGGAACACCCGGCCCGGGTGCCGGGTCGTGTGGCGCAGGCTCCCCGGCAGCGCACGAGACATGGGAGGCGTGGGATGATCAGGTTCCTGTTCACTGTGGTCCTCGCCCTGGGACTCGCGGTCCCGGCGGTCGGGGCGCGAGCCCATCACGGCTGGTCGTGGACGACCGGCGGTAATATCGACCTGACCGGAATCATCAGGACCGTCCGCCTGGGCAATCCCCACGGAACCCTCAGGGTCGACGTGGAGGGCGAGGAGTGGACCGTTGAGGTAGGACAGCCCTGGCGCAATGAGCGGGCCGGTCTCGAGGACGGAGATCTGGCCGAAGGGGTCGAGATCCGAGTGATCGGCGAGCCGGCTGCCGACGTGTCGGAAAGGCGCGTCAAGGTGGAACGGCTGTACCTGGGGAAACGGGAGTACGTCCTCTATCCAGAGCGCGACTGAGACCTTGGAGACCCTGCTCGCGGCGATCGAGGCGACGACCCTGGCCCAGACCCTGCGGGGGTCCCGCTGGCTCTACGCCGGCGTCAACGCCGCGCACATCTTCGCGATCGCCCTGCTGGTCGGGTCCGTCGTTCCGCTCAACCTTCGGCTTCTCGGCGTCTGGCGGGGCATCTCCCGCGAAGCGGTGGTCCGGGTGCTCGCGCCGGTTGCCGCGTGCGGGCTTGCCCTTGCCCTGCTCACGGGACCCCTGCTGTTCTCGATCAGGGCGCGGGAGTACAGCGGCGTCACCTTTCTGCAACTCAAGCTGGTCTTCATCACCGTCGGGGTGCTGTCAGCGCTCGCCGTGTGCCGGGCCCACGGGTTTCTGCTGAAGGATGCCCCGCGCACCCACCTGATCGGACACGCGCTCGTCTCGACGGTCTGTTGGTTCGGAGCACTCGTGTGCGGGCGTCTGATCGCGTTTGCGGGCGAATAGCAACTACGCGCTCCCATATGCTCGAATGGCCCTGCGCCCTGCGCTTGCCTGGCCTCCCGGGTGATCGACGGGATTTGCGAGCGCTACCAACGCCCGGTCGACTGGAGGTCGAATCTGCCCGGCGGCGTCATGCAGCACACCGGCAGCGAACCCCTCATGACCCGGCCGCTCAAGGGCGACTGTTCGATCCGGAATCTTGCGCGCCCCGCCTGGGCCCAGGGTGCGCCGCTCGGCTTTCCCGACCTGTGTCCATTTCTCTCGGTGGTGCCGGCACGCACGTTCTACCGGCTGAAGGATTGCAACAAGGCGGGGGGGAATGCGCTATCGACTTGTCGGTCGGCCTCCTACCCACGGGGTTTGACTTCCATTTTCATTTTAGGTAAATGGGGTAATATCTCAACAGGGAGAATTGTAATGCCGGGCGATACACCATCAGACCCCTACAGCCTGCAGGAGAGCATGCCTTACTTTCGGGCGGAGAACGAAACCTCCGGGACTCGACTGGTTGGCAGCCCGGAGCAGGCAGTCGAGAACATTGTGCGTTACCAGACCGAAATCGGAGATGCTCGCTTCGGGACGGAACTGAAGAGGCGGATGAAACGGGTGAATGCTTGGTATGCGATCCGTTCCGGCGACGGGTCGTGGCTCTTCGCTCCCTCCAAATATGTCGGCTATCCGCAAAACAGCGCCGCTGCATACATGGCGGAATCCGGTGAAAGGGACGGCCGGAAGACCGAGCGCGTCCTTGCGGACTGGTTCCATGTCGTGTCGGCCGATAGCCGTCGCGGCGGCGAACTGGCCGCCGCGCTGCAGCAATTCATGGAGGCTCACGGCCATGCAGCTCCGAAACAGGGTGCCCGGATCTGCGTTCTCAGGGAAGTTCTCGAAGAGCTGGACGAGCCGGCGGAGACCCTGGGGCGGATTCGGGTGGACCCGGAGATTTGCGGGGGGCGACCGCATGTGCGCGGAACCAGGGTGCGCGTATCGGATATCCTGCAACTCATGGCTGCAGGGGTAGCGCCGGCCGAAATACTCGCCGACTACCCCTATCTGGAGGATGCCGACCTGAGAGCGGCGCTCGCCTGGGGGGCCGCCGCCAGCGAACACCGCATTGTCCACGCTGCCTGATCCGTGCGCTTCCTCATCGACGCGCAACTGCCGCCGGGCCTCGCCCGGTGGCTTACCGCGGAGGGCCATCCCTCGGACCATGTGAGCGACCTCGGCATCGGTCCCGCCACCGACTCGCGGATCGAGGCCGAGGCGCGCCGCCTGGGCGCCGTCATCTGGTCCAAGGACGTGGATTTCGCCGAGCGCGCACGGTTGATGCCGGGGCTCCAGGTGGTCTGGATCAGGCTCGGCAACACGACCAATGCCGCGCTTCGCGCGCAACTGGCCCCGCGCCTGGAAACCGTCGCGGCCGCGCTCGCGGCGGGTGAGACGCTGATCGAAATCCGCTGAGCGGCACCGCCCGCAATGCGTTCGGCTGGGGCCAGTCCTTTCACTTCGCACCGGGGCGCCGCGGCGAGAGCTTTAAGGCGCCACGCTCAGGTGCCAGCATGATCTCGCCGACCGGCTGGCCCTGAAGCCGGGGATGCAGGTGCTCTATGTGGGATACGGGGTCGGCGGGCCGATGGCCAACCTGGCACGCTATTCCGGAGCCGGCTTTGTCGGGATCAATAACAACACCTACCGGATCGAGCGCGCGAGACATCACGCCCGTGATGTCGGGTCGCGGTGCCGCTTCATGCACGGCGACTACATGCGAATTCCCGAAGGCGATGACTGCTACGATGCCGCATTCGCCATCAAGTCCATGCCCCGGGCGCCGGACAAGGCGGGCGCGTCCCGCGAAGCCCTGCGCGTCCTGCGCCCGGGCGCCTGTTTCCTGGGTTACGAGTGGTGCGTCACCGATGATCTGGACCCTGAAAACGCGGAACACCAGTTGATCAGGAACGGAATCATGGTTGGGAATGCGCTGCCGGAAATCGCGTCCATGCCTGAGATTTGCGACGCATTGCACGCAGCCGGGTTCGAACTGCCGGAAGCCAGCGACCGCGCCCCCGAGTCGGACCCCGGAATGCCCTGGTACCGCGCCCTGCAGGGCCGCGACTTCACTCTTTCGAGCATCCCGCGCACGCCTTTCGGCCGCGCCCTCACCAATCTGACGTTGCGGGTCGGAGAGAGGCCGCGGCTGTTTCCGGAGGGCTCCCGCGCGGTCAGCACGCTGCTGAATGTGGCGGCGGACGCGCTGGTCGAAGGCGGCAGGTCCGGTATGTTTACGCCGGTGTTCTTCTTCCTGGCCCGCAAGCCTTCGCGCTCCGACGACTGAACGCCGCGCGTCTTCGGCCGCGGGGGCGGCGAGGTTCAGCCGGTCCCGGCGGCGGCAATCATGGAGGCCGAGCGCGTGCAGCGGAAAATACTGCCGGCAGAGCACGTAATCCAGCAGCGGCGTCCGGAAGAACACCCCGGCATGTCCTGTTTGTACGACCCCCTCCGGCGTCTTGCGTGTCGAGCAGAGACCGGGCGCCGCGCAACATTGCAGCCCGGTCGTAGTCGCCCGCCTGCCTCGTCGCCGCCTTGTGCGTTGCGTCCCGGAGTATGTTCGTGATGCGGGTGTGCAGGCAGGTCAACTTCGCCTGTGTCCAGCCGGTAATGCCGCGTCCTGTGTTGCGCAATGCGGATGGTGTCCACCACTGCAACAGGGGTCCTCGTACGCTCGTCCGGTCGATCGGGAAGCACCGAGCCATGTTTGGGAGAACGGTCGCCCCGGTGTGACCCCGGAATTCCGGTCCGGAAACAACGAGCCCTGTTGCCACGGTCCTGTGCGGACACCGTCGTGACGCAGGACGCTTGCCCCGGCCTTCCCCCGTGCCTAACGTGCAGCGCGATCGCGAGGGGCGGCGCGCCGCCGGATCGCCGACTGTCGCTGTTGTCAGACGCATCGGGAGGATCATGATGGAACACAAGCCCGACGGTTCACCGGTCAGGTTCTACTTCGACTTCTCGTCGCCCTATGCCTATCTGGCCTCCCAGGTGATCGACGGGATCTGTGCGCGTCACGGACGCCCGGTCGACTGGCGCCCGATCCTGCTCGGCGCCATCATGCAGCACACCGGCAGCGAACCGCTCATGGCCCAGCCGCTCAAGGGCGACTATTCGATGCGGGACCTTGCGCGCTGCGCCCGGGCCCAGGGTGCGCCGCTCAGCTTTCCCGATCCGTGCCCGTTCCTCTCGGTGGTGCCGGCACGCGCGCTCTACTGGCTGAAGGATCGCGACGAGGCGGCGGCGCGCAGGCTGGGGCAACGCCTCTTCCTCGAGACCTTCGGCCATGGCAGGACCATCACCACGCCCGAGGCGGTCCGTGACATCGCCGGGGAATGCGGCATCGACATGACCGGTTTCGAAGACGCGATCGCCGGGCCCGACCTCAAGCAGCGGCTGCGCGAGGAGGTCGATGTCGCGGTTGCCGCCGGGGTCTGCGGCGCACCCTACTTCATCGTCGATGACGAACCCTTCTGGGGTGCCGACCGCATCGATCATCTCGACCGCTGGCTCGAGAGCGGCGGCTGGTAGGACCGCGCGGTCGATGGCAGTCATCCGCAGCCAGATCGACACCGGATCTGACCAGTTCCAGGCGAACGCCGCGCACATGCGGGACCTGGTCCGTGATCTCGAGGCCGAGTGCGCTGCGGTTCGCGGCGGTGGCGGCGAGCGCGCGCGCCGGCGTCACCTGGACCGCGGCAAGCTGCTGCCGCGGGACCGTATCGAGCACCTGGTCGATCCGGGGTCGCCGTTCCTCGAGTTCTCGCAGCTGGCCGCGCACGGCATGTACGGCGGTGACGCGCCGTCCGCCGGAATCCTGACCGGGATAGGCCGGGTGTGCGGCCAGGAAACGGTGATCATCTGCAACGATGCGACGGTCAAGGGCGGCACCTACTTCCCGATGACGGTCAAGAAACATCTGCGTGCCCAGGAGATCGCGCGGGACAACCACCTGCCGGTCATCTACCTGGTGGACTCGGGCGGGGCCAACCTGCCGCACCAGGACGACATCTTCCCCGACCGGGAGCATTTCGGGCGCAGTTTCTACAACCAGGCGACCATGTCGGCGATGGGGATCCCGCAGATCGCGGTGGTGATGGGCAGCTGTACCGCCGGTGGCGCCTATGTCCCGGCCATGTGCGACGAGGCGGTGATCGTGCGCAACCAGGGCACGATCTTTCTCGGCGGCCCGCCGCTGGTGAAGGCGGCGACAGGCGAGGTCGTGAGCGCCGAGGACCTGGGGGGCGCCGACGTGCACAGCCGGACCTCGGGCGTCACCGACCACTATGCCGCCAGCGACCAGCACGCGCTTGCACTGACCCGGCGCATCGTCAGCCACTTCAACCGGTGCAAGCCGGCGGGCGTGGTGATGCGCGAGGTTAGCGAGCCGTTGCATGATGCCGACGAGATGCTCGGCGTGGTCCCGCGCGACGTCCGCATTCCCTACGACGTGCGCGAGGTGATCGCACGACTGGTCGACGGCAGCGAGCTCGACGAATTCAAGGCGCTCTACGGAAGCACCCTGGTGTGCGGTTTTGCCCACATCCACGGGTACCCGGTGGGAATCCTTGCCAACAATGGCATCCTGTTCTCGGAGTCGGCGCTGAAGGGGGCGCATTTCATCGAACTGTGCTGCCAGCGCGGCATCCCGCTGCTGTTTCTGCAGAACATCACCGGGTTCATGGTCGGGCGCCGCTACGAGGCGGGCGGCATCGCCAAGGACGGAGCCAAGCTCGTGACCGCCGTCGCCTGTGCCGCTGTGCCGAAGTTCACCGTGATCATCGGCGGCTCGTTCGGGGCCGGCAACTACGGCATGTGCGGGCGGGCGTACTCGCCGCGCATGCTCTACATGTGGCCGAACAGCCGGATTTCGGTGATGGGCGGGGAACAGGCCGCGAGCGTGCTTGCCACGGTGCGCCGCGACGGCCTGGAGGCACGCGGCGAGACCTGGTCGGCGGAAGAGGAAGAGGCGTTCAAGACGCCGATCCGCGAACAGTACGAACGCGAGGGCCACCCCTACTACGCGTCTGCCAGGCTGTGGGACGACGGAATCATCGACCCGCGCCAGACACGGATGGTCCTGGCGCTGTCGATCTCTGCGTCGCTCAACCGGCCGGTCGAACCGACCCGGTTCGGCGTGTTCAGGATGTAGCCTGTCCGTCGAGCAGGAAGGCCACGCCAAGGGTGCCGGCCGCCTCGCGGACATGGGCGAGCGTCACATCGTTGAGCGGGATGCCGTTCCGGCGATGGTGCGCAGCCGTTGCCGCCTCGATGGCGCCCGGCGCATGCAGGGCATCGGTGCCCTCGGCGCGCCGGGAGGTCCGGATCTGGCGAACCACCGTGTCGACCCGTTCCCTGAAGGTCCGGACGTCCTCGAAGGCCGCAACATTGATCGCCGCATAGAGCTGGCCGTCGGCGCCCGCGATCGCACCGGTCTCCATGGTGCCGGACTCGGTACCGTAGCCCGCGCCCGACAGCAGGCTGGCGAGGATGCCCATGCAGACCGCGAGCCCGAGCCCCTTGAAGCCGCCGATCGGCTGGATCAGCCCGTCCAGGGCAGCGGCGGCATCGGTGGTCGGCCGGCCGTGCCGGTCAAAGGCCCAGTCCCCGGGGATCGGCTCTCCCTTCTGGTGGTAGACCCGGATCTTGCCGTGGGCCGTGGCTCCCAGTGCGGTGTCCAGCACCACCGGTTCCTCGTCGCCGGCCGGAATGCCGATTCCGATCGGGTTGAGGCCGATGATCTTGTCGACCCCGCCCCAAGGGGCCATGGTCGGCAGGGCATTGGTGGTGGCGATGCCGATCATGTCCTCGGCAATCGCCATGCGCACGTAGTAGTCCATGGTGCCGCAATGATTGCTGCCGCCCACCGCAGCGGCCGCGATGCCGCTGGCCCGTGCGCTCTCGATCGCCTGGCGCATGGCAAAGGCGCCGCCGACCTGTCCCATGCTGTTGTCCCCGTCGACGAGGATGGCGCCGCCGGTACGCCGCACGACCCGCGGCACACCGCGCGGATTCACGCCCTCGTGCGTGAGCTTGGCGACGTAGTCGGGGACCCGCAGCACGCCGTGGGAGTGGATGCCGTGCAGGTCGGCATGCACCAGCGAGTCGGCCAGCAGTGACGCGTCGGGGCCCGACATGCCGCAGGCCGCGAAAATCTCCGTGACCTGCCGTGCGAGCACGCCGGGCGCGATGCGCCGTTCAGCTCTTCCTTCCGGGTATCGCGCCATGGCTCTGCCCCCGGTTGCCCCGGTTCGCTGGCCGGGACCGGCCCTGTCAGTCGAGTTCCAGTCCGTCCATCCCGGAGTTCTTGCGCGCCTGGGCGATCATGGTTCGGATCTGCGGCCCAAGCTGTTCCGGATCCTCCAGCTGGTCCACCTCGGCGCCGCGCCGCCAGCCCTCGCACACCGCAACGCGTCCGTTGCCGGCCTGTATCACCCGCCCGGTGATGTCGCCCGCCTGGGCACTCGCAAGGTAGACGACGGTCGGTGACACCCATCGCGGGTCCCGGATCTCGATGTCGTCCGGGCTGTACTCGCGCAGTCCCTCGGTCATGCGGGTGTAGGCCGTCGGCGAAATCGCGTTCACCGTCACCCCCAGACGGCCGAGCTCCCGTGCCGCGATGATGGTGAAGGCCGCGATCCCCGCCTTGGCGGCGCCGTAGTTGGTCTGTCCGACATTGCCGTAGATGCCGGAGGTCGAGGTGGTGTTGATGATGCGGGCGTTGACCTTCTCGCCGGTCTCCTTGGAGAGCTGGCGCCAATGCGCGGCGGCGTGGCGCGACGGGGCGAAGGTTCCCTTCAGGTGCACCGCGATCACCGCGTCCCACTCGTCTTCGGTCATGTTGACCAGCATGCGGTCGCGCAGGATCCCCGCGTTGTTGACCAGCACGTCAAGCCTGCCAAAGGCCTCGAGGGCCTGGTCAACCATGGACCGGGCGCCTTCCCAGGAGCTGACGTCGTCGCCGTTGACGACCGCCTCGCCGCCCGCTGCGCGGATCTCGTCCGCGACCTGGTGCGCCGCCGATGCGTCGCCCTCGCTGCCGTCGAGTTCGGCGCCGATATCGTTGATCACCACCCGGGCACCGTGACGGGCCAGACCCAGGGCGTGCTGGCGACCGACACCGCGAGCCGCCCCGGTTACGATCGCCACCCGTCCCTCACACAACCGCGCCATGCAGATTCTCCCTCCTCCTTGCGCATGCCGACCGGCGGGCCGGCGCGGCAGCATACAGAATCCCGCGACCGGGTGCAGGCCGGTGTGAACCGGACCCGGAACATCCCACGATCAGCGGGGCGACCGGACTGTTCGCCGTGGAGCCACCGGTCTGATGCCTCCCGGACGCATGCCGCGATCCCCGGCAACGCGCGCGGATCCGCAACCGCGGTCACGTGACCGGGCGCACATGCTTCAGACCACCGCCGGGAGCGTGAATACCGGCCCGCAGGACGCCTGCGGCGGCCCCCCGGGTTCCGGCGCGCGGACACTTCGGGGACTTCCGCCATCCGACGCCGGACGGCCGGGACCGACAGGTTCGCTGTTGCAGATGCACACCGTGCGGAATACATCTTTGACGACGCAACCGCGCCGGTGATCGGCGCAACAGGGGAGAGACCGATGGAAATTCTTGCCGATCCGATCACCGTGAACTGCCGGAAGGTCCTCGCCGGGCTCAAGCTCATTGGCACGGAGTACACGTTGACCAAGGTCGACTACTTCAAGGGCGAACAGAAGAACCCGGAATTCACGGCGATCAACCCGAACGCTGCGCTCCCGGCGCTGCGCGACGGTGACCTGGTACTCTGGGAGTCGAACGCGATCCTTCAGTACGCCGCCGACAAGGCGGGCAACGCGAGCGCCTATCCGACCGACCTGAAGACCCGGGCCGACGTGAACCGCTGGCTCCTGTGGGAGTGCGGCGCCTGGTTCGGGACCTGCTACATCTATCTGGTCGAGAATTGCGTCAAGCCGCTGCTGGGCGATACGGCGGACCAGTCGGTGCTCGACGGCGAGGCCCCGAACTTCCACAAGCTGGCTGGCATCCTCGATGCGCGCCTGGGCGAATGCACCTGGGTCTGCGGCGACCATCCGACCATCGCCGACGTGGCGGTGGCGGCGCCGATGCACCTCCATGGCTGGGCGAAACTGCCGCTCGAGAACCACGGCAACATCCGGCGGTGGATGTCGGAGCGGGTCGAGGCGGCGCCGTGGTGGAAGGCGACACATGTGGGCGAGGGTTTCACGCTGCCCGATGCGGCCTGAACACGGCGGTCCGGCCGTGCGAACGACGAGGGAACCCGGATGATGAGCAGCGTGCGCGCGGCGTTGAACTACTCCGTCGATAACGGCCGGCCGATTGACTACTACTTCTACGAACCCGATCCGGCTCTCGAGCTCAATCCTCCGGGAACCGACACCAGGGAGATGGAGATTCGCGACGGCTGGCCGCTGGCCGACAGGTTCTCGGCCGACCGCGAGGGATTCGAAGTCGGGCACTTCGACGCCGGCTTCACGGACTTCGACGATGACGCGGCGATCAAGGCCGGGTTCTATCCTCAGGTCATCGGCTTCGTGAAGCGGCACACGGCGGCGAAGCGGGTCGAGGTCTTCGACCACACCATTCGCCGCCGGTTGCCCGACGACCTCAGCCAGCAGACCGAGGTCAGGCGACCGGCTGTGCAGCTTGTACACTGCGACTACACGCCGAAGTCCGGGCCGCAGCGGGTGCGCGACATCCTACCGGACGAGGCGGAGTCGCTGCTGAACGGAAGGGTCGCCTTCTACAACGTCTGGAAACCCCTGTTCGAAACGGTCGAGGAGTTGCCGCTTGCGTGCTGCGATGCGCGGTCCCAGTCCGATGACGACCTGCTGATCATGGAGCTCAAGTACCGGGAGCGCACCGGCGAGATCTTCGTCATGCGCCACTCGGACACCCACCGGTGGTGGTACTTCCCGCGGATGTACCCGGACCGGGCACTGCTCCTGAAAACCTACGACAGCGAGGTGGACGGTCGGGCGCGGTTCATGAGTCACACCGCCTTCGAGGACCCGAACACGCCGGCGAACGCCCTGTCCCGACAGAGCATCGAGGTCCGGACGATGGCATTTTTCTAACGGAGACCGGAGCCGGGCAGCGGCCGCGCCGCGGGGCAGTGGCGGAGGCATAGATGACCGAGAGAGACCTGGCCGGGCGTGTGGCGCTGGTGACCGGAGGATCGAGGGGTATCGGACGCGCGATCTGCCGCCGGCTCGCGCGGGCCGGCGCATGGGTGGCGATCAACTACACGTCGGATGAAGAGTCGGCGGGGGAGACGCTGGCGCGGATCCGGGCCGACGGTGGCGAGGGTGACGTGTACCGGGCGGACGTATCGTCGATGGAGGAGACCGATGCGATGTTCGGAGCCATCGAGGGCGACAGGGGACCGGTCGACCTTCTTGTCACGAACGCCGGGATCGCCTCGTTTCAGGATGACATCGACATGCCTGTCGATCTCTGGCGCCGCATCCTGTCGGTAAACCTGGACGGCACCTTTCACTGCGTGTGGCGCGCCAAGGCGGGCATGCTGGCTCGCGGGGACGGACGCATCGTCTGCATTGCCTCGATCAACGGTCTGGCTCCGTCCAGGATCCGGGCGGATCGCCTGATTGCATACGGCACGTCGAAGTCGGCCGTCATCGGCTTCTCGCGCAACTGCGCAATCGCGTTCGGTCCGGCGATCCGGGTCAACTGCGTCGCACCGGGCCTGATCGACACCGACATGACGCGGGACATGAGCGACGACCTGAGGCAGCACATCATAGAGAGCACGCCCGCGCGCCGGTTCGGGACACCGGACGACATCGCCGAGCTCACCTGGTTCCTGCTCAGCGACGCCGCGGGGTTCATCACGGGCCAGACCCATGTTGCATCCGGCGGCCTCGTAACCTTGCCCTGACGCTGCGGAGGCTTCCGCCGGGCGCCCGGCCGGAACCCGCAGGCATTGCCGTCGCCCTCCAGCCCCGGTTCCATCTCTCGGAAGTTCGAGGGACACCGGCGCCCCGGGCCCGCCTCACGTTCCCGGGCGGGTCATCGCCTGGTGACGCATTTTTTGCGCCCGGAACACGCGGTCACTCCCGGGTCAGGGGCGTCAGTTCCGGGTAGCCAGGGCGACGCCGGCGACGGTCACGGCCATCCCCGCGAGTGCGATGGCGGTCAGTGTCTCGTCGAACATGGCCCAGGCCATGACCGCCGCCCCCGGAGGTGTCAGGTAGAACAGGCTGGTCACCCTCGTTGCCTGGTTCCGGCGCAGGAGGAACAGGAACAGCGAGTGGGCGCCCAGCGAGACCACGATGACCATCCAGGCCAGGGCCCCGATGAAGTCCGCATTCCAGTCGATGCGCATGTCCTCGAACGCCCACGCTGCCGCCCCGGCGGCCAGCATTGCCGTGGCCGACTGGATGGCGCCGCCGGTCAGCAGGTTCATGCCGGCGCAGTATCGGCGCTGGTGCAGGGTGCCGGCGGAGATGCACAGCAGGCCGATGATGACCGGAAGCACCGCCAGGAACTGCATCTCGCCGGGGTCGAGACGGTCCCACAGGACCAGGACCAGACCGGCGAAACCGAGGACGATGCCCAGCGCCTGCATCCCGGTGATGCGGCCGTCCGTTTCGCCGCGCCCCCAGGTCCAGACCATGGTCAGGATCGGCTGCAGGCCGAGAATGAGGGCAACGACGCCGACCGGAACACCGAGATCGATGGCGACGAAGGTGCCGGCCAGGTACACGCCCTGCACCAGAAATCCGACCAGCGCGACATGCCCCCACGCGGCGGGGCTCTGCGGCCAGGGGGCGCGGACAGCGAGCGCGCAGCACGCGAGTACGGCGGTGACAAGCGCAAAACGCGTCGCAAGGAAGGTCAGGGGATCCGCATGCGGCAGGCCGTAGCGCGCGCCGACGAAGGCCGAACTCCACAGGATGACGAAGATCGCCGGCGCCGCCCTGGTCAACCCGCCCATCCCGGGCCGGCCCGGGATGGCGTCAGGCGGCGCGGTTGCGCTCGAGCCAGCCGTCGACCCGGCTTACGATGCCGTCGATCGCCTCGAGCTGCCGGCCCTGCGCCGCACCCAGGGTCTGCACCAGCCGGTCGACCCGTTCGATCTGTGGCGCGCCCGCAGCCAGTGCACGGGCGGCGGACGACGGGGTGACCAGGGAACGGGCCGCGTCGGCGTACTTGTCGAACGGCACCATGTCGTTGCCGTTGGCGCCGAGCTCGACGCAGAGATCGGCGACCCAGTCGTAGATGGCGCGCGACTGCGAGAGATCGTCGTGCACCGCATCGCGAATTGGTCGTACCTCGTCGGTTCCGACACAGCGGTAGTTGCCGGCGATCAGCATGCACCACTTGGCCATGGGCACGAACAGCGACTCGTGCACCCTGAGCTTGACCGGGATCTCGAGCGCCTCGCCGTTCACCTCGAACCTGGACGCCAGGATGTCGGCCTCCAGGCGGCGCAGGAGCGCGGTATGGCTGTCCGAACTGAAACGGGCCGACTTGAAGTTGGTGGGCAGGCGTACCTGCAGCACGTTGACCGGCTGATCCGGAGGGCGGAACGCCTGCGGATCCGGGCTGCACAGCGTCATCAGGTCGGGATCGAGTCCGTCCCAGACCGTGGCATCCGCGTAGCTGTTCCGGCAGGGATCGGTATCGAGGCCGGAAATCCGCTTCAGGTACGGCAGCGGCGGCATGTTCATGATCGACATGCACGGAACGCGGCATTCGAAGATCCGGTTGAGCAGTGCGCGAACGTCGTCGGAGCGGTACTGCGGTTCCTGCATGGCGAGCACCGCGAGGTCGTAGTCGGCCGGATCGACCCCGCCCGGTCCGGCAGCGTCCAGCTGTCCCGGCAGGTCCCGGCTCGGGATGTCGACCAGCCCGTCACGGCCCCGTACCGGCATGCGCACGAGGGTTCCCTCGCTGTTGATCAGCTCCGCTTCGGCGGGAAGACAGATCAGCGTGGCGGAATGGCCGGCCATCAGGATCTTGGTTGCAAGCAGCGACCCGTAGGACGCCCCGAGCACGAGTATGTTGAGGCTCCCGGCCATGCCTGTTCCCCTTCCGGCATCAGAGTTTCATTGTGCAGTGAGCCCGCGTGTTCTGTGACATGACGGCGCCGAATGCAAGCCTGCCCGCAGCGAAGGCCGGGACTTCGCGGGCCGGGCCCCTGTCAGCTTCGGGCCGATTAGTGTACCATTCCGGCGGTGTTGGGGAGGCAAGCGAGATGATGCTCACAGAGGAACAGGTCCGCCACTACGAAGAGGAGGGATACCTCTTCATGCCGGGGCAGTTTACGACCGAAGAGGTCAGGGTACTGCGCGAGGCCGCGGACGAGGTCTACGCGACGGACCGCAAGGAAGTGTGGCGCGAGTCATCGGGCATCGCCAGGACCGCTTTTGCGGCCCATACCTACAACGAGGCACACCGCCGCCTTGGCGCCCATCCGCGCCTGGTCGGGCCGGTGGAACAGGTGCTGGACGGCCCGGTCTACATGCACCAGTACAAGATCAACGCCAAGGCGGCCTTTGACGGTGAGGTCTGGCAATGGCACCAGGACTTCGGCGTCTGGCACCGCGATGACGGCATGCCGGAGCCGCGGGCGCTGAACATCGCCCTGTTCCTCGACGACGTGACCGCAGCCAACGGCCCGCTGCTGTTCCTGCCGCGCAGCCACCGTGCCGGTGTGCTCGATGCGACCCATGACCTCGAGACCACCAGCTATCCGTTGTGGACGCTCGACCGCGAGATGGTGACCCGGCTTGCCGAGCGCGGCGGCTGTGTTGCTCCGACCGGTCCGGCCGGCAGCATGCTGATGTTCCATTCGTTGCTGGTGCATGCGAGCCCGCCCAATATCAGCCCGATGCCGCGCACGATCGTCTACCTGTCACTGTGCCTGGTGGAGAACCACATCACCCGGTTCACCCGACCGGAGTGGATTGCTCACCGGGACTTCGCGGCCATCGAAGCACTGCCCGATGACTGCCTGCTGGAACTGGCGTCCGCGCAAGTGGCCGCGGAGTAGCTGCCGGGGCATTCGAGCAGGACCGGGCGTCCCTGGTGGCGGAACTGCCGTACGCCCGCGCCCTCCGCGACCGAACGGCGCAGGCCGTCGGGATCGGTGGCAACGAACCCGCCAAGCCGGTGGATCCCGTACCGCGCCAGGATTGAAGGCGCGAGCGGCGTTCCCGGTCCGACGAGGCTGACCCGGGCGCCCGCCGCCAGCGAGAGCAGTCCCGACAGGCTGGTATTGGCCCACGCCGAAGCGGTGATCAGGAGGTGGCTGCAACCGGGAACCACGTCGGGCGCCGCCTCGGCCGGCAGGTCGCCCGGTCCGGGGGTGCGCTCGAGCACGATGGCGTCGGGCAGCCGTTCGGCGAGTCCCGGAAACCGGCCGATCACCACGACGCGGCCGGGGTCGCCGGCGGGTACCTCGAGACCGTTGCCGGCGGAACCCTGGAGATCATGCCGGTTGAGCCCGGCGTTGATGGCGGCACAGCCGATGGTGCGTTCGTACGGGTTGGCGCTGCATGACAGCTGCGCGAGGGCCCGCAGCGGCCGACCCGCATAGTTTCCGGTGCTCCCGGTGGTCCGCGCGCCGTCCACACCCTTGCTCGGCGTCGATGCGAGACCGGTTCCAAACTCCCAGTCCACCAGCGTCCAGTTGTAGCCGACGATGACGGTGGCGCAAGACGCGTTGGGAGTGGCCGCGATCAGTTCCTCGCGGGCAACGACCCCCGGCTTTCCGGTCACGGGATCCCCTGGCACTGTCCGACGCGCCGCACACCGTAACGCTGCTCGGTCCGATGTTCCCCGGGAGGACATGCATGTGAAACGGTGCCACGCATTGAAGATCCCTCTTGCTCCCGTGGTGTCCGGCGGGCCGCGGTACGGCTTCGGGAAGGTGCCATCATTCGATAAACCGGCGGGAGGCGCAATCCCGGCCGGCGTGCGGGCCGCGGCCCGCGCAGGCGAGGACTGATGCGCAGAACCGTCAACGAAGGGTGGAAGGTCGACCGCACGCTGCGGGAGCTGAAGACGCAAGGGCTGTGCTGGCTCGCGCGCTCCCGAACGCCGAAGCCGGGGGGCCGGCAGCCCGCGTCCTTGCCCTTGGTCCCGAGCCGTTCCACAATCGGCCTGCCCAGTCCGGGTGTACCGCGCTCCCTCGTGTCGTCACGACCGGACGGAAGTCGGGTCATGACACCGGAACCCGGCGACACCAGGGGCGGGAGGCCGGCGGGAATTGACTGGCGGATGGTCCGCACCCTGGCGCAGGCGGATCGTCGAACGCCGTCCCGCGGCCCGGTTCGGGCACCCGATCGCGTGTTCCGGCCGGAGTGCGCGGGGACGGTCCACGGCGCCACGCCGGCAACGGTCGAAATGGGCGCCGGTTGAATTCGGGGAGGGGACGCGGTTTCACGTCGGGGATTGGCGGGAGAAGCAAACGGGTTGTTCGGTGATCGACGGTCATTCCACGGGAGGATAACCGGCATGTGTTGGAATCGTGTCGTGCGTCGTCTGACATTCGGTGTGCTGCTGGCAACACTGGTCACGGGAAGTTCCGACGCCCGGACGAGAGGGTTCGAACCGGCCGACCAGGACGAGTTCAACAGGCGGCTGGAAAACATGACGCTTGTTGGGAGTGTCATCGGGGAAGTCAGACTCATTTTCTCCACCGATGGCATGATACTGGATGATGACAGGGTCGTGGCACGGGCGGTCTATGTCAGATCGGACCGTGACGCGGGAACACTGACCTTCCAGGTGATGCCCGGTGTCGATCCCGATGACCGGATCACCCACTGCCTGGTGCTGCTGAAATTCTCCTCCGAAGTGACCGGGGACTTTGCCCTTGTTCCGGGATCATTCTCCGCTGAACAATGTGCGGTATCCGACGAGCGGATCCGGGGTGCCTGGCGGATCGAGAAATTGGGAGAATAATGGACGGTCGGGACGCGGCGGAGACTGGTATTCGATGACAACGCTGCCGGTGCCCGTTCACAGAGATGTTCCCGGTTCCGTGTGTGGAGGAAAGACATGCAGATGCAAACCCGGACCACGGACGTTCCGGTCCTGAGCCTTGCCGACTGGCGAGCCGGGTCTCCCGGCGCCCGGGACAGGCTGGTGGCAACGCTCAGGCACGCGTTGCACGAGGTGGGGTTTTACATGCTCGTCGATCACGGCATCGACTGGGACCTGGTTGAAGAGGTGTTCGAGGCGGCGCGGCGGTTCCATGCCCTGCCGCTGGAGACCAAGCTTGCACTGAAGGCCAACCGCCACAACGTTGGCTACATGCCGGTCCGCGGCAGCGTCACACGGGCGACACCGGTGGGAGAAGAGGCGGCCCTTCCCAACGTGGTGGAGGCGTTCTTTCTCAAGCGCGACCTGCCGCACGACCACCCGGACGTGCTGGCGGACCGGCCGTTCCGGTGCGCCAACCAGTGGCCCGATCCGAAGCAGCTGCCGGGATTCCGGGAAACCACCATGCGCTATGCCGCCGAGATCGAGCGGTTGTGCCTCGACCTGCTGCCGCTCTATGCGCTGGCACTCGACCTGCCGGAGGACTTCTTCCGTGAGGCCTTTGCCGACCCGCAGTTCAGCCTGCGGCTGTCGCACTATCCGCCGGTTCCGGACTATGCGGAGCGCGAGTACGGCCTGGCGCCGCACTCGGACTCGAGCTTCCTGACCATGCTGCCCCAGTCGGGCGCCGAGGGCCTGTCGATCCGCCTGCCGGACGGCCGCTGGATCGACATCCCGGTGATCGAGCGAACCATCGTGGTCAACTCCGGCGACCTGCTGAAGCGCTGGAGCAATGACCGGGTGCTCTCGACGCCGCACCGGGCGGTCAACCGGGATGAGGGCGACCGTTACGCCGTTCCGTTCTTCTTCGACTGTTCGGGCGGCTATGAAATGGCGTGCCTGCCGAGCTGTACCGACGCCGACAATCCGCCTCGCTATCCGCCGGTGACCTACATCGACTACATGCTCTGGTTCACCAACAGGAACTACGCGCACGTCAGGCAGGATCCGGCGGGACCGTTCGGTTCCTGACGCCGGGTCAGTCGGGCAGCGCTTCCAGCCGCGCGGCGCAGAACTTCAGCTCCGGGATCTTGCCGAACGGATCGAGCGCCGGGTTGGTCAGCATGTTGGCGGGGGCCTCGACGTAGCAGAACGGCAGGAAGATCACTCCGTCGGGAACTCCCGGATCGCTGCGGGTGGCAAGTTCGACCGTCCCCCGCCTGGTGGCGATCCTCACCCGGTTGCCCGCCGTAAGGTTGCCGCGCGCGAGGTCTCCCGGTGACACGTGGACATGCGGTTCCGGTTCCAGCGCGTCGAGCACGCTCGCGCGCCGGGTCATCGCGCCGGTGTGCCAGTGCTCGAGCAACCGCCCGGTGGTGAGGACCAGCGGATACTCCTCGTCCGGAGTCTCGTCCGGCGGCAGGATGTCACAGGGCACCAGCTTGCCGCGGCCGCTGTCGGTCGGAAACCCGTCCCCGAAGATCACTGACTGGCCCTCGGAACTCTCGTCCGCACACGGATAGGTGACCGCGTCCTCGCGTTCGAGCCGGTCCCAGGTAATCCCGGTGAGCGACGGCATCATCTGTCCCATCTCGACGAACACGTCCCGGGGTCCGGTGTAGGTCCAGTCGAGCCCGAGGCGGCGCGCGATTTCCTGCACGATCCACCAGTCCGGCCGGGCGTCGCCGGGGGCGTCGATCGCCTTGCGGCCCAGCTGGACCCTGCGGTCGGTATTGGTAAACGTCCCGTCCTTCTCCGGAAACGCGGTTGCCGGCAGCACCACGTCGGCAAAGGCGGCGGTCTCCGTCATGAACAGGTCCTGGACCACCAGGTGTTCGAGGCGCGACAGCGCGGTTCGGGTGTGGTTCTGGTCAGGGTCCGACATCGCCGGGTTCTCGCCCATGATGTAGCAACCCTTGATGGAGCCCTCGTAGATCGCGTCGGTGATCTCGACCACGGTCAGACCCTTGTTGCGGTCGAGCGGCGTATTCCAGAACTCCTCCCAGCGCTCGGCTTCCGAAACCCGGTCCACCGGCTGGTAGTCCGGGTAGACCATGGGGATGAGACCGGCGTCGGACGCGCCCTGTACGTTGTTCTGGCCGCGCAGCGGGTGCAGCCCGGTTCCCGGGCGGCCGACGTGGCCGCACAGCAGGGCGAGCGAGATCAGGCAGCGGGCGTTGTCGGTTCCGTGGGTGTGCTGGGAGACCCCCATGCCCCAGAAGATCAGCGCGCTTTGGGCACGGGCGTAGGTGCGGGCGAGCGTGCGGATCTGCTCGGGTGCGACGCCGCAGACGGCGGACATGTGCTCGGGCGTGAACTCCGCGGTCCTTGCCTGCAGGGCGTCGAACCCCTCGGTGAAACCGGCCACGTACTGCCGGTTGTAGAGTCCCTCGGCAATGATTGTGTGGATCATGCCGTTGAGCAGCGCGACATCGCTGCCAGGACGGAACTGAACCATGTGGGTGGCATGGCGCGAGAGCGCCTGTCCGACCGGGTCCATGACGATCAGGGTTGCCCCGGCCTTTGCCGCGTTCTTGATGAAGGTGGCGGCGACCGGGTGGTTCACCGTCGGGTTGGCGCCGATGACGATGATGACCTCGGCATTGGCGGCCTCGGCGAACGGCGCGGTCACGGCACCCGAACCGATGGTCTCCATCAGGGCGGCCACGGAGGAGGCGTGGCACAACCGGGTGCAGTGGTCGACATTGTTGGTCCCGAAACCGGTGCGGACCATCTTCTGGACCAGGTAGGCCTCCTCGTTCGACCCCTTCGCCGATCCGAACCCGGCCAGCGCGCCGCCGCCGTCGCGGTCCCGGATCCGGCGCAGTCCGTCGGCCGCCAGGTCGAGGGCCTCGTCCCAGCTCGCTTCGCGGAAGTTTGCCCACGGATCGGACGGGTCGATCGGCAGCGAGGCCGACCGCGGCACGCCCTCGCGCCGGATCAGCGGGACGGTCAGTCGCTCGGGACTGTGCACGTAGTCGAAGCCGTATCGTCCCTTCACGCACAGCCGGCCGCGGTTTGCCGGTCCGGCCCGTCCGTCGACCGAGAGGATTCGGTCCTGCTTGATGTTGAAGGTCAGCTGGCATCCGACCCCGCAGTAGGGGCACAGGCTGTCGACCGTCCGGTCGGGCCGGTGCGCGAACACGCCGTCGTCATCGACCACGGTGCGCGGCATCAGGGCGCCGGTCGGGCACGCCTGGACGCATTCGCCGCAGCCGACGCAGGTGCTCGCTCCCATGTCGTCGCCGAGGTCGAAGACGATGTGCGCATCCTTGCCGCGGCCGGCCATTCCGATCACGTCGTTGACCTGGACCTCGCGGCACGCACGCACGCACAGGCCGCACTGGATGCAGGCGTCCATGTTGACCGCGATCGCCGGGTGGCTGCTGTCCGCGGGCGGTGCCTCGTGCGCCGGAAACCGGCCGGTGTCGACCTCCGCCTGTGCTGCAAACCGCCAGAAGGTCGAATCGGGGTCACGGGCGACCTGGCGCGCCGGCTGGTCGGCTGCCAGCAGTTCGAGCACCATGGACCTGGAGGCCCGGGCCCGGTCCGAGGCGGTGTTGACCGTCATTCCCTCCGTCGGGCGTCGAATGCAGGAAGCCGCAAGAGTGCGTTCTCCCTCGATCTCCACCATGCAGGCGCGGCAGTTTCCGTCCGGACGGTAGCTGTCGGCCGGCTTGTGGCACAGGTGCGGAATCTCGGTACCGTGGCGGTGCGCAACCTCCCACAGGGTCTCCCCGGGGTCGGCCGTGACCGTGACACCGTCAAGGACGAAGCTGATCCGGTCCGTCATGACCACCCTCCTGTCGACCGGTCCTGCGGACCCTGTATCTCGTCTGGAAAGAACCTGAGAAGGCTTTCGAGCGGATTGCTTGCCGCCTGGCCGAGGCCACAGATCGACGCATCGCGCATCACCGCGGACAGCTCGGACAGCAACCCGGTGTCCCACTCGGGCTGCTCCATCAGCCGGACCGCCTTCTCGGTCCCGACCCGGCACGGTGAACACTGGCCGCAGCTCTCGTCCTCGAAGAACCTGAGCAGGTTGAGCGCGACCGCCCGGAGCGGGTCATGCTGGGAGAGAATCACCACTGCGTGGCTGCCGACGAAGGAGCCGTACTGATCCAGTTGCCCGAAATCCAGCGGCAGGTCGCCCATGCTGGCCGGCAGGATGCCGCCGGACGCACCGCCTGGAAGGTAGGCACGGAACTCGTGGCCATCGAGCATGCCGCCGCAGTAGTCATCGATGAGTTCGCGGGCGGTGACACCGGCGGGCGCGATCTTCACCCCGGGTTCGCGGACGCGGCCGGAGACCGAGTAGCTGCGCGGGCCGGGATGGTTCTCCTTGCCGAGCGCATTGAACCACTCGGGCCCCTTCTCGATGATGTCGCGGACCCAGAACAGGGTCTCGACGTTGTTGACCAGCGTCGGGTGCCCGAAGATCCCGACCTCCGCAACGTAGGGCGGGCGGTGGCGCGGATAGCCGCGCTTGCCCTCGATCGACTCGATCATGGCCGATTCCTCGCCGCAGATGTAGGCACCCGCACCGCGCCGCAGGTGGATGCGGACATTCGGGGCCAGCCCGTCGGTCTCGAGACAGGCGATCTCCTCTTCGAGGATATGGCGGATCTCCGGGTACTCGTCGCGCAGGTAGATGTAGCACTCGTTGGCCCCCACCACCCAGGCCGCGACCAGCATGCCCTCCAGCATGCGATGAGGGTCGGTCTCGAGATGATAGCGGTCCTTGAAGGTTCCCGGTTCGCCTTCATCGGCGTTGACCGCCACGATCTTGCGGCCCCGCATGCCGCGGACCAGCGTCCACTTGCGCGGCGTCGGGAAACCGGCGCCGCCCAGTCCGCGCAGGGCCGAACGGCCGAGCAGGTCCAGGACGTGCTCGGCGCTGGTCTGGCCCGACAGGCAGTCGCGCAGCAGCCGGTAGCCGCCGGCCGCAACATAGTCGTGGTATCTGACCGGGCTCGACGGGGGCCGCGGCGAGACCCCGTTCTCGACCGCGGCGGTCACCGATTCGACGCTGGCGGTCTCCACGAGGTCATGGCCGACCGCAACGACCGGCGCCTTGTCGCAGGCGCCCATGCAGGGAGCGCGCAGCACTCGCACATCCGGGCCGCAGGCCGAGACAAGCCGGGCATGCAGCGCCTCGGCGCCGAACATGCAGCAGCTCAGGCTGTCGCAGACCCGCACGGTATGCGCGGGCGGAGGCGCTTCGTCGCCGCGGACCACGTCGAAATGGGCGTAGAAGGTCGCGACTTCGTAGACCTCGGCCATGGCGAGCCGCATCTCGTCGGCGAGCGCGGCGAGGTGGGCTGCCGAGAGATGGCCGTACCGGTCCTGGACGAGGTGCAGGTGTTCGATCAGCAGGTCGCGCCGGCGTGCCCGGTTCCCGAGCACCGTGCGCACCTGTTCGAGTGCCGCCGGATCGACCTGGCGTCCCTTGGGAGTGTGCCGGCCCCTGCCGCGTCGTCCGCCCCGCGGTGGTCCCGACCCATCTGCAGACGCGGTTCCGCCCATTCCTTGCTCCCCGACCCTCGTCCCGGTCCTGCCGGTGCACCCCGGCGCGTACGGCCATGTCCGGGGGCAACCGGAAGGATCGGGGACGCCCCGCTCCGGTCGCCTGTCCCGGCCCCGGTTGCACCGGGTGTCCGCCTAGACTATTGAACAGGGTCGGGAAATCAAACACATGTTTGACGGCGGAGATGGCCATGCCCTTTGTCACGTCGCTGGCGCAGGCGCGCGAGGCGAGCCGGACGGTAGACGTTCACGGTCAGACCTATACCCTCAATCCCTACGTCGGATCGGCGCCGCGCCGCGGCATGTACGTCCCCGGTGCCGAGGACGACGACGACGGCCTGCCCCAGGGCTTCCTGGTGATGCAGCCGCCGGGATCGGTGACGCCGCCGCATTTTCATGACCACGAGCAGTTCCAGGTCGTCGTCGAGGGCGACGGGCGGATCGGCCGGCGTCCGGCCCGGCCGCTTTCGGTGCACTATGCAGCCGGCCACACGCCCTACGGCCCGATCGAGGCCGGCGATGACGGGCTCTACTACTTCACCCTGCGGTCTCGCTGGGATTCGGGTGCGAAATACATGCCTGGCGCCCGCGACCGGCTGAAGCCCGTTCGGCGGCGGCACAGGCTGGTCAACGACCTGCCGCTGCCGGATGCAGACGAGCTCGCGGCGGGGTCCTCCGAGTGGACCGACGTGATGCCGGTCGACGAGGACGGCGTGGGTGCGCGGCTCTACCGCATCGCCGCCGGGGGCACCGCCACCCTGACCTGCGCGACCGATGCCGGTGGGCAGTATGCCATCGTCGTTGGCGGGTCGCTCGCCGAAGCCGATGGAGAACTCGACTGGCTCGCCGGGCTCTACCGGTTCCGTCACGAGGCTCCCCTCGCCGTGACCGCCGGCCCGCGGGGCGCCGCCGTTCTGCTGATGCAGTTCTCCAGGAACGACCCGGCCTGACCGAACCTGGCCGGCGGAGACAGCCGCATGCGGGTCGGAATCGAGGTCGGCGGCACCTTCACCGACCTCGTGGCCGTCGAGGATGACCGTGCGCTCACCGCGAAGGTTCCGAGCACGCCGGCGAACCCTGACATCGGCGCCATGGACGCCCTGGCCGCAGCAGGAATCGATCCGGCCGGGGTGACGGAACTCGTGCACGGTTCCACCGTCACGACCAACGCCGTACTCGAGCGCAAGGGTGCGCGCCTGTGCCTGTTCGTCACCCGGGGGACTCGGGACATCCTGCTGCTGCAGCGCCACGACCGGGCCTCGATCTACGATCTGCGCTACCGCAAGCCCGAACCGGTGGTCGCGCGCCGCGACACCTTCGAGGTCGCCGGGCGTGTCACCGCCGACGGCACGGTGCTTGAACCGCTCGACCCGGGCGACGCCCGCGCGCTCATTGCCCGGGCACTCGGCGACCACCGCTACGACGCGGCGGCCGTGTGCTTTCTGCACGCCTATGCCAATCCCGAACACGAACGCGCCTTCGCCGCGCTGCTGCGCGAGGCCGCTCCCGACCTGGCGGTGACCTGTTCGAGCGACGTCGCCCGGGAGTTTCGCGAGTACGAGCGCGCATCGACCACCACGCTTGCGGCCTACGTGCAACCGGTGATGGCGGGGTACGTGAACCGCTTCCACCGTGCGCTCGAGCGCAAGGGGTTTCGCGGACACTTCAGCATCATGCAGTCGAACGGTGGCCGCATGCCGGCGCAGGCCGTGGCGCGCAACGCGATCGCCGCACTGTTCTCAGGGCCCGCCGCCGGGGTGATCGGAGCGGTGAGGGGGGCAGTTGCCGCCGGCTACCGCGACCTGATCACGCTGGACATGGGCGGGACCAGTACCGACGTCTGCCTGGTGCGCGACGCCGTTCCCGACCTCGTGCCGATGACCCGGGTCGACGGGCTGCCGGTGAAGACCCCGGTCATCGACATCGTTACCGTCGGGGCCGGTGGCGGATCGATTGCCTGGGTGGACGACGGCGGGCTGCTGCGGGTGGGGCCGCGGTCAGCCGGGGCGCATCCCGGTCCCGCCTGCTACGGCCGCGGCGGGACACTGCCGACGGTCACGGACGCCCACCTGGTCCGCGGCACCCTGCCGGAAGAGGGTTTCCTCGACGGTACCATGTCGATCGATGCCGATGCCGCCCGCGAGAGTTGCCGGGACCTCGCCGGAAGGTTCTCGATGAGTGTTCAGGAGATGGCCGACAGCGTGGTCCGGCTGGCTGACGCCAGTATCGTCCGGGCGATCCAGCAGGTCTCGACAGAGCGGGGACGCGATCCGCGCGACCATGTCCTGGTGCCCTACGGTGGTGCGGGGCCGCTGCACGCGGCGCGGGTCGCCGAGGAACTCGGTATTTCCACCGTCGTGGTTCCGCCGCATGCCGGTGTCATGTCGGCGCTGGGCCTGCTGCGCGCCGACCACGTGGTGCACCGGTCACGGACCCGTCCGACCCCGGTCTCGCCGGAAACGGTGGGACAGGTCGCGGAACTGCTGGAGGAACTGGAAGGCGAGGCGCGCGACCGGCTGGCGGCTGCGGATGCGAAGGCCGTCGTCATCGACCGGACACTCGACATGCGCTACCCGGGCCAGGCCTTCGAGATCCCGGTCGCCGTCGCCGACCTGTCGACGCTGACGGCGCCCGGGCTCGCCGGGCTGTTCGCCGACGCCCATCGCAGGGCGTTTGCGTTTGCCAAGCCGCCAGGCGAACCGGTCGAGGTGATCTGCGCCCGGGTCGCCGCCCGGATCGCCCCGCTGGATTTGCCCAACCTCCCGCTGGCGGCGCCGGCACGGGCCGAACGGGTCACGGACCTGGTGGAACGGGGAGTGTCGCAGCGCGCGCGATTGCTGGCACGTGCTGCAGTACCGGAGCAGCCGGTGCCGGGAACCCTGCTGATCACCGACGGCGGCTCGACGGTTCACGTGCCTCCCGGATGGTCGGCACGGCGCGACCTGCACGACAACCTGGTGCTCGAGCAGGTGTAGCGGGATCCGCCCGCGCCGGAACGGGATCGTCAGTGCACCGGCACAGTGCCCTATATGTTGCTTGCCGACCTCGGGGCGGAGGTGATCAAGATCGAGACGCCCCACACGGGCGATCCATCGTGCAGGTCCGGTGAACTCGGGGGTGAGGTCAGCTTCTACTTCGAGACCAACAATCGCGGCATCAAGAGCCTGACCCTCAACCTGAAGCACGAGGAAGGACAGGCAATCCTGCACCGGCTGATCCGCGATGCGGAAATTTTCGGGCAGAATTTCCGTCCCGGCGCGACGGAGAGAAACACGGGTTCGGCTACGCGACCCCGAAGGCGCACAATCCAGCCCTGGTCCACGTGTCGATTTCCTGGTACGGCCAGAAGGGTCCCCATCGAGACCTGCCGGGCACCGATGCCGTCGGGCAGGCACCGGGAGGAATTGCCCAGGCCTACTCGGGGCCGGGTGAACAGTTGCGTACCGGTATCGTGTCAGTCGCCGACGAGCCATGCGCGCTGCTCGCGTTTGGCGGCATGCTGGCGGCGTTGCACTTCGCGCGGACGACCGGCGTGGGCCAGAAGGTCGAGATCTCGCTCGCCGCTGGCATGGTGCCTCCGTCAGCCGCCCGCGGCGCCGGCGCGAACCAGCCGGCCGGGACGGGCGCCGGTCGCGACGCCGCGCTCGTAGATCGTCTGGCCCGAGACCATGATCGCCTCGTAGCCGTCGACCTTCTGGATAAGGCGCTTTCCGCCTGCCGGCAGGTCATTCACGATCTCCGGGGATCGCGGCAACAACTGTTCGAAGTCGATCAGGTTGAGATCGGCCTTCTTGCCCGGCTGCAACCGTCCGCGGTCCGCAAGGCCGAAGAAGTCCGCGGTCTCCGCCGTCTGCTTCATGACCAGCCATTCGAGCGGCAACCGGTCGCCCCGGGTCCGGTCACGGCCCCAGTACGACAGCATGAAGCTCGGGACCGTGGCATCGCAGATCAGCCCGCAGTGGGCGCCTCCGTCCGAAAGTCCGAGCACCGTGGATGGGTCGGTGATCATCTCGCGTACCGGTTCGAGGTCGCCGGTCACGTAATTGGTCACGGGAAACAGGAACAGTCTCTGCCCGTCGCCGCCCACCAGGTAGTCGTAGGCGACCTCCGCCGGCGTCCGCCCTTCGCGTTCGGCCACGGCCGCAACCGACATGTCGGGCGTCGGTTCATAGTCCGGCGGGTCTCCGAGGAAATACATGCGGTCCCATCGGGTCGCGATTGCCTGGGTCAGGGGCGGCAGGACCGACAGCAGTGTTTCCGACACCTGTTCGGCAAGGATGGCGCGGCGAACCTCGGGGTCGCGGAGCCGGGCGAGCTTCTGCGCGAACGGCAGGCTCTCCAGTTCCTTGTACCCGGCGCGGATGGAAAACGGCGAGAGCGAGGACGCGAGCCCAAGGATCAGACCGACCGGTCGGCCCGCGACCTGGGCGGTGACGGGCGCGCCGGCGGCGCGCGCCTTCTCGGCGCCCGCGAGCAGACGGCGCCAGCGTTGGGGATCCTGGGCCCGGTCGGTCAGCAGGAACCAGATGGGCCGGCCGGTTTCCCGGCCGAGCCGGGTCATCCACTCGAATTCCCGGTCCTCGTCCTCGAAGTCCGAAATCAGCCCGAACACGCCGGCTCCGAGCTGTCCCAGTTCGCGGCCGATCCCGAACAGTTCCTCGGTCTCGCTGTAGCGACCGGGTACGAACCGGCCGGACGTGGTCTTGTGCGAGTCGGTCCGCGAGGTGGTGAAACCGAACGCTCCGGCCCGGATCGCCTCACCCGTCAAGCGCGCCATCTCGCGGATGTCGTCGGCGTGCGCCGGCTCGTGCCGGATCGCGCGTTCGCCCATCACGTAGACCCTGAGCGCGTGGTGCGGCATCTGCGCGGCGACATCGATCGTCCTGTCCCGCCGCTCCAGAGCGTCGAGATATTCCGGAAAGCTCTCCCAGTCCCAGGCCAGGCCTTCGGCCAGCGCGATCCCCGGTATGTCCTCGACACCCTCCATCAGGTCGATGAGCGCGTCGCGGTGGTGCGGGCGAACCGGAGCGAATCCGACGCCGCAGTTGCCGAACAGGATCGTGGTCGATCCGTTCCACGACGACGAGGCCAGCTCGGGGTCCCAGGTCGCCTGGCCATCGTAGTGCGTGTGCACATCGACCCAGCCCGGTGTGACTAGAAGCCCGTCGGCGTCGATCTCGCGTCTGGCCGGACCGGCCTTGCCGCCGACCGCGGTCAGGACGCCGTCATCGATCGCGATGTCGCCGGTAAATCTCGGCGCGCCCGTGCCGTCCAGAATGGTGCCGGCCCGTAGTACGGTGTCATGCATGATGCCTCCCTGCGGGGATTGGTTTCCCTCCGCCCCTCGTCGCCCCGCAGCCTCCGTATCACGCGCCCGCGGGTGCTGCACCGGGTGTCCCGGTACATCTACCATGCGAAGGCCGGTGCCGGATACGACCCGTCCGGACGCCGCCCCGATATCGGTTCACGGTCCTGCCTGCCGGTCGGCACGACGCGATTCGCGTACCGGCCCGGTGTCCGGTGGCAGGTGATGTCCCCGCAGCCCGCGCGGTCGCGGGACGGAGTGTGAATCATCCCGGCCGCGCGGGTAGGATCGGAACATGGCGTCCACCTCCAGCGAGCCAGGGAGACCACGCGGTGATCCAGTCCAACTCTGGCACCCCAGCGGACTGGCGGCCGGGCCAGACCGTCTCGTTCCAGGCGCGCGGAGCCACGTGTGTCGGCGTCGTGGTCAAGTGCAACCGGCGCACCGTTCTGGTGGCAACGCCCCGAGGCAGGTGGCGGGTTCCACCCGGCCGTCTCACCGCCGGGGGCGAGGTGCCGCAGGGCGCCGTCGACGACGTTTCCCCCGTTCCCGGTATCGGCAAGGGCGACATCGTCGAACTCGGCGGACGTGACGGCCGGTGGCTGGTCGTGAACACCCGCGCGGCCGCGCTGTACATCGTCGGGGGCGCGCCACCGTTTACCCGGCTCCGGGCCCCGATCTCGGCGGCAACCCTGGCCCCGGCCAGGGACCGGGCAGCAATCGACCTGCGGATTGCCATCGACACCGAACGCAGTGGGTGGCGCATCGGCGACCGGGTTCGTGTGCGCGCGGAGATCTCCGTACCCGGCTTCAGCGAGGGCGCGATTGTCGGCTTCGGGACCGAACGGGCCCAGGTGTCCGACGTGCGCGGCCGGAGATGGAGCATTCCCTACGGCGCGCTCGACCCGCGTCGCAAGAGATCGGGTGACGCGACGCGGGTCCGCAAGGTGCACGGGTTTGCCAACGGGCTGCTGGGCAAACAGGCGGACCGCCTGGGGGACTGGCGGTTCGCGCTCGATGATGGCCAGCGCCGGGCCGGCGCCTGCTTTCCGCTTCGGCGGCTGGTGACGGTGTCGCGACAGTTCGCGCTGGAGGCGCCGTGGGACGAGGTCAGGGACACCGTGATCCACGAGGTGGCGCACGCGCTGACACCGGGGAATAATCACGGTCCGGCCTGGAGAGCGGCGGCGCGCGAACTGGGCGGATCGGCGCGCCGGACCCACTCGGTACCATTCGGAACCCGTCGCCACGGGGCCTGAGCCGCGCGATGGACCGCCCGGTTCCGCCGGGATATCGTCGCTGTCTTCGCGTCGGGCGGAACATGAACGAGCGAGGCCGATGAAGCGCACAGCGGTTTCCCCGGTTGACCAGGCGGTGATCACCCGGTCGCTGCTTGCGGCGGCCGACGAGATGGGAGTGAAGCTCATCCGCTCCGCCCACTCGCCGGTTGTGCGCGAGGCGCAGGACTGCAGCGCGGCCATCCTCGACCCGTCGGGCCGGGTGGTTGCCCAGGCCGAACTGATTCCGATCCAGCTGGGCTCGATCACCCGAACCTTCCGGGCCTGTCTCGCATTCCATCCGCTCGACGAGCTGGCCGATGGCGATTTCCTGGTCAACAATGATCCCTATTCCGGCGGCCAGCACCTGCCGGACATCTTCCTGTTCTCTCCGATCTTCCTTGACGGTGACCTCATCGGGGTAACCGCCACCGTGGTCCATCACATCGATCTCGGCGGCGGTGCTCCGGGGCTCAATCCCGAGGCCGGCGACGTGCACGAGGAGGGGATCCGGCTTCCGCCGTCGCGCTGGTCGTTCGAGCGCGACTGGAACGGGGGACCGTTCGAACGGCTGGTACGGGCCAACGTCCGCATGCCGGACGCCACCATCGGCGACCTGAATGCCCAGTTCGCGGCCAATGCCGTGGGTGGCGAGCGCCTGCGTGAACTGGTGCGCAGGTACGGCCGCGAGACTGTCGCGGCTGCCATGAACGAGGTGCTCGACTACTCCGAGCGCCGGGTTCGCGCCGCGATCGCCGGGGCCCCGGACGGGCTCTATCATGGCGAGGCGTGGCTCGATGACGACGGCGCCGGGCAGGACCCGGTGCCGGTGCGGGCCGCGGTGCGGATCGCCGGTGACAGCATCGAGGTGGATTTCACCGGAACCGCCGGGCAGGCGGCGAGCAACATCAACAGCCCGTTTGCCTCCACCGTGTCCTCGGCGGTCGCCTGCATCAAGGCGGTTCTGACCGACCCGGACATTCCGTTCAACGAGGGTGCGGAACGGGCGGTGACGGTGACCGCGCCCTATGGCTCGCTGGTCAATCCGCGCCCGCCGGCGCCGGTCCGGGCCCGGCTGCTGCCTTCATACCGGGTGGTCAACGCGGTCATGGATGCCCTCGCCCAGGCGGTCCCCGACCGGGTGATCGCGCCCGGTTATGACACCACGGCCGTATGCTGCCTCAGTCACCGGGGCGAGGAGAGGGTCAACATCTACCTCGAGATCTTCGGCGGCGGCTTCGGTGCCGGACCGGGAAACGACGGCTGTGACGGTGTCGACTCGATGCTGTCGAACTGTTCGAACATTCCAATCGAGGCGATGGAATTCGAGTACCCGTTCTTCCGTGTCGACGACTACAGCCTGCGCTCCGCCTCGGGCGGGGCCGGGCAGTGGCGCGGCGGCATGGGGTTCCAGCGCGTCTACTCCATCCTGTGCGAGGGGGTCACCTTTGCCACCTACGGCGACCGGTTCAGGATCGCGCCGAAGGGGCTGTTCGGAGGCCTGCCGGGAGCCCGCGCCGAAACCCTCGTCGAGCGTGACGGCGAATGCCACGCCCTTGGCTCGAAGCAGAGTTTTGCGCTGCGTACGGGAGACCGGCTGATCGTGCGCACCGGCGGTGGTGGTGGCTACGGGCCGCCGGACCGCCGCGACCAAGCGGCCGCGCGCCGCGACCGTGCCGACGGAGTTGCGCAAGACCACGGGCCGGCGTGAGGCTGCGGGCCCGCACCGCCCCGGCTCACCCTGGCATTCATCTGCCGGTCCGTCGAAAACAGGAAGCCGGACCATCCATGGTGCATGCGAGCCCGTCCTGACACCCTGGCGGGTCCCGGTCAGCCGGCCCTTTCGGTCGTCGGGTCGATCGTCTTGGAAACCGCGGTGACCTTCGTCGCCGGAAAACCGCTGATCTCGGCATGCTTGTGGATGATGGCCTCGTCCTTCGCCAGGTAGACGCAGAAGGTCTTGTCCGCGGCGACGAAGCTCTCCACCCACTGGATGTCGGGGCCGAGCTGGGCCAGCACCTCGTTCGACTTGGCGGCGGCCTCGGCCAGCTGCTGGCGTTCCAGGGTCCCGACCTCGGGAATGTCGCGTTCGATGATGAATCTGTTCAGCGCCATGACGTCCTCCTGTCTTCCGGCTTGCACACGCCGCGAATTCAGCATGCGGCGGAAAGGCACCTTATACCATCGCCAACAAATGAGAACCGACGAGACCTTCCTGCCTGCACGGCCGGCACATGCTGGCGGCGGGCTGCCGCCTGTCTGCACACCTGCTGTTTCATGAAACCGACCGTCACCCCGGCGCAGCCGGGACGAGCGAGGCCCGCATGCCCCGGGTGAACCTCCGCATTTCCAGCGAACGCCCTGGTGTCATCGACCGTGCGGCGGCGATGCCGGGCGTCGGCCGGGCCGGGTTCGTGCTCCGCTCAGGCGAGGCCGCGGCAACCGGGGCGCTGAAAGAAAGCCCCGTCATCGCCTTCGATGCGCCGGTGAATATCGCTCCCGCCGTGAAGGCGCATTGTGCGCGGCGGACCCGACGGGACCGCCAGCACCGCCTGGGCCGCTCGCTTCCCGCCACGACATCCTGCGGGGCGGTCCCGCCTTCCATCCCCGGCTTCGGGGCAGGGCAATGCTGAACGGGGCCCGGGACGGGCGCGCACCTGTGTCGCCCGGGATCGCGATCGCCTGGGCGGGTTCCGCGGTCTCGTTGCCTGCGCCGTCCCGGTGAGGCACAGCGCCCCGCGCACCCGTACCCGGCCGATCCACGGCGCCGCCGTACCCGGGCCGACAGGCTCAGTCATCCGCACCGCCCGCGCGGCGAACTTGCCGGCATCCGGGCTGCTCGCTATAAGGCCGGCGTCCGGGCGAGGGTCCCGGACCGGATCCAATCATCAAACCGACGCATGCGGGGACAGGGCAGCCCATGGCCACTCAGCGTACCTTCTCGATCATCAAGCCGGATGCGACTGCCGGCAATCACACCGGCGCGATCAACAGCCTGATCGAAAAGGCGGGACTGCGAATCGTCGCACAGCGACGGGTCAGGATGACGCGTGAACAGGCCGAACGCTTCTACGCGGTCCATGCCGAGCGCCCGTTCTACGAGGAACTCGTCTCCTTCATGATCTCCGGCCCGGTCGTGGTGCAGGTGCTCGAGGGCGAGGACGCGGTCGCGCGCTATCGCGAGGTCATGGGAGCGACCAATCCCGACGAGGCGGCGCCGGGGACAATCCGCAAGCTGTTCGCCCGGTCGGTCGGAGAGAACTCCGTGCACGGCTCGGATGCGCCCGAAACCGCAGCTGAGGAAATCGTCCAGTTCTTCAGCGAGGCCGACATCGTCGGCTGAACCGGGTGGTGGGCCCGGTCACACCACCAGCCAGGCCAGCAGGGCCAGGGTGATCACGATGCCGACAATGGAGACCTTGAACAGGGTCATCACATTGTCGTAGGACTGCTTGTGTTCCCGGAAATCCGGGTCCGTGTGCGTGTCTCCGGCCGCCATTGACGCTGGCCCCCTCCAGGTTTCTAGACACCGCTATATAGGCGCCGCTGGCGGGCGTCGCCAAGTGACAAGTTTGTCCGTGACGATCATGCCCTGTCGGGCACCGCGACCGCCTGGTTCGGGTCGGGCAGGGGTGCGTCGAGCAGAACCCGCCCGTTCTCGACACGGACCCGGCCGGCGGCGAGCAGCGCCAGTGCCAGGGGGTAGATGCGATGTTCCTGCACCAGGATCCGTGCCGCGAGCCGTTCGGCGGTGTCACCGGGCAGGACCGGCACCGCCGCCTGGGCCACGATCGGGCCGGCATCGAGATCCGCCGAGACCAGGTGCACCGTGCACCCGGCAATGGTCATGCCGGCGTCCAGCGCCCGCTGGTGCGTGTGCAGTCCCGGAAACAGCGGCAGCAGGCTGGGGTGGATGTTGAGGATCCGGTCCGGCCAGGCGGCCACGAACCCGGCTGTGAGGATGCGCATGAAACCCGCAAGGCAGACGATCGAGCAGTCGCGGCCGCGGACCAGGCCGGCAAGCTCGGTATCGAAGCTCTCGCGATCGTCGAACCGGCGATGATCGACGACGCGGGTCTCCACTCCCGCGGAACGGGCGCGCTCGAGCGCGCGCACACCGGCGACATTGGAAATGACCAGGACGACCTCGGCCGGGAACCCCGGGTCCCGGGCGGCGTCGAGCAATGCCTGCAGGTTGCTGCCGCTGCCGGAAACCAGGACGGCGGTCCGCGCCCGCTTCACGACGAGGCCAGGGTGGCGACGGACCCGAGCCGGACCGCCGGGGCGTCCGCCTCGCGCCGGCGCAGGTGTCCGATCTCGAACACGCGCTCCCCGGCCCCGGCCAGTGCGCGCGTGACTGCCGCGGCGTCACCCGGACGTACGGTGATGACGAGCCCGATCCCGCAGTTGAAGGTCCGCGCCAGTTCCCCGGCCTCAATGCCGCCGGTGCGCGCGAGCCAGCCGAACACCGGTGGAACCGGCCAGGCGGTGCAGTCAAGGTCGGCTGCCAGACCTGCCCCGAAGGCGCGTGGCGGGTTGTCAATGAGGCCGCCGCCGGTGATGTGGGCAATTCCGGTGACTGTTCCCGCCCGCATCGCCGCCAGGGCGCCGGCGACGTAGATCCGGGTCGGCTCGAGCATCACCTCGCCAAGCGACCGGTCCCGGTCGAACGGCGCCGGCTCGCCGGGATCAAGACCGGCGTGCTCAAGAACCCGGCGGACCAGCGACAGTCCGTTCGCGTGCACGCCCGAGGATGCGAGGCCGAGTACGACGTCACCGGCCGCGGCCGCGGAACCGTCGATCAATGCGTCCCGCTCCACCGCGCCGAGTGCAAAGCCGGCGAGGTCGTAGTCGCCGTGCCGGTACATGCCCGGCATTTCCGCGGTCTCGCCGCCGAGCAGCGCGCATCCCGCTGTCCTGCAGCCCCGGGCGATGCCCGCGACCACCGACCGGGCCTGTTCGAGCGACAGCGCGCCGGTGGCATAGTAGTCGAGAAAGAACAGCGGTTCGGCGCCCTGGGCAACCAGGTCGTTTACGCACATCGCCACCAGGTCGACCCCGACCGTGTCGTGACGGCCGGTGTCGATGGCGATGCGAAGCTTGGTTCCGACACCATCGGTGGCCGCGACCAGCAGCGGATCGCGGTACCCGCAGGCTGCCAGGTCAAAGACGCCTCCGAATCCTCCCAGCAGCCCGTCGGCTCCCGCGCGCCGTGTACCGCGCGCAAGCGGCGCAATGGCCTCGACCAGCCGCGAGCCGGCGTCCACGTCGACACCGGCGTCACGATAGGTGAGTGGCCGGCCCGGATCCTGCGTCGCGATGATCACCTCCCGTTCGAGCCGGTGCGGTGGTGCTGCGGGCTTGCAGATCCGGTGGGCCCACGAGGCCCCGCACGGTCGACAAGACAGGCAGCCGTATCGCCGTATATCGCTGTCCGTCCCGTCCCGGCAACAGGCGGAACGGTTGCGCATGTCGTCGTGGCCACTCGATCTGTCGCGGTCGGGCACGATGCCACTACAGACGACCTCTGTCTCAGGGCGGTTGCGGCGGAGGTTGCGGAGCACGATCCCGTCACGCTGGTCTTCGGAACCGAGAGGGCCTCTTACCCTACCGGCTGACACTCACCCCTTCGGACCGCGACCCGGTACAGATCCTGATCCGCAACGTGGCCGATAGTACGGTCGCCGCGGTCGCCGACCCGGTTGCCGGTGGGCCGCATGTCGTCGCGCTGGTGCCTGCCCGCCGCGGTCTGCTGGCGGGCTACGCCGTCCATGTGGGCGGGGAAGCACTGCAGCCCGGTCTCATGCTCATCGAGACGTGGCGGTGTCCGCGCCATGTGGTGGCGTCGCCGGGACATTCGGGACCCTGCCGGGCGTCGGTCCCGTTTCCGGGCTCTGGCTGGCGCGGCCGCCCGCCGGTCCCTCGGGCGGGTAGTTCGACGTGACGATAGTCGAGACCGCCGGCGCGGGAAATCCGCGATGAATGCCCGCCCTGACAGGCACCCCGCCGGCGATGTGAGCGACACCGATGCGGTCCGGCAGCGCCAGCTGCTGGTTTTCTCGGTCATCGCGACGGTCGTGCTGGTCGCAGTTCAGCGACGACACGAGAAATGATGCGCCGGACGGCGAGGCGGCAGAGGAGAAGCCGGAAGACGCGCAGGAACAGCGCCATCCGGTTCTCGAATTTCGAGCGGGAGGAGGTCAGTTGCGCCACCCTGCCGCACGAAGCGCCGCCGGCAAAGTTCCTCCGCGAGACGATCCTGGCGGTTTCCCGGCCTGCCTGTCAGCAGGCTGTACCAGCAGCTTCGGGCGCGGGGTATCGGGGTGGTGAGGATCACTTGTTCGGAGCGCCGAATGCCAACGCGACCCTGACTTCGAAAACCAGGCTCAGGGCTGGCGCGCGCTGACCGTGGACGGCGATGCCTCGATGGGGATGCTCCGCGCGTCGACTGTAGCTGCGGGCAGAGCACAATCAGATGAGCGGCTGACCGTCAAACTGTCCTGTGCGACCTGTCCGTGAGGAGGAGAGAGCCTGTCTCGTCATCCACAGGTCACTGCATGTCGTCGAGCGGAGCCGGGCGCGGCAGGTCGTCTTCGGGTCCGGCCGTGTCCTCCGGTGCGGGCTCTGGATTGCGTCCCCGTTCGACCAGGTAGTCCCGGAAGGACGGGATCGGACAGCGAAACAGATCATCCCTGCCCTGCTGCAATACTCCACAGTGGATAAGGTGCCCAAGGAACGCCCCTGGCGTCATGCCTTCGGGCAGGCAGAATGGCAGATTATCCGGCGGTGTCTCCAGGCCCCGGGGGCGCCCGTGACGCGCGATCTCGATTTCGACGTTGTCGCGCGTCCATCTTCCATCGCTTGGCAGGGCCGCCATCACCTGCGCCACCAGTTTTCGTGCCGAGTCCATCTCCGGCGATACCCGCGCACGATACGACTCTTCGCGCAGGTCTGCCTCAATCTGCGCGACATCTCCAGCGTCAACGTCGGCGAGGCGCCCGCCGGCTCCGATCAGCTCCTCGGCGAGTGCCCGCATGGCGTTGTGCAGATGCTGTGGCCAGGCCTCGCTCCAGGTGGCCAGTGTCTCCGGCCAGTCCGCGTTTTCGCCGTGCCGGTCGACGCGGTACGCCGCCAGCATGCGGTCCACCGCCTCGCGAGCCTCGGCGTGGGTGAGCGCACCGATGTGGTGAATGGACCGCACAGAGAGCCGCGACAG
>JAJEAR010000011.1 GCA_022822665.1 Alphaproteobacteria bacterium | reverse complement strand
ACGCTTGTGTCGCGCCAGCCGGCGCTGGTGGCGCCGTTTCCGCGCCTCGAGCCGGCGGGTATCCGGCGCCGGCAGCAGGCTTGCCTGCTGCCCGTCGCTGACGGCGACCTGGCGCGTGTTCATGTCGACGCCGATCGCGCGTGCGTTGTCCGTACGCACCGGGGCCGCGATCTCGTAGCAGACCGTGGCCATCCACTTCCCGCCCTCACGCCGGAGCACCGCTTTCTTCGCCACCGCGTCGGGATACGGGTTGCCGCCGCGCCGGCGCAATGTGAACCGGCCCAGCCTCGGGAAGTGCAGACGGCCGTCCCGGATCCGCACGTCCTGCGGGATCGTGACGGAATCCTTCCCGCGCCGCTTGAAGCACGGGTGTCCGGCCTTGCCCTCGAGAAACTGCTTCCAGGCGTCGGCCTGGTACTTGAGCGCGCTGCTGCAAAGACGTTCCGTCCGGATCACCTTCGCTGTTCGTGGTGGAAGCCGTCGAAAGACTACTTGGGAAAAAAACTTCTGCCTTGCGTGAGCAGCACTGCTCCTGATCGAGGACAGCTGGCACACTTGGAGAGGACAACGCAATGGGGGAGGTTGCAACGCTACGCATCCTGGCTTGACATCGGGACGCTCATAAGAGCCCCTTTGCGTTCATCTCGCATGGTCGGATCCCTCCGAGTCGAGGATGGCCTTGATCCCGGCGAGGTGGCGTTCGGCCTGTCCGGGGTAGTTCTCGATCTCGACCGCCGTGCGTTCTGCCGTCCGGGCATCCATGACCCGGAGCGGCTGACCGGTCTGGAGGGCGCGGATATAGGTCCCCGCTGCGCGCTCGAAGTGGTACAGCCGGTTGAAGGTATCGGCGACGCTGTCGCCGATTGCCACGACGCCGTGGTTGCCCAGGAGCAGGATCCTGATCGCGGGATCCGCCAGCAGCGCGGCACACCGCTCGCCTTCCGCCTCGAACGCGAGGCCGCCGAACGCGTCGTCCACCGCCACCCGGTTGAAGAAGGTCGCTGTGTTCTGGTCGATCGGCGGCAGGGTGCTGTCGGCAAGGCTCGCCAGCACGGTTGCGAAGACCGGGTGGAGGTGCATGACGCACCGCGCGTGGGCACATGCGCGATGAAGCGCGCCGTGCAGTCCCCACGCCGTGGGATCGGGAGCGCCGGGAGTGTGGAGAACGCCGCTGTCGTGCGCGTCGAGTTCCAGGAGGTCCGATGCGCGGATGCGGGCGAAATGGACCTGGTTCGGATTGATCAGGAACCGCGTGCCCGCCGCGTTCACGGCCAGGCTGAAGTGGTTTGCCACCGCCTCGTTCATGCCGAGGCGTGCCGTCCACCGAAACGCCGCGGCCAGATCAACCCGGGACTGCCAGTGGTCGGGCATCCGGTGGTCCTCCATCCGACGGGGTATCGTCGATTCGGGGCGCGGCGGTATCGCCGTGTGCAGGACCGTGCGCAGCCGGCGATCGCTTGACAAGCGATGGAGTCGGGGTCACGTCATTAGTTCGACTAATGCGTGGTCTGAGGGTGGATACCGGTGGTCATGGCCAACCTGCCGCCACTTGCCTGGCTGCGGGCCTTCGAGGCCGCGGCGCGCCATCTCTCCTTCACCCAGGCTGCCGCCGAACTCCACCTGACCCAGTCCGCCGTGTCCCAGCATGTGCGCAACCTCGAGTCGGCGCTCGGAATGGCACTGTTCGTGCGCAAGACCCGGGCGCTCCAGTTGACGGAGGGTGGCGCGTCCTACCTTCCCGTCGTCCAGAACGCGTTTGCCGTCCTCTCGGCCGGTACCCGTTCACTGACCGGAGACCGCGGCAGACAGTTGCGGGTCCGGTGCAACCTGGCGTTCGCGACCTTCTGGCTTGCGCCGCGGCTGGGCACATTGCTTTCGACGCACCCGTGGCTGTCGCTCACCCTGACGACACCGATCTGGGACCCCGAGCATGCTGAAGGGCTTGCAGCGGTCGAAATCCGCTTCGGACGCCCGGGCCTGATGCCGGACGACGCACGGCGTCTTGCGCACGAACGGGCCTACCCGGTCTGTGCACGCGACGCCGAACCGATGTTCCGCGACTGGAGGACGGCGCCGCTGCATGACTGCACGGGCGTTGCGACGACCTGGCACGAATGGCTCACGAGCCAGGGCGAACAGCTCCCCTCCGACAGGGTTGTCAACCTGGCCTCGACCTATGTCGTCGCGATGACCGCAGCACTGCATGGTGCCGGCCTCTCCATGGCCCACGACACGTTGGCAAACGGGCTGATTGCCGAGAACCGGCTCGTTCGCCCGCACGACCACTGGGTGGAAATGTCCGAAGGCTACTTCCTGATCACGCCGGCCCGGCACGAGGAGACACCGGCGGCGCGGGCCTTTGTCGACTGGATCAGGAACGAGGTGCCGTCGCCACCGGTCTGAGCCGGTTCCTTCCGGTACACCCGGGCGATCCGACGGAAACCTCGACGAATCGGCGCCAGCTCCCGGTTTCCTGCAGGGATGTCACGAATTTCCAGGCGCTTGCACACCGGCATCGAAGAACAGGCGATGCCGGGCCGCAAGGAGCCTTCACGAATGCCTCAACCCGCGACCACTTTCCCTGCCTGATAGAGCCACCCGGGCATCGGGCGTTCCAGCTCCCACACTATCTTCATGGGCCGTTCCGATTCATGGCCGCGGTAGTGGGCACGGCCGAGGCAGTGGTACGGAAGGGTTTCGCCCCGGCCGTCCTTCCTGCGTTCACGCACGAACAGGACGACGTTGGTGCCGCTGGCCGGTTGCTCGGTGTAGCGGCGTCCCGTGGGCGTATCCGGCGACGCGGTGTTCTGGGATTCCCAGTGGAACAGGGTCGGAGAGATGGGGTAGTCGGCATAGCGCGTCGCGGGAGAATAGTCCTTGTCCGACTTTTCCAGTGTGACGAACAGCAGATCCGTCCGCGTCGCCTCGTTCCAGAGGATCCCGGCTTGCGGACGGACCAGTGCACCACGCCGGTCGGTGTGCCCGTGCGCCGCGGCGATCTCGCCCAGTGTGTAGGTGGCATGGCTTGCCAGGGGAACGTCGCTGGCAGGATCGACCGGTCGGGAGACGGTGCGAATGCGGTCGCCAAGGATTTCCAGCAGGTCACTGATCTCTCGACACAGCTCTGCGGACCCCCTGAGCCTTTCCAGGACCCGGTCTGCCTCCTCGATCGACTGGCGATCGCCGCCCAGTAGCGCGAACAGCATGAGGCCCAGGCGGTGCCTGCGGTCCCGCAGTCCCGCGATACCAACGGGACGATCCCCTGCCAGGAAGTCTCGCCACGTTTCGATCCGTTCGTGGTCGTCGACGTGAAGCAGTCTGCCGACAGCCTTGAGGAAACGGTCATCGACCGCGCTGTGCTCGAAGCCGGCCCGCCGACGGAGTTCGGCGAAGCAGTGGCCCGAGGCGGGTCGTGCGTAGATCTCTTCCAGTTCGACGCCGGCGTCATCCATGAAGCCGCGGAGCCGTGTTTCGGGTCCGAGAGCACGCAAATCGTCGGCGAGCCGCATACGGGCGTTGCGTACCGCTGCCCTCAGGTTGCGCAGCACCGTCTCCCTGGCGATGCGGTCCAGCTTGAGCGCGCATCCGGGCGGGAGCAGGGGAAAGTCCGCCACAACGGCGCGCTCGACCTGATGCCGGGTGCCCCCGATCAGGGCCCGGTAGCGCACGTCGTAGCGGTATTCGCGCCGGACCTGTCCCACGAAGTCGAGGACGGTGAGGACCCGCTTGCCCTCGGCCCACCGCAGCCCCCTTCCGAGTTGCTGGAGAAACACCGTGGCGCTTTCGGTCGGCCGCAGCATGAGCACGGTGTCGACTTCGGGAAGGTCGACACCCTCGTTGAAGAGATCGACCGCGAAGACGGCTCGAAGTTCTCCACGCCGCAGTCTCGCGAGCGCCGAACGCCGGTCGGCCCACGGAGTGCCGGCATCGAGCGCCACTGCCGGATAGCCGAAGCCCGAGAACTGGCTTGCCATGAAGTGGGCGTGGTCGACGCCCGCGCAGAATCCCAGCGCCCGCATCCGGTGCGGGTCGGTGACGAACTCCTCGACTGCCTGGCGGATTCGAACCGCCCGAACGTGATCCCCGGTGAATACGATGTCGAGCTCGCCGGGCACATATCGTCCGCGCTCGAAACGTACCGTCGAAAGATCGGTCTGGTCGTTCACTCCGAAATAGTGAAACGGGCAGAGCAGTCCCTGGTCGAGGGCATCCCAGAGCCGGGACTCCGAGGCAATGCGACCCTCGAACCATTGCAGTACCGACTGGCCGTCGGCGCGCTCCGGCGTCGCCGTGAGGCCGAGGAGAACCCGCGGATTCAGGCGCGACAGCAGGCGCTCATAGCTTGCAGCTGCCGCATGATGGAACTCGTCCACGATGACCATGTCGAAATCGTCCGGATCGATCCCGTCGATGCGGTTGGCAAGGGACTGCACCGAAGCAAAGACGTGGTGACCCGCGCGCGGGCGCTCGCCGCCGACCAGCCGCTCGCCGAAACCCGGCTCGCGTAGTACGAGTTGAAAGACCTGCTGGCTCTGTCGAAGGATTTCGTCACGGTGCGCGACGAAGAGCAGGGAACGCACCGTCCCCTGCTTGCGCAGGCGCTCGTAATCGAATGCCGCGATCCAGGTCTTGCCGGTGCCGGTCGCCGCGACCACGAGGTTGCGGTGGTATCCGCGCAGGCGCTCCGCTTCGAGGGCCTCGAGCGCGACCGCCTGGTGAGGCTTGGGAGCGACGTCGACCAGCAGGGAAAGGAGAGTGCCGTCGTCAATCCCGGTATCGCCACGCTGTCTCGAGAGCGCGCGGTCGAGACGCTCGCTGTCACGCCGGGGCGCATAATCCTCGAACTCGGGCTCCTGCCAGTACTGTTCGAAGGTCGCCGCGAAACGCTCGATCACCTCCGGGTTCTCGGCCGCGCTCACGCGCACGTTCCATTCCAGGCCATCGACCTGTGCCGCATGCGTGAGGTTCGATGAACCGATATAGGCGGTATGCAGACCGCTGTGTCGATGGAACAGCCACGCCTTGGCATGAAGCCGGGTCCGCGCGACTTCGTAGGAGACCTTCACCTGCGCGCCGAGATCGACAAGTGCGTCCAGCGCACGGCGTTCGGTCGACCCGGTATAGACGCTCGCGATCACGCGCACGCGTGCGCCCTCTCGTACCCGTTCCTCAAGCTCGGAACGGAACAGCCGCAGCCCCGAGTGGCGCACGAATGCACACAGGAGGTCGATCCTGTCGGCGCTCGGGATCTCCCGTGCGATCTCGCTTGCAATCTGGACGTCGCGGCGTCCATTGACGAGCAGGCCGGTCTGTCGAAGCGAGAGTGTCGGGCGCGGGACTGCCGAATGTGTTCCGCTCAATGCCCGGCGTTCGACCGCTTCCAGGAGCAGGCCCGCGGCGTCAGCGACCCGGTCATCGGGCAACGCGCCATGTTCGACGAGCACCTCCACCATCCGGTTCGCCAGGGCGACCTGGTTGGCCAGCTGGGCGTCGTCCTCTCCCGGTATTCCTTCGAGCGCACGTCGCAGGAGCCGATAGACATGACGGGCCAGGAGCTCGGGACGGACGGTTTGGTCCGCCGAGGTGACATCAACCCGCCAACCCTCCGCGGTGCGAACATTGATTTCCGCCTCCAGAGCGGAGGTCAGCAGGTCTTCGTAAAGCCCGGGATACAGTCGGCGCGTCATGACCGAATGGCACAAAAGAGCATGGTTGACCGTGTTCGTGCCGCCATGAGATTTCGAAGCGTTCCTTGGTGGGCGGCGTCCTCGCCCAGGGCACGGCCGATGATGAAGTCCTGTTCGACCTGTTGCTGATCGGTCCAGGGAACCAGGTTGCCCCGGGTGACGATATTCTGCGCCGGGATCATGGATCGATTCGGGGTACGCGCCGCACGATGACCCGCCATCGCCGATTGCGCTGCTGCGGCTCGGGCGCGAAGTCGGGATCCCGTGCTTCCTGCCGGTCAAGCTCGATCCAGGGAAGCGATCCTCGTGCCCTCAGGGACTCCTGCATGGGCCCCGTCAGTACATCATGGCCGAGATGGTCCAGAAGATACCCCAGGCGCTGCACGACGGGACGCTCCACGACCACCGACAACGCGGCGAGCTGCTCCCGGTCGATCCTGTGTCCGAGATCGGAAAGGACCGTCGCGACAGTGTCCTTGCCGCCCGACGCCCGCGGGTAGCGCAGCAGATCGAGGGCCGTCAGTGCTGCGGACGAGACCTTCATCGCTCCGGTGTCGGTCTTGCGGTCCTCAATCCCCGTGGTCACCGCATTCATGTCCCTGCGGAAGTAGAAGATGATCAGGCTGCGCCCGGCACGAATCCCGGGCAGGCGCTTCGCCGCGACGACCTGGAACTCCATGACCGCCTGGTGCGTCGCACCATGCAACTCCGCCGCCTTGAGCAGTCCCACATAATAGGCCTGACCCTCGCGGCGCATGAGCGCGTTGATGTACCAGGCCGGCGGCGGTGCTCCCCAGGACGCATAGTGCGGCGGGACAACGACATAGAAGCCCTGCCGCGGGTTGAGCAACGCCCTGCGACGCTGCAACCGTTCCGCGGCATCCAGGAACGCGCCGTGCCCGACACCGAGCGCCTGTTCGGCCTCGTCGGCAGTGAAGACCGTTCGGCCGGTGGAGAGCAGACCGCTCACATATCCTGACAGGGCGGATCGTCGATCATGAATCATGATTGATATTCCGCTTTATATGCGGAAATCTCAACATGACCTCACATTTGGAAAATCGGCGCACGCACCCGAACAGGCGCGTCCGGACGCTGCGATCTTGAGCGCATGGTTCATGGCCGAATCGGGCGCCGATCCCTCCCGCGAGGACCGATCGAAGTCTTGCAAACCAATCCCTGTCAGCCATTTTGCACGAGGTTGATCAGAGACAGCGTAGCGTGTCGGCATGCTGCCATGCCCGCGCGGGTCTGTGGGCCGGGTTTTCTGCTACGCTGGGCTGCATGGAGCTGGCCGCGCGAATCGCCCTTATCACCGCGCTCTTCTACGGGGTCGTCGTCGGACTGACCTACATCGTGCAGCGCCACCTCCAGTACTTCCCCGACCGGCGCATGTACTCGCCGCGCGAGGGCGGCGTACCGGAGATGTCGGTCGTTCGCTTCAACGCCGCCGACGGCGTGCAGCTCATCTCCTGGCACCATGCCGCCGCCGGCGCGCCGACTGTTGTCTACTTCCCCGGCAACGGTGGCAACATCGCCAACCGCGGCATTGCCGCGCGACCCCTGATCGACGCCGGCTACGGCGTGCTGCTGGTGGGCTACCGCGGCTATGGCGGCAGCGGCGGGCGGCCGACCGAAGAGGGGCTGTACGCCGACGGCCGCGCGGCGATCGCCTGGCTGCGCGACCGCGATGTGCCGGCGCACCGTATCGTGCTGCACGGCGAATCGCTGGGCACCGGGGTCGCGGTCAGGATGGCGGTCGAGCACGAGGTTGGCGCGGTAATCCTGGAGGCGCCGTTCACCTCGGCCGTCGACGTCGGTGCGCGCGCCTACCCGCTCCTGCCGGTGCGCTGGCTGATGAAGGATCGCTACGAATCGCTCGGCCGCATCGCCACCATCGACGCGCCGGTGCTGATCGTCCACGGCGAGGACGACCGCGTGGTTCCGGTGGACCATGGACGCAGGATGCTGGCCGCCGCGCGCGGGCCGAAGCAAGGCGTGTTCATTGCCGGTGCCGGTCACAACGACCTGCGCGCGCACGGCGCCGATGCGGCGATCCTGCGCTTCCTCGCGGCGACGTTCCCGCGCGAGTAGGCGATGGCGTCGTCCGTCCACGTCCCGCGGGAGGGGCCGGAGACGGACAGGCGGTGCGAAACGGAGATCTTCTGCTCGGGGGCGAACCCGAAGCCCGGTCTGTCGAGTCACGGAAAGATCGAGGTGCGCGGAGCGCTCCAGAGATCACGGTTGCTTTCGGCGATGGCGCCATACCGACCACCGGTCCGCGGCTTCGAAGTACCTGATGCAGGCGGCGGCGACGAACGGCGCGAGGGCGTGACAGGGCAGGGGACGCATCTCCTCGACCGGCAGGATCGTCTCGCGGGACGTGGCCCCGTCGGCGAGCGTCGACAGTTCCCGGCCGAGCAGGGTCGCGAACGACAGTCCCCGGCCGCTGTATCCGAGTGCTGCCCACACGCCGTGGGCCAGGCGCAGGATCCGGGGAAGCTGCTGTCCCGTGAGTGCAACCCAGCCGCTCCAGTGCTCCTCCCATTCGACGGCACCGAGCTCCGGGAACACCATCTTTACCCGTCGCGTCGCGCCGGCCAGGTCCGCGTTGGCGGATGTCGCGAGAGGTGGCCCGCCGGCTCCGACATGCAGCCGGTTGCCGGGCACCTTGCGGATGCCGGACCACAGGTGACGGGTATCGGTCAGGAAATGCCCGTGCGGCAGCACGCCGTCGAGGATGCCGTCCTCGAACGGACGGCTGACGGCGGTGTAGCCGCGTACCGGAACGACGGTGCGGGTCAGGCCCGGCCACAGTCCGTCGGTGTACGCGTTGGTGCAAATGAACACCGCATCGGCAACCACTTCCCCGGCCGGCGTCGAGACGGTCCAGCCCGCGGCGCCGGACCGCTCGATGCGCGTCGCCGGGGAGTTGCAGAACTGGTCGACGCCCGCTTGCCGCGCGGCCCGGGCCAGTCCGCGCGCATAGGTGAGCGCGTTGACGGCGAACGCCCGCGGATCGATCAGGCTGGCGCGATAGAAGCGGCTTCCGACCAGATCCGCGGTTTCGCGGGCATCGTGGTAGGTCGCCCCGAAGCCGCTCTCTGCGAGCCGGCTCGCCCGTCGCTTCAGGTCCGCCTCCGCCCGCGACGTATGCGCGGCGAGCAGCCAGCCTCCGCCTCGAAGAACCGCGTCGATCTGAAACTCCGCGAGCAGCCCGCGCACCATCTCCGGACCGGCCGCGAGCGCCGCATTCAGGCGCCGGCCGCGCTCGGAGCCGTAGATCCGCTCGATCCGGCGCTCTCCATGCTTCGAGACCGGAACCACGTTGCCGAAGGCGCGGCCCGACGAGCCCCACCCGGGCTCGCGCGCCTCGACCTGGACGACACGCTTGCCGGTGCGCGCCAGGTGCAGCGCGGTGGAGGACCCGGTGATCCCGGCGCCGACGACGATCGCGTCGGCCCGAAGCGACTCCGACAGGGCGGCCGCGGGCGCCGGCGGTTCCGGGGATGATGTGTCCCATGAGGGGAGTGGGCAGGGCTCTTCGACCACGGTACGGACCTGTCTGCCAATCGGCGCACCGGCGCCGCCGAAACCTGCATCGAGACGTGTGCGAGGCGTGAACGGCGCTTTCTCCGGCGCAAACCTCCCGGAGACATCATGCCCGTCGCGGCCTAGTTCCTTCACACAGGAAACCACTTTCGCTAGCGTGGCTCAACCGGCCGGGCGGTGCGCGCGGCGTCCTTTGTGAAGACCGACACGGCTCGAGACGTCCAGTGAACACACCAGCAATCCGAGGCTTCGACCCCGTGACCCTGGAGATCCTGTGGTCGCGCCTGATCTCGATTGCGGACGAGTCTGCCGCAACACTGCTGCGGACCGCGTTCTCCACCGTGGTTCGGGAATCGAATGACTTCACCACGGTGCTGCTCGATGCCGAGTGCAACTGCCTGGCCGAGAACACCGGCGGCATTCCGTCCTTCGTCGGCATGGTGCCGAGCGCGGTGAAGGCGATGCTGGACAGGATCCCGGTCGAACGCTGGCGGCCCGGCGACTGCATCATCACCAACGACCCCTGGATCGGGTCGGGCCACCTCCCCGACGTCACCATGGCCTCTCCGATCTTCCACCGCGGCACCCTGGTCGGCTTCTCCGGGTCGATCGCCCATATGCCCGACTTCGGCGGCTCCGGGTGGGCCTGCGACACGCGTGAGCTCTACGAGGAGGGGTTGCGCCTGATGCCGGTCAAGTTCATCGAGAACGACGAGGAGCACCCGATCGTCGGAAGAATCATCAGGGACAACGTCCGAGTATCCGATCAGGTCGTGGGCGACCTCTACGCGCAGGTGGCGGCGCAGCGGATCTGCGCGAAGGGTCTGCAGCAGTTTCTCGACGACACCGGTCTCGATGATCTGACCGAGCTGTCGGTGGAACTGCGCAGCCGGGCCGAGGCCGCGATGCGCACCGCAATCTCGGCGCTGCCGGACGGTTCCTGGTGTGCCTCGATGGACGCGGACGGGATCGACGAGTTCGAGACCCACATCGAGTGCCGAATGACCGTCAGCGGCTCGGACATGGAGCTCGACTTCGACGGGACGTCGCAGCAGGTGGCCTGTGGAATCAACTCGGTGATGAAGTACACCTACGCCTTCGCGACCTATCCCATCAAGTGCGCGCTCGATCCGGACAGTCCGCGCAACGAGGGCTCGTTCCAGCCGATCTCGGTCAGGGCGCCGGAAGGATCCATACTCAACCCGAGCCATCCCGCCCCGGTCGCAGCCCGGCAACTCACGGGACATCTCCTGTATGGCGTCATCTATCAGTGTCTCGCGCAATTCGCGCCGCGCCGGGTCGTGGCGGAATCGGGTAGCACCCCGACCCTGCGAACCGTCTACGGCGGTGTGGATCGACGCGGCAACCGGTTCAACCAGGCGCTGTTCGCGTCCGGCGGGCTGGGCGCGAGCCATCGAATGGACGGGTACGCCTGCACCGCCTTTCCGTCCAACACCGGCGTGGGCAGCGTCGAGGCGCTGGAAAGCGTTTCGCCGCTTCTGGTGCGGCGCAAGGAGTTGACGCAGGACTCGGGTGGGGCTGGAAAGTTCCGGGGCGGTCTGGGCCAGGACGTGGAGATCGAGGTGCGTTCGGACCAGCCGGTCCGGCTCTCGGTGATGTCCGACCGCCACAAGTATCCGCCGCGCGGAATCCTGGGAGGTCGAGACGGCTCGCGCACCCGAATCGAGTTCAGCGATGGAACCCGGCCGCACCAGAAGGGACGCACGGTGATGCAGCCCGGCGAGGTGCTGCGGCTGCACTTTCCCGGCGGTGGCGGATACGGCAGTCCGGCGGAGCGCGATCCGGCCGCGGTCGCGGACGACCTCGCCAGGGGCTACGTCTCGGCGCACGCAGCACGGTCCGTCTACGGCTACGAGGTCTGAGCCGCCGGACGATGCGCGGACGAAGACGTATCGGCGTGGACGTCGGAGGCACGTTCACCGACTTCGTGCTGGTCGACGAAGAGCGGGACGTGATCTTCACGGGCAAGCAGCTCACCAGCGCGTCCGATCCCGGCGTGGCACTCTGCGAGGGCGTGGCGCGCATCGCCCGCGAGGCCGGGGTGGGACTGGCGGACGTCGACGGCGTCGTGCACGGGACCACCCTGGTTGCCAACACCATCATCGAGCGGACCGGCGCCAGGGTCGGCCTCATCACCACCCGCGGCTTCCGCGACGTGCTGGAGGTCGGCACCGAGATGCGCTACGACCTCTACGACCTGTTTCTGGAGAAGGCCGAGCCGCTGGCGTCGCGCGACCGGCGCCTGACGGTGGACGAGCGGATCGACCGGGACGGCAACGTCCTGCGCCCGATGGACGAAGCCGAACTGCGCGGGGCGGCTCGGGCACTGGCCGGGATGGGTGTCGAAGCGATCGCGGTCTGCTTCATCAACAGCTACGCCAATGCGGTGCACGAGCGGCGCGCGCACGAGATTCTGGCCGAAGCGTGCCCCGCGGTCCCCGTCACGATTTCGACCCTGGTGGCCCCCGAGATCCGGGAGTACGAGCGTGCCTGCACCGCGGCCGCGAACGCCTACGTAATGCCGCTGATGCGCCGCTACGTCACTGATCTGAGAGAGAAGCTTGCAGACCTGGGACTCACGGCGCCACTGAACGTGATGCTGTCGGGCGGCGGCATCGCTGCACTCCGCGTGGCCCGGCAGGCTCCGATCCTGCTCATCGAATCCGGTCCCGCCGCCGGCGCGATCGCGGGAGCGCACTACGCCCGCATCACCGATACGCCCTCGATCATCGCGTTCGACATGGGCGGGACCACCGCCAAGATGTGCCTGATCGAGGACGGCGAGCCGGAGCATGCGACCACGTTCGAGGCCGGGCGCGTCAAGCGATTCGCACACGGATCGGGCATTCCGCTGAAGGTGCCGGTCATCGACCTCATCGAGATTGGCGCCGGCGGCGGATCGATCGCCCGGCTCGAC
>JAJEAR010000008.1 GCA_022822665.1 Alphaproteobacteria bacterium | reverse complement strand
CGCGGCGACGTCCTGCGGATCGACCGGGGTCTCGATCGTCCCGTCGAGCAGGGTCCGCTCCGCGATCCCGTAGACCCGTTCGCGCGGCGCAAGCGGCTGCGCCCGGCGCGAGAAGATGTTGTAGGGGTCCGGGACCTTGAGGCGCGCCACCTCGAGGACGTCCTCGAATTCCCGGGTCGTGAACAGGGCAAGCTCGGCGCCGCGGCGCTGGATCACCGTGTTCACGCCGACGGTGGTGCCGTGCACGAAGCTCGCAATGGCGCCAGCGGGGCAGGCGAACCGGTGTTCAAGCTCCCCGATCCCCGTCATCACCTCCTCGCCGGGCCGGTCCGGGGTCGAGAGCGTCTTGAGGCTGCGAAGGGTCCCCGACACCTCGTCGAACAGGCAGAAATCGGTAAAGGTCCCGCCGATATCCACCCCGATCCTGAACCGGCTCCCGCCCGGCTCCCCGGGACTGTCCACTGTCATTCCGCTCGTGCCTCCGGGTTCACGATCCGCCCACGGTCCGGGTTCGGGGCGCGACGATACCGCCCGGCATCCGGTCCGTGATCTCTCGACCGGATCATGGTCATGGCACCGGGGGCTGTGTCGAGCCGGCGGGGACGGCCGGGACCGTCCGCGCCACACTGTCCCGGACCCGCGAGTGGTCACGTTCTGGCCATGAAATTCCTGTTTAAATCCAGATTTCAGGATCAGATCATCAAATTTACGTTGATTCAGGCTTGAAAATATTACTGAAACTGGATTTTTGGAACATCGGGTATCACGGTGCAACTGAATGTTCCCGACACGCGTAGGCGGTTCGCGAAAACGCGCCATGCGCTGGCGATGTCCGGAGACCGGGCCCGTCGGCACGGGTCCTGCAGCACTGCCTCGATCGAGGGGTGCCGGAAGACACTGTCGGCGATCGGGACCCGCCACACGGCTCGTGCTCGGGGCCGCAGCCGGCCGGCTGACGCGCACTGATCCACGCCATCTGTTCCTGATGGTGGTTTCGAGCCGCGCGGCGGCGGTTCCACTGAAACCCGGGGACAGTGCGCTATACCTACTGGCATCAAGTCATTGTGACTTCATCGTGTCACCGCGGTGTTTTTCCCGACATGAGAACGACGCTCAACATCGACGACGACATTCTCGAGGCGGCCAGGTTCATTGCGGGAGAACGAGATCTCTCGGTTGGCGCCGTGCTGTCCGACCTGGCGCGACGTGGATTGCGCCCGGCACCAGCAGGGTCGCGCACCCACACGGGATTTCCCGTGTTCAGGGTGTCAGACGACAGCACCGTTCTGACTCTCGATCGTGTCAGGCGCCATGAAGGCGAGCATTGAAGTTCCTGCCCGCTGACCCGGCTCGGGTCTGTCCGGCTGTCATCCAACCCCGCGTTCACCTCGGATGCGGTTTTGCCCGTTGCGGCACTCTCCCTGCAGCAGGACATCACCGCCATGGATGGTCACGATTTCCGGCCCGATGACGTCGATTGCATGTCGGCTGCGTTCTCCGGTGGCGTCCAGCTCACGGGGCATCGTCAGGTCACCGGTGCGGATCCCCTGTCGCTCGCGTGGGCGCTTTCGGGTTGCCTGGCGACACTGGATCGCCGCATGGGCCAGGCCGTGCCCCCGAGCGATCGACCGGCCCCGCATGTTCTTATCGTCGACGCCCGAAGAGCGGGGTCTGATGGGACCGCGCCGGCCCGTCCGCCAACTGAAGAAAGCGATGTCGGGATGAAGAGCGCTCCAGTGTGACATTTCCATCCGGAAGGCCTTCAACGGTCGTTGATCGGTGAGCCGGCCGGTGCCCGCCGGCGGCATCGCCGGGCGCTGCGATGAACCCGCGGATTCCGTGCTCTCGTTGACGGGGACCGTGCACGTGGTCAAGATCGGCCGACCTGTGCTGAGCGGAGGGATGCATGGAACGCAGGGTGGCCATCGTGACGGGCGGAGCGCGCGGCATCGGCCGAGGATGTGCGCACGCGCTGGCCGAGCACGGGCTTGCCGTGGCCCTCGTCGATGTGCTCGAGAACGAGATGCGCCGCACCCGCGGCGAGATCGAGGCCATGGGCGTTCCGTGCAGCACCCATGTAGCCGACGTTGCCGACCATGCCCGGGCGCACGAGGTCGCGGGCGAGGTGCGTGATGCGTGGGGACGCATCGACGTGCTGGTCAACAATGCCGGGCGCCCGATGCCGGTGGGCATCCTCGACATCGCCGAGGCCCAGTGGGACGCCACCATCGACGTCAACCTGAAGAGCTGTTTCAACTACATCCAGGCCGTGGCGCCGTCGATGCTCGAGCGTGGCTACGGTCGGATCGTCTCCATGTCCTCGCTCAACGCCCACTCCGGCGGAGTGACGGCGGCGGTGTCGCGGTTCGCCTACGCCGCGGCCAAGGCCGGCATCATCGGCCTGACCCGGGCGCTGGCGAAGGAACTCGGGCCGGATATCGCCGTGAACTGTGTCTGCCCGGGCCTGATCAAGACGGAACTCGCCGACAAGAACCCGGTGATCGCCGCCCGCGAGCCGGAACTGGTGCGCGGGATCGCGCTCAACCGTACCGGGTCGCCACGCGACGTTGCCGGGCTGGTCGCGTTTCTCGCGACCGCCGAACCGCTCTACATCACCGGCCAGGACATCACCATCGACGGGTTCCAGTGGAACCGTTGAACCGGCGGGCCGGTACGACCGGCCCGGTTTCGCAACGGATCGGGGAGATACTGATCATGAGAATGCTGGATCAATCAGCAGGGGTGCGCCGCTTTCTCGCGGTCGCGGCCCTCGCCGTGGGCGTCGCGACCACGTCACCGGCCGTGGCGGGAGGCAAGTTCGTCTTCGCCAACTCCTCAGCCTACGACACCCTGGACCCGCACGCGATCTTCGACGTCGGCCGGGTGGCGTCGCGCATCAATCTCTATGACGGCCTGATGCGCTGGTTCGACAACCCGCCTCATCTCGAGCCGTGGCTTGCCGAGAAGGTCGAGGTGTCCGACGACGGGCTGACCTACACCTTTACCCTGCGTGACGCGACCTTCCATGACGGGTCTCCCGTCGAGGCGTCGGACGTCGTCTATTCGATTGACCGCATTCTCGAGATGAAGAAGGGCGCGTTCTCGCTGTTCGCCGGGACCGTCGAACCCGGTTCGACCAAGGCGCCGGATGCCAAAACGGTGGTGTTCACGCTCAACAAGCCCTCCGCCATCTTCCTCGCCACCGTGCCGGAAATCCACGTGCTCAACGAGGAACTGGTCCGTGCGAACGAGGTCGACGGCGACCTCGGCACCGCGTGGCTGTCGAAGAACGACGCCGGGTCCGGCTCCTTCCGGCTGACGCGCTACGACCCGGCGGTGGGATGGCAGGCGGAGCGGTTCGACGACCACTTCTTCGGCTGGGACATGGTCGAGGATCCGCTCGACGTCATCGAGTTCCGCACCGTCGTGGAGATCAATTCGCGGGTGCTCGGCCTGATGAACGGCGACTTCCACGGAACCGACGGCTACCTGCCGCAGGACCAGGTGAAGCGGCTCGCGGCCAGCGAGAACGTCAATGTCGACGAGCAGGAGTCGATGCGGATCTTCTACTCGATCATCCACAACGGCCGGTCGCCGATGACGGATGTGAACTTCCGCAAGGCGCTTGCCTACGCCTTCGACTACGACGGGTTCATCGACAACATCCTGTCCGGCTCGGTGGCCCGTGACCCGGTGCCGCTTCCCAACAACATGTGGGGCGCGCCCGCGGACGTCAAAGGCTACACCTACGATCTCGACAAGGCGGCCGAACACCTGGCCATGGTCAAGGAGCCGTTGCGCGAGATCACGCTCGGTGCGCTTGCCGGATACGGCCAGACCGAGCAGGCCGCGGCCCTGCTGCAGAACGGCCTCAACAAGATCGGCGTCGAGACCAAGATCGTGACCGAGCCGTGGCCGGTCGCCTCGGGCAAGATGCGCGACGAGGAGCAGATGTACGACCTGCTGTTCCTGTGGAAGTCCACCTACTACGCCGATCCGAACAACTGGCTCGGCGAGATGTATGCCTGCGAGCAGATCGGGGCACGCAACAACTCCTGGTACTGCAACGAGGAGGTCGACCGGCTCCTGAGCGAGGCCCGGGTCTCGACCGACCAGGCGGTTCGCCAGGCGAACTACGAGCAGGCCAACCGGCTGCTCGCCGAGGATGCCGCCGGCATCTTCGTCTACAACACCAAGTGGTTCGGACCGTTCAGCACCCGGGTGAAGGGCGTTCGCTTCTGCCCGATCGGCAACGGCCAGGAAATGCGCTGGGTGTCCATCGACTGAAGACTGACGCATGACCGGCGCGGCCCCGCGGGGCCGCGCCGGCACGCTGCAGCCGGGACTCGAAATGCGCGCACTGGTGCTGACCGTCAACAGGCTGGTCTGGTTTGTTCCGACGTTGCTGGGGCTGCTGGTGATCACCTTCACCATCAGCCACATCATCCCCGCAGACCCGATCGCCTTCATCGCCGGTGACAACGCGACGGCGGAGCAGATCGCCGCACTCAAGGCGAAGTTCGGCGTCGACAAGCCGGTCCCGGTGCAGCTGTGGAACTACATTCTCGGAGTTGCCCAGGGTGACTTCGGCATCAGCCTCTACACCCAGAGGCCCATCGCCGAGGACCTCATCGCCCGGCTGCCGGCAACGCTCGAACTCGCGTTCGTCGCCGTCATCCTGTCGGGCGTGATCGGCATTCCGCTCGGCGTGCTGGCGGCGGTCAGGCGGAACTCCTGGCTCGACCATGCGCTCCGGGTGTTCACCGTCTCCGGCCTGGCGATCGCCGCCTTCTGGTTCGCCATCCTGCTGCAGCTGCTGTTTGCCATGAAGCTCGGCTGGACGCCGCTGCAGGGCAGGGTCGACGGCTGGGGGCCGGACCCGGTCACCGGTTTCTACATCGTCGACTCGGTACTCGCCGGCGATCTCGAGACGCTAGCGGACGTGATCGGACACATGGTCCTGCCGGCAGTGACCCTGTCGTTTCCGGCCATGGCGACCATCATGCGGTTTACCAGGGCCGGCGTGCTCGACGCGATCAATTCGAACTACGTCGACTACCAGCTGGCCATGGGGGTGCCGAGGCGGGTGGTGGTCTGGCGCTACGTGCTGCGCAACGCGCTGATCGGCACGGTCACCCAGGTCGGGCTGGTGTTCGGGAACCTGATCGCGAACGCGGTGGTGGTCGAGGCGGTGTTCGACTGGCCAGGTCTCGGGCTCTATGCGGTCAATTCGATCCTGCAGTCGGACTACAACGGCATCATGGGCTTCACGCTGATCATGGGAACCGTGTTCATCATCGTGAACCTCCTGGTCGACATCAGCCACGGGCTGATCGATCCGCGCGAGACGGGGTAGCGGTCATGCTGGAGACCACCCGCTTCCTGTTGCGCAAGCTGGCGTCGGACCGCACCGCCGCTCTCGGGGCCCTGATCATCACCCTGCTGGTCGTCGTCGCCATCGCCGCCCCGGTGCTCTCGACCCATCCCGGCGACGTGACCGAGTTCCATCCTCCCGAACGGCTGCTGCCGCCGTCCGGCGACCATTTCTTCGGCACCGACAGGATGGGGGCGGACGTCTATTCCCGGCTGCTGTTCGGCGCCAGGATCACCATCGCCATCGCCGTGATCGCCATCGGGGCGAGCGTACTGGTCGGCATTCCGGTCGGGCTGGTCGCCGGGTACTACCGCAACTGGGTTTCCGACGCCCTGATGCGCATCTCCGACATTTTCCTCGCGGTACCGCAGATCGTGCTCGCGATCGCCATTGCCCAGACGCTCGGCCCGTCGATCGAAAACGTGATCCTCGCGCTCTCTGCCACCTACTGGCCGTTCTGGGCCCGGCTGGTCTATGCCGAGACGCGCTCGGCGCTGAACGATACCTATGTCGAGGCCTCGATCGCACTCGGCGCCTCTCCGTGGCGGGTGATGATCCTGCACGTGCTGCCGAACATCTCGTCCTCGGTAATCGTGCGCACCACCATCGGCATGGGGGGGACCATCCTGACCGCGGCCGTCCTCGGGTTTCTCGGCCTCGGACCGCCGGCGCCAAGTCCGGAGTGGGGCCGGACCATCGCGGAGAGCCGCGAGTTCCTGCCCGAGGCCTGGTGGTACGCGACCGCGCCCGGTCTTGCGATATTCCTCGTGGTGATGGGGTTCAACCTGCTCGGCGACGGCCTGCGCGACATTCTCGATCCGCGGACCCGGAGATCGGGCGATGGATGACCTGCTTGCCGTCACCGGGCTAACGGTCGGGTTCGCGACCGAAAGCGGGCTCGCACGGGTGCTCGACCAGGTCGATTTCCGGATCGGACGCGGCGAGATCGTTGGTCTCGTGGGTGAGTCCGGCTGCGGCAAGACCACGCTTGCCAGGGCGATCCTCGGCGTTCTGCCCGCCAACTCGGCCCGGATCAGCGCCGGCAGCATCGAGTTCGATGGCCGCGACCTGCTGCAGGAGGACCCGGACGCGCTCGCGACCGACATCCGCGGCCGCGCCATCACCTTCGTGCCGCAGGACCCGTTCTCCTCCTTCAACCCGGTCTTCACCATCGGCAGGCAGATCGAGGAGCTCATGAAGTGGAAGTCGCCGGACGCGGAACCCGGCTCCGGTCCCCGCCGGTACGCGCGCGCGCGTCGGAGCAGCGACCTGGAACGGGTGCTCGAGCTGCTGCGCATCGTGCAGCTTCCCGACCCGGAAGCCCTGCTCAGGAAATACCCGCACGAGGTTTCCGGCGGACAGCGCCAGCGGCTGATGATCGCCATGGCACTGCTGCCGGAACCGAAGCTGATCATCGCCGATGAACCGACCACGGCGCTCGACGTCACGATCCAGGCCCAGATTCTGAAGCTGCTGCGCCGGCTGGCTGCCGAACGCGGGGTCTCGGTGCTGTTCACCACCCACGATCTGGGCACCGCGTACGAGATCTGCGACCGGATGACCGTGATGTATGCCGGCCAGGATGTCGAGAGCGCGCCGTCCGACAGTTTCTTCACCGAACCGCGGCACATCTACACCGTGCGCCTGCTGCAGAGTCTGCCGAGCCGTGACCACGGGATCCGCGGCATTCCGGGGCAGGTGCCGGACCTGACCGCACCACCGCCCGGGTGCCGGTTCCATCCGCGCTGCGACGCCGCAAGCGCACTGTGCCGACAGACCCGTCCCGATCCGAGCGACGTCGGCGCCGGCCATGTGGCGCGCTGCTGGCATCCGGCCCAGGGGGAGGGAACCCCATGACTGCGGACGCGCTCCTCAGCCTCGAGAACCTGTCCAAGCACTTCCCCGTCCTCAACGTGTGGAAGCGGCGGTCGGGATGGCTGAAGGCGCTCGACGAGGTCTCGCTCTCGGTGCACAAGGGCGAGATCCTCGGCATCGTCGGCGAGTCGGGCTGCGGCAAGTCGACGCTGGGCAAGACGGTCATGGGCATACACCGGCCCACTTCGGGCCGGATCATCTTCGAAGGCAATGACATCACGCACCTGAAGCCGCACCAGTCCCGGGGCATGCGGCGTGACCTGCAGTACACCTACCAGGACCCGGGCGCATCGCTCGACCCGCGCTGGAAGATCGGCCGGTCGCTCGACGAGCCGCTGGTGATCCACACCCGGCTCAACCGCGGGGCGCGGCGTGAACGGGTGCGCGAGATCCTCGATGCGGTCGGCCTGCCGGACGGCCATCTCGACCTGTATCCGCACGAGATCTCGGGCGGCCAGCAACGACGGGTCGGACTGGCGCGGATCCTGACCCTGCATCCGACCATGGTGGTGCTCGACGAACCGACGTCCGGGCTAGACGTGTCTGTCCAGGCCACGATCCTCAACCTGTTTCTCGACCTGCAGAAACGGTTCGACCTGACCTATGTCTTCATCAGCCACGATCTCGGTGTCGTGCGCATGGTCTGCGACCGCGTCGCGGTGATGTATCTCGGCAAGGTGGTGGAACTCGGCAGTTCGGACGAGATCTTCGACCGGCCGCGTCATCCCTATACCCAGTCGCTCCTGGCGGCGGTGCCGCAGATCGGCAAGGGCAGGGTAACCGAGACCTTCTGGCTCGAGGGTGAGCCGCCCGATCCCGGCAACCTGCCGTCAGGCTGCCGGTTCCGGACCCGGTGCACGCAGGCGCGCGATGACTGCGCGCTCGCGGTGCCACCGCTGGTCGAGCACAGCCCGGGCCATGCCGACGCCTGCCTGTATTCTCCCGCGCGGCGGGGCTACAGCCCCGCCTGATCCCTGCAGTAGCGTGCGACGTCCGCGTGGGTGGCGAACCAGACCCCGGCGTGCGAACGAATATGGCGGATCAGCTCCTCGAGCACCTGCAGCCGCGACCGGTGGCCGATGAAGTGCGGATGCATGGTGAGCAGGAACAGGCTGTTCTCCTGGTATGCGCCATCGAACTCCCGCGTGAACACCTCGAGCACGCCCGAGGGCGGGGTGTAGGGACGCAGCCCGGAAAACCGGTCCATCGCCCAGTAGGGGGCGTCGTCACGAATCCACTCGACCGGGAGTTCAACGACCCCCGTCGGCTCGTTGTCCTCCAGGATCTCGTAGGGATCGTCATCGGCCATCAACGAGGAATCATAGAGCAGGCCCATCTCCCGGGTGATCGCCAGGGTGTGCTGGGAGAAGTCCCACGACGGGGTCCGGATGCCGACGGGCCGCTGGCCGCCGATCTGCTCCAGGGTATCCGCCGCCCGCATCTGCAGGTCCCGCTCCACATCCGGCGGCAGTGCCGAATTCAGCTCGTGGATCCAGGAATGGATCCCGATCTCGTGGCCGTGGTCGGTCACCGCACGCTGTTCTTCGGGGTGCAGCATGGCGACCACGGCGGGCACGAAGAAGGTCGCCGGGATGTCGTAGCGCGCCAGCAGTGCGAGGATGCGCGGCACGCTGACCCGCGAGCCGTACTCGCCCTGGCTGAGCCGGCCCGGCGACGAGTCGCCCCAGCGCAGCGTCTGGGTCTCGTGGTCCGAGTCGAAGGACAGGGCAACGGCGCAGCGAGCGCCACCGGGCCAGGTCTCGGGCTTGAGCGAACGACCGGCACGGACCTTCTCGACGATCGGCCGCCAGCGTTCCTCGGGCCAGCTCCAGGTGTCTGGCTGTTCGGGCAGGCCAAGTGCGGTTCTCGACATCGGTGGTGCTCCCTCAGTTTCGGGGTCAGTCGGCGGTCCCCATGGTGGCGAGGACGGCGAAGGGCGAGTGGTCCTGCCTGGTCCTGGCGGCCCGGCGCCGGATGCGGGACCGTCTTGCCGGGCGCCTGTACATCGGGTGCTCGTCGGACCCTCCGGCCCGCACGTAACCGAGATCCGCAAGCACGGCCCCGGCGGCGGCCCGCGTGACACCGAGCAGCGAGACCATGTCCTGGCTGATGGCGAAGGGCTGCTCGCGTGGCTCGCGCCGCGCCGCCGCCGCCAGCCGTTCGAGGATATCGGCGCGTACCGCCAGTCCACCGATGCGGACATAGCCGGTGGCGCTGTAGAGGCCGGCCGGCACGTCGCGGTTCACCGCGACCGCGGCCCGGCCCGCAGGGACCAGCGCGTCCTCGTGCCACTCGCCGTGGTGGACCTGCCACAGCAGCGCCAGAAACCGCGCGGCCCGCGGCTTCAGCAGGCCCGGCATGAACACGCTCTCGGTCCCGAACCGGACCCCGGCGCGGCCGAGCATGCGCCGGTCGGCCGCGTCCAGATCGGCCAGCAGCGGCGCGACCTGCCGGCGTGGCAGCAGGCCGGGGACCTCGGTCAACTGGAAGAAGATGCCGCGCACAGGGCCGGTTTCCCCGGAGGTTCGCAACCGGTCGAGTCCGGGGATCAGCCGGGCGCGGCACGAACCGAGCCAGGCCCGAAGCCGCTGCGCGACCGCGTCCCGCTCGGCCGATGGCAGCAGACTGGGAACGTCCACCTCGATCGCGGGCTCGAGCGGGTGCCGGCCGCAGGCGAGTTTCGCGATCCGCTCGCCGTTCCACAGTACCGTTCCGCGCGGACCGAACCCGAAGGTCGTGTCCGGTGCCGAGCGGATCACGGCGGCGCGGCGCACGAGTTCGCGGGGCAGGACGCGCCGTGTCGCCGCCGCGATCGGCCGCGGCGTCCTGCTGTCGGGCGCATCGGGTGTGAACCGCAGGCCGGCGAGGCGGCCGACCCGGTGCCCCTCGACCGTGACCGTTCCATCCGGCTTGACCGCGGCCAGCAGTTCGTCGCCGTCGCGCAGGCGGCGCGACAGCACCGTGGCGCGGCGGTCGACGAACCGGCTGATCAGCCGCGCGTGCAGGGCATCGGACAGGCGGTCCTCGATCGCCCGCGCCCGCTCCCGCCAGTGCACGGGATCGTCGATCCAGTCCTGGCGCTGGGTGATATAGGTCCAGGTGCGCACGTGGCTGATCCGGCCGGCCAGGGTGTCGATGTCACCGTTGGTCCGGTCGAGCCGTTCGACCTGGCGTGCCACCCAGTCCTGCGGAAGTCGTTCCGTCCCGCCGGCCAGGTGGCCGAACAACAGTGTCAGCAGGCGGGTGTGCGGTTCGGTCAGGGTCTTGCGGAAGTCGGGAACCTGGCACACGTCCCACAGCAGCCGCACCCGTCCAGGCGTGTCGGCGCGCTGCATCAGCGCGGTGTCGCGTGACAGCGCGTCGAGCGCCGCCTGGTCCTCGGCATCGCGCTTTGGCGCGAGGAACGGCCACGACGGGGGGCTCTCGAGTGAGCGTTTCAGGTCGCGGACGGTGTTGAAGTCCAGATCGGCGTTGCGCCAGTAGGCCCGGCGCAGGGACTCGAACCGGTGCTGCTCGATCGCGGTGATGGTCTCGGCATCGAACTCGGCGCAGCCCGCGGTGACCCCGAAGGTGCCGTCGTTCATGTGCCGACCGGCGCGCCCGGCAATCTGCGCGAGTTCCTGGTGGTCGAGGCGGCGCGGCCGCCGCCCGTCGAACTTGGTGTCGCCGGCAAAGGCGACATGGTCGATGTCCATGTTCAGGCCCATGCCAATCGCATCGGTCGCGATCAGGAAGTCGACTTCGCCGGCCTGGTAGAGGTCCACCTGGGCGTTGCGGGTGCGCGGAGACAGGGCGCCCAGCACCACGGCGGCGCCGCCGCGCTGGCGGCGGACCAGTTCGCCCAGGGTGTAGACGTCGTTGGCGGAGAATGCGACCACGGCGGAGCGCCGCGGCAGCCGGGTGATCTTGCGCGCACCGGCCCAGGCGAGCGACGACAGGCGGGGACGGCCGGTAAACGCCACCCCGGGGACCAGTTTCTGCACCAGCGCGCGCATGGTGCCGGAACCCAGGAACATGGTCTCGGCGGTGCCGCGTGCCGAGAGCAGCCTCTGGGTGAAGATGTGGCCGCGTTCGCGGTCGCCGGCCATCTGGATCTCGTCGATGGCCAGGAACTCGACCGACCGGTCCGTCGGCATCGACTCGACCGTGCACAGGAAATAGCGCGCCCGGGCGGGAATGATCTTCTCCTCCCCGGTGATCAGCGCCACCTGGCTCCTGCTGGTGCGCGCGACCACCCGGTCGTAGTTCTCCCGAGCCAGCAGTCGCAGGGGAAACCCGATCATCCCGCTGTGATGCCCGAGCATCCGCTCGATCGCCAGGTGGGTCTTGCCGGTATTGGTCGGCCCGAGCACGGCGGTAATCCGTGGGACGTCCCGGTGGGTCATGGCATGGCCCTCGTCGACGCAACCTTGGCGCAGGGGCTTGCGCCGTGCGCCAATCTTGCACATATCAGCGACAAAATCGCCCCCGGATCGGGCAGGGCGAGTACGAATCGGTGCGCGGAATGGCCAGGCGGGCAGGAAACGGAGGTAGCTGCACAATGACTGCACAGACCGGAAGCGTGGAAACTCGATCGTTCCAGGCGGAAGTCAGCAAGTTGCTGCATATTGTCGCCAATTCGCTTTACAGCGAGCGCGAGGTGTTCCTGAGGGAACTGATTTCGAATGCCGCGGACGCATGCGACAGGCTGCGCTATCTCTCGCTGACCGACCCCGACCTGATCCGTGGCGACCCGGAGTTCGCAATCCGACTGGCGGCGAATTCCGATGCCCGTACGCTGACGGTGTCCGACAACGGCGTCGGCATGAACGAGGCTGAACTGCACGAGAACCTCGGGACCATCGCACGGTCCGGAACCGGCGCGTTCCTCGAGAATCTCTCGGGCGACGAGAAGCAGGATGTCGGGCTGATCGGCCAGTTCGGCGTCGGGTTCTACTCCGCCTTCATGGTCGCATCGGAAGTCGAGGTGCTGACCCGCAGGGCCGGCGATGAAACCGCGTGGATCTGGCGTTCGGACGGGCTCGGGTCCTACACCGTGGCGCCGTCGGAAAAGGCGGGACGCGGTACCGTCATCACCCTGCACCTGAAGGAAGACGCGGCGGAGTTCCTCGAGGACGCGCGGCTGCGGTCGATCGTGAAGACCTATTCCGACCACATCGCGGTGCCGATCCGCCTCGCATCCGACGACAGCGACGAGACGGTGAACGAGGCGTCAGCCCTGTGGACCCGGCCGAGGGGAGATATCACCGAGCAGCAGTACACCGAGTTCTACCGCCATGTCTCGCGCTCGTTCGACGAGCCGTGGCAGACCATCCACTGGCGGGCCGAAGGCCGCTACGAGTACAGCGCCCTGCTGTTCGTTCCCTCGGCGGCCACGACGGAACTCTACGATCCGGAGCGCCGGAACCGCCTGCGGCTGTACGTGAAGCGGGTGTTCATCACCGATGACTGCAAGGGCCTGGTGCCGGAGTGGCTCCGGTTCATGCGCGGCATCATCGACTGCGAGGACCTGCCGCTCAACGTCAGCCGCGAACTGCTGCAGAAGAACCCGATGCTGACGGCGATCAGCGGTGCGGTGACCCGCAGGGTTCTGACCGAACTGGGAAGCCGGGCGAAGGATGACCCGGAGCAGTACACCGGGTTCTGGGACCGGTTCGGTCCGGTGCTGAAGGAGGGCCTGTACGGGTTCGACAACGAACACCGCGACACCCTGCTGCAGCTCGTGCGCTTCAGGACCTCCACCAGGGACGGGCTGGTCAGCCTTGCCGAGTACGTGGAGGCGATGAAGGACGGGCAGGAGCACATCTTCTACATCACCGGCGAATCGCATGACGCGGTGAGCAACTCGCCGCATCTCGAGGGCTTCGCCGCCCGCGGCGTCGAGGTGCTGCTGCTGTCGGACCCGGTCGACGACTTCTGGATCTCGTCGATGTTCGAGGGCTACGAGGGCAAGCAGTTCAGTTCGGTGACCCGGGGAACCGCCGAGCTCGATGCCATCGCACCGGAGGAGACGCCGAAGGAGGAGGGGGCCGACAGCCAGGAGAGCCCCGAACCGGAGGATGTCGCACCGCTGATCGCCTCGATCAGGCTTGCGCTCGGAGATGCGGTCAAGGACGTGCGGGCGTCGGTCAGGCTGACCGATTCCGCCGTCTGCCTGATTGCGGACGAGGGCGACATGGACATGAACCTCGAGCGTATCCTGCGCCAGCACAAGCAGGTGCAGGAAGCCTCGCCGCGGGTGCTCGAGATCAATCCGGGGCACAGGCTGATCAAGGGGCTCGCCCGGCGCATCGAACAGGGCGAAAGCGGGTCCGAGATCGAGGACGCCGCCTTCCTGTTGCTCGACCAGGCACGGATCATGGACGGCGAGCCTGTCGCGGACGTCAGGGCCTTCGCCTCCCGGCTGTCACGGGTGATGGAACTCGGCTACACCGCCCCTACGAGCCGGTGAACCGCGCCGGGCGTTTCTCGCGGAAGGCGGCCACGCCTTCCGCGAAGTCCGCCGAGGTCCGCAGGCGCCCGTAGGCGTTGCCCTCGATCTCGATTCCGGCCTCGACGGTGGTGTTCTGGGCGGCGTTCAGCACACCCTTGATGGTGCGTTGCGCCAGGGGCGAAAAGCCGCGCAGTTCCTCGACCAGCCGGTCGGTGGCGGCCTCGAGCCCGTCGTCGGGCACGCAGTCGAGCACCATGCCCCAGTCCCTCGCCTCCGCTCCCGTGACCCGGCGGGACCGAAAGGTCATGTCCTTGGTCCGCTGCATCCCGATCATGTGCAGCAGCCGGATCGAGCCGCCGGATCCCGGGATCTGGCCGATCCGCTGTTCGGGCAGGGCGTAGAGCGCGGTTTCCGAGGCGATCCGGAAGTCGCAGGCGAGCGAGAGTTCGAAACCGACGCCGAAGGTATAGCCGCGGTTGGCCGCGATCACCGGCTTGTGGCACCGGGCCGGCGCCGCGACGTTGTCGGCCAGCCTGGAGACGTGTTCGGGGCTGGCCGCGAGGAAGCCGGCGATGTTGCCGCCCGAGGAGAAATGCCGGCCCTCGGCGCGGAGCACGATCACCCGCACCCGGGGATCGCGATCGAGCGCCTCGAAACCTTCGCGCAGCGCCTCGCGCTGCGGCATCTCGATGATGTTCAGCGGCTGTCGGTCGAGGATGATGTCGCCGCGCTCCCCGGCGGCGTCCACTTCCACCCTGAAACCGTCGTGTGTCCCTGTCATCTCCGCTCTCCGCATTCGGGTTCCCAGTCTCCCGCGACGAGCAGGCGGCGCAGGATCTTCCCGACCGGAGACTTCGGAATGGCGGCAACGAACACGTACTGCCGTGGCCGCTTGAAGCCGGCCAGGCTGCTGGAACGGCACCAGCGCTCGAGTTCGTCGGCCTCCACCTTCCCGGTCCGGGTCAGGAACGCCGTTACCTGCGCTCCCCAGCGCGGGTGCGGCATGCCCACCACCGCGACCTCGCCGACGGCGGGGTGCAGCGACAGCACGCTTTCGATCTCGGCTGGAAGGATGTTCTCGCCACCGGAGATGATCATGTCGTCGACCCTGCCGGTCACGAACAGGTCGCCGTCCCGGTCGCGGTAGCCGATGTCGCCGGTGTAGTACCAGCCGTCACGCAGGGCGCCGGCGTCGGCGTCGGGACGTTTCCAGTAGCCGTCAAAGGCCTCGTCGCCATCGAGTGCGGCGATGATCTGGCCCTCGACGCCGGCCGCGACCGGCTGGCCGGGATCAGGATCGTCGAGGGCGACCACCCTGATCTCCTGGTTGATCCCGGCCTTGCCGGCGGAACCCGGCTTGCCGGCGGCATCGGTCTCGATGGTGAAGGTGTAGATTTCAGACGAGCCGTAATGGTTGACGAACAGTTCCGGCCGGAATGCTGCATCGAGCCGTGCCACCAGCCCGTCGGTCATGGTCTGGCCGGCAAATCCCAGCTTGCGGACCGAGCTGATGTCGGTGGCCGCAAAGCCGGGTGCCTCGAGGAGGTCATGGTACAGCGTCGGTACCAGGTAGAGTGCGCTGATCCGCTCGCGTTCTATCAGCGCCAGCGCCGCCGCCGGATCGAACCGGCGCTGGCAGACGAAATGCCCGCTCACGACGATCGAGGCGAGCAGGGCCCTCACCCCCATGGTGTGGTAGAGCGGCATCACCCCGAGAAGGACCTCGCCCGGCCGGTACAGGTTCTGGGCCACGTGGGCCACGGCGGCGGCGCGTTCCGCCCGGTGGCTGCGCGGCACCCCCTTGCCGCGCCCGGTGGTTCCCGAGGTGTAGAGCATCACGGAGGTGTCGTCGGGCGAGGCGGCCGGTGCGGCGGCCCCGGCGCCGCACAGGTCCTCCCACGGCGTGCCGGCGGCACCGTCGAGCCCCACGAGACGGATGGCGTCGATACCCGGGCAGGCCTCGACCCGGTCCGCGACCAGCGGTTCGTGGACCAGGACCCGCGCCTCGGCGTCCGCGAGCACATGGCTGATCTCCCCGGCCGATGCCCGCCAGTTGAGCGGGGTGATCACCAGGCCGGCCAGCTGGCAGGCGATGTGAAGGGTCGCTGCCTCGTGCCGGTTGGTCAGAAGGGTCACGACGTGGTCGCCCGGCCCGAGGCCGAAACGCTGCAGGCCGCCGGCGAGCTCGCGCGCCGCGCGCTCCCACTGGCGCCAGGTCAGCCGCAGGGCGCCGTCGCTGAGCGCTATCCGGTCGGGATCGCGCGCCGCGCTTGCCAGGAACCCGCGGCCGAGATCGAACATCAGTCCGTCCCGTCGAGCGCGTCGAGCGCGGCGCGTACCAGTGCCTCGTAGCCGGTACAGCGGCAGATGTGGCCGGAGAGAGCCTCGCGAACCCGCTCCTCTCCGGCGCCGGGTTCCTGTTCCAGCAGGCAGGTGAGCGACATGAGTATCCCCGGGGTGCAGAAGCCGCACTGGACGGCATGGTGGCGTGCGAGGGCCTGCTGCAGGCCGGTCAGTTCGCCGCCCGCTGCCAGCCCCTCGACGGTGGTCAACGTCCGGCCGTGGACCTGCACCGCGTAGAGCAGGCAGGACCGGGCCGGCCTGCCGTCGAGCAGGACGGTGCAGGCGCCGCAGACGCCGTGTTCGCACCCGACGTGGGTTCCGGTCAAGCCGAGTTCGTGTCGCAGGAAGTCGCTGAGCAGGGTGCGCGGTTCGGCGTCGCCTTCGGCCGAACTGCCGTTGATGCACACCCGCACCCGGTGACGCCGGTCAGGCTCGAGGTAGCGCATCGCATGCCTCGCGGATGGTTGCGGCACCCAGGCGGCGGACGAGGCGCCGGCGGTAGGATGCCGGTGCGTGCATGTCGCTGTCGCCGCCCGCCTCCCAGGCGATCGCGTTGAGCGCGTCGGCGAGGGCATCGGCCTCGAGATGCCCGAGCCTGCGGACCAGGGGGGTGTCGGCGATGCCGCCGAAGCCAACCGTCACCCCCGCGGGGTCGGCGACTGCGGCCACCGCCAGGATGGCGAAGTCGCCATGACGCGGGCTGACCTCGCGAAACGCGGTTCCGAGCGGACCTCGCCGGACCGGGAACAGGGCCGAAGTCACCAGTTCGTCCTCGCCGATGTCGGTCAGCATCACCCCCCGTTGGAACCGTGATGCCGCCACCCGGCGCCGGCGCCCGCGTTTCTGCAGCACCACCTCGCCCCCGAGTACGGCGAGCACCAGCGGCAGTTCGGCACTCGGATCCCCGTGCGCGAGCGACCCGCATACCGTTCCGCGTTCCCGGGTCTGAGGATGGCCGACGCAGGGCAGGGCCGCCGCGAGCAGGGGCTGGACGGCGAGCCCGGGCCAGCGAAGCACCGCGGCCTGGGTAACCGAGGCGCCCACGGTCACCGTCGTTTCATCGGCGTCGATGGTGTCGAGCCGGGCGAGGCCGGAGATGTCGACCAGCACCCGCGGCTGCACCAGGCGCATGTTGAGCATGGCGGCAAGGGACTGTCCGCCGGCGAGCACCCGGGCCTCGGCGCCGTGCTGCGCCAGCAGCTCGAGCGCCTCGTCGAGGGTATCCGGCCGCGCATAGGCGAAGGACGCCGGTTTCACCGCCGTCCTCCGAGGAGGCGGCGCAGCAGGCGGCCGAGCCATCCGCCCGGCCCGGGTTCCGGTGCGAGCCTGGCGAAGGCCTGATCGATTACGGCCCGGACAGCGCCGTTCAGCACCCGGCCGCCCACGGCGGCGATGGTGCCTGAGACCGTGACCTCGTAGTCCCAGGCGAGATCGGTTTCCCCGTCCCCGGCCGGTTCGAGCCGGATCGTGGCGCGGCCGCTGGCCGATCCGAGCGGACCCTCGGCCGTTCCCGCGATCTCGAGGCGTTCCGGCTCGTGCATTTCGACGAACCGCACCCGGGCAACGAACCGGCCGCGCACCGGCCCGGCGCCGAGGCTGGCGACCGCGCGCCACGAACGCGATCCGGTGGATTCGAGTGAATGGCAGCCGGGTATCAGCCGTACCAGGTGCTCCGGGTCGGTGATGATCGCCCACAACCGCGGCCGCCCCATGGCGACGCTGCGCACGCCGGACTGGCGCAGTTCCGGGCCCCGCGGCGCCGCCGGTTGCATCCGGTCCGGCGGCGGCGGTTCGGGCTCGCCGATGAGCGCGCAGATCCGCGGGCGGGTCAGCGGCAGCGTGTCGACCTGCGCCCCGATCGCGTCGGAAACGGCGTTGGCCAGGCACACCGGTGTCGACATGCAGTTGCCTTCGCCCAGTCCCCTGGCCCCGGTCGGGGTGACCGGAGACGGAGTGTGGTCGTGCAGCACGATCAGCTCGGGAATATCGGTTGCGCGCGGCACGCAGTACTCGGCCAGGGTTCCGGCAAGGAACGCTCCGTCGGGCCGGTAGGCGAGTTCCTCGAACAGCGCCGCTCCGAGGCCGTGCGCGAAGCCGCCCCGGATCTGGCCGTCGGCGAGAGCCGGGTTGAGCAGCCGGCCGGCATCGTGCGCGGTGACGTAGCGATCGATGCGCACCGACCCGTCGTCCGGGTCGACCTCGACACCGCAGTAGTCGTGGATGAACCCGTAGGTGGCGGAGGAATTGACCCGGTCGAGATCGTCGGGTTCACGCAGGCCCGGCGGTGTCCAGAACACGGTTTCCCTGAGACCGCCGGCCGTGTCGCCGGGGCTGGCCGAGAGCGGAGCCCAGTGCGCCTGGGCCGCCAGGCGGTTGAGCGCGACCGCGTTGTCGGGATTGTCCCGGGCCCGCGCCATGCCGTCCGCGAGTTCGATCTGCTCCACGGTGGTGTTCAGTTCCGTCGCCGCGGCGCTGCGCAGCCGCTCCGCGATCCGGGCGGCCGCAAGGCTGGCCGCCCCGGCAACGGCGCCGGCGAACCGGCTGGAGTAGTTGCCGGACGCGATCGACCAGGCATCCTTCAGCGTGTCGTGTTCTGAGACGGTTGCAACCTGTGACGGGGCGAGGCCGAGTTCGTCGCCGACCACCTGGGCCAGGACCGTTCGGTGACCCTGGCCCTGCGGTATCGAGGCGGCGGACACGGTGACGGCCCCGGAGGGGTCGACGGCGACGGTGGCGGTCGCGAGCGCACCGTTCTTCGGTCCGGCCCGGGCACGCTGTTCCACGGTGAGCAGCGTCGTGATGTATCCCATGTTCGAGATCGACGGCTCGACCACCATCGCATGGCCGATCCCGTAGAGCCGCCCCTCGCTGCGGGCGGCCTCGCGCCGCCGCTCGAGCTCGGCCAGCCCGCCGTCGCGGACAGCCCGATCCACCGTCGCGGCATAGTCGCCGCCGTCGAGCACCGCGCCCGGGGCGGTGGTGCACGGCATGGCGTCGGCGGGCACCAGGTTGCGCCGGCGCAATTCCAGTGCGTCGAGCCCGAGTTCCGCCGCCGCCCGGTCCATGAGGCGTTCGAGCGCGAAATAGACCTGTGGTCCGCCGAACCCCCGCATCAGTCCGGTCGGCGTGCGGTTGCTGACCACGACCCGGTTGCGGATCCGCACGGAACCGATCGTGTAGGGGCCGGTCATGTTGCCGTGCATCCTGTACAACGTCGCCGGTTCCGGCGCCCTCAACCAGGCGCCGCAGTCCTCGATCTGGTCCCAGTCCAGCGCCTGGACCGTGCCGTCACCGTCGAGCGCGGCGCGCAGGATGATCGTGCGGCTGGTGGCCGCGGTCGCGGCCGCAAGGTGCTCGAGCCGGTCCTCGATCCACTTGACCGGGCGCCGGGCGATCCGGGCCGCGACCGAGAGCGCCACCACGTAGGGAAACACCGCCTGCTTGGTTCCGAACGAACCGCCGGAATCCGGCGGAGTGCGCACGCGCAGACGGTTGCCAGGGACCCCGAGCGCCCGGGCCATCACCGTGTGCAGCGTGTAGGGCCCCTGGAAGTTTGCGGTAACGTCGTAGCTGCCCTCGCCCTCGCGCCAGGCGGCAAGAACCGCGAAGGTCTCGACCGGCGTGCAGGCGTTGCGTGGGTAGCGGACCGTGGTGGAGACCACGTGATCGGCAGCCGCGAAGGCGCCGTCGGGGTCACCGTAGCTGAAGCTGCGCTCGTGCAGAAGGTTGGAGCCGGCGTCGGGATGCAGCACCGGGGCACCGGGCGCGAGTGCACCGTCCGAGGTCACCACCGGCTCCAGCGGCTCGTAGGCGACCTCGATCCGGTCGGCGGCATCCTCGGCCAGGTACCTGTTTTCCGCCACCACCAGGGCCACCGCCTCGCCCACGTACCGGACCCGGTCGATCGCGAGCGCGTACTGGTGCGCCGCCACCCTGACACCGCAGAGGAACGGGGAGGTGAGCCGCGCGACCTCGGCCCCGGCGACGACCGCACGCACGCCCGGCATGGCCGCGGCCGCGGCAGTGTCGACGGCGATAAGTCGGGCATGGGCATGCGGGGAACGCACGAACGCGGCATGCAGGCAGCCCGGCGGTTCGGCGAGGTCGTCGGCGAACCGGCCGTCACCGATCAGGAGCGAGGGGTCCTCGACCCTGGGCACAGAGGTTCCGACCGTGGTCATGGGGTATTGGTGGCAAGTTCACCCGTTCTGCGCAACCCCGGCCCGGTATCCGGCAAACGCGCTCCAGGCCCGGTCCTTCCGGCGGGCCTCGCGTCGCGCGGTGCCGCACGGTAGGATCGCCGTTCCCGTATCAGCCGGCGGCGAGGATACCCATGAGCGCACCCTATACCGGGATCTTTCCCATCGTTCCCACCCCTTTCGACGATGCCGGCGCGCTTGATCACGACGGTCAGCGCCGGGTTCTCGACTGCATGGTCGACCAGGGGGTGGACGGGGTCTGCATCCTTGCCAACTACTCCGAGCAGTTTCTGCTGAGCGATGCCGAGCGCGCGACGCTGCAGACGCTGTGCCTCGGGCACGTGGCGTCGCGGGTTCCGGTGATCGTGACCTGCAGTCACTTCAGCACCCGGGTCGCGGTGGAACGCTGCCGGCGCGCCGAGGGCGAGGGGGCCGCCATGGTGATGCTGATGCCCCCGTATCACGGTGCGGCACTGAAGGCTGACGAGGAGGGTATCCTGGAGCATTTCCGGGCGGTGTCCGAGGCGATCGACATCCCGGTCATGATCCAGGACGCGCCGCTCTCGGGTGTCACCCTGCCGGTACCGTTGCTGGCCCGGATCGCGCGCGAGTTGCCGACGGTCGGCTACTTCAAGATCGAGACCCCGGGCACGGCAGACAAGCTCCGCGCACTGCTCGCGGCTGCCGGCGAACATATCGACGGCCCGTTCGACGGAGAGGAGGGCATCACCCTGCTCGCCGACCTTGATGCGGGCGCCACCGGCACCATGACCAGTGCCCTCGCACCGGAACGGATCCGCCCGATCGTGACCAGCCATCTCGCCGGATCGCGCGGGGAGGCGGAGGCGCTGTATGCCGGCATGCTGCCGCTGATCAATCTCGAGAACCGCCAGTGCGGACTGAGGGCGACCAAGACGGTGATGAAGGAAGGCGGAGTGATCCGGTCCGACGCCGTGCGCCACCCGCTTGCGCCGCTGCCGGAACCGACGCGCGAGACCCTGCTGCGCATGGCGCGCGACCTTGACCTCATGGCGTTGCGCTGGGGCAAGTAGCCGGCAGCGGGCCCGGGCCGGTCCTTCTCCCCGCCCCGGGATCATGCAGCGGCGCGTGGGGAAACCGTCGAGCAAGCGGGTGTCGTCACCGCCGATGCCTGCCAGCTGAAGCTACCGGGCATCCGCCAGCTGGCGGACCCTGCGCCGCGGGTCGAGGCATCCCCGTGCCCACAGGTTGGGACAGCAGTGGATTGTCCGCGCCGGCCTCTTTCGCCGCGTGGATCCGGGTGATGATCTCGTCCTCGAGGATGGACCCCGTGCCCATGATTGCCGCCCGCCGGCCCGTGGTGGCGTCGACGGCCGGGCGCGCCGGCCTTTCCCGCTCCGAAAGATCCAGTGCCCGGAATTCGCCGATGCATCGCGGCGCAACGATGCCCGTGGTCCCGGCGGCGCGGAGCCGTACCACATTTCCTGTGACTTCGCGGCCCGCTGCACGGGCAGAGGTGACAGGTTGGCGGATTGTACCCTACCCTTCAGGCATGGGACGGTCCGGACGGACGGCAGGCTGATGAGACTGACGAACACACAGATCGCACGGTTCCGGGATGACGGCTTCCTGATCCTGCCGTCGCTGTTCTCGCTCGGGGAAGTGGCTCTTCTCAAGGCGGAGTTGCCACGCCTGTTCGCCGAACGCCGGCCGGAGAATTTCCGGGAAAAGGGGAGCGATGCCGTACGCACGGCCATGGCCCTGCACCTGCGCAGCGAGGTCTACGCCCGGCTGGTCCGGCACCCCCGCCTCGTCGAACCGGCCCGGCAGCTTCTCGGCGACGATCTCTACATCCAGCAGGTCAAGGTGAACGCCAAGGCAGCCTTTTCCGGCGACGTCTGGCAATGGCACTACGATTTCGCGACCCACCATGGCGAGGACGGCGTGCCCGAGCCGCTCGCACTCAACCTTCATGTGCTGCTCGACGAGGTGAACGAGTTCAACGGGCCGATCGTCTTCATCCGCGGCTCGCACAGGCGCGGCGTCGCGCCGGCGACGCTGGATACCGAGACGACGAGCTATCCGCTCTGGGTGGTCGACGACGAGACCGTGGCCTGCCTGGTCGCCGAGGGCGGCCTGGTTGCCGCCAAGGGGCCGCCCGGCACGGTGCTGATCTTCGGCGACACGCTGGTCCACGGCTCTTCGATCAACATGACGCCCTGGCCGCGCACGATCTTCTCGCTGATCCTCAACCCGGTCGCCAACGCGCTGACCCGCCACAAGCGGCCGGAGCACCAGCACCACCGCGACCTGAGCCCGGTCGCGCCGCTCGGCGACGGGTGCCTGCTCGTGCCAGCAACCGGGTAACGGCGCCGCCCGTTTGCCGTGCCGGAGCCTGCCGGCGACACGCTTCGCCGTCGCATTTCCGGCGTCGCGATTTCGACGGAATCGCTTCATCCGCCTTGCGGCCTGATCTGTTGCAACAGGGTTCAGGCCGTGCGAACATCCCGTCCACTGGCAGGAATCGATGGGGCAGGCGATGGCATTCAGGATCGGCTTGCTTGTTTTTCCGGATATCATGCAGCTCGACATGACCGGGCCGCACGAGGTCTTCTCCCATTTTCCCGACAGCGAGGTACTTCTGGTCTCGAAATCCCTCGACCCGGTACGGTCGAGCGGCGGGATGCGGATTCTCCCGGACACCACCTATACAGACTGTCCGCAGCTCGATCTCGTTTGCATGCCGGGCGGCGGCGGCATGAACGCATTGCTGACCGACGAAGAAACACTCGATTTTCTCCGCCGACAGGCGCAGGGCGCCCGCTACGTCACATCGGTCTGTACGGGGTCGCTGGTCCTGGGAGCCGCCGGCCTGCTGAAGGGGCGGCGCGCGGCATGTCACTGGATGTCGAGGGAGTTGCTGTCGGCTTTTGGTGCGATCCCCGACCCGGCCCGGGTCGTCGTGGACGGCAATATCGTTTCCGGCGGTGGAGTGACCGCGGGAATAGATTTTGCCCTCACCGTCGCCGGCGAACTGTTCGGCGCCGATGTCGCAAAATCGATACAACTGGCCATTGAGTACAATCCGCAGCCGCCCTTCGATGCAGGCTCTCCGGAAGGAGCGGGCCCGGAGATCGAGGCGGCGGCCCGTTCGGCGGCGAGCGGCCGCCAGTCCCGGCGCGCAGCGGCGGTTCGTGCAGCCGCCGAAGCCGTTCAGGAACGTTCATGACCGGGGGCACCGAAGCACACCTGCAAATGCGTCATGAGAGAAGTCACTCGATTATCTGCCGATTCTGCAAACCGAAAGACGTTTTGGACAGTGTTCACTGATCCGGAGGACACAGCCGGCGGCATCGATGACAACCGCCGGCCCGGCGGTTAAGCGATCGTCGGATGGAACTTGTCGTTGCCCTTGCGCTCAATGGCCTGGTCTGGGGGCTGATCATCGCCCTTATCGCACTCGGCCTGTCGATTATCTTCGGGCTGCTCGACATCATCAATCTGGCGCATGGCGATTTCTTCATGGTGGGGACGGTCCTCACCTGGTTCGTGCTCGAGGCAACCGGCAATTACTGGCTCGCCTTTTTGATCGTGCCGCTCGTGGGGCTGGTGCTGGGGGCCCTGGTCGAGCGCTCGGTCATCCAGCCGATCCGCGGCACGGCGGCGCTGTCGATCGTGGCGACCTTCGGCCTGTCGATCATCATACAGGAAGTCGTCCGGGCCGGCTTCGGCGCGGCTCCCAAGCGCATTTTGCCGCCGATCGAGGGGACGATTCCGCTGTTCGGCATCGAATATGACTACTACCGGATTTTTGCGGCCGGGGTTTCCATCGTGGCCATCTTCGGATTTTTCGTCTTTCTGCACCGCACCAAGCTGGGCACATGGATGCGCGCCGTGCGGTTCGACCGGGATACCGCGCTTGCCATGGGCGTGCCGGCACGCACGGTTTACATGGTCACCTTCGCGCTTGGTTTCGCGATGGCATCGCTCGGCGGTGCGGTTGCCGCGCCGATCACCACCGTCGATTTCCAGACTGGCGTGGACGTGCTGCCCTTCTGCTTCATGGCGGTGATCATTGGCGGTTTGGGGAACCTGCCCGGAACGGTAGCGGCGGCGGTCCTCCTGGCGGTTACCGAAGGCATCGTGACCAGCTTCACCGATCCGACGGTTGCCCGCATCGTTTCCCTCTGTCTGATGAGCGCCGTTCTGTTGGCACGGCCGCACGGACTGTTCACCGGCGCAACGCGATGAAGGAACGCATCAACCGCACCGTCCTGCTGGTGGTCCTGGCATTCCTGGTCGCCGCGCCGTGGGTTCTGCCGGCGATCGGGTTCGACTACTGGCTCGATATCCTGGCCGAGATCATTATCTGGTCCCTGTTTGCGGCGAGCGTCAATCTCCTGTTCGGTTATGTCGGGTTGCTGTCTTTCGGGCAGGCGTTGTTTTTCGGCATGGGTATGTTCGGCGTCGCGATCGGCATCGCCAAGCTCGGGCTCGGATTCTGGCCCGCCCTGGGGTTCGGCATGACGGTCGCCATCGGGACCGCAGCGGTTGCCGGGGCGCTCGCCGTGCGGCTGACCTGGCATTATTTTGCGATTATCACCGTCGTGTTCTCGCTCATCTTCTACTTCCTCGCGCTGAGTGCAAAACCGCTGACCGGGGGAGACGACGGAACGAGCTTTTCGATGCCTGCCATGCTGGAAGCCGGCGGGTTCGAACTCAGCCTTACCGATCCGACCGTGCAGTATTTCTTCATTCTTTCGGTTGCGGCAGCGGCCTATTTCCTCAAGTACCTGATCGTCAAGAGCCCGTTTGGCATGGCGCTGATGGCGGTGCGGGAAAACGATGTCCGGGCGTCCCTGATCGGCCTGAATGTCTATTTCCTGCGCTGGATCACCTTTGTCATCGCCGGTGGTTTCGCCGGACTTGCGGGGTGTCTGTTCGCCCTGTTCGGACGATACGCCTCGGCGACCTACATGTTCTACCATGTGTCAGGCGAGGGCGTTGTGTGGACGATCATCGGCGGTGCGGGAACGCTGTTCGGTCCAGCCGTCGGGACCGCGCTGCTGATCGTCGTCCGGGAAGAACTGTCCAATATATGGGAGCATTATCCCATTCTGGTCGGCCTGGTCGTCATTCTGACGGTCATCTTCGCGCCGAAGGGGTTGATGGGCTTCTGGAACGCGTTGCTGGACCGCCTGGCGCCGGCGCCTGCCGACCGTGCGAGCGGGGGCGGGCGGCCGAACGGAGCCGTGGACGCCGCGGCTGTGCCGGCCGAGCGCAGGACCGGCCCGTGAACGCGCCCATGCTGCGGATCGCCGACCTGACCAAGCGCTTCGGCGGGCTGGTCGCGCTGGATCGCGTCACGCTCGACTTCGAACCGAACATCCTGCACGCGATCATCGGGCCGAACGGGGCCGGCAAGACCACCCTGTTCAACGTGATTTCCGGGATGCTCAAATCGGATTCCGGTACCGTGCAGTTTCGCGGCAAGGACATCACCGGGATGGCCCCGCACAGGATCAGCCGGCTTGGCATGAGCCGGTCGTTGCAGATCAAGAGCGTGTTCGACTCGATGACCGTTGCCGAAAACCTGTGGATCGCAGCGCAGGCGCGACAGGGCGTCATGCATCCCTTTGCAAGCCGATCCCGCTTCGGTCGAACAACCGAACGCGTCGACGGGATCCTCGAGCAGATCGGCCTTACGGGATTGCGCAATTCCCCCGCGGGCACCCTGTCCTATGGTGATGTCGCCCTGCTTGAGATCGGCATCGCCCTGGCAACCGAGCCGTCGCTCCTGCTGCTGGACGAACCGATTTGCGGGATGGGCCCGGCGGAAACCGCGGAAACGGTCGAGAAAATCCGCCACTTGGCCGAGGAAGTCGATCTCATCATCATAGAGCATGACATGCCGGTCGTGTTCGATCTCGCCGACCGGATTACCGTCATGGCGCAAGGCGGTGTGCTGGCCCGGGGCACGCCGGACGAGATCGCGCGGAATGCCGCGGTGCGGGAAGCCTATCTCGGCGACGAGGAGGAGGAAGACGATCCCGATGCTTGAGGTGCGCGACCTGCATAGCAGTTACGGCAAGGTGGAAGTGCTCCGGGGCGTTTCACTGGATGTCGGCGACGGGGAAATCGTGGGTTTGCTGGGCCGCAACGGCGTCGGCAAGACGACCACGCTGAAGGCCATCATGGGCCTGGTCCGGACATCGGCAGGACGCGCGACCTTCGATGGCGTCGATCTGACAGGCATCGCGGCGCACAAGGTCCCGGGCCGGGGCATCGGTTACGTTCCGCAGGGGCGGGGGATCTTTCCCAATCTCACCGTTGAGGAAAACCTCTTTCTCGGCCTTCGAAGCGACCCGTCGGCGCCGCAGCGGGCGGCGGTTTTCGACCGCTTTCCGCAACTGCAGCAACGACTGTCTCAAAAGGGCGGCACGTTATCGGGCGGAGAACAGCAGCAACTGGCGATCGCACGCTGCCTCGTCATGCAACCCAAACTCCTCATTCTCGACGAGCCGACCGAAGGCATTATGCCGATCCTGATCAAGAAAATCAGATCCGAAATCCGGAAAATCAACAATTCCGGTGTCTCTATACTTCTGGTCGAGCAAAACCTGATCACTGCGTTCAAGATTTGCAGTGTAATTTACCTGATGGAAAAGGGGAGCATTGTTCACCGGTCCAGCGCGGCCGAACTCAAGAGCCGGCCCGATGTCATTCATCGGTACCTCGGTATGGCCGCGTAAGAACAGTTGGGAGAAAGAAAATGACGTGCAAGAACAAGACAGGCAAGCCGGAGGCGACGTGGCTCCGCACAGAACTGCCACGCCGATCCTTCCTGCAAACCGCTCTGGCCGGCGGCGCCGTTGCGTCTACCGCTTACCTGTCCCTCACCCGCGACCTGGTCGCCAAGGAAAGCGGCCCGATTGTGATCGGGCATCAATGCGAGCTGACGGGCGGGTTTTCGTCCTGGGGCTATTGGCATGACAAATGCGCGAAGGCTGCCGCAAACCTGATCAACGAAGGCGGTGGAATAGGGGGGAGAAAGCTCGAGGTCCCCGTGGCGGACACCGAATCCACTCCCGCGGCGGGCGCACGGAAGCTGCGTTCCCTGATCCAGCGGTCAAAGGCGAGTTTCGTTGTCGGTTCGGTGCACTCGGGCATCATGCTCGCTTCGATTCCCATCGCCACCGAATTGAAAACGCCGTATTTCTCTGCCGGCGAAGCGACCGAAGCGACCGGCTCGAAAGGTACGCGTTACAGTTTCCGCACCGGCACCGATACCTACGCCCTGGCAGCGGCGGGGGCGCCCTGGGCCTTCGAGAATCTCGGCAAGAACTGGACGATGATCTTCCCAGACTACGCCTGGGGTCACAGCCATCATCAGGAACATCGCAAGCTGATCGAGTCAATGGGCGGCAAGGTCAACGATCCGATAGCCGTACCGCTGGGCACACGGGACCTGGTGCCGTACCTCGCCAAGATACCGGAGGAAACGGAAGTCCTGTTCTCCGTGTTCTTCGGAGCGTTGTCCGTCGCGTTCTATACCCAGTCCAAGTCGATGAAGCTGGACGAGAGAATGAAGATGTACTCGGTCAGCGGAACCATCGAAGCGATCCACCCGGAGGCGATCAACGGCGCGGCGGAGAACGTCTTCTTCCTGGAGAATTTTCCGCGTCCGTTGGAATACAAGAATGACGAGTACCACAAGAAATTCATCGAAATGATGGATATCGATCCGGTCCATGCCCAGGAGAACGGGTCCGACCGGGTGATGGCGAAAAGCCACGCCTGGCAGTCGTACGAGAACTTCTTCGTGCTCAAGAAGGCGATCGAGGCTTCGGGCTGGCAGCGGAACAAGGATACGCCCGGCGTCATCGAAGCGCTGGAAGGCCTGGAGATGGAGAATTCGCTGGCGCATCCGCAGGGCGCCAAGCTGCTGCGCGGCGAGGATCACAGCGGCATGATCGACTGCTACATGAGCCAGGTCGAAAACGGCGTATTCGTCGTCAAGCGGCGGATCCCGCGCGCGGAGATGGAGGCCCTGCTGCCGCCCCGGTACGACTTCCGCGAATACGAGCTGTAGGAGGTTCGACAGCGTATCGGGCCGTCCGGGACGAGAGCGCGAGGCGGCCGCGCCCTTTCACAACCCCGGCGGCCCGGTTTCCGCGAACGCCGTATCCGAAGCAGGTGGGTGGCCGTTCCTGCCAATCGTGCCCGCGTGTTGCCCCGCGAGGCGGCGGTTCACCCCGCGGCTGTGCCGGCCCCTGTTCTCGATCCTGTCGATCGCGACGGGGCCGATCCGGACGGTGCGGGGTGTACACGGGTGCCGCCGCGGGGCTGGACATCGACATGGTCGGCCGGCTCGCCCACCCGCGGAAGACGCACCAGGCCGGCACCCGTCTGCGGCTTGAAGGAAAGGGTGCGCGCCGGTACCGCGTGCAAATTCCATTCCCCGCCGAGCGGAAGGTCGGCCGCGTTGAGCGCGGACCGCAGGGCGGCCGTGCCCGGCGCCGTGTCCGGCAGGTCGAAATCCAGCCTCCCCTGGCGTCACCGTTCCGGCCGCCGTCAATCACGGCGCGCATCAGGTGCAATGGCGTGTGTGGACGCGCATGAGGCGGCAGCGCCGGTCACGGTCGATCTCGCGGGTGGCCGTGTCGCCCGCAGTCCGGGTTTGCGCGGTGGCGGGCGGGGTGGCGTCACTCCCGGAGACGGAAGGCAACTCCCGTCTCCGGCCACCGGTTCATCCTTGAGGCGATCGGGAACGAGAGCTCACAGCGGGCTCTCCGGGCGCGTGTTGGCGATCAGTTCCGGAACACTGGCCTGGTTCGGGAGGGACAGCAGGAAAGCCACCATCTCCGCCACGGTTTCCGGTTGCAGGCGCTCGGCCCGGGGCGTCGTGCCCGGGATACCCGCGAGCAGATCGGTGTCAATCGCTCCGGGGCAGATGGCGGTAGCCCGTACACCGTCGTCCCAGCCGGCAAGTCGGACCGCCTGCGTCATCGCGAGGAGGGCGTGCTTGGTCATCGAGTATCCGATCGAGACACCGGCCCGGTAGCGTTTTGCGTCGGTCGAGGCGATGTTGATGACCCGGCCCCTGCCGGTTTGCCTGAGATGCGGCAGCGCGGCCCGGGTCAGGCGGAAGGGCGCCTTGACGTTGACCGCCCACATGTCGTCGAGGTCCGTCTCGCTGCCGTGTTCAAAGTCGACGATGCGCAGGATGCCCGCGTTGTTGACCAGGGCGTCCAGCCGTCCGAAACGGTCCATGGTGCCCTCGACCCAGGGTGTGGCGGTGGACGGGTCCGTGGCATCGAAGGGAAACGCCGCGAGTGTGCCGGACCGGGCAGCGAAGCCATCCGCCTGTCCGCGATCTCTCAGGCCCAGCGACAGGGTCCAGCCGTCTTCAAGCAGCTTGCGGGTGATCGCCGCGCCGAGGCCCCTGCCGCCACCGGAGATCATTGCGACCTTCATCTCAGGAGCTCCTCACAGATCCTGTCGTCATTGACGATGTTCCGCCGCCACGGCAACCCTGCCCGGGCGGAACCAAAAGTGTGCAACCAGGTCTTCGCATTCGGGTGGATCGGCGAGCCGTTCCTTCGAACGGGCCCGGGCCCGCCCGCCCGCGGGCGCGGGGAAATCCGACACAAGGGACCATGCCGGCATGGTGACGGGAGCACTCATGCGAGTACCCGAGGGCTCTGGTCCCGCCACGCCTGCTTCATGCCGCCCTGGGTTTCCCCGGCAGCAACCTGTCCATGCCCTGCCGGATATGCTCCAGCGCCGCTCCGGCGAGCGGGCGCAGTGGCGGACGCGGAGGACCGCCGCCGGGCAGTCCCAGGTGATCCATGGCGGCTTTCGTGGCCGGGTAGAGCGAACACCCGCCCGTTGTGAAGAGCTCGGTCATTGCGATGCCTGTCCGCTGAAGCGCCCAGGCATCAGCCAGCTGGCCGGCCCTGGCCATGTGCCACAGGTCGAGGCATCCCGGTGCCCACACGTTGGGAAAGCAGTCGATCGTCCCGTCCGCTCCCGCCAGTGCCGCCGGGACACCGAGAACGGAGGACGGGCCGCAGAAAACACGGATCCGGTCACCCGCACGGTTCAGCGTGGCCTGGAACGTGTTCCAGTTGCCGCTGCTTTCCTTGATGCCCACCACGTTGTCGAGGTCGGCAAGACGGTCGGTGATTGCGGGGGTCAGTTCATTCCCCGCGTTTCCGGGGATATTGTACAACAGGATCGGCAGCACCGATTTCGCGTCGATCGCCTCGAAATGCGCAATGATCTCGGCCTCGGTCGACCGGATGAAATAGGGCGGCATCACAAGCGCGCCGTCCGCACCGGCCTCCTTGGCCGCGTGGATCTGGGTGATGATCTCATCCTCGCGGATGGACCCCGTGCCCATGATCGTCGGCCCCCGCCCCGCGGTTGCGGCGACGGTCAGGCGCGCCAGCCTTTCCCGTTCCGCAAAATCCAGCGCCCAGAATTCGCCGGTGCATCCCGCCGCAACGATGCCCGTGGCCCCGGCGGCGTACAGCCGTTCCACGTTTGCGCAGAAGGCGTCTTCATCGATTGACAGGTCCGGGCGAAACGGTGTGGTCGCTGCCACCATGGGGCCCGACCAGTCTATCGTGGTTCTGTCCATAGCTTTCCCCCTTCAGGCTCCGTCCCTTCCGGCCACAGTCACATCCGCGTGCGGTCAGGCCGCGGCGCGTGGCCGGTTCAGGCGTTCTCCATTCGGACCGGCGGCAAACGCGTGTGCCTCGGCCGTATCGATACGGATCCGGACCGGTTCGCCGGGCTTCCACACCTGCGCAGCGGGTGCGCGGCCGGTGATCCGCAGATCATTCGCGAATTTCGCAACGACGATATTCTCGTGGCCGGACTGTTCGACCACCTGAACAGTCCCCTCGATCGGACCCTCGCCGAACCTCACATGTTCGGGCCTGAACCCCAGGGCCGCGGGTCCCGCGGCGGCATTTTCTCCCAGCGGCGGTACCGGGACGGAAAGGTTGCCGGTCCTGAACGTCCAGTCGCCTCCCGATAGCACCAGCTCACCGTCCACCAGGTTCATGGCCGGGGTTCCGATGAAGCCCGCGACGAACCTGTTGGCCGGCTCGCGATACACGGTGTTCGGGGGCGCGAACTGCTGCAGGTCGCCGCCATCCATCACGGCGATCCGGTCGGACATGGTCATCGCTTCGAGCTGATCATGGGTCACGTAGATCATGGTGCGCCCGAGGCGGCGATGAAGTTCCACCAGCTCCACACGCATGTAGCTGCGCAGCTTCGCATCGAGGTTCGAAAGCGGTTCGTCGAGCAGGAAGACCTTGGGGTCCCTGACAAGTGCCCGTCCCAGTGCCACCCGTTGCTGTTGCCCGCCGGAGAGCTGCCGGGGCTTGCGTCGCAGGAGTTCTGTCAGCTGCAGGAGCTCGGCGGCCTTCTGAACCATTACGGTCCGCTCTCCCCTGGGAATCCTGCGCTTTTTCAGGGGGTAGGCGATGTTCTCTGCCACGGTCATGTGCGGATAGAGCGCGTATGACTGGAACACCATGGCGATGTCGCGCTGGGCGGGCGCCACGTCATTCACGACGCGGTCGCCGATGGAAATCGTTCCCGAGGTGGGAAATTCCAGCCCCGCCAGAATCCGCAGCGTGGTTGTCTTGCCGCAGCCCGACGGGCCGAGGAGAGACACGAACTCCCCCTCTTCGATCTGCAGGTTCAGCCCGCGCAGGGCGGTGACACTGCCGAACGATTTCACGATGTCCCTCAGGATGACGTCAGCCATGACTACCCCTTGACGCCGCCGGCACCGAAGCCGCGGGTCAGATAGCTTTGCAGGAAGGCGAATACGATGATCAGGGGAACACTCATCATCACGGAAGCGGCCATGAGAAGTGACCACTCGATGTTGAATGCAGAGACGAGCATGTTCATCACCCCGGTTGTCAGCGGCCGGGCGCTGTCGGAATTCACCAGTACGAGTGCGTAGAGATACTCGTTCCAGGACAGGATGAAGGCGAAGAGTGCGGTGGAAATGATCCCCGGCAGAAGCTGCGGCAGGATCACGTCGCGAAACGCCCCGAGCCGCGAGGCGCCGTCCACGAGCGCCGCACTTTCCAGGTCTTCGGGGATGCCTGCCATGAAGGACCGCAGGAGCCAGAGCGCATACGGCAGTGCGAATGTCGAGTAGGCTATCACCAGCGACAGGATCGTGTTCGACAGGCCCATCTGCACGAGCATCAGGTACAGCGGGATGATCAGCACGACAGACGGCAGCAGGTAGGTGAAGAGCACGATGAACGCGAGACTTTCGCGTCCCCGGTACCTGAACCGGACAAGGCTGTACGATCCGACCGTTGCAATGGCGACAACGACAAGGGTGGTCACGGTCGACAGGATCGCCGAGTTCCTGAAATAGATCATGAAATTCGTCCCGGAGAGCAGCCGCCAGTAATGCTCGAGCGTGAAGGTCTCGGGCAGGAACGTGGGCGGGCGCCGGAACAGCTCGAACTGTGGCTTGAACGATGTGACCAGCATCCAGAAGAGCGGAAAGGCCACGGCCAGAACGATGGCCCAGGCAAACAGGTTGAAGGCCAGTTTCCGGGTGAATTTCACGTGTCTTCCTCCGACCGCGTGCGTCGGATGTACAGGATCATGAAGACCAGCATGATTGCCATCATGGCGACCGCATAGGTCGAGGCCATACCCATCTGGTTCAGCTTGAATGCTTCCTTGTAGACCAGGAGCGGCAGGGTCTGGGTGCTTGTGATCGGCCCGCCTCCGGTCAGCAGGTAAATCATGTCGAACTCCTTGAAGTCCCAGATCGCGCGCAACATGATGATGACGACGAGCACTTCGCGCAGCTGCGGCACGGTCACGTCGAAGAAGCGCGAGATCGGCCCGGCGCCATCGATGCGCGCGGCCTCGTAGAGCGCATCGGGAATTGTCTGCAGGCGCGCCAGCACCGCGATCACCACGAACGGAAAGTACTTCCAGGCACCGACCAGGATGACGGAGATCATGGCGTTCGGCATGGTGCCCAGGTAGTCGATCGGAAAGTCGGTGAGCCCCGAAACGATCAACAGGTGATTCATGATGCCGTACAGGTCGTTGAACAGCCACTTCCAGACCAGGACCGCGACCACCGTCGAGACGAAGTAGGGAAAGAGGATCAGCGAGCGCGCCAGACTGCGGAACCACATGTTCTGATGCAGGATCAGCGCCATGGCGACGCCGAATATGATCTGCAGGCTCAGCGTTCCCACGGTCCAGATGATGTTGTTCAGCAGCGAGGTCCAGAATTCCTCCTTGCCGAGAAGCTCGCGATAGTTTGACAGCCCCACCCAGCTGCCTTCGAGTGTGGGAGTGAAGACCTGGAACAGCGACAGGTAGATCGCCGAGACCAGGGGATAGACGATGACCGCGCAGAAGATCAGCACCGTCGGTGCGATGAGGATGGCTCCGAGAAGCGCGTATTCGCGCTCCAGGCGGGTTCGCCTCGCAGGGTTCATGTGCGGCCTCCGGCACCCGTGTGCGGTCGGGGGGACCGCCCCTCCAGGGATGACGTGCCGAGTGTCATTCGGGCGACAGGAGCGTTTTCGCGTTCTGCGAGAGTACGCGGCAAAGAGCTGGTTCGGACAGGCCCTGTGACAGAAACCAGTCGACATAGGGCTTGAGGGGACAGAAAGGATAAGCCGTTCCGAACAGGAATCTCTCTGAAAGATAGCCGTTTGCGGCCGCCAGGTACTCGGAGGTGCCGGGCAGGGCGCCCAGGTACATGTCCGGGCAGAGGTAGAGGTTCTCCCGGCGAAAGGCGACGCCGAGTATCTCCTGCACGTAGGGCCACCCACCGTGTGCCGACACGACCTTCAGACCGGGGAAATCCCCGAGCATCCGGTCGAGCGAGACGGGGTCGTTGTACGACAGGTCGGGTCCGGCGCCTCCCCCTGTCATGATGACCACCGGCAGGCCGGCGTCCTCGCACCTGGCGTAGATCGGGTAGAGCCGCCGGTCGTCGGCGCGCATCGGTACCGACGAGACACCGGGTTCGAGATTGATGGCCCTGAGGCCGAGATCGATCGCTTCGTCGATCATCCCGAATGCCTTCTTCCGGTCCGCCGTATCGGCGGAACCGACGCCGACAAACCTCTCCGGGTGTTTCGAAACCACGTCGGCGACGTCCGCGTTCGGAACCGTCCCCAGTGTCGCCGTGGTTCGCCCTATCGCCACCCCTCTTGTAATTCCGGCGCAATCCATTTCCGAGAAGAGTTCTTCAATGGATTGCGCCAGCGCGGATTCGACGACTGGCCAGCCGAGCCTCTCGGTGTATCTCTTCCTGTTCTCCGCAACGGCATAGATCTTCGATTCCAGGAAGCCCCTGGCAGGCGGCCGCATCCTGAAGTCCCAGATTTCCATAAAACCCGCCTCTTTGCATCCGGGCGCCGCGACGCAGGCCGACACCGGGTCCAGCTGCGCGCGACGCCCGGGGAGACGTCAACCCTTCATCACGTCTTCGATTATCTTTGCGGTTTCACCGACCACGACATTCGGGTCCTCGTCGTTGAGGACGACCCGTTGCACCATGTCCGATATGGCCAGTGTGCCTTCGACGTCGCCGGCCCGGTCGTTCGACCTGTGCGCCTTCGTCTCGTACCCGAGATTGTGACCATCCGCGGCCGCTGCGGCCATCCGGTCAACCTCTGTCGGGTACTTCTTGATGATCGGATTGTCCTGGTAGATCGGGTTTGCGTTGATCGACTTGAGGACCGGCAAGAGGTGTCCGGGAGCCGCATGAAGCTGCTTGATCATGCCTTCCGGCTCGAAGAGGTGAATGGCAAACTTCTTGGCCTCCTCGATATGCCTGGACTGGGCCGGTATGAACACGCTGGGGAACGCGTTGAAGGTCCAGGGCTTCACGTCGGGCGAGATTGTCGGATACACCTTGCAGGTGATGTGGTCAGCAATCGGCGGGTTCTGGGCCACGACGTTTCCGAGAACGCGTCCGGTGTAGATACCGGTTGCCGTGGCGCCACTGACGAACGCGGTAATGGCCTCGCCCCAGCTGTAGTTCGTCGCACCCGGCGGGCAAAGCTCCCGCATGGACTTGTACCATTCGAGTGCGTCCCGGGTCTCCTGGCTGTCAATCGCCACCTCGAGGTCAGGCGTGAACACCTGTGCGCCGGCCTGATGCATGACACCGACAAAGATGCGGGTGGTCATCGAATTCCTGCCGTAGGGCAGCGGTGCACCGTAGATCCCGTTCTTCTGCATGGCCTGGCAGGCCGCGCGCAGTTCGTCCCACGTCGTTGGCTGCTTGTCGATGCCGGCCTCTTCCATGAGGTCGGTCCGAAGCCACAGCATGTTCGCCGCGACGTTTCCGATGCCGGTCGCGACGAAGTTCCCGTCCGCCGCCTTGTAGACGTCGTTGGCGCCGTCATAGAAGTCGTCCGCTCCTACAGCCTCAATCACGTCGTTCATCGGCTCGACGAGACCGGATGCGTAGTAGGTATGGATCGAGAAGGATGGAAGGTGCGTAACCACATCGGGAACCTCGCCCGACGAGAACGCGGCGGCGAGCTGCGCCGCATAGCCCTCGTCCGACGTTGTCTCGAAGACGACCTTGATGCCGGGGTTCGCCTCCTGGAAGGTGGCAATCTGGTGGTTGTAGGCCTCGACCTGGAGCGGTGCGCTCTGCGGTGACCACCAGCGAAGCGTCACGTCCTGCGCCCGCGCCGTGCGGGGCAGCGCCGTCAATGCGGTCGTCGCCGCCAGTCCAGCCAGTGCGCCGCGCCGGGTCAGTCCGTTTCTGTTCCAGTATGCATGTGTCATTGTCGTCAGTCTCCCTGCGGCAGTCTCGGTCTCATCACGATTTCTGGTACGGTATGGTACATTCCGCAGCAGGCTGCGCAACAGATATCTTGAGAAGATCGAAGAACTCGAAAGTCCGGAATGCGCTTTATCGGTAGAATTCCGCAAATTGGGCAAATTGCGCAAAAGACAAATCGGGATTCCCGATGCCTGAAGGGGAAAAATCTCCGAGAATTACCCGGCGCAGACCAATAGGCCTCCTGGCTGTGATGCCCGGCCACCACACCGGTTTTTGAACCCGCTCATCGGAAGCCCAGCGGGTTTCAGGCGCACGCTCCGCAGGATGGAACCTGCGGAGGTCGTCGGCAGGTCCGGCAACACGCGCGGGCGCCCGGCGGATCCTGTCTTCGCCCATTCGAGGGAACAGCCCCGACGCGGACGGGAGACCGTCTGGCCCTGCCGAGCATTCACCCGGGACAGTCGATTGCGGCGCCCCTGTGTCCGACCGTCGCCGCAGACCATGGTCGCGAAGGTGTTTCCAGGTCTCCGGGAGACGGTCGCAGATGTTCGTTGCGCCCTCGCGCTATGCGGCAAACCGCGCGGGCGAGAAGGGAGCCGGGTCGGCCGGCGGATCGCGGTCCAGTACAATGCATGCCGCCATTTGCGCCACGAGCGGTGCGAGCGTGTAGCCCGCATCTCCCGGTACGGCCATGATGATCCGTTCGGCGCCCGGCAGGCGCCCGATGATCGAGGAACCGTCCGCGGTCGTGTTCATGCCGGCCCATGTCCGGAGGATGCGAAGCGTGCCGATCGCAGGCGCCAGCCGCGCGGCGAGCGCCACGTTGCCGACAAGCGAATCCGCACGGACGCCGGGCACCGCGTCTGTGCCGTGGTCATCCGCGGGCCAGCCGCCCCCGATGACGATCTGGCCGGTCCCGAACTGCTTCAGCGTGAGCGAGCGCTCGGCGTGCTGGACCAGGTGGTCGATTCTCTGCTCGCACGCTTCGGTGATGTTCATGTGCAGCGGTTCCGGGGCGGTCGGAATGTCAACGCCGAATGCGCGGACCAGCGCACCCGAGCCCCAGGCCGCGGCGACGACGGCTTCACCGGCCCGATAGCGGCCGTGCAGTCCCCGTGCCGAAACATGATCGGAGGTGACGGTCAGCTCGTCGATCCTGTCGATGATGCTGATCACCCCCAGGTCCGCGCAGGCCTTCGTCAACAACCTGTTGGCCAGCAGCGGATTGAGCGAGCCTTCGTCGCGGCAGAGTTCCGCACCGACGATCTGCGAGCCGATCCAGGGGGCAACCCGATCGAGTTCCGCCCGGTCCAGAAGCGCCACGTCGAGCCCCTTCGCTTCTTCCCGCCGGGACTTCTCTTCAAGGAAGGCCATCTGCCCGGCGCTCTCCGCCAGCATCAGTCCGCCCTTGCGGACCAGGTGAATGGGTCCAAGGCCGGCCTCGAGCCTGTCCCAGCACTCCGCTGCCTGCCTGTAGCAGGGCAGCGCCCGTTCAGCATTCCGCGCGTGTTCGGGGTAGAGACGGATGAACCTGCTCTGCATCTGAACATGCAGGCTTCCGGCATTCGTCGTACTGCCGGCGTTCTGCGCGGCATCGACAAGGGTTACGCGCGCCCCGGCCCTCGCCAGTTCCCGTGCCGCAATCAACCCGACGACGCCGCCACCGATGACCAGGAGATCACTCGTCACCGCGAAGCGCCTCTTCGAAGGAGAGGATGGCATTGATTGTCACGGGTTTGACCGGAACACGCGGGGCGAAGAAGCTGCGGTCGGTGAGCGCCTCGCCGGTGTGTTCCGCGATCAGGCGGGCGGCGGCGGGACCGCAATAGCGACCCTGACAGTGCCCCATCCCGATGCGTGTCGCGCGCTTAAGGGTGCCCAGATGACCGGGGGTGACGGCGTAACCGGCCAGGGCGTCAGCCACGGTGACTTCCTCGCAACGGCAGAGGATCGTGTCTCCAGGCAGACTGTCGAGCGGTGTCGGGGACACGTCGTGCAACTGCCAGAGCGCGTTCTGGAAACGCCGGTGCCGCCGAAGGGCACGCCGATCGGCCGCGACATCGCGGCCCTCCGCATGACCCGACCGCTCTGCCGCCGCACATCCGGCGATGCGTCCTTCGGCGCAGGCCGCAGGAGCCCCGCCGAGCCCGGCGCAATCCCCGACGGCGAAGATCCCGGAGACCGAGGTCTCAAGCGTTTCGGACCGGTCACAGCGCAGGTGCCCGACGGCGGGATCGTAGGTCATCCGGACCCCGAGGAGGCGCAGGATCTCGTTCTGTGGCTCGAAGCCGGCGTTCATGCAGACGGCGTCCGCCCGCACGGTGCAGGTTCCGCCGTCCATGCGCCGGAACGTTGCCGACAGCCCGCCCGCGGACTGTTCCACGGCGGCCAGCCGCAGTCCGTTGCGCACGGGCACGCGCCGCCACCGCAGACCGCACAGCATGGCGAGTCCCTTCCAGGCGAGCGCCGGCCCGTGGATCGAACACCGGGCGCCTCGAAGCGGGTGCAGGAAGGGCGACGGCGCGGCCTCGGCCACAAGCGCGATCTCCGCCCCGCCTTCCGCAAGTTCCAGGGCGACCTGCAGGTTGAGTGGCCCCGATCCGCAAACCACGATGCGGCGCCCCGGCAGCGTCCGGTAGCTGCGCCACAGGGTTTGCGCCGCCCCGGTGGTCATGACACCCGGCAGGGTCCAGCCGGGCGCGATGATCGGCCGTTCATACGCGCCGGTTGCGACGATCACCGCGCGGGGCCGCACGATCAGCGCCGAACCTCCACTTTCCGCAAGGATGAGAGGGCCGTCGAATGCCCCCCAGATCTCGACGCCGCCGATGACCTCTGCGCCGCAGGCCCGGGCGTCGGCGAGAAGAGCCGCTCCCTCGGCCTGTTGTGCGTCGAGCAGGCTGCCGTCGGCGGACTGCTTGTAGTACTGGCCGCCCGGGACAGTGCGCTCGTCCAGGGTGACGACTTCCGCACCTGCCCGTCGTGCCGCGATCGTGGCGGACAGGCCTCCGGCGCCGCCGCCGATCACCAGTACATCCGGGGTGAGGATCCGCGCCCGAGGTATATCCGGCACCTCCGCATCCAGGCAAAGTCCGGGGAAGGCGGGCTGGGTCTCGACTGCCATGCCGTCGACCGCCCCGGTCATGCAGGCGCGCCGGTTCGGTGTCCCGTCGACGGTGACAAGGCAGTCCTGGCACACGCCGATTCCGCAGAACATTCCGCGGGGTTTTCCGCCTGCCGTGACCCGGAATTCGCGACGTCCCGCTGCAGTGAGCGCTGCTGCCAACGATTCCCCCCCGGACGCAGCGATTCCGGTTCCGTTGAAGGTGAATGTGATCTCGGTCATCCCGGTCCATCCTCGCGGCAACGGGCCGCACCACTACTCCCGTGCGCCGGCCGCCGCGCGACGGAATCGGGTTGCGGGCGGGAGCGACCGGCGATGTCGTTCAACGGTCCTGGCGGGGGCTCGCATCCACCGGGACCGGCATTTGATCGGGATTTCAGTCTGGACCACATCACCCCGTTGATCCAGAACCGGGAATCGAGTCACCAGTTCACCGCACGTCCCAGCTCTTGCTGACCGCGGCACAATACAGGCCCGGTTTGACACCGCATCGAACCTGGACAGACGGCGTACAGTCACCCTTGGCACGAACGTCGATGCCGTTGGGAGGGGGGCGTCCACCCCAACCGGTTCAATTCCGATTGTGGACCGGAACGTCGGTGCGGACCGTTACCGGCCGGATCTGGCCTGGGCGCTCCGGGGCGGGAGCAGCCGGAAACCGGGCAGGTCCATGTCGTGAGGCGCGTGCTTCGCCGCGTCCCGGCCGAATCTCGTTGGCGACCTCGCGCAGTTCCGCTCATAACTCCACGAGCATTTCCTCCGCACGCATGTCCATGCCGATGACGAGCCGCCCGCCGAAGCGCGGGTTGGCCCTCTGGATCGGTCCAGCGGAGGTGGAAGGGTTGACGGCGGAACAGCCAGTTGTGGATGAGGGCGGCGGCTCCGTGGAACGGCTGCGGAGAAAAGGACAATAATCTCCGTGTTTTATGCGGAGATACTTGCCGATGCGGAGATTGGACGTTATGTTCCCCGCACAATGTGCGGAGTATGTTGATGTTCATCTGGCAACGCCCCGAATGGCCGCGGCTCCGGCATGAAGAGGCCCGGCTCGGTCGGGTCCTCGCGAACACACGATACGCCCAGGGGAAGCTGCTCGGACGCATGGAAGCCCTCGGCTTCCACATGCGCAGGGAAGCCGCCTTGCGCATGCTCACCGAGGATGTTGTGAAGAACAGCGAGATCGAAGGCGAAGTCCTCCTACCCGACCAGGTGCGCTCGTCCATCGCAAACCGTCTTGGTCTCGACGTGGGCGGCCTGCCGGTGCCGGATCGCGAAGTGGACGGTGTCGTCGAGATGACCCTCGATGCCACCAGGAACTATGCTGCGCGCCTGACCGAAGAGCGGCTGTTCTCGTGGCACGCCGCCCTGTTCCCGACAGGCTACAGCGGCATGCGCCGGATCCGTGTTGGCGGATGGCGCGACGACGCAGACGGACCAATGCAGGTCGTCTCGGGCCCGATCGGCCGTCAGCGCGTCCACTACAGTGCTCCACCGGCCGAGCGCGTCGGGGATGAGATATCGGCGTTTCTCGAGTGGTTCCAGGGCGCGCGCTCCATGGAACCCGTGCTTGCCGCCGGACTGGCTCATCTCTGGTTCGTTTCGATCCATCCGTTCGAAGATGGCAACGGGCGCATCGCACGGACGATCGCCGACATGGCGCTGGCCCGTTCGGAGGACAGCCCGGAACGGTTCTACAGCATGTCCGCTCAGATTCGTCAGGAGCGCAACGCCTACTACGACATCCTGGAGGCAACCCAGAAGGGCGATCTGGACATCACGGACTGGCAGGTCTGGTTCCTCGAATGTCTTGAACGCGCGGTTGAAAGCGCGCGCCGTACCCTCGCTACCGTCCTGGGCAAGGCAAGCTTCTGGGAGGCCCATGCCTCGGACGTGTTCAACGAGCGCCAGGTCAAGATCCTGAACCGGCTTCTGGATGGCTTCGAGGGCAAGCTCACGTCGTCCAGGTGGGCGCGGATGAACCACTGTTCGCAGGACACGGCGAACCGGGACATCCGCGAACTGATTGACCGCGGTATCCTCGTCCGTGGCCTGGCGGGCGGCCGCAGCACCAGCTACGAATTGGCACGCGGCACATCCCAGGAGAGATAGCGTTGGGAGTACATGACCCAGCCTGGGGTGTTCCTGACTTGCATGGATGCGGCGAGGAAGGCGGAGAAGGCACCGGATCCGAAGACTTCCAGGGTGAGCAAAATCTGGTCGTCAGCCGTGCCCAGGTCGGAATTTTCTCCGAGCTGTTCTTGCCGTGGCGCACGCCTTCCGGGACGGCACTGCGCTCCACAAGCTCTATCTGTCGCCGGCCGTGCGATATTCCGAGGACATCGATCCGGTTCAGGTAGAGCCAGGGCCAACCCGATATTGGTCGGCTTGCGCAGCGTGCTCGATCCCTGGCTTGGCGAAGGCGCACGGCGGCTTTGCTCTCACCGGCTTCGTGGTCGATCAGACCTTGATGTCGGCCAGCATCACGTCGAACGGCGCAGCGCCGGTCACCGGTTCCCTGATTATGGACGGTGCCACGACGATCCACGAAGCACTGAGTGTCGGCGCGATCCTGACTTCGAAAACCTGGTTCAGGGTTGGCGCGGCGCTGACCGTGGACGGTGATGTCTCGCTGGGGTGCTCCGCGCGTCGCCTGTAGCCGGGGTGAGCACAATTCGAACAACGGATGCCTGTCACACAGCACTGTGTGGGCTGTCCGCGGGGAGGGGAGCCATCCTGACCGCCGCCGGTCGTCTCACCCCATGTCGTCGAACGGTGCAGGGCGCGCCAGGTCGTCTTCGGGTCCTGCCGTGTCCTCCAGGGCGGACCCGGGATCGTGCCCCCGCTCGATCAGGTAGTCCCGGAAGGACGGGATCGGGCAGTGGAACAGGTCGTCCTGACCCTGCTGCAGCGCTCCGCGGTGGATGAGCTGCCCAGGGAACGCGCCCGGCGTCATGCCGTCGGGCAGGTGCCATTCGGGCTCAGCGGGGTCGGCTGCGCGTCCCATCTCACGCAGCAGCTGGCCCCGACGCAGGCCTGCTGCCGGCAGGGCCGCCATCACCTGCGCCACCAGTTTTCGTACCAAGTCCGTCTCCGGCGATACCCGCGCTCGGTACGATTCTCCGCGCAGATCCGCCTCGATCTGAGCGACACGCCCGGCGTCAACGTCGGAAAGGCGCCCGCCGGCCTTGAACAGCCCCTCGGCGAGCGCCCGCATGGCATTGTGCAGGAGCTGTGGCCAGGCTTCGCTCCAGGCGGCCAGTGTCTCCGGCCAGTCCGCGTTTTCGCCGTGCCGGTCGACGCGGTACGCCGCCAGCATGCGGTCCACCGCCTCGCGAGCCTCGGCGTGGGTGAGCGCACCGATGTGGTGAATGGACCGCACAGAGAGCCGCGACAG
>JAJEAR010000040.1 GCA_022822665.1 Alphaproteobacteria bacterium | reverse complement strand
TACGCTTTCAGTTGAAAGCGTAGCGCAGGGGGGGCCTTATATCAAGGTCGAACGTCCGAACCAGTCTGAGGTTGCTTGTGGAAGTACGCGCGCGCCGCCCCGGCTTCCTGATCTCCAAGACAGGGCTGAACGGGCCGAGTGTTACAGCCACTGGATCGACGCCAGTCTCCGCCGCTACCGAACGCCGCGACCAACTTCACACAATGCTGTACTTCACATAGGGATCGCCCCTGCCTCCGGCGCCCCACAAGGAACGCCTCTCGTTCGAGTGCCTGGTAGGGGCGAGCCACGCCGGGGCGCATGGCCCCAACGGCTTCGACGACGATCAACGTGGGAACGCCCGCGCACAGGCCGGCGGCGCAGCCCACGTCGGACATCACCGACCCGCGCCCCGCGTAGGGACCACCGCAATCATGCTTCGCTCAGGAAGTGCCCCCATGCCTGCATGAGCGTCGCCCGCCGCGCGAACAGATTGGATCTGCCATAGGCGCCCTCGACGCCACCGACGGTATGCGCGAGCGCCAGTTCCGCAATGTCGCGGGGTTGCCCGGTATCGCCGCACCAGTCCCGGAACGAGCTTCGAGATCGTCATGTCGGAAAGCACCTTTCCGCGCACGCTCGGAAAGATGAGCTCGCTTCCGTCCGACAGCTCGCGCGCGTCTGCCAGCGCCTCAAGCGCTCGCGTCGAGAGCGGTACGCGATGCGACCGGCCCGCCTTCATCCTCGATCCGGCTGGCGCACCCGCCGCATGGTCTCTCCTTTCTCGCTCCAGTGCGGCACGAGAACCGCGAGCACGTGCGCCGTGGTGATTTTGATCCACGGCGAGTTTCCCGAGCGTGGGGAAAGCGTAGGTCCGAAGACTCGACCGCCATATCTCGGCCGATCGCGCGCCGTTGCGCCAAGTCGGCTCGTGCAGGGTAATCACCTGCTCGGCGGCATCGGCGAAGGTCGGAATGCCGCCGGTCCGAGGACCGTGGCCCTGCGCAATCGCCCTCGCATTCTGGAGAGCCTTCGCCCGCGCTTCGGCTAGCGTCACAAGCGGATAGGAGCCGAGTCCGACATTGTTCGGCCGCCCGCCGATCCTCACCCGTTGCGCCCATGACTTCGCGAGTCCGCCGACACTCGACGGCTTCACGAGCAGGCTCAAACCGAACCCGCCCCGCCCGTCACCGTACCGTCCCGTCCCGGGATGCTGATCGTCTTAACGAAGGTGGCGGAAAGTCGCTTCGGGCGCTTCTTCAGTGTTACTTCCGTTATCACTTTCAACCGAAAGAACAGGTGCAACGCGACGAAACGTCAAAAGCTGACTTTTCTATATTTATCAGCTAGACAAACGATCCTTTGTGCATTGCCAGGAACCCTCGACCCCCCATCGGTGGTCGCCGCCTCCACCAAACGAACGCGCAGGTCATCCGACAATGGTCGCGCCATGGCTTGCCTCCGGCAGGACTGCATCTGCCGTACCTTCTGCCACGCACCCCTACATCTGGCAGCGTGGCAAACCGACTGCGCCCTCGATTCTATACGCTCGGAACCTGCTCTAGCAGGTCTGCGCCGGAACGAAACGATCGGGCGCGACCTGTTTGCCAGGGTCGGAAACGCGCCACCCGGACGGGTTTCGGCGCCGACCGGGCCAGCCCGCAGTTCGTGACCGGGGAGACGGGACCCGGTCCTCAGGCGGGGCCGGAACCTTCGCGGATGTCACCTCGTGCCGTACAACCGGTCACCGGCATCGCCAATCCCCGGAACGATGTAACCATGGTCGTCGAGGTGATCGTCGACGGCGGCGGTATACACGGTGACATCCGGGTGGACGGCATGGAACGCCGCAAGGCCCTCGGGTGCGGCGATCAGGCAGACCATCTTGATGTCCCGTGCCTGCGCCTCCCTGACCCGGCTGACCGCGGCAATGGCGGAGTTCCCCGTTGCCAGCATCGGGTCGAGCACGATCACCGGACGGTCGGCGAGGTCATCGGGCACCTTGAAATAGTACTCCATCGCCACCAGCGTGGAGGCGTCGCGGTAGAGCCCGACATGTCCGACCCTGGCCGAGGGAACCAGGTCCAGCATGCCCTCGAGAAGCCCGTTGCCTGCGCGCAGGACCGAGATCAGGACCAGCTTCTTGCCGGAAATGAACGGTGCGTCCACCGAGGTCAGCGGTGTTTCGATGGTGTGGAACTCGACTCCCAGGTCCCGGGTGACTTCATAGCCGAGCAGCAGCGAGATCTCGCGAAGCAGCACCCGGAACAGTGCCGTCGACGTGTCCTTCTGCCGCATCAGCGACAGCTTGTGCTGAACCAGCGGGTGCTCAACCACCGTGACCCTGTTCATCCCCGTCTCCCGCTTCGCAGTTGCCTCGTTCAGAATACCGTACCGTCCGACGCCAGCCGGATCGGCGGACCACCGCCGGGCCGCGCCTCGTGTGCGAGCTTCCGGCCCGCCGCCCAGGTTCCGCCCTCGAGCAGCCGCGCGAGCGGCAGCGCCGCCTCGCTGCACCCGAGAGACGCGCGAACCAGCGGTGCCAGCCGGTCAAGCAGCGCGACCGTCAGTGCCCGCCACTCGACGATCGGTTCCGCGCCGGGATCAAGCGCCACGGCACCGATCCCGTGATCCCGTGGCACCAGCACACCGCCGTCCACCAGCAGACCGCCGTTGCGGTACTCGGCCAGTCCGGTGAGCGCCCCCGGTTCGCCAAGGCCGATCCCGGCCTCGTCCAGCGGCTCGGCCATGGAATAGAGCAGCCACTGCAGCAGCTTGTGGAACGGAACCAGCCGGTCCGTTTCATCGTCGCGGCGCAGTTTGCGATGGTGCCAGACATCGCCGAGTGCGGTTCCCCGCAGCGTGATCCGGCCCGGCCAGATCGGCCCGAACGCGTCCGCGAGCGTTGCAAGCAGGGAAGCGGCACGGGTCCTGCCGGGCCCTCCGCGCAGCCAGTCACCGAGGCCGCCGATCCTGGGCGGGGCCCCGAAGATCTCAGGGCGCCGCTCGAGCGCCGCGCCAAGCGCGCGAAGCATGGCCGCACGTCCGTCGACGCCGGCAAGCGGATTGGCGGGGCCGGCCTGGAATGCCGCAGCCAGCTGCCCGGCCGTGAAGCCGCGGAGCGCCACGGCATCGCAGCGCAGCGGGTTGCCGGGTTCGGCGGAGAAGGCGCCACTCGCGTAGAGCGCAAGGCTTGCAACCGCCAGTCCCTCCGAGCGGGCGAGCAGGACGCCGGTTTCCGCTTCCCGGTACCGCCAGCTGTCTCCCGCGCCCGCATCGAGCAGCACGCTCACCACCAGCAGGTCGAGTGCCACCCGCACACGCTCGTCGCGGTCGAGCCCGGCGGCGAGCCGGCTCCAGCGGTCGATGCCGCCGGCCCGGAAATGCCGCCAGCGGCTGTGCCATGGCACGTCGAGGTCGGGGTAGCGTTCCCGGGTCACCTCCGCGACGAACTGCGCGACCCCGGGGAGCCTGTCGGTGCGCAGGTCGAAATGCGAAAGCTCGCCGCGCTCCCCGGCCAGGAGCAGCTCGTGGCAGCGGGTGCGGATCTCCGCCGGGTCGGCAAGGCGCCGGGCGGCCGGTGCCTCAGTCATCCAGTCCCCGGCCGTCGGCATGCGGTCGGGCCGGGTCCGGGCTGTAGTACCCGGCCGCCTTCTTGGCATCGATCTCGACACCCGCATCGTCCGGCACCATGTCTTCGGGCAGCGGGACGCGTTCGCCGATCTCGATTCCATGCTCGACCATCGCGTCGTACTTCATGTGGCTCATCGAGATCAGCCGGTCGATCCTTGAAATCCCCAGCCAGTGCAGCACGTCCGGCATCAGGATCTGGAAGCGCATGTCCTGCACCCCGGCCACGCACTCGGTGCGCTCGAAGTAGGTGTCGGCGCGGTCGCCGCCCGGTTGCCGCTTGCGCGCGTTGTACACCAGGAACTTGGTCACTTCTCCGAGCGCGCGACCCTCCTTGCGGTTGTACGCCACCACCCCGAACCCGCCTGCCTGCGCGGTCTCGATGCAGATCTCGATTCCGTGCACCAGATAGGGCCGACAGGTGCAGATGTCAGAGCCGAACACGTCCGAGCCGTTGCACTCGTCGTGGACCCGGCACGCCACCGGGCGGGCGGGATCCCCGATCGCGTCGAGATCTCCGAACAGGTAGACCGTGGTTCCCCCGATCGGTGGCAGGAACACCTCGAGGTCGGTCCGCGTGACCAGTTCGGAGAACATGCCCCCCGAATGCTCGTACAGCGAGCGGCGAAGCGCACGCTCGTCCACGCCCAGGCGGCTGGCGATACCCGGGAGATGCCACACCGGTTCGATGGCCGCCTTGGTCACCCGGACCTCGCCGTTCTCCGCCACGATCTCGCCGTCGGCCCTGATCCGGCCTTCCGTCAGCGCCGCATCAAGCTCCGGCATGCGCAGCCGGGCCGTGGTGACCGCGATGGTCGGTCGAACATCCCACCCTGCCTGCAGCAGGTCTCCCCACGCGTCGCTGACCATGTGGCCATAGGGATCCATGGACACGATACGATCGGGCATTGACCACTGGGGGTGCGGGCCGATCCGCCGCGCCGGCGACGTATCGGTCAGGTCGGGAACATGGACCGGATCGAGCGTTCCCGACGCCACCGCGAGAGCCCGGTAGAGCGAATAGGACCCCGAGTGGGCGCCGATGGCGTTGCGCTCCCGTGTCCAGGTGCCGACGACCGGGCCACGTTCGCGTGGCGACGCCGCACCCCAGCGCAGCGGCGCCGGTTTTCCGCCGGCATGCGGGTGCGACGTGAGCCTGATGTGGCCGCTGCTCATGACCGACACCGGGAACGTCGGGCGTGCCGTATCCCGCCCTGTGCCGGTTCAGACCACACCGCGGGCCTCGAAGCCTGCGATCTCGTCCGTCCCGTAGCCGAGACCGGAGAGGATTTCCGCGGTGTGCTGTCCGAGCGCCGGGGCCCGGCCCGCAACCGGCGGGGTCTCGGAGAACTGCCACGGGGAGCCGTGCACGGTCAGCGCGCGGTCCAGCTCGGGATAGTCGACGGACGCAACGTAGCCGTTCGCGGTCACGTCCGGATCCGTTGACGCCTCGAGCAGGGTGTTGATCGGCGCCGAGACGATGTCGGCGTCGCGCAGGATCCCGAGCCACCGCTCGCGCGGAGCCCCGGCGAACAGCTCGGCGAGTGTTGCGATAAGCCGCCTCTTGTGCTCGTCGCAGACCACTGCCAGCCCGAGGTCATCGAGACCGCGTTCGACCAGGGTGTCATGGAAGCCCAGCGCCTTCATCGCCCGTTCCCACTCGCGATGGCCAAGCTGGAAGACCAGCGGGCGGCCATCACGGTCATCGAACCCCGCCGCGATGCCCGGGCGTTCACGGGTACCGTTGATGCGAACCCCGGAAATCGGGTTGGCATTCCTCCACATGGTGGTGGTGAGCGTCCACCCCATCAGCCGGACCGCGGCTCCGACCAGCGAGGTCTCGACCTTCTGGCCGACACCGGTGGTCCGGGCATGGTGCAGTGCCGCCAGCACGCCGCCGAAGGTCAGGATGGCGCAGGTCTCGTCCGCCACCGATACGAGCCCGGTGCGCATGCGTCCGGTCTCGCCCGCATAGGCCTCGGCGATTCCCGACAGCGCCTGGCCGACCGCATCGGTTCCTGGCAGGTGTCCGTGCGGACCGCGGGTGCCGTAGCCGGAGACCGAGGCATAGACCAGCTTCGGGTTGACCCGGCGCAGTTCCTCGTAACCGAAGCCGTTGCGCTCCGCGGCTCCCGGCCGGAAGTTCTGGCCGAAGATGTCGGCGGTCTCCACCAGCCGGTGCAGGATCCTGCGACCCTCGGCATCCTTCAGGTTGAGCGTGAGGCTCTTCACGCCCCGGTTGTTGGTCTCGAAGAATGACGAGATGGCCCCGTCGGGGCCCAGGCACTCGCCGGCGGTCCGCGACGGATCACCGGCTCCCGGCGCCTCGATCTTGATGACTTCGGCTCCGAGGTCGGCCATAAGCATGTACGGTACCGTCCCGGCCTGCGCGGTCGAACAGGTGACGACACGGATCCCGGCGAGCGGGCCAACGGCAACGGTCATGATCCTGTCCCGCAGGTGGTCGTAAGCAGGTACAACAACACCACACTGCGGGTGTCCGGTCCACCCGCACATCCACAGGAGCGATCATGACCCGCCACGACTATCCCACCTTCGTGACCCATCTCGAGTGTTCGATGACGGGTGCCCGCTATCCGGCGGGCCGACCGCACGGCCTGTCCGAGGTCGGCCGGCCGCTGCTGGTGCGCTACGACCTCGCCGCACTGGCGCGCGGCGTCGACCGGGACCGGGTCGCGGCACGCGGCGGCGGCTTCTGGAAGTACCGCGAATTCCTGCCGGTGACCCGGTCGGAGAACGTGGTCGCGCTGGGCGAGACCGAGACCCCGCTGATCGCGGCCCCACGGGCGGCGGCGGCCGACGGGGCCGACCCGGGGGCACTGGTGGTCAAGGACGAAGGCCGGTTGCCGACAGGCTCATTCAAGGCGCGCGGCCTCGCGCTGGCGGTGGCCATGGCAAGGGAACTCGGACTCGAACACCTCGCCATGCCGACAAACGGCAATGCGGGGGCCGCGATGGCAGCCTATGCCAGCCGGGCCGGACTGCGGTCCACCGTGTTCTGCCCGGACGACACGCCCGAGATCAACATCTCCGAAATCGAGCTGCAGGGCGCCGCTGTCTACCGGGTCAACGGCCTGATCAACGACTGCGGCCGGATCGTCGGCGAAGGCCGCGAGACCACCGGCTGGTTCGACGTTTCGACCCTCAAGGAGCCCTACCGGATCGAGGGCAAGAAGACCATGGGCCTGGAACTGGCGGAACAGTTCGGCTGGAGCCTTCCCGATGTCATCTTCTATCCGACCGGCGGCGGAACCGGGCTGATCGGCATGTGGAAGGCGTTCCAGGAACTCGAGGACATCGGCTGGATCGGGCCTGAGCGCCCGCGCATGGTGGCTGTGCAGGCAACCGGCTGTGCCCCGATCGTGCGCGCATACGATAACGGGGAAGAACATGCGCCGCTGTGGGAGAATGCGCAGACCGTGGCGGCCGGGATCCGGGTGCCGGTGGCCGTGGGGGACTTCCTGATCCTGCGCGCGGTGCGCGAGTCCGGCGGTTTCGCGATCGCGATCGAGGACGAGGAGATCATGCAGGCCCACGCCGAGATGGCGCGCAGCGAGGGTCTCCTGCTGTGCCCGGAGGGAGCGGCCACCTATGCCGCCTGGCGCAGGGCGCTGGCGGACGGCCGGGTCGCACGCAGCGAACGGGCGGTGCTGTTCAACTGCGCCACCGGTCTGAAGTACCCGATGCCGCCGGTCAACCGCCGGGTCGACCGGCACGGGAGGATCGACTACCGCGCCATGGCGTAAGCGGGTATCGTGGCGGCATTCGGCAACCTGCGGGAGGAACGGTGATGGCTCTGGCACAGGAAACCGGCGAGGCTCTTCCCCGGCCACGGGATGATGAGATGGCGCAATACCTGCAGGCCGGCGCCGAACGGGCACAGGCCCTGGGCAACCGTGGTCCGGTGCGATGGACGAGCGACGGCAGGCTCGACCCCGAAATCCTCGAGGCCTACTGGCGCTGCGGTTTCTACGTCTTTACCGGGGTGCTGGGCCCCGAGGAACTTGCCGACATCGAGAACGATGTCCAGGAGATAATGGACCGGTTGCCGGTCGGCCGGGACGCGGTGCTCGACGCGAAGGGCCGTCCGGCCATCGGCGTCGGCCACGAGGCCCCGACACTGTTCTGGTCGAAGCCGCTCGGCGACCCCTTCGGCGGAACCTCGCGGGCCAACGGACGCCATCCGGTCAAGATGACGGAACCGGCACCTGCCGCCGACGCGCCGGACGAGATCGTCTACCTGATCCTCGGGTCACTGCAGTTCTCCACCGCGTGCCTGCGGGTCTACGGCCATCCCGACCTGCTGGGGATCGCGGCGGCCATCAACGGCGAGGACTTCGTTCCCTTCAACGAGGCGCTGTTCATCAAGGCGCCCGGGCTCGGCGCGTCGGTCGCCTGGCACCAGGACGGCGTCACCCACTGGGACAGTCCCGACTGGGACGCCGGCATACACGGCTTCAACTTCATGGCGCAGCTGTACGGCTGCACACCTGCGAACGGAGTGTGGGTGGTTCCGGGCTCGCACCGTCTCGGCAGGGTCGACATCCGGGCCTGCGTTGCCGAGGCCGGGTCGGAGCGGCTGCCCGACGCGGTGCCGATCGTCTGCGACCCAGGTGACGTCGCGGTCACCAACCGCCAGGTGCTGCACGGGTCGTTTGCCAATACCAGTGCCGACTGGCGGGTGACGGTGAACTTCGGGTTCCATCGCCGCGCCTCGGTGCTCGGGGTCGCCGGCGGCGGGGTGCACAATGCGCCGGCCGTGTACGACGCCGCGCGCATCGAGCACCGCGCGCGGCTGATCGGGTATGCCATCGACGCACGGCGCCAGCGGTTCCCGCACGAAGCCTCCTTCGACTACTCACCGCACCGGGACCGTGCCGAACCCTACCGCTGGGATGACGCGGCGCGGGCGACCATGCACGACTACAACCTGATGGACCTGAGCATCTGAACCTGCGGGAGAGCCCGGATGCGGCTTGCACTTTCCGAGGCACGCTCCCTGGTCGAGTCGGTGCTGGTCACACTCGAGCACACCGAGGACGACGCACGGATCATTGCCGATCACCTGATCGATTGCGAACTGCGCGGTCTGCAGTACGGCGGGCTGCCGCGGCTGGTCAGCATCGCCGAGCGGTTGCAGCGCACCGGCACCTCGAGAGAGCCGGTGACGGTCGTGCACGAGACCCCGGTGTCGGCCCGGCTCGACGGCAAGGATAACCTGGGCTACCTCGTGGGCTACCGGGCGACGGAGATTGCGATCGCCAAGGCACTCGATACCGGGCTTGCCGTGGTCGGTGCCAACGAGACCTGGTACACCGGGATGCTGTCCTGGTTCGCCGAGATGGCGGCGGCGCGCGGCCTCGTCAGCATGAGCGCGTCGAACGCCACCGCGTGGGTGGCGCCGCACGGGGGAACCGAGGGCCGGTTCGGCACCAATCCGATCTGTTTCGGTTTCCCGTCCACCGGCGACCCGGTGATCTGGGATATCGGAACCTCGGCCATCATGCACGCCGAGGTGGTGCTGGCGGGACGGCTCGGCACCCCGCTGCCCGACGGCGTGGCCTTCGATGCCGACGGCAGCCCGACCACCGATCCCGCCGCCGCCCTTGCCGGCGCCTTCGCGCCGTGGGGCGGCCACAAGGGGTCCGGCCTCGGACATGTCGTGCAGCTGCTCGGCATGCTGGCCGGCTCGCCGCCGGCGCCGCCGGTGCTTGCCGGCTTCGGGTTCCTGATCGTGGTGATGAAACCCGACCTCATGATGCCGGAGGCGGAGTACCGCGAGATGGTGACCCATTACGCCGAGCTGGTTCGTAACACGAGGCCCATCGAGGGCGGAAACGCGGTGCGCATGCCGTTCGACCGCTCGGCCGCCGACCGCCGGGCCCGGACCGCCGCCGGCGTGATCGAGGTCGACGAGAGGATCCACGCCCGGCTGCTCGAACTGCAGGCCGGCCGGTAACGGCCGCGGACCGGACCCGGAAGGAGAAACCGAATGGAACAGTGCACCCTGGTCACCGGCGGATCGCGCAACATCGGCCACGGCATCTGCGAGCGGTTGAGCGCCGACGGACAGACCGTCGTGCAATTCGATGTCCTGGCACCCGCCTCCGGTTCGGCGGCGCGTTTCGTCGAGGTCGACCTCGCCGACGAGGACGCGACCGGCCGGGCCCTTGACGCGCTGCTGGCGGAGTACCGGGTCAGCCGGCTGGTCAACAACGTCGGCGTCGTCTCGCTCGGCGCCGTCGAGGAAGTCCCGCTTGCCGAGTTCGACCGCGTGCTGCGCATCAACACCCGTGTCGCCCTGCAGTGTGCGGCAGCGGTGGTGCCGGGCATGAAGGAGGCCGGGTTCGGACGCATCGTCAACATCGCAAGCCGGGCCATCCGCGGCATCCCCAACCTGTCGGTCTACGCCGCCAGCAAGGCCGCCGTGGTCGGACTGATGACCACCTGGGCGCTGGAACTCGCGCGCAGCGGCATTACCGCCAATGCCGTGGCCCCCGGCCCGATCGATACCGACATGCTGCGGGCGGCCTACCCGCCGGACAGCCCGGCGTTCCAGGCCATGCACGACAAGGTGCCGGTGGGCCGGCTCGGGCAGCCGGCCGACATCGCGAACGCGGTCGCCTTCCTGCTCGACGAACGCAGCGGCTTCGTTACCGGCCAGGTGCTGCACGTCTGCGGCGGAATGTCGGGCGCACGGACGTGAGGACCGGCTCTCGGGAACCGTATGACGGCTTGTCCCGGGCCTTGTGCGACAGCGTGTTGTCCACGGCTCTCTGAAAGCGGGGTCTGCCGGGCAGGCGTGGGCTCAACGCCAACGGACCATCCGTATCGCACAGGCGAATGCCCGCCGGCTTGGGCATGGACGTCACCCTCACCCCCGTGCGGAACCACGCCGCATGTTTCGCACTACCCGATCGGCGACACGTCGATTACGCAGATTGAAGTCAGCCTCGCTTCGTCGGCCGACAACGTGGCCTGCAGGCGTTCTTCAAGCATGGTGGGAGCTCTCGGAACTGTGCCTGTTTCCGGCGGCCGACACCGTCCTGCGCCGAACCAGAACACGATGTAGATACCGTGTCCCCCAGCTCCGGGGTCCCGCGTGTACCTGGCTGCCAACTGCTTGCGAATGGCGCTCCACAGGTCGGGATGACAGTCCTTCTTGATCTCCACCGGCACGTTGAATCCAGCATGCGAAACCCGAATGTCCGATCGTTTGGCATCCGCGTAGCGACCCTCCGGTTGTGCGTCGACATGCAGCCCCGCCAACCGTGCCTGCAGATCCGACAGCAGCGCGTCGCGGCACGCATCCTCCGGCTTGGGCTTCAGGGGCCGATTGTACGAGTCCACGTTCCAATATTGCAGCCAGTCTGAGGTATTGCCGTTTCGGATTTTCCGAGAAATCTCCCGCAGATGCGACAGTGTCAGTGCTGCGAGATCGGCGGCGTTCGCCGGTCGCTGATTTGCAAGGACTTCACGGACCTCCGCAAAGGTGTGGTGCTGAAAGCACGTCTCGCGTCGCAGGGCGCTCTGCCGGTACCTGGCGTGGACGAGACGAGAGTGCCAGTGGCGCATCGCGTCGTGGGACACCAGTACGGCGAGTGCCTCGCTCGCGGCCTGTGACGGAGTGTCGGCCAGACGATCGATGAAATTCTCCACGCGGTCCGACACCTGCATACTGTGGTCGATCCAGTACACCCTACCCGACGGCCGGGTTCGAGGCCGGTATGCGGTTCCGAGCACCTGCACCAGAAGCTGCAGTGCCGGAGGATCGAGCCGCTGCATTAGCGGCTCCGGAAAATCGCGATCCGCAAGGAACTCCGCCAGATGCCGGACACGGCGTTCGGAACCGGCGACAGCTGCCCTGAGTTCGTCCAGGTATGTGTCCGGCGAGGCGAGCAGGCCAGCTGCGAGCCAGTACACGCGCTGCGGCACGTTCATGCTGCGGCGGGCCAGCTTCCCGTGCACGACAGCCAGAAACCGCGAGACATCGCCATAGCGAAGGGCCGCCTGGTGCAGGAAACTCAGGCCTGCGAGCTGGCTTTTTGTGCAGCGCGTCGGAAATGCCTTCAGCAACGGTGCCCACGCAAGGCGGGCAACTGGCGAATGGCTCGGAGTCCGTGCGAGGTCGAAGAAGTGGTTGGTCAGATCGCCGCTCCCTCGCAACAGGGAAGGAGCACACCCGACCAGGACATCCGCGACGAGATCAGGGTGGGCCTCGCGCACCGTATCAAGCCAGCCAGGTGTAAGTTGCATCGAGGAGTAGTTCGGATCGGCGAAATGGATCGCAAGACCCAGGCGCATCTGCTCCTCCGTCATACCGACGCCGTGGCATAGCGCGGATGGAATCATTTCCTCCAAGCCTGCCATGAACGGCAGGGCAAGGTAGTGAAACCAGCTTTGTGCGCCGAGGCGCGCGATCTCAGCTGTACCAGGCAGATCGTTCCGATAGACCGATTGGCGGAGTCCGTCGAACGCAGTCTGGGCCAGGGTTTCGTCTTCGCCAGCGAGGTCTCGAAAACGCTCTCGGGGAGTTTCACCCACAACATCGATGAAATCACCGAAGTACACCTGGGCAAGGTGGTGCAGCAGCATCGGCTGACCCCGGTTTTCGCGCAGTGACGGCAGGTGAGGGTCCAGGCTCTCCCGCCACTCCCGGCGACGAACGGCCCGGTTGCTGTCGTCCTCCGGATCCGGACTGTTCCACCTGGCTTCGTTCTCGACCAGAACGGCCAGTCTGTCGTTGAACATTCGCAGACGCTGCGGCTCTTCCCCGAGACGGCACTCGACATGATGGCGTGACAGCGCGGGGGCATCTGGATTGCGGTGTACGAAATCGGCGACCCGGCACACAAGATAGCCAGCGATATCACGGTCGGCTACGGTGGCTGCCTGCTCAAGACACCAGCGTGGAGGCCAGGGGAGCTCAAGGAGGCGCCGCTCCAGTTTGGTCATGCAGCGGGAAATATCCGACGAGCCGTAGCAGCGGTCCAATGCCTGTCCAATGAGATCTTCAAGCAGTCGCTCGTCGCTGCCCAACCGGTCCCTGATCCTCCCGGTCGTCCACCGAGTGTGCCCGGGGTCCAGATCGGATATCGCTCCGAGCCAGTCGAACAGGCGGTTTGCCGGGAGTTCGACGTGCCCATGCTCAAGCAAGCGGTCCAGCAGCAGCCCTGGTACATCTGCCAGCGAGGAGGTTCTTCCCGGAGCGGCGGCCAGCGCTGGTCGCAAGCAATCGAGATTGCTCGCGATTGCATCGAGGCACTCGGTCAACTGTGAAGGCGACGAATCTTCGGGAACCGTTCGCCTCCAGAACGTCCGGAACCAGCCGAGGTACGACGGTATCCGGGGTTCTCGGAGATACGGCATGATTTCGGACACGGACAACTTCGTCGGGTACAGCGCACCAAGCAGCGTGCCAAGCAGATCGTCGCTCGGATCGGACACGCTGCCGTTGGCGATGTCCGAAAGGAGTCCCTCGAGCGCGGACCCCGAAGGCTCGCCACCTCGTGCCCAGCCGATGACGACGTCAAGCGCCTCCCGTCGAACCCCCGGCTGACATCCCGCGTCCCTTACGATCGCCATCAGGATGTCTTCGAGTTCAGGCCTTGCCGGTGCATGGCGCAGGATCGCAAGCAGAATGAGCGCGAAGGGTTGCAGGGCGTGGTCCCGGGCCGAAGTGGACAGCAACTGATGGAACGTACCGACCATGTCCGAGGTGACGAGGTCTCCCAGTCGAGCGTCCGGTGGAATTTCTGCAACACGCCACGGGTCGTTCGCGGCTTGCGTTTCCATGGCATGGAGCAGTCGCCGCTTGTCTTCGGTGGCAAATCCACTCACATCGCCATGGAGAACCGTACCCAGAGGATCGCGCGGGGCTAGTTCCGCCCGCCCGGCCATGGAATGCACGGCCAACCACGCGCAAAGACCCCTCATTTCCGACACAACGCCGCCGTCGTATCCAGTGATCAGGGCGAGTATCCGGCCAACCGGCAACCCGTCGTCGATCAAGGCCGCCAGATTCCTAGCGGCCATGAACTCGGCGATGTGCCGGTGAACCGGCGCCACGCGGCCATGGCCCGGGTTTCCGTCCGGCGCCGCGAAGAGCTTTGTGTAAAGCACCCGACGAAGTAGTTTCTGGTCATCGCCGGGGATCTGTTCCAGACTTGGAAAATCATGATCGCCTGCCGCACCGGGCAGCAGGGAATATCCGGCAACCCCGGTCAGAAGCTGAGCGGCACACACTTGGCCGGCGACGTCCATCAGGCTCGGGACGTCATGGCCGGTCATCTGGGCCAGACCATGCTCCTCGTTGTCTTCGCGCACGAGCATACTGCAGGCCAACTCGAAGGTCTGCGTCCGGGATTCAGGCCACACATCTCCCGCGACCACCCTGGTCAACAACTTCAGGTTCATCGGGTTGGTAAGCAACCCGCCAATTCCCCTTGCCCTGGCGGCGGCCAGGAACGCATCGCCGTCGTCAATTTCCCGGCATCGGTCCAGCATCTTGCGAACGTCGTCCTTGGTAAGCGGATCGAGGCGCAACACCTCGACTTTGCCATCCGGCGATACGGCAGCGAGATGGCTGCTGTCGTTGGCGCCGAGCCAGTGCGCTTCGCGGCAGGACAACCGGAACCGCGGTTTGCAGAGAGCATTCAGCTTGCTTCTGATCGCGTCCAGTTGCGTACGGCCATCTGCGGCCCCTGCCCGGATTTCGTCGAGGCCGTCGATGAACAGCGTCTTGCCGTGCCATTCGGGTCTGTCATCGAACGTGATGAAGTCACGCGCCGTAACATAGTGTCCACTCGGGCAGTCTTCGGATTCCCGCTTGAAGGCGACAGTCTTGCCGGCGCCCGGAGCGCCGAGCAGGACGTAGGCGGCCGTTTCCCTGTACTCATTGAGAGGGCGGGGCGAACGCCCGGATCCGACCTGGAAGTGATCCGCGCCAATTTTCGTACACGTGCGGGGGATCGGGTAGGTCATGAGCGTTCGAACCAGTCCCGCGCCGGTATCGAGAGAAACTCTGACAACGGAACACCACCCTCGCCGACGAGGACCGATCTCTCCACATCGAAGCGCTCTGTGAATTCCCGAAGACCGCTCGGGCTGACCCGTCGCGTTCCGCTCTTGACCTCAAAGGCGACCAGACGCCGTCCGCGTTCCAGCACAAAGTCCACCTCCCGCCCCCGGTGCCGCCAGTAGCGGAGACCAAGCAAGGGCGTTCCGGTGTTGTACAGGTGGGCACCGACCGCGCTCTCGACCAGCCGTCCCCACCAGCTGCGGTCCGCTTTCGCCTCCTCGAACGTGTATCCCGAACCAGCGGACATGAGGGCGGTGTTGAGCACATTGAGCTTCGGACTGGAGGCGCGCACCCGATGAGCGTGGTTGGCATGGTTGGGAAGGCCGGCTATCAGGCCACCATGCGACAGCAGGTCCAGGTAACGGGCGAGCGTGGTGGTGTTGCCTGAGTCCTGAAGCTGGCCCAACATCTTGTTATAGGACAGGATCTGCCCCGAGTATCCAGCGCCAAGTTCGAATACCCTTTTCAGCAGGGCGGGCTTGTCCACCCGCTGCATCGCGAGCACGTCGCGTTCGATGTTCGGCTCGATCACGGAGTCCATGATGTATTCGCGCCAGCGCTCCTGATCATGCGCGATGGCCACAGCACCTGGGTAGCCTCCGAAATAGAGGTAGTCCGGCAGGTCAACATCGAACGCTTCGGACATCTCGACGAACGACCAGTGCGTGAGACGGATAGTCTCGTACCGGCCGGCAAGGCTCTCGGTCATGCCCCGTTGCAGGATCAGAGGCGCTGATCCCAACAGAACCACGTGAAGGTTCCGGGCGTGGCGTCGATCGGCATCCCACAGTCCCTTGACCGCTTCCGACCAGTTCGCGATTTTCTGGATCTCGTCGAAGACCAGAACGAAGCCCTGTTCGGAGCGCTCGGCATCAACCCGGGCTTCTTCCCATCGACGCACCAGCCAACGTTCGTCCCTCTCGCCCGTGCGCGGTCCGATGGATCCGGCCTCCGTTGCTTCCAGACCAACGTCATCGCGCGGAATTGGCGAGAATGTGACAGAGTCGGGTTCATCGACAGCGAAATAGCGCCAAGGCCGATCGATATGGCGCAGGACCTGCTGGACGAGGGTGGTTTTCCCTGACTGCCGCGGTCCCGTGACCAGTATCAACCGCACGGGCTTCTCGTTCAGTCGGGCGATGAGTGTCGAATTCTGCGGACGTTCATACATAGCCATCCAAACAGTTTATCTTTTCTAGTAAAATTACTCAATATATGAATCAGCTCATGCCCCGGGCTATTCATCCTCAACGCGAACTTCACGATGTGTGGTAGCGATGAGGGCCGCCCAGACATGGCTCGACCGAATGACGGCCCACCGTACCCGATACGCTGGCGAGGGTCGGAGGTCCGGTCATGTACAGGGCGGAAGTGCAAGCAGAGGCCTGCGCCGGTAGCCGCAGGTCAGTGGCCCGCGCGCCCTACGCCCGGTCAAGGCGAATTACTTCGAGCGAGACATGATGGACAGGTATGAGTCGTTCGATCACGGTCCGCCTGATGGCGAACTCCTCGCTGTCCAGGTCCGGATAGCCGAAATCGAGCGCTACGCGTAGGAAGCCGGCCTCTTCGCCGATGGACCAGACCCGCTGGAATTCCGGTGCGCTACCCACAACTCTGGGAACGCGGGCGTTGAAGGCATGCACGGTGTGCAAACCCAGGCTTCTACAACTCGACGCCGTTTCCGCGTCCGGAGACTTCGGAACAGCGGCGATGACCGAGCCGATGCCGGCCTGAGCATGGAAGAGATCGAGAGACTTGATGAGGGCGGGATCGAAAACCGAAGTCATGCGCCTCTCCGGCAGCGGATTCCTTGCAGCGTAGTCGCCGCCGGCCGCTATCCAGAGTTCGCCACGGTTCACTCTTCGTCGAATTCCGAAATTGCAACGATGAAGGCCTGGTCGTTATCGGCATGGGTGCTGGTGGCAATGGCGAGCGACTGTCTCCGGGCTTCTTCGGCAAAACCGGGCGTGCGTGTGTCGGCGCCCCATATCCGCACAGGCCGCAGGCCTTGCTGGCGGAGCCGGGCGCGCTGCCGGCGTACCTTTTCGACACTGGTCTTCCGGGGAGACTGCATGGCGCATGTTCTTTCAAGGTTACATGAAACCTGATGCACAGGAGGCCTCCAGGCAAGGGCCTGCGCATTTCACCCCTGGTGGATCGCCCAGGTCAGGGCGTCGCCCTGGTCCTGTAATTCGACCTCCATGAACCTGAGGTGAGAGGCATCAACGCCCCGCCCTGGGTCGATCCAGCAGGCAAGCAGATTTTCGCGCTCCGACCCGGCGAGGCCGCGCGAGATGCGGAGATCCGCCCAGCCCATCTTCGTCGGCGTCATGGCCTTTGCGGTCAAGGCGGTGCTGGAGAAGGCGGCAGCGCGCAACGGGCTCAACCCGGGCGATGCGTGAATCTTCAATGACCCGTACGATTGCGGAACGCAATCGTTGACCTTGTCCCAAAGACCCCTGGTGGGGCCCTTCTCGGGAGGAGCCGCACGGGACCATTCACAGCCCTGGCAATCGTGGCATCCGGTCGGACGAAACTTCGGGTAAGTCGTACGGATCAAGTATGGTTCTTTCCCGTCTCGCCCTCTGTCTCGCGCGCTTGAGTTCCTTGCCAGCCGTATAGTATCTGCCTCGTTTCGCTCCGTGCGGGATCAGAATCTCCAACTCTGTCAAAATCTTCAGGTCGCGGCCGGCGACATATGAACTTTCCTCCGTCTCCTTTTGGTACCTGGAATTGGTCAGTCTCATGCCGATTGCCGAGTTGAACAATGGCACCGTCATTCTTTCATTTAACTTCCTTTGCCTAATGAGTCCTTCGATACTGTCGAAAAGGACTTCATATTCTTCACGTCGTCGGATCAGAGTATTCGCCTGTTGATAGTGGGCCTTGAGGCAAAACCGGAGCCATGGAAGTGCGGAATGCGAGGGGTTCCACGATCCCTTTCCGACCCCGCCAAGAATATTGTAGTACTCCTGCGTATTGCGTCCCAACCACTCTTCAATACTGGAAAAGACGGGGTGTATAAGCCCTTCCCGTGCCAGTACAAGCGTTTGCAGGGCCCGTGCCATTCTCCCGTTTCCATCCTTGAATGGATGGATCATGGTCAGGTTCAGATGCGCCATTGCCGCCGCAACAACAACCGATTGGTGGTCTTGATCGTCCAGGTAGTCCATGAGTTCGCCAACCAGGGGGTCGACCACCTCTGCATCCGGCGCTTCATGTACGATTGTCCCGGTTTCATCGTTCACTACGCGAACCGCCCCTGGTCTCCACTTTCCCGGGTGCGACGAGAGATCAGACTGCGTCATCATGAAGTGCAGGCTCTTCAGGAATTGCTTGCTGAATTCGAAATAGGGATCCTCCGCAGCCTGCATGATGCAGGACATGGCGGACCGGTACCCGTTGATAGCGGCCCAAACCTCCGTCCTCTCATCCAGAGGAGGTTCATCCTCAACGGCAGCCGTGGCCTCTTCCATGGACGCATTGTATCCCTCGATCGCATTCGATCCCTGGATCGCGCGCGCAAACGTGTTCTTCCGAAGAGTTCCGTACCAGCGAGGAGGACTGTTCTGGGTAGAGATTCTGAGACTGTCTCTCTGCCTTTTCAGTAGTTTCAGCACCCTGACGTCGTCTTCCGACAAGGCCGGTTCAGCGAAGATCATGCCAGATATCCTGTTGCATATTGGCTGTATGCGAATATATATAATGCACACTGCAGAATTAAAACTATGTTACGGGCACGAACAGGCCAGGTGCCAAGACTCGCCAGCTGTTCATCCGGTGCCTCGCGAGAGGCTGGAGTACCCGGGCCACAGCAAGGATACCGGACGCCTCGGGACCCGCTTGTCCGGGATCGGAGTGACCTGATGGCACACGTGCCGCCCACGGGCGGGCCCCGGCCCGGGGGTGCCGGAAGCAGTTCCGGTCAAATGGTCCGGTGAGGACAGTGCGGCAAGGGACATCCTGCTGGGCCCGGTGGAGGCCCCGGCAGTAGCTGCGGGGACGGGAACCCACAAGGGAGGTCGACGCGGTCACCACCGCGGTCCTGACGGACCGGTTCGACCATATAGCCGACGGACTGGACGCCACGCTGTTCCGTGCGACCTTCAACCCGATCATCTCCGAGGCGCACGACGCGAGCCACGGCATCTGCGATGCGGTAACGGACGAAACGCTGATTCAGGGGAAGTCCGGCCTGCCGATCTTCGTCGGCGTCATGGCATTTGCGGTCCATGCGTTACCGGGGAAGGCGGCGGTGGACAGCGGGTGATGAACGACCGGATTGCGTGATCGGACGGCGACCGTGGACCTGAGCGAAGAGTTGCGCACCGGCCTGTTGACCGGGTTTCGCGTGGGGCGTGTCGAGAGCCTGGCCTGAGGTCCCCTCGGGCAGGCGACGGAATGGGCATATCCCGACGGCATCGAGATCGTGCTGGGGAGGCAGGGCAATCGGGTCCACCGGGAGGATGGAGCATCCCCTCCATCGCTTGCTGCCGGAGGCCGGGCCATTTCCTGATCATCGCCACGCTCCGTTCAGGGGCCGGTGCGCGGCTTGCAAGACGGTGTCCGGGGTCGTGCAGACCGACGAACTCAAGCCCCGCCCTCGTGCGGATGCGCAGGATCCACGACGTGTTGCCGCGCACCGTCGAACCCGAGGCCAACGCACCTCCGCTCACTGCCTTCAACCAGCTCCCACGCGTCGCCGGACGCCGCTTGCGGTCCAGGGGCGTTGCCCGGTTATCCGCTCTCTCCCGCCTCAAGGTCCCTGACCGCCAGGAGGACAGCCGCACCCAGTATCAGGGTTCCGCAGATGCGGTTGACGAGGCCCGGTCCGTGCGCTCGGATCCGTGCTGTGGTTCTGACGGCGAGGTATCCCCAGGCAAGCAGAATGATCCCGTCGACAAGCAGGTAGGTTCCGCCGAGAACCACCTCGTGGCCCGTGCCGTCGCTCCGCGCCACCGACACGGGTGACGGTGCAGGCAGGGACGACTCTCATTCCTCGCGGCGTCGGCGTTCACGGCGTGACGCGGCGATCCCGGCAATCGGGTTGCCCATGATCCCGTCCTTCGAACGCCCGGGACCCCGGGGTGCGGACCGGGTCGCAGCAAGGCCGGGGGCAATGCGGTTGGCCGCGGCATCCCGGTCCACCGGATCCCCGGGCCTGGACAGGATGCCGCCGCCCGCGAAGGTCGCTTCCGTGATGTCGCCTTCGCGAAGATCGATGTTGCGGCGCTGCCTGCCTGGAACAGTGGCCTGGAATCTCGCCTTCACGCTGACGACCGGCACGGCACCCTTGAATGCCGTCCACCGGACTGCCGTGCCTTCGGACCGCCGGAGTGGTCGGACAGGCAGTCCCTTCCGACCGGCACACGGCCGGACCGGACCCTGCGGCCCCTGGTTGGCCGGTGGCCTTGCCAGGCGAGGTCCCTGGAGAACCGCCCTTCCCGGATGCCGTCCGCGAGGCAAACGCACGCACGGATCACCGATCAGTCCGGTGCGGCGTTGCGCGGGCTCACGCTGATGCCTGACGGTCCGGACCGCCGCACCAGACGTCGATGAGAGCGAAGGGCGGCGCGACTACCTGGTGTGCAGCTGTCCGTCGGGCTCGAAGGCGTGGAAGACAAAGGCGAAGGTGACGCTGTAGGGCACGTCCTCGAGCGTGCCGTTCCGGCGCGACTGCACAGTGACCGTTCCAACATCGCGGCCGGCCGCAATCCTGCGGTGATCGAGCGCCGAGTTCTGCCCGGGTTCCCAGGTGAAGACCAGGTCACCGTGCTCGAGCGTCCCGTTCCGGCGCAGAAGGTCGAGCGACCAGGCCTGCCCGCCGACCACGACAACACGGGCGAGTGGCTCGATCCCTTCGGGAACCTCGCCGTCGTAGAGGAACGGCACGGATGCCGAATCATAGCCAACATACGGGTTGACCCCGTAGGGCCGCAGGCGCGGATCGCCCGGGACCAGCACCTCGCCGTCCGGGTTACGCGCGGAGAAGGCCGCGTAGGACTCGAGCCGCGACGTGCGCACCTGCAGCCGGGCGCCGGTGTACTCCCCGACGATGCCGGCTCCGGTGTACTGCTGCCACCAGCTCGCGGTCTGCCGGTCGTACATCACCAGGTCGGAATGGCGCAGCTTGCCGGTGGTGCCGAACTCCAGCACTTGTCCCCGCACCGTGCGGTCGAACACCACCGCTGCGTTGCACAGCGGACAGTAGGTCACCGCGACCGGCGTGCCGGCAATCTCGTCGTTTACGATCTCGTGCCAGATCAACACCCTGAGTGGATAGGCCCGGGCAACCCCACCGATCTCGAGCCCGATGACAGGTTCGCTAGCCGCGTGGGTGTCGTCTTCCGCCACCGGCACGAAACGGGGCGCGTCGATCGAGGGGATGCTGTCCCGGCGCACGCCGCCCGAGCGGATCTCGCTGTACGGAACCGAGTGCCGGGAGAAGTCCGTCTCCGGCCACTCGCCGCGCCACTGCGCCGGACCGGCTGTCGCCGGACCGGCACAGGTAACGACGGCCAGAAACGCGGCCCGGATGGTGGCGAGTGCGCGGGGCACAGGCTCAGTACATGCGCAACAGTCCGACCAGCCGGCCCTGGACGTCCACCTGGTCCGGCCCGTAGATACGGGTCTCGTAGTGCTCGTTGGCCGGTTCGAGGGCGATCCGGTCACCGCGCTTGCGCAGCCGTTTCAGCGTCGCTTCCTCCCGTTCGATGAGCGCGATCACGATGGTCCCGTTCTCGGCATCCTCGCACTGGCGGAACAGGGCGAGATCACCGTCGAAAATTCCGGCATCCTGCATCGAATCGCCCTCGACCTGCAGCGCGAAGTGATGGCCGACACCGCTGATCATGGTCCGCGGGACCTCGGCCGTCGTCGTGTAGTCGCTCAGCGCCGTAATCGGGGTCCCGGCCGCGATCCTGCCCAGCAACGGCACGCTGATCGCCTCTCCGACCGGGGACTCCCTGGCTCCGCTGCCGGCAAACGGATCATAGCCGGAGGCCGCGACCGCCAGGCTGCCCGGGCCGGGCCGGCCCTGCGCGCTGTCAGGCAGTTTCAGGACTTCCAGCGCCCGGGCGCGGTTCTTCATGCGCCGCAGGAAACCCCGCTCGACCAGGGCCGAGATCAGGCGATGGATCCCCGACTTGGACCGCAGGCCGAGACCGGCGCGCATGTCGTCATAGGACGGCGAAATCCCGTGGTCGGAAATGTAGTTGTTGATGTAGACGAGCAGATCATGCTGCCTTTGCGTAAGCATGGAGGTTCCCCTCGGTTCACGGACACCAGGAACTCAGCCCTGTTCTATCTTGGTTCGGCTGAAGTTTCAAGTGGAACCGCCCAATGGTCCGGCTTCGTTCCCGATCCTGTAGAACCGTGCCGCCGTATCATGGAACAGTGCCCGTTTTTCCTCCGCACTGGCTCCCGCGGCGATCCTCTTGAACGCGTTCCAGTAGATCGCGTAGCCCGAGGTGACCTTGTCGACCGGGAAGTTGCTCTCGAACATGCATCTTTCGACACCGAACGCCTCGATCAGGGTCTCGAACCACGGCCGCCACGCATCCGCAAGTTCCTCCGACCCCGGCGGACTCTCGCGATCCTCGAACCGGTAGCCGTTGATGATCATGCCCAGTCCGCCGAGTTTCACGTGGACGTTGTCGCGCCGGGCGAGTTCGCGCATCGAGGCCTGCCAGCCGGAGAGAATCTCCCCGCGCCTGCCGGCATAGGGCCCGATCCCCAGCGGGCCGCCGCAGTGGTTCAGCACCATGCGCTGGCCGGGGAAGGCGTCGGCAAGGCCGGCAACGTCGTCGAGTTGCGGATGATACAGCCAGGCCTCGAACGACAGGTCGAACTCCGCCAGTTTCGCGAATCCCTCGCGGAATACCGGATCGGCATAGATACCGGGCGGCGGGTTGGTGTGGGAGTTGTTGATATCAGGACTCGCATCGTGTCCGGCGCCGTACCGGGTGCCGCGGAACCGGCCGTTTCCGGCTGCGACCAGCGCTGCCAGCACCTCCTCGACGGCACCGCCGAGCGTCAGGTCGGCAAACCCGACGATACCCTCGCAGATCCGGGTCGACCCGTACCGTCCCGACGCGCTCATGGCTGCGATGCCGTTGACGAACTCGACCTCGCCGACCGGGCGCAGGCGCTCCGGGCCCCCGGCCCTGTACATGGCCGCGCATTCGAGGAACACGGTCGCGACGATCCGGTGGCCACTCCCGAGATCCTCGAGCAGTTCGTCAATCAGGTAGCGCCTCCCCGACATGTCCCACAGGTGGTGATGCGGGTCGATGATCTCGAGCTCCGGCTCGAGGATCTCTTCCTCGCGCTTCGACAGCCACTCGGGCCTGGGGGCGGGGATGCGGCGCTCGAGGGCGCTGGCACCATCACTGGACATCGGGTCATCTCCTCCTCTCGGGTGCCGTGCGGTCACAGGCCTCCCGGCGGCAGTTCCATGATCTCGACCCACTCGCCGGCACCGCGCGCCGGGTCGTGGGCGGGCCTGACCACGAGACAGTCGGCCTGGGCCAGCCGGCGCAGCATCGAGCTGTCCTGTCGATCGAACGGCGTGGCAACCCTCTCGCCTTCGCCATTGCTCGCGAGTGTTGAACGCAGGTAGTCCTGGCGGCGGTCGTTGGCGGCAAGGTCGCAGCCAAGGCGTGCCCGCTGCGGCAGATGCCGCTCGTGCGCGATGCCGAGCATGGTCTCGATCGCCGGCTTCAGGAACACCAGCCCGCACACCAGGGTGGAAACCGGGTTGCCCGGGAAGCCGAGCATCGGCGTGCCTCCGAGATGCCCGAAGATCAGCGGTTTGCCCGGACGCATGGCGATCCGCCAGAAATCGACCCTGAGGCCGTCCGGCCCGAGACGATCCGGGGCAAGGGCGGCACGCACCAGGTCATGTTCGCCGATCGAGGCTCCGCCGGTGGTCAGCAGCATGTCGCAGCCGCGCGCATCGCGCGCCAGCCGCTGCAGGCCGTCGACCGTATCGGGCGCGATGCCGAGCACCACCGCTTCGCCGCCGCACAGGTGGATAAAGGCCGCGAGTGCATAGCTGTTCGAACTCACGATCCGGTTCGGACCCAGCGGCTCGCCCGGTCGCACCACTTCGTCACCGGTGGACAGGACGGCGATCCGCGGCCGTCTCCTGACCATGAGCCAGGGGACGTTCATCGCGGCGGCAAGGCCGACATCCCGCGCGGTCAGCATCCGGCCCTGATCGATGCACCGGTCCCCGTCCCTGAAGTCGAGACCGGCCGGGCGGATATAGCGGCCTGCCGGCGCCCCTTCCCTGACCGTCAGCCACGCACCGTCGCGTTCCGCCTCGGCATCCACGTCCTCCTGGATGACGATGGTATCGGCACCGTCCGGGACCGGACCGCCGGTGAAGATGCGCACCGCCTGACCGGCTGCCAGGGTGCCGCTCCACGCACTGCCTGCCGGCGCGCTTCCGACCCGCTTCAGCCGCGCCGGGACCGCGGCGACGTCGCCCGCCCGCACCGCGTAGCCGTCCATGGCCGAGACCGCGACCGGCGGCTGGGTCCTGCGCGCATGCACGGGCGCCGCCGTGACCCGTTGCACCGCCGCGCTGACCGGGACTTCCTCTGCGGGCGTCACCTCGAGCGCGCCGAGAATCCGGCCGAGCGCGTCGGAGACCGGCAGCAGCGGTTCAGCCGGCATTCCACTCACCCGACGCGCCGCCCGACTTGTGCAGCAGCCTGACATCGGTGATCTGCATGCCCCGATCGACCGACTTGCACATGTCGTAGACGGTGAGTGCCGCCACCGAGGCCGCCGTCAGGGCTTCCATCTCGACGCCGGTACGGCCCTCGATCGCACAGCGCGCGGTGACCTCCACGGCATTGCGTTCCGCGTCACAGACGAGATCGACCGTGACCGAGGAGAGCGCAAGGGGATGGCACAGCGGGATCAGGTCGGGCGTGCGTTTCGCCCCCATGATGCCGGCGAGCCGGGCAACCGAGAGCACGTCGCCCTTCCCGATCCCGCCCCGGGTGATCAGGGCCATGGTCTCGGGTTGCATGAGTACACGCGCGGCCGCGGTCGCCACACGTCGGGTCACCGCCTTGCCGGACACGTCGACCATGGTCGCCGCGCCACTCTCGTCGAAATGCGTAAGCCGGCTCATTGCACTACCGGGTCGGCCAGCAGCCGGCGCGTGGCCGCCTCGACGTCGTGTTCGCGCATCAGTGATTCTCCAACCAGGAAACAGCGGGCGCCGGACCGGGCCGCGATCGCGAGATCGTCCGGCGTCGCAAGGCCGCTCTCGCATACCACGACGCGGCCCGGCGGCAGGAGCGGGGCCAGCCGCCGGGTGACCGCGAGATCGGTCACCATGGTCCGCAGGTTCCGGTTGTTGATGCCGACAAGCGGCGAGACAAGCCGGACCGCGCGCTCGAGTTCCACCTCGTCGTGCACCTCGAGCAGCACATCCATGCCGAGTTCGAGCGCCGCTGCCTCCAGCTCCTCCGCGAGGCCCTGCTCCAGTGCCGCCAGGATCAGGAGGATGCAGTCCGCACCGAGCACCCTGGATTCGACGACCTGCCACGGATCGAGGATGAAATCCTTGCGCAGCACCGGCAGGTCGACCGCGTCGCGCGCGGCAACCAGGAAGTCGTCCGAGCCCTGGAACCAGGGCCGGTCGGTGAGCACCGACAGGCAGGTGGCGCCGCCGGCGGCGTAGGCACGGGCCAGGGCCGGCGGATCGAAGTCCTCCCTGATCAGGCCCTTGCTCGGCGATGCCTTCTTGATTTCGGCGACGAGGCCGTAGCCGGGCGATGACGCCTGCTGCAGCGCGCGCCGGAATCCGCGAGGCGGCGGGACAACCGCCGCGGCACGCTCGAGATCGGCCCGGCTGCGCAGCTGTTTCCGGTCGGCGACGTGCCGTCGCTTGTCCTCGCAGATCCGGCCGAGCACGTCGCTCATCCCGGGGAGTCCCGGTTGGTGATCGCGGCCAGGGCCTCGAGCCTGGCGCGCGCACGGCCGCTGTCGATGGAGTCCGCCGCCATCCGCACGCCGTCGTCCAGGGTCCCGGCGCGACCCGCGACGATGAGAGCCGCACCCGCGTTCATCAGCACGATGTCCCGGTACGGACCATGCTCGCCGTCCAGCACCGCGCGCAGCGCCCGCGCGTTGTGCTCGGGCGCACCGCCGCGCAGGTCTTCGGCCCGCGCAACCGGCAGCCCGGCCTGCTCCGGGTGAACCTCGAAACTCTCGATCCGGCCATCGCGCAGGGCGGTGACCCGGGTTGCGCCCGTGGTCGTGATCTCGTCGAGACCGTCCTCCCCGTGCACCACCCAGGCTGACTCAGAGCCGAGTTGCCCCAGCACCCTGGCGACCGGTTCGACCCAGTCGCGCGAGAACACGCCCACCAGCTGGCGGGTGACCAGGGCCGGGTTGGCGAGCGGTCCGAGCAGGTTGAAGATGGTCCGGGTCCCGAGTTCGACCCTGGCGCCGCCGACATGCCGCATCGCCCGGTGGTGACGCGGCGCCATCAGAAAGCAGATCCCGGCCTCGTCGATCGCCTGCTGCACCAGGGAGAAGTCGCAGTCGAGGTTCACCCCGAGCGAGGACAGGACGTCGGCGGCGCCGGTGCGCGAAGACAACGCCCGGTTGCCGTGCTTGGCAACGGGAACGCCGCAGCCGCTGACGACGAAACTCGCCGCGCTGCTGATGTTGTAGCTGCCCGAACCGTCGCCCCCGGTCCCGACCGTGTCCATGGCATCGGGCGGGGCCGTGATCCGGGTTACCTTGGAGCGCATGGCCCGGGCGGCGCCGGTGATCTCGGCAACCGTCTCGCCGCGTACCCGCAACGCCATCAGGAACCCGCCGATCTGCGCGGGCGTGGCGTCGCCTGACATGATGATGTTGAACCCCTGCTCGGCCTGGTCCTCGTCGAGCGACCCGCCCCCGGCCACCAGGGCGATCAGTGCCTTCATGTCGTCGAGATCGCCGCTCATGCCGCCGTGCTCCCGAGTGCGTACTGCAGCCGTTCGATCTCGGTGTCGTCCGCCGGTTCGACGCCGGCGCGGCGCATGAAGTTGGCAAGCAGCCGGTAGCCGTGATCGGACGCCACGCTCTCGGGGTGGAACTGAACCCCGAAAACCGGCCGGGAGACGTGCTGCAGGCCCATGATCAGTCCGTCCGCGGTCCGCGCCGTGACGCCGAGCGACGCCGGCAGATCCTCATTGCGCACGATGAGCGAGTGGTACCTGGTCGCGAGGAAACCGTCGGGCAGACCGGCGAACACCCCTTCCTGGCGGTGCAGCACCGGGCTCATCTTGCCGTGCATCGGCTCCGGAGCGCGAACGATCTCGGCACCATAGGCCTGACCGATGCACTGATGGCCAAGGCAGACCCCGAGGATCGGCAGGTCGGGCGGAGCGCGCCGCACCAGTTCGAGGCAGATGCCGGCACGGTCCGGATCGCAGGGACCGGGCGAAATGACGATGCCCCGGGGCTGCATTGCCAGTGCCTCGTCGACGCTGATGTGGTCGTTGCGCCGTACCTCCACCCCTGCTCCCAGTTCACCGAGGAAATGCCACAGGTTGAAGGTGAAGCTGTCATAGTTGTCGACGAGCAGGAACATGGCGCCTTACCTTTGCCGCCCTCGCGCCGGGTGCGGGAGGATACCGCCGCGCCTTATACCAACGCGTCGCGGACTTCGGAAGTAACGCGCCCCGGGGTGCGGCGCGCATGCGCACCGCCCGGGCGTGTACCTACCCGAACAGGCGGCGGAACCCGGAACGACGCTTGGCGATGAACTGCTGGTGGTACTCCTCGGCGCGCCAGAACCGACCGGCGGGCTCGATCCGGGTCACGATCGGGCGCCGATGCCGGCCGCTTTCATCTTCCCTGGCAAGCGAGGTCCGGGCCGCCTGCTCCTGGACATCGTCAACGGGGAAGATCGCGCTCCTGTACTGGGTCCCGATGTCGGGACCCTGGCGGTCGAGCTGGGTTGGATCGTGACATCCCCAGAAGGTGTCGAGCAGGTCCTCATAGGAGACCGCCGCCTCGTCATAGATGACCTCGACCACCTCTGCATGCCCGGTCCGGCCGGTGCACACCGCCTCGTAGTCGGGGTTGTCAACCGTGCCGCCGCTGTAGCCAACCGCGACGTCGGCAACTCCCGGCACGGCACGAAATGCCTCCTCGATCCCCCAGAAGCACCCGGCGCCAAACATCGCCCTTGCCATGTCCCTGCTCCTTCACATCCCGGTATCGATCCGCACGAGGGTGGCGGCCCGGAGCGGAATTGTCGAGAGCGCAATCACGCAACCCCCGCGGCGAGCCGCGCGTAGTCGTCGAGCAGCGGCAGCACGGTGTCGGCCGGCTCCGGCGGCAGGGAAAGGACAGCCCGGTCGATCCCCGCGTCCCGGCTGCGGGCCAGGGTCTCCGCGTCGGCCGGCGCACTGAACGAGGTGACCGGCATGTCGTCGGGTTCCCGGCCGGCCTCGGCAACCATCTGCCGGAACCGCGGCATCAGATCGATCACGTCGAGCCGGCCGCCGATCGGCATCCAGCCGTCGCCAAACGCGATCGCCCGGCGCGCCGCGTGCGGAAACCCGCCGCCGACGATCACCGGCGGGTGCGGCGCTTGCACCGGTTTCGGCCAGGTCATCATCGGGCCGAAGTCGACGTACTCGCCGTGATGCTCCGGCCGGGTGCTGGTCCAGATGGTCTTCATGGCATCGATTCGTTCGGCCATCAGCCTGAACCGGCCCCGGAAATCAGTGGTTCCGTGATCGGCCATTTCCTCGGCGTTCCAGCCGGCGCCGACCCCGAACAGGAACCGCCCGCCCGAGATCCGGTCGAGCGTGGCGATCTCCTTGGCAAGCTGGATCGGGTCGCGCTGCACGACAAGGCAGATGCCCGTGGCAAGCCCGATCCGGCTGGTCACCGACGCGGCGGATGCGAGCGCGACGAACGGGTCCATCACGTCGTAGTACATCTTCGGCAGTTCGCCGCCGCCCGGCCACGGCGAGACCCGTGGCAACGGGATGTGCGAGTGCTCAGGGAACCACAGCGAGTCGAGCCCGCGTTCCTCCACCGCAACCGCAAGTTCGTGCGGCGCGATGGAATAGTCGGTTGCAAACATCATGACACCGATCTTCACGGCCTCGTCCTCCGCTGGTTCCGGCACGGCGGGTGCATTGTGGAAAGCGGCCGGCCCGGCGTCAATTCGCACCCCGCGACCGCACGGTGTTGCGGTGCATCGTGTAGAGCGCGCTCGCGATGATCAGCGCCGCCCCGGCCCAGGTCCACAGCGTGGGCACCTCGGCGAAAATCAGGTAGCCGATCATCGCCGCATAGATCAGCCGGACATACTCGAGCGGCTGCGCGGCCGACGCCTCCGCCTCGCGGTAGCCGCGGATCATGCAGACCTGCACCGCCGACATCAGTACCGCGATCACCACGATCAACCCGAGTTCGACCCAGGTCGGCTGCACCCACAGCCACCACGCCGGTACCGCGTAGGCGGCCGCCAGCACACCCGCGTGGTAGACCATGATGGTCGTCGTCCCCTCGGTCTCGGCCAGCCGTTTCGTCATGATCACATTGCCCGCGACCAGTGCCGCCGAGATGACGGCGAACACCGCGTAGATGTTGATCCCCTCGGCCCCCGGGCGCACGACAACCAGGACCCCGATGAAGCCGACGATGGTGGCGCTCCAGCGGCGGATGCCCACGACCTCGCGCAGGACCAGGATCGCGAGCAGTGTTGCGAAGAACGCGCGCGAGAAGCTGATCGCGGTTACCTCGGCGAGCGGCAGGTGCACCACCGCGGTAAATCCCGTCAGCATGGCGACGATCGAGACCGCGCAGCGTGAGAGATGCAGCGGCGCCCGCCTGGTCCGCAGCACGCCCGGGAATCCGTGCAGCAATGCCGGTGTGAGCATCAGGAACACCAGCAACTGGCGGCAAAACAGGATCTCGATTACCGGCAGACGCTGGCCGACATCCTTGATGCCGGTGATCATCAGGGTGGCCAGCAGCCCCGCGACCAGCAGCCAGACCGAGCCGCGGGCATTTCCCGACAGGCCGTTCCAGGACGTGATCAGCCGGGTTCGGCCATGGACTTTCACGTGGCAGGTTCCGGTATAGTGGCGCCGCCGCGGCGGACGGTCGGGGCACAGTGTTGCATGGACGAGGGGCTTGGTGGGCATGAGATCGATCGAGGGAATGGTGGCCTGGATCACCGGTGCTGGCACCGGTATCGGCGCCGGGGCCGCACAGGCACTGGCGGCGGAGGGTGTGACCGTGGTGCTGACCGGCCGCAGGGACGCCCCGCTCGAACAGGTGGCCGAACGGGTCCGGGCGGACGGCGGAACCGCCGAGGTCGCCGCCGGTGACGCCACCGATCGCGAGGCCATGCGGGCAATGGCACGCGGCATCGCCGAACGGCACGGCCGGCTCGACCTGCTGGTCAACAACCACGGCATCAACGTGACCGACCGCTACTGGAAGGGCGGCGCCCTCGACGGCTGGGACCAGGTGATCGACGTCAACGTGAAGGGCGCCTACAACTGCGCCGAGGCGGCGCTGAGGGTAATGGCGCCGCGCGGCGAGGGTACCATCATCACCACCTCGTCAAAGGCGGGCATCAACTACTCGCTCCGGGCCGGCGTCGCCTACGGGGCCTCGAAACACGCCGTCATGGCCTTGAGCCAGATGATCAACGACGAGTACGGCAACCAGGGCATCCGGGCCTGCGCACTCTGCCCCGGCGAGGTCGAGACACCGATCCTGGACTTGCGGCCGGTGCAGGTCCCGGCCGAGGACCGCGCCCGGCTGATCCAGCCCGAGGACATGGGCGACATCGTCGTCTTCATGCTGAAACTGCCGGCGCGCGTGATCCTGAACGAGGTGATCATCAGCCCGACCCACAGGCGCACACTGCAGCCGGGCGAGGTCTGATGGACGGGAGTGCCGCGCCCGGCGACCCGGCAGGCTGGCTCGCCGACCTCGCGGGACGGGCCCGGGTCCACCACACCCCGGGCGGCGGGGGTGCGATGGTCTGGCACGACTGGGGCGACGGGGTCCCCATGGTCCTGCTTCACGGCGGCCACGGCTCGTGGAACCACTGGTGCCGGACAATCGAACCGCTGATCGCGGCCGGGTACAGGGTGCTCGCGGCCGACCTGCCGGGCCTGGGCGACAGCGACGACCCGGGTCCGCCCTACACTGCCGAGGGTCTCGCCGAGATCGTCGCCCACGGGATCGCGCGGCTCGTCCCCGGTGCGGCGTTCCATCTTGCGGGGTTCTCGTTCGGCGCCGTGATCGGCGCCGTGGTCGCCGAGCAACTTGACGGCCGGGTCCTGAGTTTCAACATGGTCGGCGCGGCCGGCTTCGGCCCGCGCCCGCGCGAACCGGGCAGCCTCGTGCGCATCCACCCGGGCATGGAAGCCGACGAACTGCGCGCGGCCGCGCGCACCAACATGGAATGGCTGATGATCGCCGACCCGGCATTCGTCGACGAGCTGGCGATCCACATCCAGATCACGAATTCGCTGCGTGCGCGCACCGTGTCGCGCCCGTTGTCGAACACGACCCGTCTGCTCGACGCCCTCGGCGGCCTCCTGGCTCCGGTCAACGCGGTCTGGGGCAGCAGGGACAGGACGCTGGCCGGCGGCGGCCTGGACCAGCGGATCGCGCTGCTGCGCGAGACGCGTCCCGATACCAACGTCGAGGTACTCGACGGGATCGGGCACTGGACGCAGTACGAGGCGGCAGCGGACTACGCGCAGTTGCTGGTGACCATGTCCGGCGGTGCCCGGTGACGCCGGTTTCGTGCGAATCGGGCACGGCTGCCGTGCTTGCCGGCGGACTTGCGTCCTTCCCGGCCGGCGCGGAAAGTGCGCCAACCGGATCCGATGAAGGCCATCCCGCATGACCCATGAGCAGTACTTCCTCCAGCGCAGGGCCGGAGGACAGTGGGAAACCCTGTCCCGCGGGACGGTCTTCGCGCCGATGGAAGCCGAGGCTTCCGGGATGCTCGGACGCGGGGAAGCGACGGCACTGCGGATCGTCGGCGCCACCTTCGACGAGACGGCGGGGCGCTGGAAATACGCCCGGGTCTTCCAGGCATCCGTGCCGCCGCACCGGACAGCCGGCCTGATCACGACGTCGAGGCTCGCCTACGTCGCCCTGCTGCTCGGCGGTCTGATCGCCGCCATCTCCTTCGGTACCCGCGCCGGCTTCGGCCTCTTCCTCGGCCCGATCTCTCTCGACTTCGGCGTCGGCCGCGAGGTCTTTGCCCTGTCGATGGCCCTGCAAAACCTGGTCTGGGGCGCGACCCAGCCGTTCTTCGGCGCCTTCGCCGACCGGTACGGGCCGTTCAAGGCAATCATGATCGGCGCCGTGTTCTACGTTGCCGGCCTGGTGCTGATGGCGATGTCGACCGGGCCGGCGATGCTGTACTTCAGCGCCGGATTCCTGGTCGCGGTCGGTCTGTCCGGCACGTCGTTCGGCATCATCTTCGGCGCGGTCGCACAGCTGTTCCCGGCGGAGCGCCGGTCCTGGGCGCTCGGGATCGTCGGTGCCGCGGGCTCGCTCGGGCAGTTCATGATCGTTCCCATGGCACAGCAGCTGCTGGACGGGTTCGGCTGGAGCGGTGCGCTGCTGATCCTCGCCGCGACCGCCCTGTTGATGATACCGATGGGCCTGGTGTTCCTGAAGGCCCGCCCGGTCCCGCAGTCGGACGCGCTGCGCTCCCAGACCATGCGCCAGGCGTTGTCGGAAGCCCTGCGCCACCCGAGCTTCTGGTTCCTGGTGCTGGGCTTCTTCGTCTGCGGGTTCCACGTCGCCTACATCGCCACCCACCTGCCCTCCTACGTGGTCGATCTCGGGCTCGCGGCACAAACCGGGGCCTGGGCCATCGGCCTGGTGGGGCTGTGCAACGTGATCGGCTCCTACCTCGCCGGCGTGGCCGGTGGACGGTATTCGAAGAAGTACCTGCTGAGCTCGCTGTATTTCGGGCGCGCGATTGTGATGGCCGGTTTCGTGCTGCTGCCGCCAAGCGAGATGATGGTGTACGTCTTCGCGGTGCTGATGGGTTTCCTGTGGCTCAGCACCGTGCCGCTCACGTCGGGCCTGGTGGCCCACATCTACGGGCCACGCTACATGGGGATGCTGTTCGGCATCGTCTTCTTCAGCCACCAGATCGGCGGTTTCCTCGGAGCGTGGTTCGGCGGCTACGCCTACGACACCTTCGGGTCCTACGACATCGTCTGGTGGATCTCGATCGGTCTCGGCGTCGCATCGGCACTCGTTCACTGGCCGATCCGCGAAAGACCGGTCGCGCAACTGGCCCCGGCGTGAGACCCGGACTACCCGGCGAGCTGGCCGAACCGCTCGAGGAAGCGGAGCCGCGCCTCGTCCGGCGACCAGGGCCGGAGCACGATGTCGCTTCCCACCCGGCTCTGGCCGAACAGCCTGCGCGCCCGATTCTGGCTGAACCCGGCAAGCTGCACCGCCTCGAGCCCGGCGGAGATCCGGTCGGAACGCTTGATCAGCTTCACGACCCTGCCGGGCAGGGTCGCCGGCAGACCGAAGCGCAGGTGAATGGCCGTAAGCAGCCGGTCCTCGACCTGCCGGTATTCCGTGCCGATCACTGCCTTGAACGGACTGATCAGGTCACCGATGACGAACTCGGGCGCATCGTGCAGCAGCGCGGCCAGCCGCCAACGGACCTCGAGATCCTCCTTCAGCCTGACGGCCAGGCGTTCGACCAGCAGGCTGTGCTGGGCGACCGACCATGCCTGGTCACCACTGGTCTGGCCGTTCCACCGGGCAAGCCGCGACAACCCGTGGGCAATGTCCTCGATTTCGATGTCGAGCGGGGACGGATGGAGCAGGTCGAGCGTCCTGCCGCTCAGCATCACCTGCCAGGCCCGCGGCTGCGGACCGGAACGGCCCTGCGGCATTCGAATCCCCCGGCGTGTCCACGACGTGCTGCAGGCTTCCTGCCACGGGTCCTGCCGGCGCGACGATACCCGGCGGGACGCGGACCCGCGAGTCTCCCGCCGCGGCACTCCGGTCCGGTCCTTGACCGCGAACGGGTGTTGAGAGGAATGTGGCGCCATCCGGACCCCGAAACTCCCAGGACCGAGGCAGGCTGACCGAAGATGGACGTCACGGCTGACCAACCGCGCGGCGAGCGCCCCGCCGATGACGGCCGCTCCGATTACAGGGTAATCGCGCTGGTCGGTGTCGCCCATTTCTTCAGCCACTTCTACATCTACCTGCTGCCGCCGCTATTCCCGTTGCTCAAGCAGGCCCTCGGTGTCTCCTACGCGGAGCTCGGCCTGCTGGTGGCGGTGTTCAGCGCGACCACGGGTCTCACCCAGGTCCCCTTCGGTTTCCTGGTCGACCGGATCGGCGCCCGCACCGTGCTGATCGCCGGGCTCGGCGTGGAGGGCGCGGCGTTTCTCCTGATGGGATTTGCCGACGGGTTCTGGACCCTGATGGCGCTGATGTTCGTCGCCGGCTGCGCCAACGGTGTCTATCACCCTGCCGACTACGCGATCCTCTCGGCCTCGGTGTCGGGCCGGCGCATGGGCCGGGCATTCAGCCTGCACACCTTCGCAGGCTATGCCGGTTTCGCGGCCGCCGGTCCGGTGATCGTGTTCCTCAACCTCGCGGTGGGCTGGCGCACGGGACTGGCGATCGCGGGCGCGTGCGGCATCGCGACCATGCTGGTCATGATGCTCTATGCCCGGCACCTGCGTCACGCGCCGCACCTCGCCCGGCAGCGCGCCGAGCGGTCACGCGGTCACACCCATGGTATCTCGCTGCTGTTCTCGCCTCCGATCCTGCTCTGTCTCGGGTTCTTCACCCTGCTCTCGCTGGGCTCGACCGGGATTGCCAGCTTCCTGATCGTCGGACTGAACCAGCAGCAGGGAACGGCGATCGAGAGCGCGACCCTGGTGCTGTCGGCCTACCTGGTGGCGGGCGCCGTCGGCGTGCTGCTCGGCGGAATCGTGGCGGACCGGACCCGGCGGCACAACCTGGTCGCCGCGGTTTGTTTCATCGGTACCGCCGCGATGATCGCCGTCGTCGGCGCCATCTCCCTGCCCCTGGTGCTGATCTTCGTGCTGATGACGCTGCAGGGCCTCCTGCACGGCGTGATCATGCCGTCGCGCGACATGATCGTGCGTTCCGTCACGCCGGAGGGCGCCTTCGGCACGGTGTTCGGGTTCGTAACCTCGGGCTTCAGCATCGGCGGCGTGATCGCACCGCCGCTGTTCGGCTGGATCCTGGACAATTCCGACGCGTCGTTCATGTTCTTCGGCATCGCCGCGATCATGCTCTGCTCGACGCTGACGGTGTTCGTGTCCGGCAACCGCGAGCGGTAGCGACGAGCGGGTCACGTCCGGCGCACGGCGCAGCCCCGCGCGTGTCTGCCAATGCCGCGATTTCACCCGGCGTATCGACGGCGTGCGCGATCGCGATGTCTGCAGGCATCCCGTCGTGCATGCTGGACCGATCGGAGCCGCACGAAATCGGACGCTGATCCGAAGTTCCGGCCCAGGTCACCCGGATCAAGCACGCCTATCGGCGTTGGGTCGCGCTGAGGTACGGTATGGGTTGGGACTTATATCGAATAGTGCCGACATCACGCCGCCAGCCTCCGATCATTTTCGCGGTTCACAGGCCGGGCACCCCCGCCGCCTCCCCACGCAGAAGCCCCAGTCCCCGAGGCCAGGATGTTCGCCGCTGCATTCAGGTCGGCGTGGCCACAGGCCACGCAGTGAAACCGGTCCCGTGTCCTGCGCGATCGGGCGTCGACGTGCCCGCACGCTGCACAGGTCTGGCTGGTGTAGCGGGGATCGACCGCGATCACCCTGTACGCCTTGTACTCGAGCATC